>NZ_CP101416.1:1900000-2647500 GCF_027942295.1 Pseudanabaena sp. Chao 1811
GATAGATCGAAGTCCCCAACTACTTCTTGCCCTTCAGGGTCAGGAGAGGCATCAAGAATAAATAACCTACCTTGATCGATTAATTCTTGGAGATCCCAATTAAAGCTATAGGCATTTTTAATAATGTCTGAGGGAGATTCTTCAAAGGTGACAAATACACCATGCTCATCTAACCCTGTGATGCCGTTATAGAGAAATTGCATGGCTAAAAGTGTTTTACCAGTACCAGAAGTACCGCTTACCAGAGTCGATCGCCCCTTTGGTAGTCCACCATGAGTGATGTCATCTAACCCCTCAATCATGGTGCGTAACTTCTGTACACCTAGCTCTTGCCTTTTGTTATCGTTAATTTCGTTGTTATTATTAGGGGTGGTTGAGCTAGTCATTGCCAATTAGTTCCTCATATAGTAAATCTAGTCCAATTAAAACCTTTTCGCGATCGGACAAATCGCCAATAATTTTTCTAACAGGGGGAGGTAAAACCTTAGCTAAAGTTGGGGTCGCTAATATTTTGTCTTCTTCAGCTAATTGTGGGTTTTTCAGCACATCAATTACCTTTAATGTATAAACTCCCTGAAACTCTTTTTCAAGGATATCGTTGAGCATCTTCAGCGCCCGTACAGAGTTTGGCGTGTTGCCTGCGACATAGAGTTTAAGGACGTATGTTTTACGAATCATTTCATTAATTTGGTGTGCTTCGGCTATTTATAACTTAATCTCTTAAACTTCTATAGTTCTATAGAGTAAATTTTTGCATTTAGTCTATAGCTATGGTCAAATATTGATAAAGTTTCAAGATTTGAGATATTTTTTATAGATTTCAATCGAATTTTGCTTAGGATTCTCTAAAACTAGTACTCTAATTTCTTTAGGATCTAGGTATGGAGCGACGGTAGAGTTCGCAGAGGTGAGCAATCATATCAATTAGCGTAATCCGATAATCTAATAAAATTTCATCATTCCTACCTTCTAGTCTTAATTGTTTAGCAAATTCATCCATGAGTTCCATGTGAATTTCGAGAACTTGAGAGACAGAAATATCTGCAAAAAAGGAGAGATTGACAAATTCATCAATTTTCTGATTTAAGTCATTGTGTTTTTCTGAGAAATATTCCAATATGATGGATCGATAGATGCTTCTTAAGCGTCCGATATACTCCTGCCTATCTTCAGGAGATAGGTTTCGTAAGAATAACCGTGAATCGCGTTTGTAATACACCCCCAAATACCCTAATCGCTCATTGAGTTTATCAGCTAGTCTTTGTTGTTGGACACTTAAGGATTCGGAAACTGGAGTATCGGGAATATTGACATAGACTTGATGGCGAACTTGTGGGGAGATCTTGATAAAGGTGGCGATCGCCTGATCAATAATGGTTGGTAAATCATGGAGCTGATCGAAGCTGATGCTGATACTGGCTCTATAAAAGTCTCTTGATTCGCTTTGTTCATGAGGTTCGCTTTGTTCATAAAGATCTTCTAGAACAAGTATGGTCGGCATAAAAATATTTAGCATACCGAGGTGATCGACGACAGCCTCCACATCTCTGAATATAACTAAACAATCTTGTGCATTTTTGTTTTTTTTCAATAAATTTACAAGAGATTCTAAGTCCGAAACGACCGTTACGGTGTATCGATCCTCAGGCAAAAATTTTGCGAGATCTGATTTTGTTTGGATGACATCAGTTTCTGCCACCAAACAGCATACTTGTAAATTAGTCAAAACAGGCACAGGCTACTTGGTGGTTTGAGTGGCACGAAGTTTATCTTAAGCTTTATTTTCGCACTTAAATAGCAAAATCATGTGAGATTGATGATCGTACTATATAGAAAAATATACTAGCCGTTAGTGACAACAGACACCTATTAACAATAACCCGTAAGGGTTACAGCTTATGGACTCCCTCATCTTAAATCAGTCTTTAGAAATATATGGGCAGTCTCTGGTGGCAATTTGCCGATTGCCTGCCAGAACTTCCGAAGCATTAAACCTTCTGAAAAAGGGCTGGTCTAGTGTAGTGGTGCTGGATCAAAATGATCAGCCCCAAGGGTTGTTTAGTGCGCGTTGTTTGTTAAATTGGCAAGCTGAGTCCGATCAATGTACGTTTGTTGCACCTGCGATTGCTCTAGAGGATATTGATCTTGAGCCATTGCCTGCGATCTCAATCTCGATGACCGTGGCGGACTTTCTGCAAAGAATTTCGCAATATCGGCATTCGGCGGAGACTTGGGCTTTGGTTAGTGGAGATGGTAAATTTGCAGGTATCTTAGAGGTTTCTAGCCTATTAAGATTGCTCGTAAGAACTGAAGAGAGCGAGAAAACTTCGGTTATCTCGTTATTGCTACCTTTAATTTATCAAATACCTTTGCCTGTGATGGTGAGCGATCACGATGGGGCAATTGTGGGTATGAATTCTGCATGGCGCAATAGTCTCTATGAAATATCGCCGCGATCGGAAGTGCAGCGTTTAGATAGTGGGAGGGATGTAGCTCTTGAGCTAGCCTCTATGGAGGATTCTCCTCAAATACTGCAAGCGAATTTGCCAGAAACCCATGAATTTTGTACGACTGATGGTGCTTCTTTTACTTGGCAAGTCGTGAATGTGGCTTTGCAAGGTAGCCTTCAAGGGTTAGAAATGGCGATCGCCTATGATATTACAGCTCAAAAAAATCTGGCTCAAGAACTATCGGGGCTGAGTCGGCTCAAAGATGAATTTTTGACCTGTATTAACCATGAATTAAAAACACCATTGACTTCAGTGATTGGTATTGCCAGTTTGCTTAGCAACAATACCTTTGGAGAGCTAAATGAGCGTCAAAGTCGTTATGTGAAAATGATCCACCAAAGTGGTAGACAGCTAGTTTCGATCATTGACAATATGTTTGACCTTGCTAAAGCAGAAGCAGGGCAACTTGAACTATACTCTGAAACTATTTCGGTCAAAGATGTTTGCCTGAAAAGTATTCAACAAGTTAGAAAATTGGTGCAGCAAGACTCAGCCATTTCCCGCAATTATAACTTTGAGGAAGGCTGGGAATTGGATATTAATTTGGATATTGATCCAACTATCCAAACTATTTTGGCGGATGAAGCAAGATTGCAGCAAATGCTGGTGAATCTTCTATCTAATGCCTTTAAATTTAGTGTTTTGCCATCGGGATTGGTCGGGGATTTACCCCATAACGCGCCCCAAATCGGTATTACTGTACGCTGGTGGGAAGGTTGGCTAGCGATCACTGTATGGGATCAAGGGATTGGGATTCCTGAAGATAAGCAATCTTTGGTATTTCAAAAATTCCAACAGATGGAAAATGTATTGACTCGACGTTTTGAAGGTACAGGTTCCAGTCTTCTATTAACTAGACATCTCGCCCGTTTGCATGGCGGGGATATTACTTTTGTTTCCCAAGTCGATGTGGGTAGCCAGTTTACAATTTTGCTGCCTCCTGAGCCTGTGAATCCTGATACACAAACATCTCGAATTGATGGTGCGCGTACTCGGTTGGTCTTAATTGTCGAGACTTCATCTGAGGAAGTAGAAGTGCTGAGAAAGACCCTTGCAGATCTGGATTATCAAGTTGTAATTGCGCGATCGGGTACTGAAGCTCTAGAAAAAGCGCGACGGTTGCAGCCTTGTCTGATTCTGTTAAGTCCAAATTTACCGATGTTGTCGGGTTGGGATGTGTTAGCCCTGCTTAAGGGGGATCCTGTCACACAGCATATTCGGATGGTGATGATGAAACGTGTAGATGAGCCACGGATTAACACTCATCAAGCTGATGGAATTTTGTTAAAGCCAATTAAGGCTGCGGAACTTAATATTTTCTTACCCCACTATGCAAATATTCCTAAATCCCTCAAATTTGTATATTTAAATCAAAATTTGGACGATACGATCATTCACTTGTTGCAAGACCTCGGTCATTGCCTACTAGAGGCTGATGATTTGACACAATGTGATGTTTTATCTAAGATTTGGCAACCAGATTTATTTTTGCTTGATGGTGACAATCATTTTCTGTTGAAGCATCTGGAAACCATTAGTCATTTAGAGGTACTTGCAAATCTACCGATCTTGATCATTACGCGGTCGTCGGTTGCTGAGATCGATTGGTTGAAAAAACGCTTTCCGAGTTTGGGTTTGCATGATTGTATTGGTTTGCAATTAGAGCATTTAGACTCAAATCGAGCAGAAATTTTGCTGGCTTTACATCAGTCAATTACCAATGCAGTGAGTTATGTTACAACTCACGTACTAACGCACACTTTAAATAATTGAGTTTGAGCCATTTCGCCGAACATAATTTGTGGGTGATCGAGCTAAATTTGTTGTATGCGTGCTTTTTTTTGCTTTCTTTAATGATTTATTTAGAAACTATTAAAAAAAAACTTCTAATTCTGGTTAAGATTTGAAGTTTTTTTTAAGAATATTTCTGAGAAACCCGATGCCGCCAATGCCAATAATGACTTTTATCTTACTTAGACAGTGTTGGTATTTTTATTATTCAGAACTCTCTTAATGTAAGGAGCATCAGCCATTATGAATCGAGAGACTAAGTCCTCACATCCTGAAATTAATCATAGGACTGATGTCATACGAGTTGGAATTATGCACTTTCTCAGTGGGAGCTTAAGCTCTAGAGAAGTGCTAGTTAAAGATGCGACATTAATGGCGATCGCTGAAATTAATCAGTCTGGTGGAATATTAGGAAAAACAATTGAGCCAGTTGTTTTTGATATGACTCCCCATGAGCAGAATATTGCGGTTCAAGTTAGCTATTTTCTTGATGAATTAGAAATTAGTAACTTATTTGGAGTTTGTACATCTTCAGCTCGGAAAAGCTTGATCTCAATTCTCGAAAAGAAACATGCCCAGCTTTGGTATCCCTATTCCTATGAAGGACTGGAATTTTCTAAAAATATCTTTTATACAGGTGCATGTCCGAATCAGGTCGTGCAGCCAGCGATTGCTTGGTTAGCCCAAAATAAAGGCGATCGCATTTATCTGATTGGGACAGATGGCATTTATTCCCGTACTGTTAACAAAATTATTCGTGCTCAACTAAATCAACAAAATAGTTTGTTGTTGTGTGAAGACTATGTACCGCGCAATATTTATGACTATCAAGATAGTATTGCCAAAATTAAAAATATTGCCCCTGACATAGTCATTAGCACCTTAACTCCAGATAATTCGGTGGCGTTTTTGCAGCAGTACGCGATATCAGATATCAATGTTAGGGATATGCCAATCCTGTCGCTGCGCTTAACAGATATAGAACTATGTCAACTTACTCAAAGCCTTTATCCCTCATCTCTTGCAGGACATCTTGTAAGTGCTAATTATTTTCAGAGTCTAGATACTACTCAAAACCACGATTTTTTGCGTAAGGCTGCGGCTTGGTTTGGAGCAGATAATGGTCAAGTACCAGCCATTAACAATGTTATGCAAACTGCCTATGCTCAGGTATTTTTGTGGAAGATGGCAGTGGAAACGGCTCAAACTTTTAATATTGAATCAATGCGGCAGGCGGCTTATGGACAGAGTTTTTTAGCGCCTATGGGTAAAATTGCCATTGAGAGTAATCATCATATTTCGACAGCTTGTCGAATTGCCGAAGTAACCTCGACGGGGAAATTGGAAATTATATATACCGTTGATCCGATTAAACCCATGCCTTGGTTGGGTGTAGAGGAGCTAAATGGCAATACATCTAATGTGATTATGGAAATGTTAGCGGAAATCCCCCAAAGCATTCATCAAAGTTGGCAAATAGAAAAAGACGCTCAAGAACTAGAATTTACGATCGCAGAGTTATTAGGAAGGGGGCAAGGTAAAGGGCGGAATCAACTTGCGCCTGAAATTACTCGTGCTGCGATGTCAAAGCTTTTTAAGGCAAATCAGCGATTACTCAAGGCACAGACAGATCTATTAAATGTTGAAGGAGCCTTGCGTGAGGCAAATGAACGACTAGAGCAACGCATTGAACAGCGGACGATCCAGTTGCAACAAACGATCCAGCATCTTCAAACTGAAGCGACGGAACGGCAACAGGCAGAAATACTCTTACGGGAGAGTCAACAGCGCTTTTCGGCGATCGCAGACAATGTGCCTGGGGTTGTGTATCGAGCCGTGCTGCACCCTAATGGTGAAGTCTCCATGCCCTATATCAGTCCCCGTACTCAGGAAATTTTTGGTATTTCTGTGGAGGAATTTTCGGAGCATTTAGAATGGGTGTTTGATATGGCACATCCAGAAGATCGGGCTGATCTCAATGAGATTGTCCGAAGATCTGCTGAAGAACTGAGGTTATTTGAGCATGAATATCGGGTCTCTAGCTTATTTGTGAATGTGAAATGGGTTCGTATCATCTCACAACCCCATCGCAATGAAAATGGCGACACGGTTTGGGATGGTGTAATTATTGATATTAGCCATCAAAAGCAGATTGAGGCATCCCTCCGTGAGGCTGAAGAGAAGTATCGCAGTATTTTTGAAAATGCTATTGAAGGGATCTTCCAAGCACAGCCCGATGGGTGCTATATCAATGCTAATCCTGCATTGGCAAAGATCTATGGCTATGATTCGCCTGCAGAGCTACTTACTGGTGTGGCTTTAGATGAATATCGTCTGTTTGTGGATCCTAAGTGTTATCAAGAATTTCTCGATCAGCTTGCAACTAATGGCTCTGTGGTTAGTTTTGAAGCTCTAGCTTATAAGCGCGATCGCACGATAATTTGGGTTTTGATTAGTGCTAGTGCTAACTATGACGAACAGGGAAATTTCATTTCCTATGAAGGTATTGTCCAAGATATTACAGAGCGTAAAGAGTCAGAGCAAGCGCTTAAGGCTGAGCAAGAAAAATCAGAAAGCTTATTATTAAATATCCTGCCTAAAGCGATCGTGCATCAACTCAAGCATGGTGATAGCACGATCGCGTCTCGCTCCGATAATGTCTCGATTTTGTTTGCGGATATTGTGGACTTTACCGAGCTAGCCTCAAGTATTTCTCCTAATGAATTGGTTAATAAACTCAATGGTATTTTCTCTTCTTTTGATCGGCTGGCTGATCAGTTGGGATTAGAGAAAATCAAAACCATTGGTGATGCCTATATGGTTGTTGGTGGTTTGCCAACGGCGCGTCCCGATCATGCGGAGGCGATCGCTGAAATGGCTCTGGCGATGCAAAGAGAAATTGCTAACTTCAAGCGTGGTGATGATGGTAGTGCCTTCCGTCTGCGAATTGGGATTAATACTGGCTCAGTCGTTGCAGGGGTAATAGGTATCCGTAAGTTTATCTATGATCTTTGGGGAGATGCTGTGAATCTTGCCAGTCGCATGGAATCCCATGGCTTAGCGGGAGGAATTCAGGTTACGGAAGTAACTTACGAGTTACTCAAGGACAAGTATTCTTTCTGGCATCGAGGCAAAGTATATATCAAAGGCAGAGGTGAGATGGAAACCTATATGTTGCTAGATCAAAAGGAAAAAGTAAAATCTCTCGATCCGTCTTTAGAAATTGCGGCAATGGCATTAGAGCAAGCGCATCTAGTGACTCTAAAAACCCCATAGCAAATCATGAAAATTATTTGAAATGTAAGGGAAGCCATAGCAAAAAGAAACTGTTTAATGCCAGTTCTCGTTAAGCTGGCAAAATAGCCTTGCGTAGCAAGGCTGTTACTTTTGTGCTTTGAGAGAGAGTTTGCTACGCAAACCCTCTCTCAAAGCACGTTTCAAATTCGCGTTAGTTACTAGCTGCTAGTTTCTGGAGTTTGACCTCAAAGCGCTCCCAAGGTTTGGGTTCGATAATTTGAGTAGTAATATTCTTCGCGGTAAATAGCGATCGCAATGATTCAATACTTCCTTCAGCTTTTAAAAACTTAAGTAAAAGGCCACTGTAGCTTAGATCGCCACCTGCGGCAGTTGGCAGCAGTACTTGAGGCTTAAGCCATTGGGCTAGTTGTACAGCACTCTGTTGACCTTTGATCACCGTACCAACCAGAGGTAGCTTTAGATCGATAGTTGGCGTAATTACCACATCAATAGGTGCGAAGTCTTGAACAGATTGGGTATGATAACCGTGGGGTTCGTAATAAAGAGATGTGCCTTCTGAGAGATCTCTTAGAATATAACCATTCTCAATTGTTGTTGGTCCTGTGGGGGAACCAACTACTGCTTTAATTTCTAAAAGATGGGGGATGCTAAAAATTTCGCCGTGGGCAAGGGCTGTAACTTGGGTATAGCCCAATTCCCTAACTAGCTTGGCGGCACTAGGTGAACCGACGACAGGAATTTGACGATCCAGTTGCTTTAATGTGGCGGGATGAGCGTGATCTTCTAACCCTTGGGATAGCAAGATTAGGTCAATATTTTGGGGGATTTGTCTAGGTGTCAAGCGATCAGATTTGAAAAACCATGCAGCATTCCCAAACATCATTGAACCAACTAGCCAAGGATCAAGCAAAATGTGTTTACCAGCTATTTCGATGAGCCATGAGTTACTGTCTAGCCATGTTAAATACATAATTTCCTGCGTTATTCTTTGCGTTGGTAACTGTGCTAAAAATATTGTAACGAATTCTTTACAAATACAGCCATAAAAAACCCGCAGGAGGCATTCTTGCGGGGAAATTTATGTAGATACGTCGCTAGTGAATTAAGTATCTTTCTTTTTTCTACTGTGAGCAGTGACTAAGCTCACCCTAAACTTGCGATCGCAAAGCTGGCTTCCTGTGACTGTGATCACATGGGTTATTCATCTCTTAAAATCTTGTCAATACAGGCTTTGTGTAGTTTAGCGTTACTGTGCTAACCGATTAGTGATGATCTTAACTGTACTAATGGACACTTTTGCCGCGTAACCTTAAACGTATAAGAAATTATGGCTTTGCTAGCATTACCAAATTCTAAAAGAATAATTCTCACTATAGAAACATCAAAGTAGCAGATGAGCTTGTGCGGTTGATATGGGCTATTGCCGCAGATAATGCAAAACTCTGACCATATAGTAGTTTGCATTTTGTCGTAGGTAAAATGCAAACTAAAAGTCTTACTGGGTTTGATTTTTAGTTTGTAGATGAGCAAATCTTCATGTGCAAACTGCTATAGGAGGTAATTGCTTAGCAAGCCAACTAGCGGTGTATGGATATAATCATGGCAAAGGCAATTAAAAAAAAGAATCAGTGGGCGCGTTTTTTGGCGATCGCGATCGGGGCAGCAATTTTCGCCGCATTTACACCATCGATCGCCCATGCGGTAGAGACAGGTACATTGGAATCTTTGAGTAAATCCACAGGTGAACTCAAGCTATCAGTCAATACGAGTTGGGTCTTAATCACGGGATTTTTAGTTTTCTTTATGCAGTGTGGTTTTGCCATGCTAGAGGCAGGTTTAGTCAGACAGACCGCAGTGGTCAATACATTGACTGAAAACTTCATAGATGCTGGTGTAACTCTTCTCGCATGGTGGTCTACAGGATTTGCGATCGCCTTTGGTACAACTAGTAATGGTTTTTGGGGATTAGATGGCTTCTTCTTAAATAATGCCTTTACTCTAAGCAATAGTGGGACATTCGAATATGCAATGGGAGCAGGTGGTTCCACTGCACCAGTCAGTACCTTATCCCTGTTCTTTTTTCAGTTTGCCTTCTCCGCAACAGCCAGTACAATTACCACAGGCGCAATGGCTGAGCGAACAGACTTTAGGGGAGACTTAATTTATGCTTTCATCATGGGTGCTGTCATGTATCCCGTGGTAGTGCATTGGGTGTGGAACAATGGTGGTTGGCTCAATAAACTCAGCTTTCATGATTTTGCAGGGAGCGCGGTTGTACATACGGTGGGTGGATGGACATCGCTAATTGGAGCCTATCTGTTAGGACCTCGTCCTAATCGTGTATGGGGACAAATCCCGCCAGCACATAATCTTGGCTATGCCACAATCGGCACTATGATTTTGTGGTTTGGATGGTATGGATTTAATTGTGGTTCAACTTTGAGCTTGAGCAATCCGGGGTTAGTCAGCTTAATTGCGGTGAATACAACTCTAGCGGCTTCGACTGGAGCGATCGCTGCATTTCTCTATATATATTTCCGCTTTCGCCAGTGGCACCTATTTTGTGGACTGAATGGTTCCCTAGCAGGGTTAGTCGGTGTGACCGCAGGTTGCGCTTACATTATGCCTTGGGCAGCAGCACTTATTGGCTTAGTAGCTGGTGTACTTGTCTTGTTGGTCGTAGACATCATTGAGTGGTTTGAAATTGACGATCCTGTGGGAGCCTTTGCTGTTCATGGGGCATGTGGCATGTTGGGCGTGATCGCAGTTGGTTTATTGGGGCATCCAGCACTGACGATCAATAAAAAAGCTGGTCTATTCTTGGGTGGCGGCTTTGACTTGCTGGGAGTTCAGCTTGCGGGTGAAGTGGCAATTATTATTTTTGTCGTTATCTTTTCTTTTGTGATGTTTGGAGTAATCAATTCGATGGGACTATTGCGGGTTAATCCTGAAGCGGATCTCATTGGTATTGATGTCTACGAACATGGGGCATCTGCTTGGCCAGATGTTTACCCGATTGATGATCTGCAATTTGTGGGAGAGGCTGATGACGATGCAGATATAGAAGACTAGAGCTTGATGCTGCGAGGTATTGGTTGCTATTGTTTGTGCTTCTGAACTTCTGCCGAAGTACAAACAATAGGAGGGAAAGTGCGATAAGTTTTAGTTTTTAGGATTTTTCTGAGGTGATTTTGCTAGTATTGTTCGCATAGCTTGTACTGCTAAGGCTAAGTAATAGTTAATTAGTTTTATCGCAATCCTAAAAGGTTTGTGGAAGATTATCCTCTGACAGATTACTCTTCTCCAAATCTAAAAATCTACAAATGATTGAGGACTGCTATATTGAGATTTTATTTAGGTTGAGCAGGGAATTACAAAGATATTGGCAACATCCATGACTCCTGATTTCGGCTGGCAATTAGAATCATCTGAGGATCTGTCCCACGTAAGTCCTCAGTTATTAATCGAGCAACTGTACCATTACAAAGGCTTGCTTGAGGATCTGCTTGCTTTAGGGCTGTCTCTATCGAGTACTGACGATTTAAGGACTTTTTTGGAGTCGGTGTTAGGGACTGCCAGAAAAATGACGAGGAGTGATGCAGGCAGTATTTATCTAATCGATCGCACTGCGCCAGTACATACTGTCTGTTTTGAAGTGTCCCAAAATTCTTCACAGCCCGATCGCTCATTGGTGAATTTTGCAGTACCGCTTAATCAAGACAGCATTGTTGGTTACGTTGCACTGACTGGGGAAACTCTGAATCTATCGGATGCCCATGATTTGCCAGAGGATGCTAGCTACTGCCATCACAAAACCTTTGATTACGATATTGAATATCACACCCGTTCGGTTTTAGCCGTACCAATGTTTGACTCTCAAAAAAGAACAATTGGTGTATTTCAGTTAATAAATCGTAAAGTTCAGGATATTTCAATTACGAAAGAAAATGTGCAAGAAATTACCCTTGCCTATTCCGCTTTTGATGAAAAATTATTGAGATCGATCGCTAGTCAGGTGTCTTTGTATATTGAGCGATCGCAACTTTTAGGACAAGTCTTTAAGGCTTGAGTATTTATACTTAACTTGAAATAGCGATTCTGAAGGAAGTATCAGGAATTCCCATCTTTTCCTATAAGATTTAACATAGGATGAATTCTTAAATGAATTCTTAAATATTTATACGGAGATTATTTATATATGCTCACTTTAAAAATAGTGGTCTACATCACTGTCATATTCTTCATCAGTTTGTTTGTGTTTGGCTTCCTGAACAGCGATCCATCTCGCAATCCCGGTAACAGAGATCTCGAATAGTGCCTAATACCTCCAAAGATAGCTCTGCTATGGCTCAACATGTAAATCGTCCCAAGAGTAATGATGGGCGTTTACTGTTGAGTCTATTGCCCTATGCAAAGAAAAATTCTCAACAGCTACTGATATCGCTGTTTTTACTTGTACCTTTATCGATAGCTAGTGCGGTGCAACCTATTCTGGTGCAGCAGGCGATCGATGGGCCAATTAAGAATGGAGACCTGTTTGGTTTGCGGTGGATTTGTGTAGTTATCCTGCTTACAATTGCAGTGCGACTAATGTTTCAGGCATGGCAGGGCTACTTGGTGCAAAAGGTTGGACAAAAAATCACGGCGGATATTCGCCAAGATTTATTCCAGCATGTTACGTCTCTATCGACCAGTTTTTTTGACCGTACTCCCGTCGGTAAACTGATTACACGTTTAACTAGTGATGTGGAGGCGTTGGGGGATGTTTTTGCCACTGGTGCTGTGGGTGTACTCAGCGATCTAGCCGCGATCGCTACCATTGCGGTATTTATGTTTTTGCTGCGGTGGGATTTAGCACTGCTGCTAGTGATGATGGTTTTACCTGTCACAGCTTTAATCGTTTATTTTCAGTACGAATATCGCAAGGCGAATTTCAAAGCACGCGATCGCCTGTCCGAACTGAACTCGATCCTCCAAGAAAATATTATTGGCGCGAATATTGTCCAGCTATTTCGCCGCGAAAAGTTTAACTCTGACCAACATCTCAAGGTCAATCAGCAATATGTCGCTGAGGTTAATCGCACGGTTTTCCATGATTCGGCTGTGTCGGCAACGCTGGAATGGATCGCCCTAGTGGCGATCGCGGGTGTACTCTGGCTCGGTGGTGGGCAAATCGTGCAGAATAACCTCACCTTTGGCGAGCTTTCAGCATTTATCCTATTCTCGCAGCGTCTCTTTGACCCGATCCGTCAGCTAGCCGAGAAATTTACTACGATTCAGTCAGGATTTACGGCGGTTGAGCGGATCAATGCCATTCTTCAAGAACCCATCGAAATTCGTGATCCTGAACATCCTAAGTCTTTACCCATTGATGGCACAGGGGAAATTTGTTTTGACCATGTATGGTTTGGTTATAAGCCCGATGAATATGTGCTTAAGGATGTAAACTTCACCCTGAAGGCTGGTGAAAAAATTGCGCTCGTAGGTCCAACGGGGGCAGGTAAAAGCTCGATTATTCGTTTAATATCGCGCCTGTATGAACCAACTAAGGGCAGAATTTTAATCGACGGTATTGATATTCGCGAAATTACCCAAGCGGAACTGCGGCGCTATGTGGGTGTGATTTTGCAAGATGCCTTTTTGTTTTCTGGGGATATCAAAGAAAATATTACGCTCGGTGAGGACTATGCGATCGAGCAGGTGATCGAAGCTGCCGAGTTGATGAATGTCGATCGCTTTATCCGAGAGTTGCCAGATGCCTATGCAACGCAAGTGCGCGAACGTGGGACAAATCTGTCGGGTGGACAAAAGCAATTACTCGCCTTTGCTAGAGCCGCAATCCGCGATCCCCGCATTTTAATTCTCGATGAAGCTACGGCTAGCCTTGATGTCAGTACCGAATTTTTGATTCAACAGGCGTTAGATCGTCTATTGCGCGATCGCACCACGATCATCATTGCCCACCGTTTATCGACGATCCGCAATGTGGATCGCATTCTTGTCCTCAAGCAAGGTGAAGTGATCGAATCAGGCAGCCACGATCAGCTAATTGCTAAAAATGGTTTATATGCCAGTCTCTACCAATTAGAAATGATGGCAACTCATTAAAAAAGCGGTGCTTTGCGCCGCTTTTTTAATGGATTTAATGATTTTTCATAACCCGTTCGATATCACGTTTATCATCGCGCTTCTTCATGTCATCGCGCTTGTCGTGAAGTTTCTTTTGTCTCACTACTGCTATATCAACTTTAATCCAATTGTCCTTTTGGTAAACCTTGAGAGGGACTAAGGTTAATCCCTTCTGTTGCACTGATGCGATCAACTTACGGATTTCATCCTTATGCAGCAACAGGCGACGGGTGCGGGTTGGCTCATGGTTAAAGTACACACTAGTTGTATGGTGCGGTGAAATATACATATTCAGCAGCATGATCTGCCCCTTCCGCACAATGCCATAGGCATCCCTGAGATTGGCTTTTCCCCCTTTAATAGATTTAACTTCCGTGCCAAGTAGCTCGATCCCTGCTTCGTGGGTTTCGAGAATTTCGTAATTAAATCTAGCTTGCCGATTTTCGGCGAGAACACGATAATAATTTGCCATTGATTCCCATTACAGACTGTCTAATATCCTGATATTTCTAATAGCTTCCATTCTGGACTATCACTGAATGCCTTAGAAACGCGATCGGAGATGCTTTGACAGTGATTATTAACGCGCAGTGGTAACTCGGCGTTTTTAGTAACGCTAGTCAATTTTGCTTGATTGCCTTCGATTTCAGAGCGATGGATCAAAACTTCCACAGTCACGATTTTGGCGTGGGAAGTAGTTTCTGTCTCTTGAGCAATTACATAGTCATCGGTTTCATAGGTAATTACCAAGCTACAGGATTCCAACGTTTTGATAATCGTTGAATGCAAGTTTTCGGGAGCGATTTCAACTAAGAAATGTTGAGTGTATCTAGCCATAAATCATCAAAACAACTGGTGCGGCTAGCAGTTTACTAGTCCTTGTCTACAAACCGTTTCTAAAAGCTATATACCTATTCTAGGCTATGTCGTTTGTGGACATAGACACTTTGAGGAGTACAGCCTAACCATCATAAACCAACGTGTACTTCTATTGGTAAGGATATGAAGCTAGCAAGAAGCCTAACTTTTATTCTCTATACAGCGCAAAGCGCTGACTTGAAACGCAGAGGAATTTTTGAAAGTGCGGCGAAGCCGCACTTTCAAAAATTCCTCTGTACTACTTTAAGCCTCCACAGGCTGTAATCTCAAAGAGAGTTGTGGTATATCGCACCGCAACTCTCGATCTATCAAGGCAAGACGATGCACCTTGATAGATCTGGTTTTTTGCTATATTTATTGCAAAATTGGAGTGAGTGGGCATGATTGGTCAATTACTAGATGGGCGCTATCGCATTGCTAGCAAGCTGGGTGAGGGTGGTTTTGGGCATACATATTTAGCCCATGATACGCGCATACCCAATGAGCCACTTTGTGTAGTTAAGCACCTGAAGCCCGCTAGTGGCGATCGCGAATATCTCAAAGTCGCCAATCGCTTATTTACCAGTGAGGCGCAAGTCCTTGCCAAATTGGGCGATCACGATCGCATTCCGCGCTTACTTGCCTATTTTGAGCAGGCGGGAGAATTTTACTTAGTAGAAGAATTTGTCGAGGGGCGATCGCTAGAATTGGAATTAGTACGCGGCTATCGAATGGGGGAAGCCCAAGTAATTCAAATATTAGATGATTTATTAAGTATTTTGGAATATACCCATGCTCAAGGGGTAATTCACCGAGATCTGAAGCCAGACAATATTATTCGCCGTAAATCTGACGGTAAATTGGTACTGATTGATTTTGGTGCGATTAAACAGGTACAAAATCAGATGGCGCAGGAGGGACAAACTGTTGCCACAGTAGCGATTGGTACTCTAGGTTATATGCCCAGTGAGCAAGCCCAAGGAAAACCGCGCCCTAGTAGTGATTTATATGCGATCGGTGTTATTGGCATTCAGGCACTCACTGGCTTGCAGCCTCGTGAATTACAAGAGGACTATCAAACGGGGGAATTAATTTGGCAGCATCTTGTACCCAATAAAACAGGGTTAGTTGATGTATTAACTAAGATGACCCGCTATCACTACAAAGATCGCTATGAGTCGGCGGCGGAAATTCGCAAAGTGCTAGCAAATTTGGGATCACATCATTTACCAACCCATCAATCAGTGCAGTCTGCCAATGGTATTCAGTCTACGATTGTGAGTACTAATAGCGGCAATGATTTAGGGACTGAGGTTTTACCTAAGGTTCCACCGACACAACCCCATAGTCCTGCGATCGCCCAATCGCCAATGCCATCAATTCAACCTTTAGTCCAGCCTTTACCTGCCCCGACCACACCACCACCCACTACGCCCGTTAATCTCCATCCTGCTCCCTCCGAAAATTCTCCACAGCATACGGTACAGGTATCTGCCCCCTATCAAACTAGTGATCATAAAGGTAGTAATAAGGGCTTATGGATTGCGGTCTGGGTGGCTGCCTTTGCTACCGCGATCGCGATCGGGGCAGTGATGGCAACTCGTAATGGATCTAATACCTTGAATCCTGTTGCCAATAACTCAACTAGTAAGCCTACAGTCACACCTAGTCCCAATTCTCCAACTGTCGCCAGTCCTTCAACGCCTACTGAAACTGCTAGTCCTACCTCTACTCCTAAGGATTCTCCCTCTGCTACGGTTAGCCCTACCGCTACACCTACTACTAAGCCAACGAAAACAGCGATCGCGCCTTTATCGGAGGCAGAGGCGGTGGATCTTGTGAATAATTTAGTAGCGGCTAAAAATCAAATGTTTGCCCCACCTTTTGATCGCCAGCTATTAGCAGAACTCACTACAGGTGAAGCCTACGAAAAACGCAAAGGTTCAATTGACTGGTTGCAAAGTAATAATGCTTTTTATAGCTATGGTGACTTTAAGGTAAGCCGCGCAGGATCGTTTGGAATTCAAGATAATCAAGCAAATGTAACGGTCGAAATTTTTGAAAGTCCCACCCTTTACGTCAATGGCAAGATTGATCGATCGCAGTCGCAGCCATCAAGGGGGCGATATATTTGCAACCTAAAGTTTGAGGATGGCAAATGGAAAATTGCCAACTTAACTAAGGTGGACTAATACCAAAGATAGCTGTGATGCTTTTTAAGCAAGGGTTTATTTGCCCGCCTTCGGCGGGCAAATAAACCCTTGCTTAAAAAGCGCTATATCATAGATTTATTGAGATGTATTGAATGTGATAACTAGAATTTGGGTAATGTTTTGTATAGCTTAAATTCTAGAAACCTATAGTTGAATTATGGTGATGTTTTGAAGCCATTGAGCAACAAAAACATTACAACACGGGACTAATTACTCAAACTAGGACTCAATAAACTGAAGAGAGGATTGTATGTCCACACCAGAATCAGAATTTCCCCATTCAGAATTACCTCATAAGGCGGGGCGTGCCGATCAAGTTGGTGCAAGCCTCGTCACAGCTAAAATTGCAGGTAATCTTGCCCTTGCCTCTAGTATTACGATCGCCCTACTTGTGGGGATTGTATTTTCCCTAGTCACGGCAACAATTTTTATCGTCAATAGCCCCAATCCGATCCTTGGATTTGGCGTTGCGGTAATCGTCACTGTTTTAGTCAATGCGATCATCTTCTTTGTATCGCCTTGGATCATGGACTTGACTCAAGGTTGGCTCTATCACACCCGCTGGGTCAAGATCGAAGAAATTGAACGCCTCAGCCCTGAATCAGCTCGCACCATTCAACGTGTTTGCAATCTCAAAAAGATTACCCAGCCACGTTTAGGGATTATTGATGATAACAATCCGACTGCTTTTACCTATGGGGCTTTGCCTAATAGCGCTCGTCTAGTGGTCAGTGCAGGTTTATTCAAATATCTAGATGATGACGAAGCTGCCACTGTCTATGCCCATGAACTAGGGCATATTGTCCATTGGGACTTTGCGGTGATGACCGTTGCCTCGACATTGGTGCAAATTACTTATTTGCTCTATGTCACCATTCGCGAGGTTGGTAAAAGAATTAATGATGAACGGGCAGAAAATGCCGCGATGATTACTGCCTTTATTGCCTATGGCTTTTATATCGTCGGCACATATTTGCTGCTCTATCTATCGCGTACCAGAGAATATTTTGCTGACCATTTCGCTGCCGAGCAAACGGGTAATCCCAATGCTTTGTCACGCGCTTTGGTCAAAATTGCCTATGGCATCGTCCAAGAAACTGAAAAAGCAACGGAGCCAAGTCGTTTGATGCAGGGTACTCGCGCCCTTGGTATCTATGATGCTAAGGCAGCAGCTTCTACGGGTACGGCTTATCAAATTTCATCTTCTCCAGAAAAAATTGGTCGTCTCTTCCTGTGGGATTTGTTTAATCCTTGGGGTTGGTGGATGGAGCTAAACTCGACCCATCCGCTCACGGGCAAGCGAGTTCGTGCTCTCAGTAACTATGCTGAGCAGCTTGGTTTAGATATGGAGTTTGATATGGGGCGTGTAGTTGCTGAGGGTAAACGCCTCGACAAAAAACGCCTTTATGGTACGTTCTATCAAGATGTTCTGCTCTATGGTGCAGAATTCATTGCGATTATCCTTGGTTTAGCGATCGGTGCAGTTCTATTTAAGAGTATTGGTGGCTTAAAAGCATTTGTGGCGATTCCATTACTATTGCTAGGTGCAGTGATGATCTTTAAACGGTCGGTCATGTATCCCAGTTCCAAGAATGCGCCAGCAACTGATGTAATTACCCTGATGTCCGATGCCTATGCTAGCCCTCTACGTGGTCAACCTGTGCAATTGGAAGGAACTCTGATCGGTCGTGGTGATGCAGGTTATGTATTTGGTTCCGATCTGAAGTTACAGGACAAATCAGGGATGATGTATCTGCTCTATGCATCCCGTTGGGGTCCTCTTGGTAATTTCTTCTTTGGCATGAAGCGGGTACAGGGTTTGATTGGAATGGAAACTACTGCTAAGGGTTGGTTCCGTCGTGGTATTGCCTCTTGGATGGATTTAGAACTTCTATCTACTACTAATGGTAATAAAGTATCCAGTCATCCCGCTTTTTGGGGACTAGTCTGGTCAATCATCTTTTTAGCGATCGGCGCATTGCTATTTCTTACGAAATAACTTGCTAAACAAGTAGTTCAGATTAGATATTCCAATAAAAGAGAGGGCGATCGCCCTCTCTTTTATTATGGCAGCGACCTTGATCGCCTTTACTACTGACGCACAATACGATTCTCGATTTTTACCTGTAATGGTGAGCTAGCACTGATATATTCGGCGATCGCATCTGATAGCAGATACCCAGTTTCTAAAAGATTTTTACCTTCAGCAAAGGCGCGATAACCATCACCACCAGAGGCGAGGAAGTTATTTGTGGCTACCTTATAAATTGCATTGGGATTCAACAATTGGAATGTCCCTGAAGCATCCTTTACTTCTACCTTCGTAACGCGCTTACCTGCGGGAAGTTTCGCATCCCAGACAAAGCGAACTCCTGCCACTTGGGGAAATCTGCCTTCCTCTTGCTCTGCCATGCTCACACCACTTTCTAGGGCTTCCTTTAACTGCTTACCAGTCAATTCCACCCTTGTAATCGTATTGCCAAAGGGAAGTGCTTCCAAGACATTGCCCATCGTGATATTGCCTAAAGGGAAACCGTTGCGAATGCCTCCCGCATTAATCAGAGCTACTTGGACTTGATCAGCCTTTGTTTTTGCCAAGATCGCATCAGCAATCAAGTTACCTAAAGCCGTTTCGCTAGTTCGCATTTTCACGCGATCGCCATCTAGCGCCACCAAAGATTTACCAATAATCTTTTGACGTAATGCCTCAATTGGTGCTGCATATGCCTTGAGTTTATCGGCAAATTCTTGATTAGACTTGATACTGGCATCAAGGGCATGGGGCTTTCCTGCCCAAGCAATTAACTTACCTGTGCGATCGAAACTCACCGACAGATCTCCTAAGTATTTGCCCCATTCCCAATCCGTAACTACTAGTACAGGTTCCTTGGTTCCATTCTTCTCAACCAATGGATAGGGATGATTAGCATTGGGAATATTGCCGACTGGCGTATGACTATGAGCGCCAATGATGATATCGATGTCAGGGACTTTTTGCGCCAGTAACACATCATTGTCAAAACCAATGTGAGTCAGGGCAATAATTTTATTAATTCCTTGTTGCTTAAGGTTTTGGACTGATTTACGCGCCGCCGCGATCGGATCGGTAAACTTCACACCATCCCCAACGCTAGATAAAATCGCTGTATCGGGAGTTGTCAAGCCAAATACTCCAATCTTTTCGCCTTTGACATTGAGAATATGCCAAGGAAGAACTTTGCCATAGAGAGGCGATTCGGGCGCGATGTCGAGATTCGCAGAAATGATGGGGAATTTTGCCTTAGCGATGAAGTCGGCAAGGACTTGCTGACCGCGATCGAATTCATGATTGCCAATGGTTCCAGCATCGTAGGCAAGGGCATTATAAAAATCGAGGTCAGCCTGTCCGAGATATTGATTGAAATAGAGAGTACCTTGAAAAATATCCCCTGCATCCAAGAGCAGCAAAGGTTCTTGATTGGTTGTATTCTCCGCACGGATTTGATCGATGAGAGTACGGCGACGGGCGATTCCACCCAATAAGCGATCGCCATATTTGACAGGTTCCAAATGCGCGTGATGATCGTTGGTATGCAAAATTCTGAGGGAGAAGCGACTTTCCTGTGCAACAACATTTAACAGCGTAGGAGACACGGCAATCAGAAAGGTAATCACGAAAGCTACGAATATCTGAAAAGATCGCCTCATCTGAAGTTTCAGTTTTAAGTATTTAGCGATCGCTTTTAAACTATTCTTCGCTTTCACAGTCATCACCCTCAAGTTCACAGGTTTTTCTATGCCAGTTTAGCGCTTGTTTTTAGCAATAGTTCACTTGCTCAATTGATTGTCACATTCAGTCTTTTTGTTAGGAAAGGCAGCGCTGCGCTTAAAATTTAATCCGCCGATAAATTTCTGACATTGGCAGTTCCAAGTTTAAGCTCTGTAAATGAATAGTCTGCTCTAAGCGATCGCATATTTGTAATTGCCAGCGATCGTTATTATTTTGGCGATCCAGTTGGTAGTACTGTTCTACATAAGGGTCTACTTGACTAACAAGCAAATATTCACAGAAGCTAGGAATTGAGCGATATTTTCTAAACTTATCGCCGCGATCGTAGCCTTCGGTGGAAGGAGATAGAACTTCCACAATTAATAAAGGATTTAGAATTTCATCGGTACGATCACCGTTAAATTCTGGCTCACCGTTAATTACTAGAACATCAGCATAGGTTCCATGATTAAAAGTAGGAACCCAAATACGCAGATCGCCATTGTAAATTTGAAAATTGGTTTTACGAACCGCGATATTCAAGAATGTGGTGATGTCTACAGCAATACAACTGTGAGCAGACGATCCTCCTGTCATAGCAATAATTTCTCCGTTGCAATATTCATAACGTCCTTCAGATGTTTCGGCGATCGCCCGATATTCCTCTAGGGTCATACGAACTTTGCCATCTGAAGGTTCAGATTCTGGAGATATATTTTTTGCGATCGGTTTAGCTTGAGCGATGACCATGATCGTACCTCTGACGTAACGTTAAGAGCTAATTATAGCGTAGGGGAAATTCATGAACTTCCCCTACAGCAAGAATCTCTGTGCAAAGCACAGAGATTCTTGCTATTTGAACTTATCGAGAATACGACGCATGGCTTCATTCACATTATCGCGACTGTTGAAAGCTGAGATACGGAAGTAACCTTCACCTGCTGCACCAAAACCAGAACCGGGGGTTCCCACTACATTACAGGTTTGCAAGAGCTTATCAAAGAAATCCCAACTGGTCAGCCCTGCGGGAGTCTGCACCCATACATAGGGAGCGTTCTCACCACCATAGACAGCCAATCCTGCTTCAGTCAACTTCTCGCGGATAATCTTGGCATTTTCCATATAGAAGTCAATCAAGGCTCTAGTTTGTGCCTTTCCTTCTTCAGAATAGACGGCTTCTGCGCCACGTTGGACGATATAGGAAACACCATTAAACTTAGTGGATTGACGACGATTCCAGAGCTTCCATAATTCTACGTTAGAACCATCTTTCGCCTTACCAATCAAGTTCTTAGGCACAACGGTTAACGCGCAACGAGTACCTGTAAATCCTGCATTCTTGGAGAAAGAACGGAATTCGATCGCACATTCTTTTGCGCCTTCAATTTCGTAAATAGAATGAGGAAGGCTAGGATCGGTGATAAATGCTTCGTAGGCAGCATCAAAGAAGATAATTGAGCCATTAGCACGCGCATAATCAACCCATGCTTGCAAATGCTCCTTTGTTGCGGTTGCGCCTGTGGGATTGTTGGGGAAGCAGAGATAGATTAAATCGACTTTTTTGGTGGGAATCTCGGCTGTGAAATTATTTTCGGCAGTTACAGGCAAATAAACTAAGCCTTCGTATTCACCTTTATCGTTGATGTCGCCTGTGTGTCCTGCCATGACGTTCGTATCCACATACACGGGATAGACAGGATCTGTGACAGCAATGATATTGTCATCGCCAAAAATATCGAGAATGTTGCCGCAGTCGCACTTAGAGCCATCGGAAATAAAAATCTCGGAAGCGTCAATATCACAGCCTCTTGCCTGAAAATCATTTGCGGCAATCTTTTCACGCAACCATGCGTAGCCTTGTTCGGGTCCATATCCCTTAAATGAACTGCGATCGCCCATATCTTCAACCGCTTTGATCATGGCATCACGACATGCCTCTGGCAAGGGTTCGGTGACATCGCCAATGCCAAGACGGATCACTTTTGCGTCAGGATTTGCCTCGATAAAGGCGTTTACCCGTCTTGCAATTTCGGGAAACAGGTAGCCTGCCTTGAGTTTGAGATAGTTGTCGTTAACGGTAGCCATGATGGATGAGTTAATCTTTTTTGATTTTTGTATAGTTTTATATTATGCCTTGATGAAGTTGCTAATGCGATCAATCAATATGGGACAAGTGCGATCTCTGTATTTCTAGTCTGGACTACAATTTATACAAGTAATCTTTAGGTAAGTCTTTGCGATGACATCACAAGAACTACAAAAACAAGCCTTGCAATTGCCAATTAGCGATCGCTGGCAGTTGGTGCAAACTCTCCTAGAGTCTCTAAAACGGGAGTCTCAACCAATTGTAAAACGTGGTAACCTATCGAGCCTTAGAGGTATAGCCAAAAGTTCGGCTGGAATGGATGAACTTGATGCTAAGGATGATTATGTTAACTATCTCACTAAGAAACACACGTAATGCGAGTTCCTATTGATACTACTAATGTTGTTCTTGATTGTAGCAAAGAGAGCAGTTGGCAAAAGATACAGCGAAATTGTTTGGGAAGATTGATTCTGGTAGATCGGAGATTTTCTTGCTACGCCCACTATTATCTAACTAAAAAGTGTTTAGAAAAGAGCTATCTTTTTGTCTAATTATCATATATACTCCACTAAAGATACACAAAAAACATATCTATTATTTAGCTTACATGCAATGGTCTAATCATTTCCCAGACTCTTGTCCACCCAACGATGCTGATTGTAAATCTATAACTGTATATAGATTTTTAGGGGATAACGAAATTAAATCTGAGCATTTTTTAACAGTGAGGGAACTCTATCCTAAGAGAAAATTTCCAGAAACGGAGAAAGAATGCCGAGCATGTAGTTTGTCAGTTTTAGTAAGCAGAGATGAGGCTATTAGACTACAGAAAACAATACCGAATTACATGAAGAAATCAATAGCAGAAGGAAAACTAGAAGAATCTTCGGGTAAAATAAAGCATACTCCATCTGCTGGAAAAAATGACTCGTCACATCATAGTTGGTGGGTTCCAAGTGATGTAAAACCTTGGACATTATTTCAGGAGATTATTGAACCACCCCAAAGTGCATAATCGGGTGCTATTTTTATAAAATTATGAACCTCTTACCTAAATATACTTATCTAGGGAAATTAAATATAGTCGAGGTTTATGAAGCGTATGATGAACCTTGCCTTTTTGCATGTAAAAATGCATCTGGGCAAATTTTTCTTGCTGTTTTAATAGATGAAGATGAGGAGTATAAACACTGGCTTTATACTCCTTTATCACAAAAAAGGTTTGAGTATGTAAGATCTGGAGGGATTGATTTACATGATAGTTTTAAACTTGCAGAAGACGGATTTGTCCATAGAGTAAAAGTTCCTTTTATCGATGAACAAATTAGCGAAATTGAAGTATTACCTTGTGAAAATCTATCTAAAGATATGCTTCCTTTGGCGGGTGAATTTATCCATTTGGAAACTCAGACATTACCTATTTTGCTTGCTGAAGAATTAAAACAAACTGCATTGTCTTTATGGCGCGAAGTCTTAAGATTTAAGGTAAAATTTCCAAAATATACACGCAATGAAGCACCTATAAAGATGTGGGGTAATATGCTATCTTCCCTACAAGAAGTTATTGATTCCATAGGGTATCAAATTGAAGATAATACAAAAAAAATTATTTCTCAACAAACTGAGCTTTTATCAACAGCTACTTCAGGGGGATCTTATGCTGTTGATCTAGTTGCAGCTACTAATGTTAACCTCCTGAGAGATTCACTAATAGGAGAGGCTCTAGATGTATTTTTTAAGTTAATCGATGCTAGTAATAGCAGTAATATAAATACTGAAGTTGATTCTAGGAATAATGATTTTATTGAGATAGTAAATACTTTAGGTAGACGTTTTGCATCAAAATATCGCATCTTCTTAAATTTTGTAGCAGATGCAGAAAGTGATGTTAACTTTGATTGGGGTTCTCCTCATCCTGAAAAAGGAGGATCCACTATGCTCACTTATAGAAATGCCATTAATGCACTCTATTTAATTAGCAAAATGGAGATAACTGCTCCTGAAATTCTTGAGGTCAGTGGTGTTTTAGTTGGAGGAAATATAGAATCGAAGAGATTTGAGCTTAGGAGTATTTCTGAAGAGTTTAAGTATAAAGGTGAGATTGCAGATTCTTTACTTACAAGTGATATAGATATGACACTTGAGGATATTTATAAAGCTACAATCGAAGAGACTATCGAAGTAAATAAAGTAACGGGAGAAACAAAAGCAAAGTATAAATTAGTAAATCTAGAACTTCTTAAGCTTGAAATAAATAAGGATTCTTAATGGATTTAAAGTGTTAAGAATACTTCATAGAGCCGTAGTTTTTACAGATTGGATTCATATTCAACTTATCCTCATAATGATCGCAAGTTTAAACTTAGCGCAGGTAAGACATCCTCATCAGATAACACATCAGAATTCGTGAGGGCTTCCATATTAAAACTGATAGCCTAAGCTAAAGTATAAGGAAGATTCTTGTAAGTTTGTACCGCGATCGCTGAGATTGACAAAAGGAATTGCATAATCTAAACGCATATTTAAGCGTTCAACTGGTGTAAATAGCAAACCAACACCACCACCAGCCAAAAAGTTTTGACTTGGCAAAGTATTAGGATTGCTAGAATTGTTCCATACTGCACCAGCATCGAGAAAAGGAATGATTTGTAATAATGGAGCGTTTTTCTCATTGCGTAGTGCGGCAATGCGGTTTTCTAAGGAGAAGCGAATTCCATTATCCCCAGTGCGCGCATTTTGGCGATAACCCCGCAATGACTGACCACCACCAATCGTAAATTGCTGCGAAGACAATAATGAATTTGGCGATAACTGCAAATCCAAGGAGCCGATTAAGAGCGAATCTGGACTCAAAGACTGGACTCGCTGAACTTGTCCTAACCAACTCAAAAATGTACCATTAGGGATCGTCACTTGGGTTGCACCAAAGATGCCAAGTCCTAAATTAAACTGCGATCGCAAAGACCATGCTCCAAATGTATCGCGTGAGCTATAGTCTTGACCGAATCTAACCACACTAGTGCGACTAGTTCCATCAGCTTCTGGCCCAATACCAAAGGGAGTGGCTAAGTTGTTAAAGGCAAATGTCTGCCCTTGTTGATAGCTAAAACCCAAGGACAAAGCAAATTCTTCAATAGTTGAGCGGACTAGTGGCTGACGAAAATTTACATCAAATAAATTGCTATTACCACGGATGTTTAACACATCAAACGGAGCTTGGGTAATGCGATAGTTGCTGGGAGCATATCGCAGGGTCAAGGTTCCATTCATCGGATTGACAGGCAAACTGTAGGATAGATCGTATTGATTGGAACCACTGGTGGTTGTGCCATAATAGGAAGCTGTCAGAGTATCGCCATTCCCAGAAAGATTACGGAAAAACAAGCCACCACCATAGCGCTCTGAACCGACTGCGGGTGGAGAATAGTTGTCAAACGAAGCAAATCCACCAAATTGACTTGCTTCTTTGACTCGCACAACGAGAATACTGCTATCAGCTAAACTGCCTGCTTTTAAACTAGCTTCTACATCACTAAAAATGGGATCTGCTCGGAGTAATCGCAATTGTTCTTCGATTTGAGTCGTATTGACAGGAACACTAACTCCTAACGCCACTCGCGATCGCACATAATCTAGATTGGTATGCGTTAACCCCTCGATTTCAATCTTTTCAACTTTGCCTTCAATAACTTGAATAGTAACGACACCATCAACTATTTTCTGGGTATCGACTATTGCTTGGGACGTGATATAGCCACGATTTGCATAAATTTGGGTAATTGATTGAGCCGCTTTTTGAATCTGCTCATCAGTTACTTGTTTCCCCTCTAGACTTTGCAAAATCGGCGCTAGATCATCCTGATTTAATATAGTACTGCCAACAATATTGACTTTTTTAATTGCGATCGCTTGAGCAATAAGCGATCGCACTGTTGACAAAGGTACTAGAGAATGATCATTACGATCAACTTTAGTACTTGTATTACTCAGCTTAGAGCGATGACTAACAGGTTCAGAAGCGGCTATTTCTATTGAATTAATGATCAAAGTAATACTAATACAGCTGAATATTAAAGAACGTGATAGTGTCAGACTAAGGAAGTTAGATAATTTCATGCTGTTAATATTAATTTTCTGTTAGCAAAGATTTACGCAAGAATAACTAATAATGTTAAAAATGAGCAAATTTCTTTGTCAACAATATACAACAGTTAACAAAAATTACAATATTGATTATGTGTTTAAATGCTATAAAAATCTTCTAAGCCCTTTACAATTATATATAGCAATCCTAAATGGTTTATGGAGACGTACCTCTTCTGGGTGTACTCCACAAAACCAAAATCTACAAATGATTTAGGACTGCTATATTTAAGTATATTGAGGCAGTAATTAGTTGGGCTTAATTATTTGTAGGTTTTGTTAGTGCAGTAACGCATCAATTGGTTAAAGGGGATGTGTAAGCGATCCCATCCTGCATTTAATTCCAACAAACTACTTATAGACATCCCAACGGATTTGTGGAAGAGTACTAGGAAAGCTATTCCATAAACCCAAAAATCTCCAAATGATATAGGCTTACTACATTTGAGATTCTTGAAGTAACAAGCCATTTCATCAGTAATTATCAGAATCTAAGCAATTAATATCTGTTCCTTCGCTTCCCTCATCAACATAAGGAGAAACCGCAATGCTCACAGCAGTCAAACGTAATTCCCAAGCCATTGGACAAGCTGCGATCGCCTTACTGTTAATGCATCCTTTGGTGACGAGTAGTGCCGTTTTTGCCCAAGCTAACCCATCAATTGTGCCATCTAGTGATTTAGGCACAAAGGTAAACTCGGCAACTAATCATCCTCAACAAATAGATATTACGGGTGGCACGCAGGCTGGGGCAAATCTCTATCACAGCTTTCAGCAATTTGGCTTAAATCAAGGACAAATTGCTAATTTTTTATCTAATCCTAATATTCAAAATATTCTAGGGCGAGTTGTTGGTGGTAATCCATCTGTCATTAATGGTTTGATTCAAGTTACAGGTGGCAATTCTAATCTGTATCTATTAAATCCTGCGGGAATTATTTTCGGTGCAAATGCTAGCTTGAATGTTCCTGCTGCCTTTACCGCAACTACCGCTAATGGTATTCAGGTGGGCAATGGCTGGTTTGGGGTGAATACCAGTGTAGATGCGATCAAAAATTTAACTGGTAATCCACAGGCTTTTGGATTTGCTGCTAACCCATCTATGCCTAATTCCTCGCCGACTGCACCAGTGGTGAACGCAGGCAATCTCTCAGTCAATCATGGACAAAGCATTACGCTCATTGGTGGCTTAGTGATTAACACTGGCACGATCACCTCCCCATCAGGGAAAGTAACCATCGCCGCAATTCCCAATGGTAAATATGTAAAAATCACACCAGAAGGAAGTCTGTTGAGTTTAGAACTTCCCATTGCTGCCCAGAATGAATTAGGAAAGTCACCGATTGTAGCGCAGGATTTGCCAAGCTTGCTCACTGGTTCTGTAACCCTACGGAATATGACGGGCTTAGATAGGGATACCGCAGGTAATGTGTTGGTGTCAAGAACACCAATTCCTAACGTTGCAGGAACAGCGATCGCATCAGGCGTGATTGATGTATCTAGCCATATTGGTAAAGGTGGCGAGATTAATGTCCTAGGCGATCGCGTGGGACTAATCTCGGCAAAGCTCAATGCTTCAGGTGCGATCGGTGGTGGAACAATTTTAATTGGTGGGAATTTACAAGGAAAAGGAACAGTTCCCAATGCTCAATATACATTTGTCAGTCAAGATTCTACGATTCTTGCTGATGCGCTTAGTCATGGCAATGGTGGCAAAGTGATTGCTTGGAGCGATCTTTCGACTGGATATTTGGGAAATATCTCGGTCAAGGGTGGCGCAGTTAGTGGAAATGGTGGCTTTGTAGAAGTATCGGGCAAAGAAAACTTACTGTTTCAAGGGAAAGTGAATACAACAGCACCGAACGGCATTGCTGGAACGCTTTTGCTTGACCCAAATAACATTACTATTAGCAGTGCAGTAAGTAGTGCAGGTGTTGCAGTCCAAATTGCAACAGGAACAATACCGTTTGCATTTTTAGCTGGAACTGATATCAATATTCAAGATTCTGATCTTCGTGGTGTAGCAGGCAATGTATTACTTCAAGCAACTAACAACATCACTTTAGATAACACAATAAACTTCAACAATACTCAAGCTACTTCCCTTACTTTTCAAGCTGGGAATAACATTAATATCAATGTTCCTAATAATGGGGGGAATGGTTTTGACTTTAATGGTAGCAATACCCAGTCTTTGAGCTTTATTGCAGGGAATAATATTATTGTTAATAGCAGTGCTGTTAGTGGTGGTGGGTTCAGTACCTCTTTTCGGTTTGCCTCGACTCCAAGTCCTACACTTTCATTAACCGCACAGAATGGGAACATTAACATTGTAGGGAATTTTGTAGTTCGCAATAACTTTGTGGGTACTGGCACAACCGTAAATTTAAATGCTCCTAACGGTGCTGTGCTAGTTAATAATGGGTACCTGCAAGTAGGGCAGAATGCGAGTACCACTGATAATATTCTTAACATTACCGCAGGTCGATTTCAGGTGACGGGAACGCCCATCAATGGTGCTCCCACTGGTGCAATAGCAAATACTCGGTACAGTATTTATGTTTTTGTTGCCAATCCCACTGCGGCAAGTCCAACGCCAAATGCTAAGGGCAATATTTCTCTCCAGTTTGGCAATGAAGCGCCAATTATTACTCCAACTAGCAATGGACTGGGGGGAAATAATTTGATTAATATTCGACTCCTTCAGGATACTAATTTTGTAGTTGGCAAAACTCCGATTACCAGTGGCGTAGATGGTCAAATTGGCATTGGCGTTGATAGCATCCCACCGCAAGTACTGACATTACTATCTGACCAGTCGTTTAGCTCTAATATTGGGCTTGCTAATACCGTGACTGCTAATGCATTGAATGGAGATGCGATCGCGACTGCGCGTACAGCGAATCTATCGGCAAATGCTGGTGAAATTAAAGACTGTGAGCCGACAGGAAATAAGAAGCCATCTCTGACGATCACCGCATCTGTCCCTTCTGCGGTAGTAACGCGCACAACTACCCGATCTAATTTGCCACCTTGCAAAGAGTAATCATCTGCTATGACGAATCAAGGCTATGCGATCGCCATCTCTTTTCTAATTTGCTTGATGACACCAAGTACTTCCTTGGCAACAGGCATTAGTAATCCTGTTTTTCCATCGCAAGATGTGCGATCAACAGCCGATGAACTTGTCCAAACTGGTGTGCAGCAATTTCTCGACCAAAAGTTTGATCAAGCGATCGCTAGTTGGCAGCAAGCATTGCGGCTCTATCAACAACAACAAAATAGCAAGGGTGAACTCAATGTCCTTGAGATCATGGCAGAAGCTTCAAAAAGGCTCGGTAAGTACGAGCAAGCGATCGCCTACTTGCAGAAATCCTTAGACTTAGCGCAAAGCGTAGGAGATCGGCAAGCTGAAGCCAATGCCCTAGGCAATCTTGGCAATAACTATCGTGTTGTTGGTAATTATGTCAAAGCGATCGAACTACATAACCAAGGATTAGCAATTAGGAAAGAACTAGGCGATCGTCAAGGCGAAGGACAGGTTCTCGCAAGTCTGGGAAATATTTACTATGATCTTGGCAACTATGATAAAGCTGATGCTCTGTATCGGCAGAGCCTAAAAATCGCGCAATCAGTTGGGAATAATACGGGTGTAGTTCTCTTACTGAATAGTTTGGGATTAATTGCCGCAACTAGAGAAGAATATACAGAAGCGATCGACTATTACAAGCAAAGTTTGATGATCGCTCAGAAAATTGGTCTAAGGTCAGCCGTAGGGGAGGCACTCAATAATGTTGGTTCTGGATATCATGTTCAGAAAAAATATAAAGAAGCGATCGCCTATTATGAACAAGCCTTGGCAGTTGGGAAGGAAATTAAAAATCCACGTATTGAAGGCGCGGCAATTGGTGGATTGGCATTAGCCTATGTATTTTTGGAAGAATACGATAAGGCGTTATCTTTTCAAGAGCAAAGTTGGCAATTAACGAAACAAATCGGTGATCGGCGATTAGAAGCGCTCGCTTTGAGCAATTGGGGTTATATCCTTTGGCGATCGCAAAAATATGCGGCGGCAGAACAAAAATTTCGGACTACGCTGAGCTTATTAGACTCTCTCCGTTCTAATTTAAATGACAGTGACAAGGTTTCCATCTTTGACACCCAACTTCATGCCTTCAATCTACTTCAGCAAATTATGATCGCGCAGGGTAAACCCGAAGAAGCACTAGAAATTGCTGAACATGGACGCGCCCGTGCTTTTTCCGAGCTTCTTTCCCGTCGTCTCAAAACAAGTGCAGGAGTGAAATCTGAACCCAAAATAGAATCAAAAATAGAACAAAAAATAGAACAAAATGGCAATATCGATTTACGCGCTCTCTCATCAGTCAATATTGCAGATATTCGGCGTATTGCCCAACAACAAAAAGCTGTACTCGTAGAGTATTCACTCATTTCCAATCCTAACTTTATTGGGCAAGGGAAACTCAAGGGCGAATATATCAAACTCTATATCTGGGTAGTCCAACCTTCGGGGGCGATCGCTTTTAGGGAAGTCGATCTCACCAAATTAAACGTGTCAATAATTGATCTCGTCAGCGATATCCGTAGTTTGTTTAATGATGCTGGCTCAGTTGAGCAAAATCCTAAGGATGTTTTAGTTAAATACGCGCAACTCAAACAGCTACACTCCATTCTCGTTCAACCAATCCAAGACCTATTACCGAAAGATGCCCAGACACGAATAATTTTCTTACCGCAATCACTGCTGTTTTTAGTTCCCTTTGCTGCTTTGATTGATCCACAAAATAATTTTCTCGTTGATAACTACATGGTGCAAATTGCTCCTGCTATTCAGGTGCTAGACTTCACGCACCAAATTCGCCACCAGTTACAACAAGTTAATTTAAAGGAAATGCTAATTGTCGGTAATCCCGCGATGCCAAGTCTCGGCAATCCACCTGTCCAATTACCAACTTTGCGAGGGGCTGCCAAAGAAGCAGAGGCGATCGCTGCTTTACTTAATACGACCTTTTTAACAGGTAAGCAAGCCACGAAAGTAGAAGTTGTCGCAAAAATGAAATCGGCACGGTTTATTCATCTAGCAACCCACGGACTATTAGAGGAATATCGTAGTGGGGATATCCCCGGAGCGATCGCCCTTGCTCCTAGTCAAATAGATGGTCACAATGATGATGGTTTTCTCACGGCTAGCGAGATTATTACGATGCATCTGAATGCTGAAATGGTGGTACTAAGTGCCTGCAAAACTGGACAGGGGCTATTAACGGGTGATGGGGTAATCGGTCTATCGCGATCGCTAATTGCCGCAGGTGTACCTAGTGTGGTGGTATCGCTATGGTCAGTACCTGACGATCCAACTGCGCTACTAATGACTATGTTTTATACAAAATTTCAGACAATTCCTAACAAGGCGGAGGCTTTACGCCAAGCAATGCTTGTGACTAAAGCCAAATATCCCGATCCGCTTAATTGGGCTGCTTTTACATTAATTGGTGAAGCCGAATAGCAAAGAGGGTGATGCAAAGCATCACCCTCTTTAAGCTTATAGTCCGTTACGTCCCCAGACAACAAAAGCGATCGACAATGTGAACATACCTAATAAACTGAACCAGCCAAATGACAAGATATCCATAGTTTTGTAACAATTTAAAAATTTTTTTCTAAATACTATAATACGCTTTCCTGTGCCAAAGGCAAATTGGTTGGGTTGTGGCGATCTCTAGCTCGAATTAGGCAAAATCTCAAATTAGATAATATTCAGTCGAATGTCTATAGCAACTTTTTCGTAGAAGTTGCATTCTTATTTAATTATCTTAGGATCTCAAGGTTATGATCTTTAGCGCATTATGCCTTGCGTCATAACTACATAGATTCAGCAGTAGATCACTTTTTTGGAGGCGATCGCATCATGTCTTCTGTATCACATTTGTCAAAAAAAATATTAGTAGCATCGGTTTTTTCTTGCCTAGTTACTAGTACAGCCATTCTTGCACCCCTAAACCTATTTTCCCCTTTAGCTCAAGCGCAGTCCCGTAGAGTCGTCTATGTCCCCCCTAGTGATCTTGATGCGCCTAAGACTTCAGCATCAGGTATTACACGCAGTTCAGGTTGTCTCATTTCTTGTTTAATTGCTTTGGTTCCAAATTTAGAAATAAATAAGAACCCAGTTCCTCGAACTATTTCTGAACGTCCTATAATCTATTTTCTCAGTCCTAAACATCGTGGATCGGTAAGATTCCGTCTTTATGAAGATAGTGCCGAAACACCCAATAAACCCATTTATCAAACTTCCTTCGATATCAATAATGATGCAGGGATCATTGCTTTCAAATTACCTGAAGATGCTCCGACACTAGCAATTGGAAAAATATATTCATGGGAGTTTACAGTTCTCACTGCAACCAATAAAACACCCTATGGCAGCGCGACGATACCTGACAATAAGACAGTGTATGGCTCAGTACGTCGCATTTTACCAACGAAAAAATTGACAGAGCAACTATCAAAACTATCAAAACCTATTGATCGAGCGGCTTTGTTTGCTCAAGAAAGCCTGTGGTTTGAGACCTTGACGACTTTGGCAGATGCGCAACGAACTGTACCCAAAAGCTCTGAAGTTACTGATGAATGGATAGCGATATTAAAGTCAGCAAGTCTTGATCGCGTTCTTTCATATGCTTTTGTCTCACAAAAGTGATGCTTTACAGCCTCTTGTAAGAAATTGTAAGCAGAGAAATTTTCTAAAAAGATTGGGTAGTGCTAAATAGGTAAGGATGGGCGGCGCGAAGCGCCGCCCATCCTTACCTCAATAAATCCTTTCCTTTGTAGTACTACCAAAGATTGCAGAATCATCTTTTTAGAAAATTTCTTTGGTTTGGAGACCATAATCAGTCAGCAGGAGTAAACTTTATGGCGATTCGCTCCCAATTAAAAAATGTCTTATGGAAATGGCGAGGCATTGCGATCGCTGCACCGACAATCTCCATATTGGCGATTGGATTGCGGATAATTGGAGTGCTAGAGCCATTGGAATTAGCAATGCTCGATCAGTTCTTTCGGTGGCGATCGCCTGAGCCTGAAGATAGCCGTATTGTGATTATTGGCATTGATGAAGCAGATGTCCGTCAATATGCTTGGCCCATTGATGATGCTTTACTGACCCAATTATTAGACAAAGTACGTAAACAAAAACCACGGGCGATCGGTCTTGATCTTGCCCGTGATAAACCTGTCGGTGCTGGCTATTCACAACTGGAAGCCTTGTTTAAAAGTACGCCAAATCTAGTTGGTGCAACCAAAACAGCCGATCTCGTTGATTCTAATTTTGCGATCGCCAGTTCTAATATTAATCCCCCACCTGCCCTTCCTCCCGAACAAATTGGGGCAATCAATCTTCCAGTTGATACCGATGGTAGGGTTCGCAGAGGTTTGCTAGCTTTACGTTCATCCGATGGCAAAGTTTCCCCTAGTTTCAGCTTACAAATATCTTTACTCTATCTAGATGGCGAAAAAATAGTTCCCTTTGAGAAAGCGCTCAATCCCCCCAGATTACGCACCAATGATGGAGGCTATAGCCATGCTGATGTAGGTGGACATCAATTTATCGTGAACTATCGTCGCTCTCTTAATGGTTTTCAGACTGTACGGATGGCAGATGTGCTAGAAGGTAAAATTGCCCCTGATTTACTGCGCGATCGCGTGGTGATGATTGGCGTAACAGCAGTCAGTTTAAGGGATTGGTTTTTCACTCCCCTTGATAGCGGCATTGGCAGTACCCGCATCTTTACCTCAGGAATTGAAGTTCATGCCCAACTAGTGAGTCATATTCTGAGTAGTTCTCTTGACGGACGTGTAGGAATTCACACTTGGGAAAAGCATTGGGAATGGTTATGGATTTTTGGTTGGTCGTTGACTGGTTCCCTCTTAATTTGGCAATGGCGTAATGTCAAGGTAAAGGAACGCGAATTTCAGCTTTTAATGTTGCGATCGCTCAGTGTATTAGCACTGGGTGGCAGTCTCTTTGCTGCTTGTTTTATTGCCTTAGGCTATGGTTGGTGGTTGCCCTTTGTGCCTGCAATGATTGGCTTTTTAGGTGGTGGTGCAATCGTGACCAGCTATCTAGCAATTACGGCAGCGCAAATTCGGGCTTACTTTAGTCGCTATTTAACTGATGCTGTCGTCAAAAGTTTATTAGAAACCCCCGAAGGTCTCAAATTTGGAGGCGATCGCCGCAAAGTCACAATTCTCATGTGCGATCTCCGTGGTTTCTCAACTATTTCCGAGAAAATGCCTCCCGAAAAAGTAGTAGAAATTCTCAATGTATTTTTAGGAACGATGACCGAGGCGATCGCTACCTATCAAGGCACCATTGATGAATTTATCGGTGATGCCATTTTGGTTCTCTTTGGTGCGCCCATCCATCGTGAAGATGATGCGGCAAGGGCAGTCGCTAGTGCGATCGCGATGCAACTTGCCATGCGATCGGTAAATGCCCAACTCACCCAACTAGGCTTACCAGAAATCGCGATGGGAATTGGCATTAATACGGGCGAAGTGGTTGCAGGCAATATCGGTTCCCATTCGCGGGCGAAATATGCTGTTGTTGGCAATCATGTCAATCTCACGGCAAGGATTGAATCCTATACTGTCGGTGGTCAGATTTTGATATCGGAAACAACCTATAACGAAATACAGGCGATCGTCAAAACTAATGGCTCAATGGAAGTGGAACCTAAGGGCGTGTCGCATCCCATTTCAATCTACGATATTTGTGGCATTGGCGGTATTTATAATCTCGAACTTCCTTCTATTAATGATTCTCTACAAATATTGCCTCAGCCAATTGCAATTACCTATCGTATTTTAGAAGAGAAACATCTCGGCACAGAAATCTTTGAAGGTGAGATCCGACGACTATCACCCTACGGAGCAGAGATCTTGGCGAAAGAGGATCTACCTGTATTAACTAACATCAAACTACATCTTCAAGTGTCTGCTCCTGACCAACTCAATCCTTCTCAAACCGTCACAATCGAAGGCGAAATCTATGCCAAAGTCTTAAAGCATCATCAACCCGATCAAGCAACATCAGATAAATTGGAATTAGAGAACAATCTCACGATTTCTGCAATTTCTCAACAGCGATCGCATCCTATCAAACAAATTTATCTACATTTCACTACAGTCCCTAACGATCTCAAAGCGTGGATTAACTGGCAAACAAGTATCTAAAATTAGCTGTCTAACGCCAAAACAATACGATTGCGTCCTTCCCGTTTCGCCTGATAGAGAGCTTTGTCAGCCAAAGAAATCGGCATATCCACCAAAAGATTAGAATTAGGAACAACACAGGAAATACCAATACTCAAAGTAATGCGATCGCTGACTAAGGATTTGACATGAGTAAAATTGAGATCATTAATTACTGCTATGATTTGCTCAGCGACCTTCTTTGCTCCTTCGATTTGGGTATGGGGTAATACCACCACAAACTCTTCCCCACCATAACGTGCTACCAAATCTTGAGGACGCATTAATAAGTTACTAATTCCTTGAGCAACTTGCCGTAAACATTCATCTCCAGCTAAATGTCCATAATGATCATTATAGTTCTTAAAATAGTCTATATCGATCAACATCAATGAGATGGGTTGCTGCTCCTGCTGGAGCATATTCCACTGTTGGAGCCAATATTCATCAAAGCAACGACGATTTGCTACTTGAGTTAATCCATCTATTTGTGCTAGTCGCTGAAGTCTTCGATTTGCTAGCTCTAGAGCTGAAGTCCGATCCGCAATTTTCTTTTCCAGACTATAAGTATATTCTTCCAGTTGCAGTTGTACTTTTTGCAAATTTTTAAAAGCTTGTGCGAGTTTAATTTTTTGCTGCTCTATGATCGTGATATCTCGATAAGCCCTAAGGGATGCCAGTACTGTTGTCAGTAGATTTTGACGAGTTAATTCTATCTTTAGCTTGTAATCATTAATATCGTAATTAAGTATCACTGACTCTTCAGGAGCTTCCCCCGGATGACCTGTTCGCAAAATAATACGGATTTGATGATTATTTAATTCTTCCCGAATATACTTGACTAAGTTTAATCCTGCATTGTTAGTTTCCATAACTACATCTAACAAAACCAAAGCGGCATCAGGATGAGTATCTGTAATTAATCGCTTACATTCTTCTCCTGAATAAGCAGAAAAGAAAACTACTAACTTACCTTCAAATACAAGATTTTTAAGAGCTATCCGTGTTGCCCGATGTACATCAGGGTCATCATCAGCAATTATTACTTTCCATTTATCTATATCTAATTCTTGAGGGTTTATATCTAAATTATGGGAGGATTCTAGAACTAGATCATCTTCATCATGAAAAGTGATTTTATCATCTTCATCACTAGATGTATCTATTTGGTTGTTTTTTGAATTAGAATTTTCTGGAGTCAAATTAGATAACATGGCTATATGGAAAATATATAGAAAAATATATAGAGATTTATATATGAAGTATATTTGGTTTCAAATACATATGAGAATATCCCATTGAAATAATGGACTATATTTAGCAAAAACCACAAATTCTCTAAGCTAAGAATTTATAGAATTTGGCAAAGTTATAGTAAATAGTGTACCTTTTCCGATTTCACTTTCACAATCAATACTTCCTTGTAATTTTTGAGTAACTAAATTATAGGTAATGTGTAGACCTAATCCTGTTCCACCTTTCTCGCGAGCAGTGGTAAAAAATGGTTCAAATATTCGACCAGATATTTGTGGGTCAATCCCAAAACCATCATCTTTGTATTTAATAATTACTTGATCTGCTTGTTTGTGAACCTCAATATGAATATTCCCAGACTGCTCAGGTAAGTAAGCATGAAGAGTAGAATTATCTACTAAATTAGTAATTACTTGGGCTAAAGCTCCGGGATAGCTATAGATATTAATCAAGTCATCACCTGTAATCGCTACTTTATATAAATTCTGTTTAAATTTAGGAGAAATACTGATTACGACTTCTTCTATATATTCTTTGACTTTAAAATTTCTTTTCTCGGAATTAGCTTGATCGACAGCAACTTGCTTAAAACTATGCACTAATTCACCAGCCCGATTTAAATTACTCAGGATTAAACTACTTACTTCTGAGGCAACTTCTATATAATGATTTAATAGTGACTTCTTGAGACAACCAGTTTCTACCAATGTGATTAACAACTGAGTCTCATCCCTCAAGGTAGAGGCAAGGGTGATACTTGTTCCTACGGGAGTGTTGATTTCATGGGCAACACCAGCGACTAAACTGCCCAAAGCTGCCATCTTTTCCGCCTCAACTAATTTATTCTGCATAAGTGATAAATCATTTAAGGTTTGTTCTAGATCAAGGCTTTTCTTTTCGAGAATGACTTGATATTCCTGTAAATCACAAATCACTTTTTTGAGCAAAGTCTCTTTATTGCGATTAGTAGTTTCGAGACTGGAGCGATCAATTTCTGAACGTTCTAATTTCTTTTTGAGAATCCGATTCTCTTTCTCTAACCTTTTGATTTTATCTTCATTCTCTTCCATTAATACACCTCTAAATGAATGGTTCAAAGTGCTACCCATTCTGATTTTATCAGGGTTTTTTGGGTTTCATTTTTCTGTGATTAAGCTTATTTAATATATAAAACTTTAGAATCTACATCGCAGATTCTAGATTTAAATTATGCCAAAGTAATAGAAAAAATGTGAACTTCTATAAAACATCTTTACTAGTTACCAAGTAGTAGAGTTAAAAACGTTGTGTTATGGAAAAAAGTTTGTCCATGCTCACTTAACGGCGAAATTTCTCCATAGGTATAAAATCCACAACTGGGGAGAACTGGTGTGGACAAATCTGCGATCGCTTGATATTCCTCATTGGCTCTAGTCCCCAAAATTTGTCTACGCCAAGCGCAGGAGAAAAGAAGAGCCGCCTCTGGAGATTGACCTGCATAATTTGCTTTTGCCTCAGCGAAAGAAGTTTGTGATGCGGCAATCACATCTTCAAGGCAGGTATCAGTAATTTGGACAATCGAATTTTCAGGAATATCCCCTGAAACAGTGATGCTACCTGTATTTTTATCGTAGGAAATAGCTCCGCGTAGAAAAAAGTTTTCTTCATCAGGCGGAAATACTGCTAAAGGATAGACAGAATCTGGCTCGTCAATATTTAGATAATAATAATAAAAATCTAAGGCAGGTTTATGGTCTATTTCATAGATGATATTTTTATCAACTTTGGTAACTAAGCTCCGTTTCCCAATTGGTCTCCATCCACCAGACCTACCATGAGAAAAAACAATATTTCCAGCAAATAATAGGGTTACGACAGCATCGCTAAGTACTTCATTTTTATAAAATTGATAAGTCTGTTTATATCGCCATTGGTCAGCAGTAGCTCCTCCAAAGATTGGGATATTCTTAAGGGCTAAGTCTAAACCTTGCAAAATCGAAACTGTACTCGTAGTCAAGCTCTCGATCATGGTAATACAAAACTTGATTGGTAAGGTAAGTTGTTGCTTTATTGATTCAATCGATTGACGGGCAATTTCCACGGGATTTTGAGAAACATTTTTGCCAATGGCTGCCCGAATTTCGATTTCATCGGAACAGAAAAGCATTAAGGTTATCGAGTCTTGCTGAAATTCCAAAACAGAAGAGACTTCACCATCCGTAGAGCCTCCAATCAGTTCGATATTGGGAAATGTGTCATTAATGCGTTGCAGAATCAAGCTATAGTCAAAATCGATCGCGGCAAATAAGATACCTGCTCGTGGTAGTACTCCACCAAGCGATATGAGGCATTGTTCTAAAGTTTCATTAATAGCTTCCAAACTGTCAGGATCATTACTGTGACCAACAGCTACTTTGAACATATTATTTACCTAGTATTTTGATCAAGGATTAAACGCGAGTTTAATTTATTCTATAGCTATAGCCATTAATGTGATGATAAAAACAAAACCCAAGAGAGAGTTGGCGTGCTTTGCGTCGCTAACTCTCTCTTGGGTTTTATGTCATGCCGTGAGCGACTACAGTAAATTTGAAACCGCGATATCTGTAACGATCGCTTAGCGATCGTTACAGATATCGCGGTTTTGTTGATAACTATGCTGAGTTAGTTATTCCGAGTGTTTATTTTGTCGTGAGTAATTCAGCATAGTTGTCAACATGCAAAGATGTTTCGCGATGTTTGATTAAGGTTTCCACTGGCAAAGCACTGCGAAGATGTTGCCAAGGCAGAACTTGATGGACATCCCAATCTTCATGGACATACCAAGATAAGGGCGGCAACTGTCCACGTAATTCCTTAAAGGCGCGTTTGTAGGAACCATCACTAGGCACATCACCATCGCTGTAGCTACAAGCCAAGCGTAATAATTTCGTCAGACGGCGATCGCCTCTAGAAATAAGTGCTTGCACAAGCGAATCTTTGTAACTTTCAGGACGAAAATCAATTCCCTTTGGTAAAAGTTTCTTACGAAAATACTGCATTTTCTTTTCGGCAGTCGTACTAACTCCCTGCCATTGCCAAGGGGTATGGGACTTAGGCACAAAGGTACTGCAACCAAAGGTAATCTTTAATTTTGGGGCAAGTTTGCGAAGGGAAATCAGCATATCGATCGTTTGTTCGATATCGTCATCATTTTCCATTGGCACACCTGCCATCCCATAGAGTTTCAGAGATTTTAAACCACCTGCCTGAGCATTAATTGCTGCTTGTCTGATTTCGTCATTATGCAGTTTTTTGTTAATGATTTCTCGTAAACGTTCAGAACCGCTTTCGATCGCAATGGTAACGGAGCGACTATCACGGGTAGAGAGAATTCGCGCTAATTTTTCGGTTAAGGTATTGGTGCGAACAGAAGCAAGGCTGAGGCGAACATCATCAAACTGCGGTTGCGCGAGATAGTCTAGTAATGTATCAAATTCAGGATGTTGAGTGATTGATGCGCCTAGTAATCCTAATCGTTTGGTTACTTCTAGTCCTTTAGTGATCGCAGGCATCAGACTAGTCTCTAAACTCGCAGTCCGAAATGGGAGTGTGAGATAGCTCGCTAAACAGAAGCGACACATCTCTGGACAACTTCGCACTACTTCCACCATGAAGATACTTTCCCAAGCAGCTCTTTCCGTAACGACTGTGGAAGCGGAGAGAGTATTGCCTTTGTAGGTTTGCTTATGGATGATTGCAGGAATATCGGAATCTATGGGTTGAATGGAAGCGATCGCTCCATCTGCTGCTTCGTAGGTAACTGTATATAGCTGTGGAACATATATTCCATCTAATTTTGCTAAATGACGCAATTTCACTGTACGGCTAGCATGACGTACTTCTTGATAAGCATTGAGGAAGTTACCAATTAGTTCTTCGCCATCACCGAGCAAGACAATGTCAAACCATGTGGCAAATGGTTCCGGATTAGCGGTGAGAACTGGCCCCCCACCAAATACTAATGGATGCTCATCAGTGCGATCGCAGCTATCAATGGGAATATCGAATTTCTTTAATGCAGCGAGAATATTGACGTAATCCAATTCCCATGAAAATGAAAAGCCTAATATCTCAATCTGGCGTGGTAAATCCTCATGGGCATCGGTAAACCATCGACTGACATTAACCTGCGATCGCGTTGCTAAATTTGCCCATACTCCTTGATATCCTAAGCTCGTAATTCCTACGGTGTAGGTGCTGGGAAAAGCAAAAACGATATTAACCGCATCATGTTCTGGTGTGGTGGGTTCAAATAGTAAATATTCGGACTGGAAGTAGGATTGATTCAAGGTTTCAGCAATAGATCGCAGTATCGCCATTATGCCATATCCAAGGTGAACGACACTTTGCCTTAATTCAGTGTGTTTTTGGGATTATCACGATCACATTAACAATCCATCTCCTCAAGGCGATCGCAGTTAGAAATTATTTCTGTTTTGTCAATGCCTCTGAATTACTTTTACAATTTTGCGCCTGTTTTGTCGGGGGATCTTTCGCAAAGACTATTTGAGTGACACTCACACCGTTTTAAAACCCTTTATATTTTATATTCTTGTTGTTCTTGAATCTCTTGCATTTCTTCATCAGCAAGTAATTCTGCTAGGAACTCATTTTCTTGTTCTTGAATCCCTTGAATTTCCTCAGTAGTAAGAAATTTTGCTCGGAGATCACTCAGTTTAGGCGCACCATTTTTCTGAAAAAGAATTGCACCGAGAGAATGAATCCATGATTGAAGAACAACATCGTGATATCTATATTGATCTAAAGAGAAGCAATAAATATTTAGATCAATTATGTGCCCACCGCGCAGCATATTCATCAGGCGAGATTCCAAATGGCATCATCTCTTGCACAACATGCTTCATCCTGACAGTTGCTAATGGCATATCAAACTCGCTCAGATCTAACTGATTAGAAGTCATAATGCAACTGAGTTTTAATTATGCCTAGCTACTTAGATGGCAAAATTAAGAGAGTAGCGATCTGCAAGAATTAACCGAAAAATAAATAATTTCTCAGTCAGCCGATCGCTTGAAATTGCATTTCCAAATTAAATATTTCAGCGAAGGTTTGCGCGATCGCCTTTTTTACATCTACAAAATCAACATTAGGCGCGAATTGATTGAGATTACATACTTGGCAATCGCTAATGCCACAGGGAACAATGCGCTCAAACCCTGATAGATCCATACAAATATTTAAAGCAAAGCCGTGCATCGTAATCCATTGGCTGACTTTGATACCGACTTGCGCGATTTTTTGTGATTGACCAATATGATCAATCCATACACCCGTTAAACCTTGAATACGTTGCGAAGAAACTCCATAACTAGCTAAAACTTGAATAATCACCTCTTCTAGTTGTCGCAAGTACCAATGTAGATCGCGTTGATGGTGATCGAGATTGAGAATGGGATAAGCAACTAATTGACCGATCGCATGGTGCGTAACTTCACCACCTCGCTCAATGCGATGGCATTCGATATCGGGATCATCGGGATCAAATTTGAGAAATTCCAAGCTTGAACCTTGCCCCAATGTATACACAGCAGGATGTTCTACCAGCAATAAAACATCGGGCAAATCCTTACCCTCACGCCTTGCTTGTTTGCGCTCCTCCACAAATTCTTTTTGCCATTGCCAAGCAGTCAAGTACGGAATGGGGCGATCGCTTTGGTAAAGCAAACAAGTGCGGCGCATATCAAAATCCTAAATGAGTCGTGAGTAATAAAAGTCTATAACAAGGGGCTTAAGCCCCTTGTCTTTCTCGTAGCTTGCCCAAGAAATAGGTGGCGGCGCTTCGCGCCGCCACCTATTTCTTGGGTTTTAATGCGAGTGACGGCAGCTATTCAATAAGTATTGATCAACAAACGTGGGGATACCGACAGGGATCTAGTCTGCTAGAATCAGGGCTAGGTATTTACTCTCCTGTTTATAGTTATTGCCCCACTTGTAGGGCATCCCCACTTGTAAGGAATCATATAGAGCCACGTCACCGCCATGATGCAATCGGAAAATCTTCGTCAACGTGCCGCCGTTTTGGGTTTGCAGGTCTTCAGCAAGCGATCAGCCATTCGACTTGGCATCGTAACGCAAATCTGGCTAGATGTTGATCAGCGTCGTGTTACAGGGGTGACAGTCGCTGAACGCTTCGTCCCCGGCACACCGATTGGTATAGGTGACACATTTTTTATGTCCCTTGACAATATTGATTTGTTAGGACCCGATGCGATTTTGGTTGATGACGAGTCGGTTCTCGAAGATATTTTAATTACTGAGCGTTACACCACTTTAATTAATAACGAAGTCGTAACTGAGTCGGGGGAATTACTGGGTAAGGTACGCGATTTTAAATTTGATCCTGAAACAGGGGATCTGATGTTTTTGATTGTAGCTTCGGTCGGTAATCCCATTATTCCTGCCAGCTTAATTAGTACTTACGAAATTGATGTGAATGAAATTATCGCCGTTGGGCGCGATCGCATCATCGTTACTGAGGGCATGGAAGATCGGATGACCCAACTGAGCAAAGGTCTATTAGAGCGTCTCGGTTTGGGCAAAGCACCTTGGGAAGACGATTTCGAGGATGACTATCTGCCACCTACCACCACCATGCGTGATAATGCGCTGTCATCGGGAGCCAGAAGCACCTATTCGCCACCACCACAGCAGCAACGCCCCGTCTATCGTCAAGAACAATCCTGGGATGACGGTGACAATTGGGCGGAGGAGCGCGTTCCCGTAAACCCACCACAGCAGCAACGTCGCCAAGCTAGAGCTGAAGTCCGTCCTGAGCCACCAGCTCGCCCAATTACACCACCAAAGCCCATCGATAATTACGATGATGATTACGATGATTTTGAGGATGATTACCCCACCACCTCAAAGCCCGATTTTCGTAATGAAACTCAACAGCAAATCCGCGATGCTTGGGGCGAAACTAAAATTCCTGACAAGTCCAAACAACGTATTCCCGAAGAGGAATTTGACGAAATTTAATGCTACCTCGTGACCTATTAAATCATGTTGAAAATCGCGACACCCTTAGCCGCTTGCTAGATTTGGGTGATCGCGCAGTTCAAACATGGGAAGTTGTATGTAGTGATTTCCTATCACCACCCGAAATTACCGAAGCTTTGCAAGTATTCGGCAAGATGACCGAAATCCATTGCTTGGCATGGGGTGGCTATGAGCAAGCCGAACGCCAAAGATTAGCGATCGCCCGTGCAGAGTTGCCCCTTGATTCAACCCTAGTCAGCCTCACCCCGATCTCAATTTCAGGAAATTTCCTGTTTGATACAGCAACCCATCGCGATTTTCTGGGCGCAATCCTTGGCACAGGCATCGAGCGTCAAAAGGTTGGCGATATCAATGTTTTGGGCGAAAAAGGTGCACAGGCGATCGTTGTTCCTGAATTAGTAGAATACTTGCAACTGCATTTCAATCAAGTACGGACAGTTCCCGTCAAGGTCAATGCGATCGCTTGGGAAGAGTTAAAAATTCGCATCCCTGTAACCAAAGAACTCACTTCCACTGAGGCATCCTTGAGACTCGATGCGATCGCCTCTTTTGGTTTTGGGATGTCTCGCAGCAAAATGGTGGACTTGATTAATAGTGAAGATGTGCGCGTCAACTGGAAAACGATCTCGCAACCTAGCTATCAAGTGAAAACAGGCGATCTGATCGCAATTCGCGGCAAAGGGCGCGTTACCATCGGCGACATCATGATTACCAAAAAAGAACGCTATCGGGTGCAAATGACGCGATCAGTTTAATATCAAAATTAAATCCCCAAAAGGCAGAGGTAATTCATGAATTACCTCTGCCTTTTTTTGTGATCGCTATTATTTTTTAGGTGTTTAAGATTTTTTCGTAGAGAGCTTTTGGAGTTTTTGCACCTGCTTAGCTGTTAGTCCAGTTACTTGAGCAACGACTTCTGGTGCAATGTTAGAACGCAGCATATTCAAAGCAATTTGATTTCGCTCTTCTGCCTTACCTTTAGCTAAACCTCTAGCCTCACCTTCAGCTAAACCTCTAGCTTTACCTTCAGCTAAACCTTCATGTAATATCTCTTGATAAATTACTGATTCTTTCATGATGTCGCTCCTGAGTAATCTCTTGATGATTTCTTTGCTTAGGGCTATACCAGATATTATAGCGGTCGAGGCGGCGACGTTACTTTGCAGTTGATGATCAGCGATATTTTCAATTTGTCTCGCCACTTGTCTTAAGGTTTCTTCGGGGTTACTGGTTTGAGATAGCGCGGCAAAGGGAAATAGACCTTGATATTGCTGAAATATTTCTATCGATCATTGCGAGGTCTAAATTATCTCAAAAGAATATATGACTAATGGATAATCCGTAGGCATTAGCCTCCATAGTATTCCCAAAGCTTTAGCAAGTGCTACTTTTAGCAAAAATTCTTGAGTTTCACATTATCCCAAATCACTGTAAAATTCTAAACAAAGTTTATAAAGTTATTCTTAAAAATGTCATATCCACAACTACCTACAGTTATTATTACAGGCGCATCTTCAGGGGTGGGGCTTTGGTCAGCCAAGGCTCTCGCCGATAAAGGTTGGTTCATCGTCATGGCTTGCCGCAATGTTGATAAAACCCACAAAGCGGCGGAATCCGTAGGCATTTCCAAAGATAAATACGAAGTCATTCAAGTTGATCTTGGCTCCTTGGTAAGTGTACGTGAGTTTGTGGCTAAATTCCGTGCTACGGGCAGATCTCTTGAAGCAATCGTGGTTAATGCCGCTATTTATACTCCTCTACTCAAAGAACCCCAGCGATCGCCTGAAGGCTTTGAGCTAACTATGACCACCAATCATCTGAGCCATTTCTTGCTTGTCAATCTTCTTCTAGAAGACATGAAAAAATCCACCTATAGCGATCGCCGTGTCGTCATTTTAGGAACCGTCACCCATAACCCTGACGAATTGGGCGGTAAGATTCCACCACAGCCAGATCTTGGTAATCTTGAAGGATTTGAAAAAGGCTTCAAACCACCAATTTCGATGGCAAATGGCAAGAAATTTGAACCAGTTCGAGCCTATAAAGAGAGCAAGGTTTGCAACATCTTAACCATGAGAGAATTGCACCGTCGTTTCCACGATTCCACAGGCATTACCTTCACTTCTCTCTACCCTGGTTGCGTTGCCGATACTCCTCTATTCCGCAATCACTATCCTCTCTTCCAGAAGTTATTCCCCTTATTCCAAAAGAACATAACTAAGGGTTATGTAACTCAAGAACTATCAGGTCAGAGAGTTGCTGCGGTAGTTGCCGATCCTGAATATCGTCAATCAGGAGCTTATTGGAGTTGGGGTAATCGCCAGAAACAAGATGGCAAGTCTTTTGTCCAGACCGTTTCGCCTCAAGCTCGTGATGATGCCAGAGCAGAGAAAATGTGGGATCTGAGTGCGAAGCTAGTCAGACTCGTTTAAAAAAAGAGGTTCGCTAAGCGAACCTCTTTTTTTATCAAAAAACAATACAATTTTCACTATCATTGATAATCTAAATTAATAAGGTTATTTTATATTTATTTCCCAAATTAAATCAGGCATCAATGCATATGAAGATTTTGTGGACATCAGCGATCGCTACTAGTGTTTTCTTTACTGGAGCAATTAGTGTAAACGCATTCGGTATAACTACACTATATGATGGCAGCCTTAGTCAAACTCCTGATACTCAGAATGCCGCAATAAGATCTGGAGCAATTTGTGCTGCAAGTTCTCCATTTGGTCCCTGTGCTACAGGGGGAGCTTTTCCATTTCAAGTTTCAACATCTCAAACGGTAGTTACAGGGGGAGTCCAGTTAAATACAGCCGCAAACTCTGCGGAATATTCTGGATATAGCAATTATCAACCTGCTAACCCTCTAACCATGAAACCTGCTAGTTATTTTGGCAGTTTTAATGCGAATACCCTCGATCAGACTACTGGTTATTCGATTACTTTTACAGTTCAGATCGATCCTTCTAGCAGCAATAATACAACAGGTACTAATCCGAGAGCGCCTTTTAGCATAATCGCTGTCAGCAAAGACATAACAAAAGCGATCGAAATTGGGTTTAGAGTTAACGAAATTTTTGCCCAGTCCTCTTCAAATTTTACTTCTCAGGATCCCCTCCAAACAAAAGCATTTAATACAACCGCTAATCCTACAACATACAAACTTACAGTTTTAAATAGCGGTTATACTTTAACTAATGAGACTAGCTCAACTCTAGTTATTAGTGGAAACTTAGTGGACTATAGTAGTTTTGTATCCACAACTCCCCCACTACCCTTTAATCCATACGCCACCCAAAGCTTTGTATTTCTTGGAGACGATACAAGTAAAGAATCAGGCACTTTTACCCTTGGCACTGTTCAATTAGATACCACACCTGTACCATTTGATTTTTCACCAAACAATGGTTTAGCAGTAGTATTAGGAGCGATCACAGGATTGAAATATTGGCGGAATAAAGTAAAAGATAAGCAAAGTAAGTAGTTAATTAATATTGCCTTTGCTATCTTAAACTTGATTTTGTAGAGATTATTACTTGTTCTATTTTCGTAAAGCTCCAGAAATCTGATACATTTGGCTTACATTAAAAGATACTTTAGGGTAAGCATCCGAGGTTGCTTGGTTATGGCACAAAATCCACTCATCGAACAGGCTAAACAGGGCAATGTTAATGCGATCGCTTCATTAATGAACCGTTTGCTCAAGTCGCAGGGAATGCTCGCCAATGTTGAACGTGATGGCGATCGCCTTGAAGTTTTAATCGAGTCGGACTTGCGATCGCTCGATGATGAAGTGCGTATCCCCAAGCGTCAAGTATTAGTGGGAATGTTGAAAAAATGGTTCCTGACCCTCGAAGTGCCGTCTATTTCCAGCATCACTGTTTCTTGGCAGCAAACTGGCTTTGAGGAGCCTGCATGGACAGAGGAAATTTCTTTAGTTGAACGCAAAGATCTCAACATTAGTGAAAATGGCGGAGTTAATAAATCCCCAGAAAGATCTAGAATACCTCCTTTACCTGTGTTCCCCGTCAAGCCTATGCCTAATGACGAGCGTAATGAATTTTCTCGCGATCGCGCTGAAGATGATAATAGATCAGTCGCATCAACCACTGATTTAGATGAAATGTTTGGCGATGGTTCCCCTACTGCTTTACCAAATCTCACACCAATGCAGGCTCAAATCTCAGAGTTAACAAATTCTAATTCTTCCCAAGATTCAGATTTTCTCGTTCTGTCTGATATTCCTGCAATTCCAAATGAAGAAAGTATTAGTGATTTTCAGTCTGAGACAACATTCTCCTCTAACAGTTTGTCTTGGCAAAATTTACTCACAACACCCAGATTTGCAATTCAATTTGTGCAATATCTGGTAGTTTGCGGAATTATAATTCTGACATTGCGCGGCATTCACGCTGCCTTTGGTAGTAGCAAAGCACCGAAAGCTGCTTCTGTTACAACTCAAATCGTTTTGTTATAAGGGAGATTATTTTGCCAACTCAATTTCATGTCTGCGTTACTTTAGGCACTCGTCCAGAAGCAATTAAGCTTGCACCTGTCATCCATTTATTTAGAAATAATCCTCAATTCCAAACTTCAGTTGTGTTAACTGGGCAGCATCGGGAAATGGTGGAACAGGTGATGCAATTGTTTGACCTCAAGGCAGATTATGATTTGGGAATCATGCGTCCGAAGCAAACCCTCACTGAGATTACCTGCAATAGCTTAATTGGTTTGGAGAATTTATATAAAGAGATTCAACCCAATATTGTCTTAGTCCAAGGGGATACGACCACTGCTTTTGCGGCGGCACTGGCGGCTTTTTATCAACAAATTCCAATTGGACATGTGGAAGCGGGACTCCGCACCGATAATCTGTTTAATCCATTTCCAGAAGAAGCCAATCGTCGCCTAGTTTCTCAGATAGCTCAACTGCATTTTGCACCTACTACTGCTTCTGTGACAAATCTCCAAACGTCAGGAGTAAAAGAAGGAATTCATCACACGGGTAATACAGTTATTGATGCGTTGCTGTATGTTTCAGGGCGATCGCCAAAGTGTGAAATCAAAGGGTTGGACTGGTCATCCCATCGGGTGATTCTTGCCACTGTCCATCGTCGCGAAAATTGGGGACAGCCCTTAGAGCAAATCATTCAAGCATGGTTGCAGATTTTGGCGGAATTTCCTGATGTGGCTTTAGTTCTGCCCATGCATATGAATCCTGTGGTACGGGAGCCGTTAATCGCCAAACTAGGCAATCATCCACGCATTTTCTTAGTGGAGCCATTGGACTATGAGCAATTGGTCGGGGCAATGCAGCGATGCTATTTGATCATGAGCGATTCAGGAGGCTTGCAAGAGGAAGCTCCTAGCCTTGGCAAACCTGTTTTGGTCTTGCGTACTACGACTGAGCGTCCAGAGGCAGTTGCCGCAGGGACAAGTAAGCTGGTGGGTACGGACACTCAAGAGATCGTGGCAGCAGCTTCTAAATTATTAGGCGATCGCAATGCCTATGAACAGATGGCAAATATTGCTAATCCCTTTGGCGATGGCAAATCGAGTCAGCGTATCCTAGATATAGTTCATGATTTTTTAGCTTAAACAATCTCTCATATTTTGAGACAAGATAGCAAAGCCATCTTGTCTCAAAATATGAGGCTATGGATTTAGTACTATGAATCCACTTTCTCGACGGAAATTTATTACTACCTTTGGGATTGCTGCCAGTACAGTCTTGCTGAATAACTGTACGTCTAAACCCTTGGCAAATGATTTATTACAACCAACACCGCATACAAAGATTTCCGATAATCCTGAAATTCAATCGGTGCGTCTAGGTATAATTCCATCGTTTGAAGTTGCTCCTTTGCTAGTCGCGAAACATAAACAGCTATTTGCAAAATACGGCATGACTGATGTGGAGTTAGTTCCCTTTCAGTCATGGGCAGAGATTAGTGATCGCACCGAAATCGGCACAGAACTGGGGACAAATAGCGATGGCATTGATGGTGGACATTTTTATAGTCCTTTGCCTGAGATGATGAATGAGGGGATTAATCCTAACAAGCGCAAAACTGCCATGTATATGCTGATGCGCCTGCATACTCATGGAGGATATATCGTTGTTTCTAAACGCCTAAAACCCTTTGGCATTCAAATACAACGCGCTCCCTTTTCGCCTTGGCAGGATGTAGCGAAGTTATTCGGCAGTCCCATGAATTGCGCGATCGCTGAAATCGGTACTAATTACGATCTCTGGTTACGTTATTGGCTCGCCTCGATGAATGTTGTTCCGAAGCTCAATATTGATGTGCTAGCAATTCCTTTTGCTGAGATGCGTAATCAGATTAAGCGCAGTAGAGCCGATTTGCTTTGTCTCGATAGCTGGCGTATGTTGAAACTACTGGAAGCGAACTTGACCTATCCTGCGATCGCTACTGGCGAGATTTGGCGCAATCATCCGGGGGAATGCTTGGCAATGCGTGCCGATTGGGTGGATAAATATCCCATTGCCACGCAAGCCTTACTTCAAGGAATTATGGAAGCTCAGATCTGGTGTGATAATCCTGCGAATGAGATAGAATTGAATACATTAATAGCCTTGAGCTTTAGTAATGGAGCTAATTTAATTGCGGAACCTCTGAAAATGTTCTCTCAGCTTTTTAAAAATAGTCCACAGCAGACTAAGGGAATACTGAGAGCAAATAGTTCTAAGAACTCTCCTAATCCACTTGCCATTAAGTATTGGTCAAATGATGGTATCTCCGTTTCTTATCCCTATAAGAGTCATGATCTATGGTTCTTAAACGAATATAGAAGATGGCAATTACTACCTGACAATTTTGAGATCAAAGAAACTATTGATGCGGTTAATCGCGAGGATCTATGGAAAAATGCAGCGAAAGCGATCGGCGTTCCTGATACGAATATTCCCATATCCACTTCAAGGGGAGTAGAAGTCTTTTTTGATGGCTCAAGTTTTGATCCGAATAGCCCTCAATAAGATTGCCGTGCTTCGCACGACTCAAATATGCGATCGCGTAACACAGAATACTGCATAGATTCCTTTTTAATAACACAATCTTTAAGTAAAGATAAAAAATATAAATTTATGCATAACCAATTACTAGCATAAGAAATCTTGGCGATTTCCTTGTTGCAGGTCTTAGATTGGCATAGACAAGGCAAAAACCATAAATATGTAGGATAAATGGGATCTAGACTGAACAGTTGAAGGATGGAGGTAATAAAATGAAATTTGAGACACCTGTACAAAAGGCTTGCTATGAGAAGATTCAACCTTGGTTGAAGGACTTATATGACAATGTTTATTCACCTCCATACGACATGCCTGTATTTGTTTTGCCCCTAGGTTCCGCAACAGCGACAGTTGAGGTTTTGCCTTGGGGAAGTTCTGAAGCAATCATTTCTACTTGGTCATATGTAGTTACGGGAGCAGAGATTACTCAGGACTTAATGCGATTTTTACTTAAAAAAAATTCGGAACTTCAGTTTGGGGTATTTAGTATTGATGATGATGGGGATATTCGCTTTCATACAACTTTAGTTGGCTCTACCTGCGATCGCCAAGAATTACAAACTTTAGTATCTTCAGTCCTAGAAACTGCTGATCAGTATGATGATGCGATTGTCGCAACTTGGGGTGGTGAGCGCTCTTTAGATCGTAGCCTTTAATCATATTGATACAGGATTGTGTCCCCACCGCAGGCGGGGACACAATCCTCTGTACCTCGCTTGCTTGATTTAATCATAAATAATTATTAAGAGAGGTATGCTCACAAAGGGAGTATACCTCTCAAGTCTTGAAAACTTCTGAGATTGGGTTAAACTTTTAGTGGTTTTGATCAATGGTAAATTTGAAGCGTGAATTTTCAGACAGAGGCACAAAAAACCTGTTATCAAAAAGTAGCTGATTGGCTACCAGAGCTTTGCGATCGCATATCCTATCCCGTCGCCCACAATCCCATCTTCAGCTTACAGGTTGGCTCCGCAACGGTGCTGGTGGAAATTCGACCTTTTTATGAAACAGAATCGATTATTTATATTTGGGCATATGTCGCAACGGAAGTGGAAGTGAGTGATGATCTGATGCTCTATTTGCTCAAGCAGAATGATGTATTCCGTTTTGGGGGCTTTAGTATGCCAGAGGATGGGGATGTCAGATTTCATGTGACTTTGCTCGGTGCATCTTGCCAACAAAATGAGTTTAAGCTCGCGCTGACTGAAGTTTTAGAAAGTGCTGATCGCTATGATGATCTGATTGTGAAGCGTTGGGGTGGTAGAAGGGCAGCCGATTCTCTATTTGATATTTGAGGGATTTCATGCTTTTACCTTTGCCACAGTCTAGTCGCGATCGCCATCCGAAATACCTTGCAGAGGTTGTGGCAACTTCCACCACAGAATTTCTCGCGCAGTGCCTTGAGCCTGATAATTTAGATTTTCCTGTGATGCCTGCTTTCGGCAGTTGGGTGAAATCCCAACAGGAAGAAAATAGCGATATCGTTGCCTATGGGGTGGTTTATCATGCAACGACTGCACCGATTGATTCTGTGCATCGAGCAGTGGCTTTAGGTTTGAGCCTCCAAGAGTTACGCGAACAGCAACCGCAAATTTTCGCCATGCTCCGTTCGGAAATCAAAGTCGTACTACTTGGTTTTAGTGCTGTTGGCAATGTCTATCAGCATCTTCCCTCGCAACCACCACAAATCCATCAAGCCGTTTATGCTTGCGAAGAAGAGGAAATTGAGAACTTCACGGAAGAGTTGAATTTTTTGAGAACTTTAGTCCAAATGACCAATGCTCCTGTCGATGAGTTAATTGCCGCTGTCTTACGCAATGTCTATCAGGTGCGTAAATGCGATCGCAATTGGTTAGTCCAAGCAGGACGCAAGCTGAGCATTTTACTCAAAGACGACTACGATCGCCTCGGTGCAATTTTAGGTCAAGTTCATCCTTAAGGAAGCTAGTTTTAACAAAAGTCCAAAAGTAAAAGCCTTGCTACGCAAGACTTTTACTTTTGGGAGTTGAGAGAGGGTTTGCGTAGCCAAACCCTCTCTCAACGCTAGTTTCAAATTATCCCCAACTCGCGTCAACTATTTATATCTACTTTTAGTTCTTGAAGTAGATAATGCATTTCTATACAAAATCCGTTTGAGCGCTGTTGACATTCAATTAAGGTCGGGGTTTCAACGGATAATAAACCTTGAAAACCCGCAATAAATTCAAGATCTTGAATATCGGCAGCATGACATAAATCGATTAACAACCTATTGCTAGGATCGCTGACCAAAATCCCCAACTTGCTTACTCCTGAAGATGTTAACCATATTGAAATAGATAAGTCCCCCTCTGATTCAGCCAAAATTGCCCCTATTGCAGATTCAGGAGGATCAGGAAGTTTGAGTGCTGAAAACAACTCTAAAGCAATATATATTTGCTCCTCGATATTATCTCTTAACAAAGGAATTTGGATCGCTGTGTAGGGAGATCCATCAGCTAATGTTGCACCTAAGCGATCGCAAATATCTAGATCAAATTCATCAGCCCAGTCTGAGACTATATCGTTCGCATCACTCGGACTAGCGATATCTAAGGCTTGCTGAAGAGGTATTTCAAAGGGAAAGTACCACCCCGTATCTATACCCGATTCGGTTGCTTCGATCCAAGAACCTAATATGTCAGGCAATAACTTTTTTCCCACTTTCTGTAATTTTTCTAGCTCCAGATCTGAAGCCCCCACATCATGCCAATAATCATTCATGACAGGCATAAAATCTTGAGGTAGCCCTGATGCTCTCCATGTCAAGCGATCGCCTGTACCTGTAACCGATACTTCATACTCAATCCCTGAATCTTTGGACATGGTTGCTAGTAATGGCAAGCTATCCAACCAATCATCTAATTGCTGATCTCGTGGTGGCTTAGAAGCGGGAACTCCTAACCTCGCCGCCTGCATCCTGATTCTAGGAATTAAAAATTGTTCAACAACTTCAGTGCTATTTATTTCCATTTTGGTTCATAATTTACTGCGATTTTTAAACACTAGGAACTTGCGCGATTTGCACTGCATAAAACTTATACAGTGCTTTGATCTGAATTTATTTTTTTTGCAATTTAAGCTGTTCTTTTTTCTTCTTCTCCTCTTCTTCTAGATTTTTCTTCTCTAGCTCACTCTTTTTCTTTTGGGCATCTTTGAGGTTTTCGTCAGCAATTTTGACTAGTTTTTCCGAGTTTTTACACTCTTTTTCAAGCTTTTTCAAAATCATCTCAAGATTTTTCTTCTCTTCCTTATTGTCAAGTATTGCTTTTTTGTTGTCTGTGACAGATTTATCTACATCAATTTTTCTTGATTTCATCTCTTCGAGAGATTCATTAAGAGACCTTAGCTCCATATTATTAGCATTAATGAGCTTGTATGTGTTGGTGTCTCCATCATTTCCTTTTAAAGTTTTGACAAGTTCATTATCTTTCTTCTTAATATTAGCAATTGCATCTTCGGTCGATTTTATGTTCTTGCTCAACTCATCTCTCTGTTCTCGCACTTGCTTTAAAGTAGTTTCCAAAGACTTGTCTGTTTCTCCACACACTTTAATTTTTTGCTTTGCTTCATCTATTTCACGTAACTTTAAAGCGCTGTTAGTTTTAGCTTGTTTGAGATCTATCTCAAGTTTTTTCACAGGATCTTGGACATTTTTAACCGTGTTAACTGTGTTAACTGAATCTTGGACGTTGCCAGAAGAAGAATTTTGTTGAGATTCTTCCTGTTGCTTTCTTTCTTCAGTTTCTTGGAGTTGCTTTCTTTCCAAAAATTTCTTCTCAGCTTCTAATTCTTGAGTATATCTAGCGCTTTGAAGTCTCTCATTCTCCTCCTTTTCAAGGTCTTTTTGAAGTTCCTTGTCTTTTTTGAGTTGTTCTTTATGTTCCTCTAATTTTTCCTTGCGAGATTTGAGTCTCTCTAGATCTATCCGAATGATTTGTTTCTTTTGCTCGTCTAGTTCTAGTTCTAGTTGCTTTGTCAGTTGTTTTTCTTCTCGTTTGATTGCTTCTTTTTCTTTCCTTAATTTTGTTGCCATTTCTAGAATATCTGGGCGGATAGGTACTGAAAATACTGATGTTGATTGCTGTTCTTTCTGTAATGGCTCAAGGGAAACTGGAGTGTTTTCGCCGCGACGAATTCTTTCAAGTCGATCACGACGATCTCCTTTTTCATTTTTATCAGAATCAATCAAGAGGCGCTCGCCTGCCTTACCTTTATTGATCTTCGGTGCAACATCTTTGACAACTGTCTTTTTAATGTCTTTTGTTAAGACTTGATCTAGCTTGTGTGGATCATTTTCAGTGGTAAAAACGTCCTTGTTTGCAGTTGCAAAATCTTTGTGTGGCTTACTATTGTTTTGCATAGGTATGCCAGTAATTTGTGATAAGGCTTGTTCTTCACCTTCAGTAATAGAAGCATTACGTATTCCATTAACAGTCTTCAATATATTTTTCATGATTACTTTTTTTAATTCTTTTTTAAAGTTTTGAACTACCGTTTTCTCTTTACCTTTATCCACTACATCTCCTAGTGGCTGGCGATCAAATAACTCTTTGTAAATTACTTTGGGCAATGCCAAAACAGCCCCTTTCATAGTTCCGACCATGCCTTTAGATAAAACAGGAGCTAAGAAATCACCCTGACCAAGATTTTGTGTACTCAATAAACTAGCTTGTAGGGCATCACCAAGATTTAGTCCCACCAACATCGTCGCGGATGTTACGAAATCTAATACTCCGATTCCAACTGTCTTACCAATATTTTCTTTTAAGACAAAGTAACGAACTCCCGCATTGATAAAGGCTTGTGCGGCTAATAGTGCAACTTGAATACCAATCGTAATTGCACCACCTGCTCCCATTGTTGCCGCCATGATTGCTGCGGTCGTGAGGATTTTAGCCAGCAACATCACTCGAGCATTGTATCTTGATTGAATATCTTTGAATTGAGATTCAAGGGTTTTCCGTTCCTGTAAATCCTCTTCGCCTTGCTTGCTGTATTTGCTTTTGAGTTCTTTTATTTTAAGTTTTTTCTCTTCTGGAGAGAGTTTTTGATCGTTTTCAACTTCTTTAATGTCTGTATCCCCAGATCGCACAGTACCCACAACCATGCGAGTCCCTTCATCCAATTGTGAAGACTTATTATGAAAGCTATCCCACTGACGAGTTTTATCGATTTTCCGTTGCTTTAAAATGGCATTGGTACTCATCAGCTTTGTTGCCATCCACTGATCAAATGGCAACCCAGAATCTAATAATAGTTGTTGAGCGTCAGTATCGGACGAAATAGCCTCAACCAGCTTTTCGTTGAACAATTGTTCGATTTGTAAGCGATCTTCAGTCGTCATGCGCTTCATTTTGATTAGCTGCAAGCGCTTAGATTCACTCATGCCTAAAACAAAAGACTTGTTTTTCAATTCCATCTTTTCAATTTCAGCTGTAATTGCTTCCGACTGCTCCTCTTTGGATTTAATTTTTATTTCAAATCCTTCGACTGTCTTGGCATTACTAGGCTTCTTATCAAGATTTAGTTCATATTTTTTTTGTTCTAGTTTAAGCCAAGCGATATCTTCTTCTAGCTTTGCTTTTTTGATTTGATTATCTTTTAAATTGGGGGTATTAGATTTGTAATCTTTCAGATTAGACCACTGCTCCAAAAGGGTTCTGCCATCAAGATCATTAAATGCAAATACAGTCTTAGCTCTATCGACAGATATCTTGCGATCATTTGCTTTTTTAAGCAAATAATTAACTTCTAGATCTTTATCTTCATAAAGTGCTTTGTAAAGATCTGGATCGCTTTCAGATAATGGCTTATCAAAATTGTCTTTTTTAGAGTCTAGTTTTGACTGAAAATAAATATTTTGCAAAAATTCTTTAGTATAGTTTTCGTTAGAGTTGTCTTCTTTTGCAAATTGACGCTGTTTAGCCCTAGCCACACGCTGGGCGCGGAAGAAAATAGAATAATCAGGTTTGTCCTTTATTAATAAAAGTGAAACCCAATAATTAACGTCGTGTTCACGATTAGCTTTAGAAATCACCTCTTCGTTAGTGTATGGAGCATTTGTCTCAGGATTAATATTTAGTTGATCGTTTTCATCCTTCATTCCTAATAGTTTGAGAGCTTGTTCAAAGCCTGATGAGCCTATAACCCCTTTCATCTCAACCAAGAGCTTTTGATTCTGGCGCACCTGAGCGTATTCTTCGTCCCTAAGCCTAGCCAAAATTTTCAAGATCTTTTTCTTGCATCTATCCTTAGTAAGTGCTCTTTTTTTATTACGCTTATCCCATTTGTCAGCGAATGTATAACGAAGAAGTTGCTCATAGTTGCTGCCAACTTCTCCATAGCGATCGTCAAAATGGGCAAGCACAACAGCTTGACTACTCTTGTCAATGCCTTGTTGCTTTATTGCGCTTAAACCTTGTTTCATCTCTTCTTCCAGTTTTTGTAAGGCTACTACTGGGTCTTGATCGTAGGTGCGTAAAAAGCCTTTGCGTTGTGCAGGAGTCATAAATCGAATTTCTGACTCAAAGGAGTCCCATTTATCCCCTTTAAATAGTCTCTCAAAAAACCAAGTTCTATTTTCTCGCGTTAAAGCTTCTTTTGTCGTAAAAATCTTAATCAGATCTTCGCGCTTTAATTCATCTATATTATTGATTACCTGATCGTTTCCAGTCTTATTATCTTCTGGCTTTTGATCTTCCACCTTCCCAGTTAATCCACTATTATCTTCAACCTTATTGTCTTGGACATTAGGACTAGTCAAAGGATCAAATATTTTTACATCAGAAGCTATACTTCTTAGGAACATTCGGTCTTTACTATTTAATCCAATCGGTGACATCATATTGTGTCCAGGAATATATCGAATAGCCTTTTGAAACTCACTATTCGGCTTTTTGATTTGCTCAATGTCTTCAGGCGTAGCAGTTTCTTTCCATTTCAAGATATCAGCTAATATTTTTTGTCCACTCAATCCCGTCTTGATCCCAAAGTTTTTAGTGACTCTTTGACGGATCATCGCCGCAAGATAGCGATCTCTTTGGAGAGAAATAGCTTGATTTAGTTTTTGATCTTTTTCGATCTGTTCTTGTGAGGGCTGAGAGTTTTCATCCCTCTTTACCCCTGATTTTTGATCTTCCAATATACTTAGATTTTCTCTTTGCTTTAACCTCTCGTAGGTTCGCTTATATTCACACTTTCTCTTAATATCTGACTCTAGAGTTTGCCATACACTTATCCATTCAGTCGCAGATGCTTTTTCAGAGAGATAAACTAAACGTTCATCATCGGATGGTGAACCATCTACCATTCCCAGAACCAACCAAATTTGCGATTTTAAAGGCACACGCCCATTGTTATCTAAAATACTAATCAAATAATCAGCACTTTTTTCTTGAGGCTTCCCTTTAAAGTGTTCATTGATTAATACTTTTAAGTCATCCCCTGTTGTTTTATTAAACTCTTCTACTAATGTTGGATCTTTACCTTCGATAAAAAGTGCAATTTGTTTAAAGGCATCTTTTTCGCTCATGCCCGTAGTAAACGCTTCGATAATGCGCTGAACGCGATCGCTAGTTCCCATATCTAGCAAATTCTTAGCTTCATCGTAAGACCCTAAGCTTTTCAGCTTTTCTTCTCCCAGCATTTTTTGATCTTTACCTTGAAACCATCTCGTCTTTTTGAGTTTGACATTTAATTTTCTTTGAATGGTTTGATCTGGGCTTTTACTTACTACGCTGCCACTGTTTTGTTGGACAACATGGGTCAACTCATGGGCAATTAACTCCTGACCACCGCGACTGCTTGGGTCATAAGCCCCCTGCCGAAAAAATACATCATTCCCCTTTGTAAAAGCTTTCGCCTGAATAGATTTGTTTAGTTGATCTGACTGCGAATCTGTATGCACTTTTACATCTCTAAAGTCTGCTCCCATCGCTTGCCCCATTTTTGTTTGCAGATTGGGATCTAGAGACTGACCGCTACCTCGCGCACTTTGAATTGATGATTCTAAGTCAGTTGATGCTTCCCCACCGCCAAGATTTTCATGTCTTTGTCCTAAGGACTGCATTTGTAATTCTTCTTCACCTTTTATCGCCTCATTGCGTTGGACAGATTGCTCCTGTGGCGATGAATTTATCTGCTGTACAACCTTAGTCGCTGTCAGATCTGCTTCTTTTTCATACTTATCATTTGGCTCACCGATGTTTAGCTTTGCTTGGATTGCCAATTTCTGGGATCGGATAGCTTTAAGGCGATTCTCTGGCTTTTTCTGAATTGGTGCAGATGAAGTGTCGTCCCCTCTTACATTCATTAACTTTGACAATAAATCTTCTGACGAAATCAACTTGGTCTGAATTACATTGCTATCAAGGATTTCGTGATCTTCCGATATATCTGATTGAGATGGAGCAAAGGGTCTAGTTGACAGATTTACAGTAATTGGATTTAAAAAAGTATCAGATTCTGAATATCTTCTTTTCTTAGTGCGTCTCATATTTTTACCATCTGAACCTGCCTGAAAAAATTTCTAGCTTTTATGTTTACCAGTAACAATAATGCAGATTCTTCCCTTCTCCACTAAGAATTATACCCTTCAACATTTTGCGATAAACGTAAATTTTTAAAATGTTCTGATACTTAGGGCAACCGCACACGTTTCTTAACAAACTAGTAAGCATTTTTAACAAGGAGAAAAAGGTAGAAACGAGAGAATAGAGAATATTTAGAATGAGCAGCCCAAAATGCTAGATACAGTCAACCCCATCGGATTAATCGAAACCCACTTTGGGAACTTGCAAGATCCCAGAGCAGCACACGGTATCCTGCATAAGCTGCTCGACATATTGATAATCACGATTTGTGCAGTGATCTGTGGAGCTGATAATTTCATCGCAATCGCCGAATATGGCAAAGAGAAAGAAGAATGGTTAAAGACATTTTTGGAATTAGCCAACGGCATACCATCAGTAGATACATTCGAGAGATTATTTGCGAGACTAAAGCCAGAAGAATTGCAAAAAAGCTTTATTAGTTGGATGGAAGCAGTCCATAAATCAACCGATGGAGAATTGATTAACATAGATGGCAAAACTCTGAGAGGGGCAAAGGGATCAGGAAATTCACGTAGTCTGATTCATATGGTGAGTGTGTGGTCAGCATCACAACATTTGGTATTGGGACAGAAAAAAGTAGACGAGAAATCCAATGAAATAACAGCGATTCCATCATTGCTAAAAATGTTAGCGATACGAGGTTCAGTGGTGAGCATAGATGCAATGGGATGTCAGACCGAAATCGCGAAAACAATCATCGAAGAGGGAGCAGATTATGTGTTAGCGCTGAAAGGCAATCAAGGTAATCTCCATAAAGATGTGCGTGAACTATTTACCTCTGCACGAGAACAGAACTTCAAAAATATTGAACATCAGTTCTATGAAACGGTTGAGAAAGGACATGGGCGCATTGAAACCCGTCGCTATTGGACAATGGGTAATACCGAATACTTAATTGGTGCGGAGAAATGGATAGGTTTGAAAAGTATTGGTATGGTTGAATCAGATCGAATTATAAATGGAACTATTTCTACTGAACAGCGATACTATCTGCTTAGTCTTGAGAGTGATGTCCACAGATTTTCCCAATCTGTCAGAAATCACTGGAGTATTGAAAATCGACTACATTGGATTCTCGATGTTGGCTTTAATGAGGATGCTTCTCAATCCTGTCGAGGCTATATTGCCGAAAACTTAGCTGTTATACGTCATATCAGTTTAAATTTGTTGTCAAGAGATAAAACTAGTAAGGTCGGGGTCAAGACTAAACGTCTTAAAGCTGGCTGGAACAATAACTATCTTAAGGATGTCCTAAGTGCCTTAAACATAGTCGCTGTCTAAATCTCGTTAATTGTTAAGAAACGTGTGCGGTTGCCCTATTCTGATACTTTGATTTGTAGACAAAATTACACAAATATATTATCTCAAACGTATTTTACGCACCAAAGTTTAATAGGATCGATAATAAGTTAAGTATTTGTAAAGAATTAAAAATAACACCGTATGTTATCAGCCTACCGTGACCATGTTGCCGAACGTGCAGCTCAAGGAATTCCCCCTTTGCCTCTCAATGCTCAGCAAGCCTCAGTCTTGTGTGAGCTATTGCAAAATCCTCCCGCAGGCGAAGAAGAGTTTTTACTAGCGTTACTACGCGATCGCATTCCCCCTGGTGTCGATCAAGCTGCCTATGTCAAAGCAGGATGGCTAACAGCGATCGCTAAGGGTGAATTGCGATCACCCCTAGTATCCCCTAGCTATGCGGTGGAACTGCTCGGCACGATGGTCGGTGGCTATAACGTGCAGACCTTAATTGATTTGCTCACCAATGATGACTTAGGCGACTTAGCGGCAACGGCTCTCAAAAAGACCCTGCTCGTATTTGATGCCTTTAATCAAGTTTTAGAATTATCGCAAACTAATGCCAGAGCCAAAGCCGTCATCGATTCATGGGCTGCTGCCGAATGGTTTACCAGTCGCCCCGCCTTGCCTGACACTGTGACCGTAACCGTATTTAAAGTCACAGGCGAAATCAATACCGATGACTTTTCTCCCGCATCCCAAGCCTTCTCGCGTCCCGACATTCCTCTCCATGCGCTCTGCATGTTGGAGTCGCGCATTCCCGATGGTTTAAAAACCATTGCCGAACTCAAGCAAAAGGGGCATCCCGTCGCTTTTGTTGGTGATGTCGTTGGCACAGGCTCCTCCCGCAAATCCGCGATTAACTCGGTGCTGTGGCACATCGGCAACGACATTCCTTTCATTCCCAATAAGCGATCGGGCGGCGTAATTTTAGGAAGTACGATCGCGCCGATCTTCTTTAACACTGCCGAAGATGCAGGAGCCTTACCCATCCAATGTGATGTCACCAAATTGGAAACTGGCGATGTGATTACCATTCATACTCGTGAAGGTAAAATCACGAACGCCGCAGGGGAAACTCTTTCTACTTTCAGCCTCACCCCCGACACGATCGCCGATGAAGTTCGCGCAGGTGGTAGAATTCCCCTCCTAATCGGTCGTAGCCTCACCGCTAGAACCCGTCAGGCTCTGGGACTTCCCGCCAGCGATGTGTTCATCCTTCCCGCCACTCCCGCCGACACAGGCAAAGGCTACACCCTCGCGCAAAAAATGGTCGGCAAAGCTTGCGGTGTCGCTGGTGTGCGTCCCTACACTTCCTGCGAACCCTTAATGACCACCGTAGGTTCCCAAGACACAACAGGTCCCATGACTCGCGATGAGTTGCAAGAACTCGCTTGCTTAGGATTTAGCGCTGACTTGGTAATGCAGAGCTTCTGCCATACTGCCGCCTATCCCAAACCCACCGACATCAAAACCCATAAGGAACTTCCCGACTTCTTCTCCAATCGTGGCGGCGTAGCGCTACGTCCCAACGATGGCATTATCCATTCTTGGTTAAATAGAATGCTCCTGCCCGATACCGTTGGTACTGGTGGCGATTCCCATACCCGTTTCCCCTTGGGCATCTCCTTCCCCGCAGGTTCTGGACTCGTTGCCTTCGCTGCTGCCCTTGGTATCATGCCCCTTGATATGCCTGAATCGGTCTTAGTTCGCTTTAAAGGCGAATTGCAACCAGGGGTAACATTGCGCGATATCGTGAATGCGATTCCCTACGTTGCCATTCAACGCGGCTTACTCACTGTTGAGAAGAAGAACAAAAAGAATGTCTTCGCAGGTCGGATTATGGAAATCGAAGGATTGCCAAATCTCAAAGTGGAACAAGCCTTTGAACTCACCGATGCCACTGCCGAGCGTTCCTGCTCTGGTAGCACGATCAAACTCAGTACGGAGACCGTTGCCGAATACTTGCGATCGAATATCGCTCTCATGAAGAACATGATCGCTCGCGGCTATAGCGATGCTAAGACCCTCTTGCGCCGTATCGCCAAAATGGAAGAATGGCTTGCCAATCCTGTATTGATGGAAGCTGATCCCGATGCGGAATATGCAGAAATCATCGAGATCGATCTCAATGAAATCAAGGAGCCAATTGTCGCCGCACCTAACGATCCTGACAATGTGAAGTTGCTCTCAGAAGTAGCAGGCGATCGCGTGGATGAAGTGTTTATTGGTTCCTGCATGACCAATATCGGACATTACCGCGCCGCCGCTAAGGTTCTCGAAAAAGAAGCCGCCGTGAAAGCGCGTCTCTGGGTTGCACCACCTACCCGCATGGATGAGTTCCAACTCAAAGAGGAAGGAATCTACAGCACCTTTGGTGTCGCTGGAGCCAGAACCGAAGTCCCTGGATGCTCTCTCTGCATGGGCAATCAAGCCCGTGTTGCTGATGGCGCGACTGTGTTCTCCACTTCCACCCGCAACTTCAATAATCGCATGGGCAAAGATGCTCAAGTCTATCTCGGTTCCGCCGAACTCGCGGCAGTCTGTGCCTTACTAGGTAAGATTCCGACTGTGGAAGAATATCAAGCGATCGTCACTAAGAAAATTGATCCTTTTGCCAGTGACCTCTATCGCTATCTCAACTTCGATCAGATCGCCAATTTTGAAGATCAAGGTCGGGTGATTGCCCTAGAAGATATGCCTCGCATTGAGGATATTTTGGGTATGCCTGTGGCTGCGAAGTAGTTAGTTGATTTGCGTATAATGGGGGTGGATGAATTAGTTCACCCTCATTTTTTAGATTTAGAGCTATGCCAGCCAAAGACATTTATCACGATGCAGTAAAAAATGCCCTCATCAAAGATGGCTGGGTGATCACGGCTGACCCTTATTTGATTCGATATAAGGATGTTGATTTGTTCGCTGACTTAGCTGCCGAAAAGCCAATCGCTGCCGAACGGCAAGGCAAAAAGATTGTGGTTGAGGTTAAAAGTTTTTTAAGTCCGTCACCAATGCGAGATTTTGAATTAGCATTGGGGCAGTACATTCTCTATCGAAATTTAATCCAGTTAACTGCCCCTGAATATGCTCTTTATCTAGCCATCAAGGAAAGCAGTTATCAAAACTTTTTTCTAAGGGATTCAATTCAAGACCTGATACGCATAGATTCAATTAAGTTATTAGTTGTGAATACAATGCAGGAGGAAATCTTACAATGGATAGATTAGACAAGTATCGTGATGTTATCAAAAAGATTTTGACTGAATATCATAGCTGGGCTACTAACTCTGATATTAGAGACAGAGAGAGTTGTCTAGTTTTTGATGAGGTTCACGATCAATATTTTTGGTTTTTAATGGGTTGGCAAGACAAGAGAAAATATAGAAACATTCAGGTACATATCCGTATTAAAAATCAAAAGATTTATATTGAGGATGATTGGACTGAGGAGGGAATTGCAAATGAGTTGCTAACAGAAGGTATCCCTAAGTCTGATATTGTTTTGGCTTTTCATGATCCTGAGACTAGGAAGTTAACTGAGTTTGCTGTAGCTTAGTGATCGCTGGTTAGTTTTATTTTTGAGGTGGCGATCACTGTTTATGGGATGGATAGGCGATCGCCTATTCATTTCACAGATAAAATCGCTTGATTGTTGATAGATTTATGAGTGTAGCGATCACTTATTTATTTCATAGGTTATAAAATCAATAAGTGTATAATAAACGAATATTTCGGCATATTGAATTTTTAGTGCGTATGTCTTTTGTTAATCTTGACGAAATCTGGAAATTTATTAATGGCGACTTTAATAACATTGGAGTTGACAAAAGCGTAGTATTTTGGCAGATAATAAAAACTCGCCAATTCAGCCGTTGTAAGAATCTTTGCCATCTGAGTCACTCTATAGAGGTAAATATTTGCTCTATCAGAGTCTGATCTGACAAGTGATTAATCATGAGAGGTATTCAGCGTAGAGGAAGGAAAAGTCGGACAAATCAGGTTCTGAAAAATCTGACTCTGTTGGCTATCGCAACCGCGTCACACATATTATGAAAAATACAAAGCACCATAATAAATAGAGGAATGAAGCAATGAGCGAAATTTATAGGGGCACATTTCAAGAGTTAAAGCCAAAGTTGCTTGATTCTTTCAGCGATGAGCTACACGAGGACGACAGGTATGATGCCTTAACGTTAATCCGTTCCGAACTCGACGTGACCGAACCTATTCAAGAAGAAGCAGAATACAGGTCGATCAACAGGGATCTCCTTAGCTCAGATTATTATGCCATTCATAATGACGATTTGAAGTTTTTGAAGGAATGTAGTGTTGTTGCGGCAGCAATCTACGCTGGCATGCCTAATCCAGTCGGAATTGCTGGAGGTCTCACAGCCTTTCTTTTTCGCTACCGAAAAAAGCGCGTGAAGCTCACAATGCAGGAAGGCGTTGTCTTGAAAACTCTTGCCAAAGCTCCATCCATCGGCTGGACTATTGATGAGCTGATCGAAAATAAACCGTTACTTAGGCTTGTTCCGATGCCTGATGTAGCAGCTATTTTAGAAAACCTCAAATCCGTCACCAAGGGCGACAACACAACTACCGCACTCGTGGCTCAGAATGGAAACCGATGGAGGGCTATTGATGTCTGAGTCCCAAGTACCTCGCGAAAATGGAAGGCGCATAGCCGTCCTCTGTGGAGTTGACGAAGTACCTAAATCTACATTCCCGAAACTTGGTCGTGTGTCAGAAGAAATAGATGAACTCAAGAAACTGCTAACCACCGAACTCCACCCAAATTTACGGTTTGAGTTACACAAAGGAGAAACCTATTCAGGAGAGGAACTCACAAGGGCTGGGTTGATAAAACTAATCAGAGGTCTAAAAGACTATGACAACACCGAATGCATTTTTTTTTACCTAGCTGGTCATGGTTTTCCAAATCAAGATGTAGCCGACACCGAATTTTTAACCTACGATGCTTGGCCACTTGAAAGCAATCTGGGAGTACATCTCAGGCATCTACGAGGCTTGCTAAATCAACTCCCGGCAAAAAATAATATAGCAGTCCTTGACTTTTGCTATTCTGGTGCCATTTCCACCGAAAATTTGGACACCTTGTCCATCATTGCGTCGAGCCAAAGTGATCAGGTCGCTGATGCTGGGGGAAAGTCGCCGTCCTTCACCAGATGTCTGATTAATGCCATAAAAGAAGCCCAACCAAACCCGAAGGGTTTTGTTACATGGAATCAAATCGCACATTATGCAAGGACTGCGCACAAAGAAAAAAGCAACGTTGCGATAGCAAAGTATGATCCTGGTACTATTGGCGACTACCTGTTCAATTACCGTCCAGGAACTCCAGAATCTTCTATTCAAGAGAGTGAGATTAGAATTCAGGAAGCAAAGAAAAATTACAAAGATAAAGTTCGGAACTGTTATAGCCAAATTCGATTGCTGGGTGGAGGAGAGATAAGCGTTGAACGGCTTTATGTACCTGTGCGGGTAATAAATCAATTATCTCGAGACAATAAAGATTCTAGCTCGATGCAGCGTAAATTTGATTTTAAGAATGATCGCTACGGATTAGGAAAGCGAAAAAATCAATACTTTAAGGAAGGAATTGATATTGCCAAAATCAAACCCAAACTTGCAGTTTTTGGAAAACCTGGATCTGGTAAAACCACGTTTCTGAGAAATTTAGCTGTAGACTGGTGCAAAGATAAGTTCTTCCCAGAACTAGTTGCTGTTTTAATAGAACTACGTAAGATAAAAGTCTCAGATGATAATTGGAATTTAATTCAAGAAATAGATAAGGAGCTACAATTAGAGAACTGGGATGAATTTGATCTGTTAAAAAAAGATATTAGAAACTTAAAAGAAAATATAGACCACCTAGAAGAACAGATTCGGATATGTAATAAAGATATTAAGAATAATAATAAAAAGCTAGAGGAACTGGACTTAAATAAAGACGAAAAAAGAAAAATCGATAAAGAATCACAAAAAATAAACCAGGCTATACAGACGAAACGCAAGATTAAAGAGGCTTCATCAGAAAAAATGGGGGCTTTAAAAATAAAATTGAAAGCACAACCGTTAGAAATATTGTTGCGCGGTAGGCTTCTCCTTCTAATAGATGGATTGGATGAGGTTAGCACGATTGAGCTCAGAAGAAATGTTGTCAATCAGCTTAGAGAATTTCATAATTCTAACAATCGTTTAATTTTTACCTGTCGCACGCAAATTGAAGAAGTGGAAGCGGTTCTTGCTGATTTCACCCTAGTTGAAGTAGTAGATTTTGATTATGAACAGGCCCAAAAATTTGTAATAAATTGGCTTACGGCGAAAGATTATTCTCCTGAAGAGGCAAAAAAGCGATGGGTAAGAATTGATCAAGCTATTCAAAAAAATCCTGACCTGAAGGAAATGACAGTAATTCCTATATTACTGAGCTTGATGTGTTTGTACGTAGACAAATTTGACAACGAAGAAGAAGACATTGAAATCTTTAAAAATCGAGAAATACTCTATGAAAAGGGAATTAACCTACTGTTAGACGACTGGAATAATGAAAAAAAAATTCATGAATGGCAAATTGGCAGTAAGACATATCACAAGCTAAAGCTAAATGAAAAAAGAGAATTATTACAGGAACTTGCAGCTCATAAGTTCGAGAATCCGAATAACTTTGTGCTATTTGAGCAACCAGAAATCACAGACCAGATAGTCCAATGCCTGAATATGAAGGAGGCTGAAGGACTTCAGCCAACTGAACAAGCTCTTCAGGTTTTGAAAGCAATTGAAGCTCATCATGGGTTGTTAATTGAAAGGGCTGAGGAATTATGGTCTTTTTCTCACCTTACCTTTCAGGAACACTTTACTGTTCAATGGCTTATCAATCTCAGACCTGAAAAACTGGCTGAAAAAATTGCGGATCAAAACTGGAGAGATACGATGAAAGGACTTATCAAATCCCAGCAACCTGCAGATCGTCTTGTGAATTTGATTAGGAAGTCTATAGATCTCATTATTTCAAGAGATTCTGACCTAGCCCAGTACTTAAGTTGGGTTTCTAAGAAGGCAAGGGCTATAGAAGGGACGATTCAGGAAAAATATAAACCTGCCGCTATTCGTGCATTCTATTTTTCTCGTGATCTTCACTTCGCAGATTCCCTATTAGAAGCAATCGACTCTGAATTCAAACGTAATTTCAATCGTAACTACTCAAACAATTTTCAATTTGACATCGACGCAGAACTCTATAAAGCCCTTAGGTGGGCAAAGGATATCTGTGAAAATAGTCATCTAGCTCCGATAAATACTCGTCATCTTATAGGCGCATTATCTCTAAATAATGCTCGCACACGTGCCTATGATTCTAACCCTAAGCGAGATTTGTCTCACAGTTTTGATCTTGGCTTTGACTCTAGGCTAGAAAATGATTTGGAGCAACTCCGAAGAGAAATTCCTGATTTTACCTCTGACCCGCAAGAACTTCAAAGTTGGTGGTTAGATCAAGGTAATCAATGGCTTGAACAACTATGGAATACAATGAAAACTCATCGCGATATTCCTTACACCCAAAAACCTCTTAACGATCAGCAAAAGAAAACACTAGAAGACTATTATAATGCTCATCATTTCTTGTTTGATTTAATAAAAATTGATGGATCAGTTAGCGAAAAGTGCTTATGTGAGATTGAATATGCTCTGTTTTTGCCTTGTGAAGAACAAAAACAACAGTAGAGTAGAAAAGATAGCACTGATTTCGTAAGATAATGTAATATCATCTGCCCCTATAGCTAAGCAATTAATTCACTATAGTAGAACGATAGATCCCCCCACGGCACTAATTATGTCACGGAACCAAGTTTCTAGTTAGGGCTTTCTGAAAAAGCAATAAAAGCATACAAGCAATGGTTTTCAAGGAGATCGAAAACTCATAAGATACAAGGAAAAGTAAGGTAAATCAGACATCAAAAAGTTTGAGCAAGTCCAGGAAAAATGTCATCAAGATTTACACACTCATAATTGACGTTTGTGATAATTGCCGTAATAGCTACTATTTAGCCGATATCCTTCGTGCTGTCCATGCAGTTGCAACTGGAAAAAGCTCTCCTGAGAGAACTGAGCAAATTCCAGTCACTCGCCTAAAATCAGCTTAAATAATTAGGACGGTCGCCATATTTTGCTTTTGGTGAATAGGCGATCCCTGTTTAGTTGATTAATTTTTAGAGAGGCGATCACTGTTTATGGTGATGGATAGGCGATCGCTGTTTGATTTATTTTTAGAGTGGTGATCGCTGTTTATGGGATGGATAGGCGATCGCTGGTTGATTTATTTTTTAGAGGGGCGATCGCTGGTTGTGCGAGATTGAATAGGCGATCGCTGATTGATTTTTTGCGAGAAATGCTTTCTAGTTGTGTGAAATTGAGTAATTAGGTAAAATTCAGTATAAAATCTTACTTATAACTGTTTTTATGTCCTATTAACTTATCTATGCAATATCCAGACCCTAAAAATCCTCATCCAATGGCAGGATTTCCACAAGTTTGCTTTATTCAAAACACAGTTAATAACCCAAATATTATCATTGGTGACTACACCTATTACGACGATCCCGAAGACTCAGAAAACTTTGAACGTAATGTTCTGTATCATTTTCCCTTCATTGGTGACAAGCTAATTATCGGTAAATTTTGCGCGATCGCGCGTGGCGTAAAATTCATCATGAACGGTGCAAATCATAGTATGTCGGGCATCTCCACCTATCCATTTCAAATTTTTTGGAACGAATGGAAACCCCAAAATCTAGAATTTCCCTACAAAGGCGATACGGTGATTGGGAATGATGTTTGGATTGGCTATGAAGCGGTGATTATGGCAGGAGTTAAAATTGGTGATGGCGCGATTATTGCCTCCAAATCTGTGGTTACGAAAGATGTGCCTCCCTATGCGATCGTTGGTGGCAATCCTGCGACAGTCATCCGTCAGAGATTTGATGATCAGGCGATCGCCCAGCTACTGGAAATCGCATGGTGGAATTGGGATATGGAGAAGATCACTAGAAATCTGGATCGAATTGTAAGTGCGGATATCGTGGCTTTGCAAAATTGCATTTGAGTTAGGAATTACTAAGAATCTATCTCAATGCCGATTGCGATCGCTTAGAAATCATAGCTCTCAGTAATTGCGATCGCTGATTGTTAATGCGATCAGGTATGACTTCACACAAAATCTGGAGTGATTTTCCCAATGACACATTCTGCGCCAATTAGTCTTTGCCAGCTTTCCGCCAAAGACCTAGCACTTATGGAGGAATTATTGGTTATCTTTGGAGAAGCTTTTGATGAAGTTGATACCTATAGCGCATCTCGTCCGAGTGAGGAATATCTCAAGCGTTTGCTAAGTAGCGATTATTTCATCGCCCTTGCAGCTTTAAAAAATGGAGCAGTAGTTGGAGGTCTCACCGCTTACGAACTACAAAAATTTGAGCAAGAGCGTAGTGAAATTTATATTTACGATCTGGCTGTTGCAGCAGATCATCGACGAGAAGGAATTGCCACAGCATTAATTCAGGAATTAAAGAAGATTGCGGTAGCACGAGCAGCCTACGTTATTTTCGTACAGGCAGACATCGGCGATGATCCTGCGATCGCACTCTATACAAAGCTTGGTATTCGTGAAGATGTACTTCATTTTGACATTGCTGTTGACGATAATAGCGATCACCTTGAGGAGATGGATTGTTAATGCGATCTTGTTTGACTTAATAAAACACCAATAAAAAAGCGCCCCAAGGGGCGCTTTTTTATTGATTACGAAGTAGCTAGTGTGCGACGCTTCGTGACCATCCGATATGCCTCGATGATATCGCCCTCCTTCCATGCTGAGAACTTAGCGAGTGAGACACCGCACTCAAATCCAGAGGCGACTTCCTTCGCATCATCCTTAACCCGTCGGAGTGATTCCAATACGGCTGAATGTACGACCTCATTGCCACGCTTAACGCGGACATTACAGTTACGGAGCAGCTTACCATTCTGGACATAACAACCAGCCACAGCTCCCTTACCGATTGTAAAGATGGCGCGGACTTCAGCTTGACCAAGGTATTCCTCAACCATTTCAGGATCAAGTAAGCCTTCCATTGCATCTTGGATGTCTTCCAAGAGCTTGTAAATGACGTTGTAATCACGGAAGTCAACACCGAGATCGTCAGCCGCTTGTCTTGCACCCGGAGCCATCGTGGTATTAAAGCCTAATACTACCGCCGAGCTAGCTGCCGCCAAACTGATATCGTTTTCAGTGATTTCCCCAGGGGCAGAGAGGAGAATACGGAGTTGGACTTCACGCTGAGGCAATTGGGCAAGTGCGCCAAGAATTGCTTCGAGCGAACCCTGTACGTCTGCCTTGAGAATAATATTGAGTTCCTTGAGATCGCCTTCTTTGACCTTTTCGGACAAAGTACCAAGGGTGACACGACGGGAAGCCATTGCTTGAATCAAGCGAGTTTGGCGCTGATCCATCGTGCGTTGATCGGCGATCGCACGGGCTTGTTTTTCGTCGAGATAGACTTCAAACTCATCACCCGCCGCAGGTACATCACCCAAACCGAGGACTTCCACCGCAAAGGATGGTGAAGCTTTACCAACTCTTGCGCCGCGATCATCAACCATTGCCCGTACCTTACCAAAGGCAGCACCCGCAACGAAGATATCACCAACGCGCAATGTACCGTTTTGAACAAGCAATGTTGCCACGGGTCCTTTTGCCTTGTCGAGGTGAGCTTCGATAACTGTTCCCTTCGCCGTACGGTTGGGGTTAGCTTGGAGATCTTCGACTTCAGCAACTAGCAAGATCATTTCCAGCAAGGTATCGAGGTTCTCGCGACGGATAGCGCTGACGGGAACCATAATCGTATCGCCACCCCATTCCTCGGCAACGAGGGAGTACTCGGTGAGTTCTTGACGAATGCGATCGGGCTGAGCTTCGATCTTGTCAACCTTGTTAATAGCAACGACGATCGGTACTTTTGCAGCACGGGCATGGCTAATCGCTTCGATGGTTTGAGGTTGAACACCATCATCGGCTGCAACCACAAGCACGGCGATGTCTGTAACCTTCGTACCTCGCGCACGCATGGCGGTAAAGGCTTCGTGACCAGGGGTGTCAAGGAAGACAATTTGTTGTTTCTCGCCATTATGCTCAACATCAACGTGGTATGCACCGATATGCTGTGTAATACCGCCTGCTTCCCCTTGAGCCACCTTACTCTTGCGGATGGCATCGAGCAATGTAGTTTTACCGTGGTCAACATGTCCCATGATCGTGACTACGGGAGGACGACGCTCTAGTTTATCAAGGTCGCCAATGTCGATCATTTCCGTCTTCAGCGCTAGCTCAACGACTTCAGGATCATGGACTTCATAGCCCAATTCTGTCGCGACCATCTTCGCAGTCCCAACATCAAGGGTCTGGTTGATATTCGCCATGATCCCCTTCATGAACAGGGTACGAATGACCTCAGTTTCAGAAAGTACTAAGCGCTTGGCAAGTACTGCTACGGTCATGCCCTCTTCGATTTCCACTGATGTGGGTTTTTCGGGAATGACTTCGACTTGTTGATGACGGCGATCGCGACTTGGTGCAGATTTTTTAGACTTTTGCGTAGGCTTGATATCTGCTGCCATGGTTGGCTTGGCTGGTACTGTCGCTGCTTTAGGACGGGCAGTAGGACGAGCCAAAGATAGACTGATCTGGGCTAAATCATTAGCACTATCTAGATCAGAGCCATCATCATCATCATCATCAAAATCGCGTAAATAGCGCTTGGGCTTATTCAAACGATTTTTTTCTTTTAGCTCTAGTAAATCCTTTTCTTCTTCTTCTTTAGATTTACCTTTGCGTTTGTTTGCCTTGTTAGGCAGAGTTGGCTTCTCTAGCAACTCAGGCAATACAGGCGCAAATCCTCCCACCGTATCAGCCTTTTTGCCACTCTTGTCGGCAATGACGGGCTTTTCGGGCGCACGCATCAAGGTGGGCATGGGTGGGCGCAAATTGTGCGGTGGCTCTGTTGGAGCAGTGATCCCTCGTTCGATTAGTACTGAGTCTTTGACTAATTTGGGTACACGGCTTTGGGGTCTACCGCCAGCAGGGGCAGGTGGCTCAACGGGGCGATTGAGTTTGGGTCTTTCAGGTCTATTTGTTTTGACTGCTTCTTGCTTAGGTGCATCTCCTGCATCATTCCCACCCTTGTCAGTCTTGATATGCTCGGATCTGCCCTGATTACCTTTAGCAACCACTCTTGTATCTTCTGAAGGCTTAGCTGCGGGGGGCTTCGGTGCAACGATCGCTTTGGGGGCGATCGCTACAGGGGGCTTGGGACGTTCTGGCGCAACGGGCTTGGTTAATTTAACCTGTGGTGGTGGTGAAACACTCATCAAAGATTGTTTAGGGGTGAGGGGGCGCTCTGCCTTGTCTGCTTGTGGACGCTCTACCCTTGGAGTTTCCTTGCGTGCTGCATGATCCTTGGGAGCATGATCTTTATGGGGTTGCTCTTTAGGTACAGTGACGCGCATCGTTTCATCAACAGGGGCTTTTACAGAATTGGTCACAACAGTTTTGTCGGCTTTGTCAGTTTTGTCAGACTTGTCAGAAGATTTCGGCGGAACTGGTGGCGTGATTAATTCTGGTTTTGACTCTAGTGGCAATGGCGACTGAGTCTCTTTGGTGACTTGGGGACTTTCTGGTGTGGTCAATGCTGTTTCTGATGTCAATTCGATTTTGGATGCAGGTGTGGTTTCGGAAATGGCTAGTTCACTGTCTGAGACAAGAGGACGGCTAGGAGGCTTAATTAATGATGAAGCAGGGGGCATGGGCAACGGAGGGTTAACAGCAGTTTTAGCAGGAGTTGCTGGGCTAGGCTCAGCGATCGCAGGTGGGTTAAGAGGAGGTGTAGCTCCTACATTAGCAGAGACAGGCGGAGAGTTGAGCCGAATTGTGGGTTTGCTGACGACAAGAATTTGTTGCTTGGCAATCCGCGCTTCGGATTCTTTGTGTTTTGCCGTAGCAGCAGCTTTCTTTTCCGCAGCTTTGGGATCGGCAGTTTTGGGATGGGGTTGAGGGGCTTTGGTGCGTACCAACTCCGCCTCTGATTCGGTAATCGTACTGCTATGACTTTTGACAACTATATTTAACTGCTCGCATACGGCGATAACATCTTTAGTGTCAAGGTCTAGCTCTCGTGAGAGTTCATACAGTCGAACTCGATTGCTTATACTCATTGCTTACTCTGCCCTGCGTAACTGTTGTACACGGTGAATTGAATTTACATAGAAGTTGCTTCCTATCTTTTGCTAGGTTGAATTACATTGACTGAATTACATTGACCATAGTTAATCTTAGAAGCGCCTAGCTATCCCTGCTAAGCAGGCTAGCCCTAATAGATTTTAAGTTGTTTCAATTTTGAGTTGAAACTACTATAGCTATTATTACTCATGAAACCTAGTAATATGAGGAAGTTAGAAAACTTCGCCCACAAACTTTGGCAAAATCCCACTTAGTTTACTAGCACTTGTACGTTAACTCTACAGCAATTCTCATGATGAAAATTAGTTTTGATGAAAGTCCTTTTTAGGAAGTACTTTTAGCAAAATTAATTTAGGGATTTGGATCGCTACAGACTAAACCAAACACCAAAATTCCCTGCATATTGTTTACACTACTTTACCTCACTGTGGTTTTGCCACAGTTTGATATAGCAATTCTAAAGGGTTTGTGGAAGCGCACCCCTTAGGGGTGCGCTTCCACAAACCCCAAAATCTGCAAATGATTTAGGACTGCTATATATAGGAGAAAACTAAAAGCTAATCTCAGTCGGTTTTTGCGGTTTTCAATTTCCTATGGCAAATTAAAAACCGCGATAAGATAGGATCGGATAATCTCGCAGTGTTTTGAACCGCAGTGTTTTGATTCTATGACCAACGTACCTGTCTCTCGCATTCGTAATTTTTCAATCATTGCTCATATCGATCATGGTAAGTCTACGCTTGCCGATCGCTTGTTGCAATTTACAGGCACTGTCGCAGATCGAGACATGAAAGCGCAGTTTCTCGACAACATGGACTTGGAGCGTGAGCGGGGGATCACCATTAAATTGCAGGCTGCAAGGATGCGTTATGAGGCTCTTAATGGTGAGGAATATACAATTAATTTGATTGATACCCCTGGACATGTGGACTTTTCCTATGAGGTATCGCGGAGTTTAGCGGCTTGTGAGGGGGCTTTACTGGTAGTGGATGCGTCACAGGGGGTGGAAGCGCAAACTTTGGCGAATGTGTACTTGGCTCTAGAAAATAATCTGGAAATTGTACCTGTTCTTAACAAAATTGATCTGCCGGGGGCAGATCCTGAGCGCATTGCCAATGAAATTGAGGAGTTAATTGGTCTAGATTGCGTGGATGCGATCCATGCTTCGGCGAAACAGGGGATCGGTATTCGTGAGATTTTAGAAGCGATCGTCTCTAAAGTGCCAGCACCAAAAGATACGGTCGATCAACCCTTACGGGCCTTGATTTTTGATAGTTATTACGATGCCTATCGGGGTGTAATTGTTTATTTTCGGGTCATGGATGGCACGGTCAAAAAGGGCGATCGCATTAAATTCATGGCATCAGGTCAGGAATATGTAATCGATGAGTTGGGCGTATTAGCACCGAGCCAGATCCAAGTGGATGAACTGCACGCTGGTGAAGTAGGATATTTGGCAGCGGCGATTAAAACCGTTGCCCATGCGCGGGTTGGTGACACGATTACTTCGGCGATCGATTCTGCTCCTGAGCCTTTCCCCGGCTATGAAGAAGCAAAGCCAATGGTATTTTGCGGCATGTTTCCCACCGATGCTGATCAGTTTGAGGAATTACGGGAAGCCCTCACCAAACTGAAACTCAATGATGCGGCTTTGAATTATGAGCCAGAAACATCTAATGCAATGGGCTTTGGCTTCCGTTGCGGATTTTTGGGGATGCTGCATATGGAAATTGTGCAGGAGCGACTGGAACGGGAATATAACCTTGATCTGATCGTGACTGCGCCATCGGTGGTTTATCGAGTGACGACCAACAACGATGAAATCTTGATGGTGGACAATCCTAGCGAATTACCACCACCTAATTCTCGGAAGTCGATCGAGGAGCCTTATGTCAAGTTAGAGATCATGACTCCGCAAATCTACATTGGTACCTTGATGGATCTTTGTGTAGCCAGACGCGGTGTATTTGTCGATACTAAGTACATCACCACGGAACGAGCCACTTTGATTTATGAGCTACCCTTAGCTGAGATGGTTACGGATTTCTTCGATCAAATGAAGTCGCGCACTAAGGGCTATGCCAGCATGGAATATCAAGTGATTGGCTATCGTCCTAACGATCTGGTGCTAGTTGATATCTTGGTAAATGAAGAACCTGTCGATGCCTTGGCATGTATCGTCCATCGCGACAAAGCCTATAACGTCGGTCGGGCGCTGGTTTCTAAACTGAGAGAGCTGATTCCTAAGCAACAGTTCCAGATTCCGATTCAGGCGGCGATCGGTTCTAAGATTCTTGCCCGTGAAAATATTTCGGCATTGCGTAAAAACGTGTTGAGTAAGTGCTATGGCGGTGATATTTCACGAAAGAAGAAATTGCTAGAGAAGCAAAAGAAAGGTAAAAAGCGGATGAAGTCAATTGGTACTGTGGAAGTTCCCCAAGCCGCATTCATGGCAATTTTACAGTTGAACGGAGATTAATAAGAGCGGCGCTTTGTGCCGCCTTTTATTTAGAGCTTAGATTACAGAGAAATTTTTGAAAGCGCGGCGAAGCCGCGCTTTCAAAAATTTCTCTGGTTTTCAAGTCAGCGCAAAACGCTATAAATTCTGATTAAACAAGGCGGCGCTTTGCGCCGCCTTGTTTGTTTAGAGATTTAGATTAACTTCTGAATGAATTATGGGAATAGTCATAATAGGGGAGACAGAAAAATATCATCTTAAAGGGCTTCTTTAACTAAACATCTATTTAAATGATTGAGACATGGCTATGTTGTACGCATCAAAAGTTGTCACAACGGCGAAAACTGACGATCGCGAAGGTTTTCTCGGTTCACTAGAGCAATCAACCCTACCACTGCAAAATGTCGGCGGTGTGAGCTTACTACTGGTGTTGCTATGGGTGGCGATCGGGGCAACTGCCTATAATTACTGGCAACTACGCAAAACTCGGCAACAACTCAAAATCGAGAAATTAAAAACCGATGAACTTGCCAAAAAGATCAAACTGGCTCTACATACCATTGATGAACATGAGCGCAATCCTGATTTGATTCATTCTCGCGAATTTAATTTGGATTACCTCAGCATGAGGATGGAGGAACCCTACTTTTGTGACATTATTTTGGCGCAGATTAAAGTCAATTTACGCCAAAAGGTTGCTCCTGCCTTGATGCCAACGGAGGAAGATGGGGGACAGGTGCGAAAAATTGATGTGATTTTTGATGTGTCCTACCAACCTGAACATCATGATGATTCACAACTTCGAGTTCTCTTTCGTATCCATGTCAAGCTATCAAAAATCCCTGCCCATGGTTCTCAAAGTATTCTGAAGGAGTTGGCGGCAGGGCTGGAAAATTTTGTATCTGCTTCAGAGGCAAATCGGAATTGGCAGCCTACTATTCAAGGTAGGTTAGCGGTAATTAGTTGGGATCAAACCGCTAAGCCAACTCCCGTATTAGTCATTGAGCAAACTAATGAAGGTACGAATGTATTAATGCGGAATAAGCGTCTTGCCAATTCCAAAATATAGCTGTAGACGTTCCAAGAGAGTTGCGCCGCAACTCTCTTGAGTTTTGTTTTTATTTATGAAGCGATCGCATAGCTACCGAGAATTTTGAGATTTTCAGTCACATTTCGCAGCTCATCTAAGGCTTCATGGAAATTAGGTGTATCTACCGCCGCTTCGACATCGATAAAGAATATATATTCGCCCAGCGATCGCTTAGTGGGACGTGACTCGATGCGGCTTAAGTTAATTTGGCGATCGGCGAATACTAGTAAGGGTTTAACCAATGCTCCGGGCATATTGCGCTTGAGGCTAAATGCTAAAGAAGAATGTGTCCCTTGGGTCGTGGTGGCAGTACGCCCCAGCACCAGAAAGCGCGTGAAATTATCAGGCTGATCGTTAATCGGGAATTCTAGAATTGGTAAGTTGTAAATTTCGGCGGCGCGTTCTGAAGCGATTGCGGCGGCAGTGATATCTTCAGCAACAGTATGTAAACCTTCGGTAGTGGAATCTGTGGCGATCTGCTGCACTGTTGGTAAATATTGATCAAGCCATTGTTGGCACTGTGCTAAGCCTTGGGGATGGGAATAGACGGTTTTAACATCTGTGAGATTTTCTGCACGGGTAATCAAGGCATGGGCGATCGGTAGCACGATCGCCTGCTGGATTTGTAAAGATTCTGACTGCCAGAGACTATCAAGGGTCATGGTTACGCCGCCTTGGATCGAGTTCTCGATTGGTACAACTGCAATATCCACTTCACCATGCTCAGCCGCCTTAATTGCTTGGGAAATGGTGGGATAGGGACACATTCTGGAAGGATCATGTTCTAGGTCAGGATAGTTCAGTTGCAAATACCGCAGGGCTGCCATCTCTGTATATGTGCCTGCGGGACCAAGATAAGCGATCGTTGTCATGATAAATCCAAAAAATATAGAGGAGACACATTGTGTCTCCTCTATATTTTTATAGCTAATCAGTTGTTTTTGCTAGTTAAAACTTTACCGAAGCGGTTTTCTTTTCGGGTAGCTGGGTGTATTCCGCCACAATCTTGCGAAACTCTTCACCGTCAAGGGTTTCCACATCAAGGAGAATATCGACTAGGCGATCGCACAAATCACGATTTTCCTCGATCAGTTTTTTGGCGGTTTCGTAGCAGGTTTGGGCAATTTGGCGAATTTGCCGATCAATGCGATCGCCTAACTTCACCGAATAATCGCTTTGGGGCATAAAGTTACGTCCTAGGAAAACTTCGCCACTTTCAGATTCGAGCGCTCCTAAGCCTAAGTCCGACATCCCAAATTGAGTCACCATCAGTCTTGCGAGTCGAGCAACCTGTTGGAAATCACCCGATGCACCTGTGGTAATTTCGGCATCACCAAAGACCACTTCTTCAGCAGCACGCCCACCGAGCATCATGGTGATCGTGTCAATGATTTGCGATCGCGATTCGAGACCATATTCCTCATCGGGTACACCCTTGGCAAAGCCACCGATACCGCCAGAACGAGGCACGATCGTAATCTTATCGAGCAATGATGCATTCTTGAGTAGAGTCATTACCAAGGCGTGACCAACTTCGTGATAGGCAACCAAACGCTTTTTGGCGCTATCGAGCATTGGTTTCATACTTAAACCGATGGTAATCCGATCAATCGCATCGGCAATTTCCAATTCGCCGATCGCATCTTTATAGCGTCGTGCCGTTAGGATTGCTGCCTCATTCAATAGGTTTGCCAAATCTGCCCCTGCAAATCCGGGAGTTAAACGGGCGATCGATTCGAGGGAAACATTTTCGTCGAGCTTTTTATTACGAGCATGGACTTTAAGGATTTCTTGACGACCTTTATAGTCGGGATAATCCACCGTAATTTGGCGATCGAAACGACCAGGGCGGAGCAATGCGCTATCTAAGACATCAGGACGATTGGTTGCAGCAACGACAATTACGCCTGTGTTGCCTTGGAATCCATCCATTTCCGTGAGCATTTGGTTGAGGGTTTGCTCACGCTCATCATTGCCGCCGCCGATACCAGCCCCACGCTGACGACCGACCGCATCAATTTCATCGATGAAAATAATGCAAGGGGCGTTGTCTTTTGCTTTTTGGAATAAGTCACGGACGCGGGATGCGCCGACACCGACAAACATTTCTACAAACTCAGATCCCGATAGAGAGAAGAATGGTACGCCCGCTTCCCCTGCGATCGCTTTAGCCAAAAGAGTCTTACCAGTTCCGGGTGGGCCAATCAGCAATACACCCTTAGGGATTTTTGCGCCGACAGCCGTAAAGCGATCGGGCTGTTTAAGAAATGTAACAACTTCCTGCAATTCTTCTTTAGCAGTATCAATTCCTGCAACATCTTCAAACAAAATCCCCGTTTTTGCTTCAGGAGAGAATCGCGCCTTCGTTTTCCCAAAACTTAAGGTTTGACCAGGCCCTCCGGGGGCATTGCTAAGGCGGCGCAGTACCATTAGCAAGATGAAAATCAATAGCAACGGCACAAAAAATGTACTCGCCAGTTGCCAGAGTAATGTTGGCTGCTGAGGTGTTCTTACCGCGATATCGACGTTGTTTTCCCGCAATGCCTTCATTAATTCGGTATTGCCATCACGAGCGATCAAGTCAACCCGAACTTTGCGACCATCTTTCAAAACCGCTTCTGCGGCTAAGCCGTTACTTTCGATATCGATCTTTTGGACTCGATTTTCTTTAACATTTGAAAGTAGTTCGGTATAGCTAATGGTTGCAGCAGTTTCCCCCTCTGCGCGAACAGAGTTAGGAACAGCGGCGATCGCCACGCTTTGTAAAATTGCGAAACTTACGACCGTCGTTTTGACACGCCGCCAAAAGGTTGAACCAGAGATTGCCGAAAAGATTTTTTTTCCAGAAGACATCACGCCCTGTTGCTCCTTATAACCCCGTCGATGCGGTAATCGGTTGATTTATTATTTATCTAGTCTAGTGCATTAGCTAAAAACCTGTCATAAAGTCAGAGCGACACTTCGCATTGCCCTCACATATCGGGCTAGTGACATGCAGGAAAGTTAAGATCAGCTACTTTAGATGGTCGCAATTAAATATAAAACCCTAAAAGCTGTGGCGCACGCTGCGCGTGCGCCACAGCTTTTGGTTCTAGTTTTTAATAGGAAAAATAATGAATTGGACTGTCGCCCAAATAAAGTGGATTATGCTCATATCGGGGGTACTGACTTGTACGATGTTTTATGCTGTGATCGCTCCGCAAGCAGCTCTACGTTCTTTCTTTGGCGATGGTTTAGAGGGACAGCTTGCGGAAATTATTGTCCGTAATTGGGGTGCTTTGATTACGCTTGTGGGTGCAATTCAAATTTATGGAGCATTTAAGGAAAACAGTCGCACCTTGATTGTGGTGATCTCCACGATTAGCAAGTTAGTTTTCGTGAGTTTAGTAATGGTTTACGGTAGACAATATCTAGATAAGGCAGGAATTGCTGTTGTGATTGATGTATCCGTAGTCATTTTATTTATTGTTTATCTGATTGGCGATCGCCTCAAAAACAATAAATTGTACAAATTGTAAAGAGAATCAGGAATATTCCTCATAAAAGCGATCGCACTTTTCCAGCAAGCGAGTTACATAGAGCCGTGTCCCCGACAACTCTGGACTGGGATAGCTAAGTGTACAACCCAAGAATTGGATTGGCGGCGCTCCGCGCCGCCAATCCAATTCTTGGGTTGTATGTCCTAAGACAAGTGACTGTAGATATATGTTAAGAAGCGTAGCGATTTTCGCAAAAGATCGATTTACTTCATATTCTCTATAACGCTGTGAGACAATTGCATTAAAATACACGCAAGTAACGCTTTGCATCTTTAGCATATTTATCCCTATCCATGAACGCCACAAAAAATATTCAGCCATTTTCTGCCGATGATTTTGCCAATGCTCTCGCCGAACACAATTACGAATTTGCCGTGGGGCAAACTGTGAGGGGCAAGGTAGTTTCCGTCGAAAGTAGTGGCATTTATGTCGATATTGGCGCTAAATCTTTAGGTTTTCTGCCCATTGAAGAAGCAACTCTGAGTGGTTCTTCGCGCTCTGGTGATGCTTTCCCTATCGGTAACGAGTACGAATTTCTGATTATCAGTAATCAGAATGCTGATGGTGAAGTGAAGCTATCGGTGCGCCGTCTATTATTCAAGCAAGCTTGGCAAACTCTGAAGGATTACCAAACCGAGTCGAAGGTATTCGAGACTAAGGTGATTGGTACTAATAGTGGTGGTGTGATTGTTGATGCCGTTGGTTTGCGTGGTTTTGTACCGCGATCGCACCTTACTGATGCTACGGATCTGGCTAAGCTAGTTGGCAAAAAGATCCCTGTAATGGTGCTAGATGCTGATGAAACTCGTAAAAAGCTAGTACTATCAAACCGTCAAGCTGCTAAACTTGCCGCGATCGGACAACTCGCGAAAGGACAGCTAATTAGTGGCAAGGTAAGCAATATTCGTCCTTTTGGCGCATTTGTGGAGTTTGCTGGTGTATCTGGCTTGCTGCATGTCAAGGAAATGAGCCAAAAGCCTGTGAGTGATCCCACCCGCGTCTTTCAAATCAATGACATCATTAAAGCGGTAATTGTCGATATTGATGAATCTCGCGATCGCATTGCCCTGTCCACCAAGCTCCTCGAACTCCACGCAGGCGAGATGCTTGATAACTCCGCACAGGTATTTGCCGAAGCTGAGGAGCGCCTCGAAAAAAATATCAGCAAGCTCTGGGAAGCGTAGATCTCCGAAAATAGAGATACTACTTCGTGCTATCTCTATTTTCTCCCGTGAACTTCTATAATTGTTTTGGCAACAGTAAGTAATCTTTGAGCCTAATATATTAATAGTCATTAAAATATTTAAAATCAGCCCTCAAACTCAAATTTATGGAAACTAATTTTCTTGGTCTTCTAGCTACTGTCCTAGCAGTATTTGTACCTACCGTCTTCTTGCTGACCCTGTATATCCAAACAGCCAGCCGTGAAGAAGGTCAAGCAAATAAATAAAAAACAGAAAAAACAAAAAGCACAGCCCTAGGGCTGTGCTTTTTGTTTTGGTTAATGCATTATTGCCAATCACTGCATTTACGGTGCGATCGCCCAACATCACCTATAAAATCATCGTATTACTAGGATTTACTCACATTAGGCTATAAATAGATCATCAAAGCTAAATTTTCTAAGATTTGCCTAGCATGAGTAATTGCCTCTGTCTTGCTTGCGATCGCGCTAACCCTTTAACCACAAAATTCTGCACCCAATGCGGCGCTAAGTTACAAATTCAAGAGCGTTACCGCGCTTTGAAAGTAATTGGACAGGGTGGTTTTGGTAAGACTTTCTTGACTCAGGATGAGGGCAAGCCATCGCAGCCCCGTTGTGTGATTAAGCAATTTATTTATGAGGATCCTGCGACTTTGCGAGAGGCGCAAAGATTGTTTGAACAGGAGGCAGTGCGTTTAGATGATTTGGGTAAGCATAATCAAATTCCTGAATTATTAGCCCATTGTGAGCAGGATGGGCGGCAATATTTGGTACAGGAGTTTATCGATGGTGAGAATCTATTACAGGAGTTAAAGCGATCGGGGCGGTTTAGTGAGGCAAAAATTAAGGATTTATTGCTGGATCTGTTGCCTGTGTTGCAGTTTATCCATGCGGGTAATGTGATTCATCGCGATATTAAGCCAGACAATATTATTAGAAGGCGATCGGATGGCAAGTTGGTTTTGGTGGATTTTGGGGCGGCGAAGGTGGCGACACAGACTTCGTTGCAAAGAACAGCGACAATAATCGGTAGTCCAGAATATACGGCTCCTGAACAAGCAAGAAGGAAGCCTGTTTATGCCAGTGATATTTACTCTTTGGGGATGACTTGTCTTTATCTATTAACTCAAATCCCTCCATTTGATTTGTTTAGTGATTCAGAAAATAAGTGGGTATGGCGACAGTTTCTTAATGGAATATTAGTTAGCAATAATTTGGGGCGTGTTTTAGATAAGATGATCGAGCCATTGCCAAGCAGATATCAGACGATTGAAGAAATCTTGCAAGATCTCAATCCTCCCAAAAAACCTCCAGCAATATCTACGCCAATTTCTTCGCCACCAGTTCCATCAGTAGCCACACCCCAAGCACCCAAACCGAGCTTCTTCTCAGGATTATTTTCGCAACCGTCACAGACTCCTGTATCAACTTCGAGTAATTCTTCGATTTTGGATTGTGGAAATGGCGTGAAGTTGGAACTAGTGAAAGTGGCGGGTGGGAGTTTTAAGATGGGAAGTAATCGACATGCTGGTGAAAAACCCGTTCATCGGGTGAATTTACGTGAGTTTCTCATTGGGAAATATGCTGTAACACAGGCGCAATATCAAGCGGTGATGGGAAATAATCCCTCACACTTCAAAGGTGCTCAGAACCCTGTAGAACAAGTCAGTTGGCATGATGCGATCTCGTTCTGTGAGAAACTATCGCAAAAGTCTGGACAGAAAGTCAGATTGCCGACGGAAGCGGAATGGGAATATGCGGCGAGAGGTGGCAATCAAAGCAAAGGCTATAAATATGCGGGGAGTAATAATTTGAGTGATGTCGCATGGTATCGCGAAAACTCTGGTCGTGAAACCCATCCTGTGGGTCAGAAAAAAGCCAATGAGCTTGGTATTTACGATATGAGTGGTAATATTCGGGAATGGTGCTTAGATGACTGGCACAATAGCTATCAATGCAAGCCCGATCGCTTAAAAAATAATGGTAACGAACCTTGGGGTGTAATGGACTTAAAAAGGAATGCTAACGAACCTTGGCTTGGAAGGGTCTCGTGTGTGGGTGCTCTTCATCTTCGCCAGCTTCGCGGCGGTTCTTGGAGCTGTTTTGACTGTCGTGCTGCCCTTCGCTTAAGTTTCGACGCGCGTAATCAGACCTATTTTATTGGTTTTCGTCTACTTCTCGCTTCTTTTTCGTGAGGACTTCAGCTACCCTCTTACCCTCTTTCCCTTTGTATTCCCCCATTTCGCCTTTGGCGATCAAATCTTGAACACAGATTAAACGGATTAAGGGATTTCACGGAAATAGGAATTGAGAAAACAATTGTAGGGGTTTAGCATTTGCGCCACAATTTATAAATTATCACCACAATCTTGATCCGCAAATGCTAAACCCTCTCCGCTTTCACAGATAAATTGTCCCTGCGGTTACAGGTTGAGGGCATAGCATTCCCAAATCAAGGCAACCAGTAAACGTATAAATCTCTGCGGGAATGCTATGCCCCTACGCTTATCGCTTATACTTTTGCTAGAATTGCCACCAAAATAAACTTTTCCCCCTAACCATGATCGATCGCCTCGAATTCCCACTTGCCAAAGCACAATATCTGCTTAGCTATAGCGGTGAACAAGGTAAAGGCGGCGATAAAAGTCGATTTTGGCAAAGCGTAATGGGATATGACAGCGCCGAATCGATCCGTGACACAATTTTGCAAAAAGTTACACCACCAGACCTAGTATTTCAGTGTCAAGATGTTTATGGAGATAGATATACCTTAACAGGGAATAGACTTAACATTTTTAAAAGACTGAAAGCGTAAAGTCAATAAAGAATCCAAAGCTGTTTTATGAGTAGTGTGGGATTGTGAAAGGCAAGAAGAAATAGCGAATTTGAAAGAAGAAAAATCAGGATAATAGACCGAGTAGAGACATTGCTTTTTGACAAATTTCCAAAGGCGCTCAATCAAGTTCAAGTTTGGGGAGTAAGTAGTCAAATATAGAAGTTCGATGTTTAATGACTGAGCCAACTCAAAAACTAAAGCACACTTTTGGTAACGAGCATTGTCCAAGACAAGAGTAATGGGTATAGTCAAGCCCAGAGCCGCAAGTTTATAAAGTAAGTCACAGATGGATTGAGCATTGATATAAGTGTCATTAGTCACGATAACTAGTTCATGAGTAACAGCATTAAGCGCACCCAGGACATTAAACCTTTGCCTTCCTGTCCCAGTTTTGACAAACAAGCGTTCAAAACACCACAAAAAGCCTAAATAAGCACCGAGGACAAAATGTGCCGCATCGACAAAGAAAACGGCTCTTTGACCAGATTTAGCTTCCTCTAAGCGTGGTTCTAGTTTTTTTTTAGAAATTCCTCTTGTGCTGCTGGGTCAGCCTTAGCAGGTATTAGCCCCACTCGACGACAACTCATTCCCATCGATTTCAAAAAATGACGCACCTGTTCTCGACTACGAACAATTCCTGTCAACTCGGCAATTGTTGCTGCTGCATGAGCCAGAGTTTTGGGTGGATGTTCTCGAAAATATATCTCTAAACTTTCCTGATGCTGTTTGAGTTCACTCTGGGGACGATTAAAGGTCAGTTCTTTGAGTTTGGTTATCCCACCTTCTTTATAATCTCGTAAATAACTCAACAATGTCGGTTCAGTGATTCTTAGTAGTTTCGTGATTTCCTTGTGCGCGTATTTCTGGCTTTTTAGGTATAGTGCTTCCATTTTTCGCTGTACTCGCGGATGCGGGTGATGGAATCTTTCGTGATGTAGGGCATCCATTTCTTCTTTGCTAAATGTTATTCGGATCATCTTGGAGAAAAGCTACTGTTTTTTCCATTTTTACCCTTTCAAAAAATAAAGTCTACATCCTGTCTAAGTATATACAGCAATTGTTTCGTTAACCGATCAGCATGAGCAATCAAGGGAAATCCTCACCGCTTGGATTGCGCTGAAAGGCGAAAACATTGCTAGATTTGTAACAGCAGTACCACAACGTAGCAGGAGGCAAAAAAATGAGTAAGTTTCAAATGTTTGATTCCGTTACCTTAAATCAAGACATTCAGCTTCACTCTGGTGGAATTGCCCCACAAGGAACTGATGGTGCGATCGTGGAAATATTTAAAGATGGTGAAGCCTACCTAGTCGAACTATTTGGTGGATGGCTAAAACTAACACCTGAAGGCGATTTAATAGATACATCCCAAGACGATCCCGAAGCATTTCGCGACACCCTAGATGTAGAAACGCTCTATCCTCACCAAATAAATCCAATAAATGCTCATCAACAAAGCAATAAACAGAAAGTAAAGCAACAACTTTTAGCATTACTAGAACTACTTCCAGAAGAATCGATTCTGCAAGTTAAAGACTTCACAGAATTTCTTTGCTACAAACAACAAACTACATCAACTTCAGTAGTTTCCCAAAAATGACAAATATTGCAGTCTGTATCGACTTTGTACCGCATCCTCACACTCCTCAATAAGAAGGCTGTATTTTGGAAGTGTTCAACGCATTAGATGAGTCCATTCATATTGTTGCTATTCCTAAATCTTGGGTTGCTCCTTTGCAATCTAACCAAATTTTTAACGCGCGTAATCTTGCCTTAGCAAGTTAGTTAAAAAGTGGAACATTTACTTCTTGATAAGCTGTCAACTGAATCTCGCTTTGCTGAAAAAGATAATTAACGACAGCAAATAAACTTTTTAACTCAAAAATACTGTAGGGAGCAGGGTGATGGGTAAATTTGTTTCCTTCCAATTTACCAAATTCCCAATTGATACCATTAGAGACAATGCCAAATATAGCGATCGCTGATTTATCGGCTAATTCGCCATTTAATCTTTGCGCCGCCACCATCTCGGCTAAACACTGCCCCCATCCCCAATCAAAATTATCCTGTTTTGCCTCCACGATTAGCAAATAGGGTTTATCAAATACGACTTTACCTAGAGGCGATCGCCTAGCGAGAACATACTCAGGATAACCTGATAGAGGATCGTCGCAGGTTAATAACTGATGACTCCAGAGCGTGAACTTGCTGCTATAGGCTTTCCAAATCTCTTTGAGGATTGGATAAATTAAGTTTTCACAGATCGCAAATTCTGAATTATTCACCACCCCTTCCCGCATTACATATTCTAGGTCTTGCTGAAAGTATTCAGATACAGGAAAAGCGGATTGCGTGATAAAGTTTGCTTCGGTATAGATCACCTGCAATTCTTTGACTGTTGCTCCCAGACTTTTGAAATTGCTAAATGGCATAGGGGTGATTTGGTCAAACAAGATCTATTGTAATGTCATAAAAAAGGAGCGCGTTACGCGCTCCTTTTTTAGTTAGGGGGCTAAGGCATTGCCTCTAAACAAGCTGCCAATTGTCTTTAATGTAATCTTCAACTGGGTGAAAGGATTAGCGGGGACAACGGTTTTGTAGAGATAGCTGTCAAAGGTGAGCTTTTGCACATCCTTATCGGCACACATTTCCACAAAGGCTTCACGGGTGGCGTTGGTGGCATAAAACACATTCTGGAGAATGTCTAGAACCTTATAGGTCAAGCCATACTGCTTGTCCCAACGCTTGATGTAAACCTTGAGATCAGCTTCGGTAGGAATACGCTTACCTGCTTCGGCAAACTCAACGATCGCTTCAGCGCACATCCGACCAGACTTCGCAGCAAAGTAAATACCTTCGCCACTGGACTTGGTGACATAGCCTGCCGCATCACCAACGAGGGCGATCCGACCGACTACACGGCGAGGACGGGGATGCTCAGGAATGGGGTGGGCTTCGACCTTAATTACTTCGCCACCTTCGATGCGAGGTAAAGCACGGGCACGAATACCCGCTTGCAATTGCTTGATCAGGCGTTGGTTTTTGTGCATTGTGCCAGTACCAACTGCCACGTGATCGTATTTGGGGAAGACCCATGCGTAGAAATCAGGCGATACATCATCGCCAACATACATTTCTGCAAGATCTTTGTAATATTCCATCTTGTCTTCGGGGATGCGGATACGCTCTTGGAAAGCGATCGCATAGTTGTAGTCACCAGCATCCATTGCTTTAGCAACTACGGAGTTAGCACCATCAGCGCCAATAATTATATCGATCTCAAGGGTACGCATTACGCCTTCGTTACCACCCTCAGCAAAGTCTGAGTAGGTGATTACATAGGGCTGATTACCATTGTTGTTGATTTTGATATCCAGTACGCGACCATTAATTAGCTTTGCGCCAAGGTCAGCCGCACGATTGCGTAAAAATGCATCTAAAACTTCGCGGCGACACATACCGATATATTCATCGGGATTGTCTAATTTAATGTCTACCTCCACATTGCTGGGGGAGATCATTTTCATATTGCGAACGCGGCGATCGATAATTTCTGGAGGCAATTCAAACTCGGAAACCATACATAAGGGAATTGCTCCGCCGCAGGGTTTGGCGTTGTCCAGCTTCCGTTCAAATAAATAGGTCTCAATACCTGCTTTGGCAAGTGTTTCAGCCGCACAAGAACCCGCAGGTCCGCCGCCTACAACAGCAACTCGTAATGTCAAAATGCGCTCCTAAAGCTCTATTTACTCAAGTTTTAACTATTTTGGATGTTAGCATTGCCATTATAGCGATCGGGGCAAAATTGATGAATATTAACATTTGTATTGTTTTGTATATAGCTAGCTACAACCTTTACATGTCTAGCAATATAAGTTTTGCTTAGGACATAAAACCCAAAAAAGTGGCGGCGCACCGCGCCGCCACTTTTTTGGGTTTTATGTAGATAATTTGAAATGGGCTTTTAGAGAGGGTTTGCTACGCAAACCCTCTCTAAAAGCCCCAAAGTAAAAGCCTTTCTTAGCAAGGCTTTTACTTTGGGGCTTTTAAAATTTGGTTATTTAACTCTAGTCGTACTTCTGAATAACTGCCGATCGCAGATTTCTTGAGTCATTGCAGGTTCTAGGCAAGCAAAGCCCTGACATACCATCGCGATCGCATCGGGATTGGGTAAATGTTGATCGATGCGTAACATCACTGAGGGTAAATATTGCTGATTGAGATAGGCATATTGAGCAGGATTTGTCCGCACAAGGGTATGGTTGCGGAACCAGTCAAAGGCGGCTAACAAACTTGGGCAAGCCACAGGACTATTGGCAATCACTAGACCGAAGCGTTTGAGGGCTAACTCAGCGCGATCTAAATATTCTAATTTTTCGGTAACGCTAGCAAGGCGCACTAAATTAGCGATCGCAATGCCATTGGGGGAAGGAGTGGCATTGTCTTGATAATTACGTTCTCGCAAGAGTAAATGTTGACTAGACTCGCTAGTAGTGTTGAAATAGCCACCCGAAAGGGCATCCCAAAAATCGCGATCAAATTCTGCTTGGATAGCGATCGCCTGTTGTAAATAGAAATCAGCTTCTTCGGGAATAGCTTGGTGCAAATCTAGCATTGCCTTAATCAAGAAAGCATAGTCCTCTGACTGAGCAGGAACTGCGGCTTGACCTTCATAATTAATTCTTTGGAGATGCCCTTCTATCCATTGATGTTCGAGAATGAATTTTGCCGCATTCACTGCTAGTTGTTTATAGATAGGCTTTTGGAAAGCGCGATAAGCAGTCGCTAAACCTGAAATCATTAACGCATTCCAAGCAGTAATCGCCTTGGTGTCGGTAATGGGTGGTACGCGCCCTTCCCAATCAATTTCGCGAATATCGTCCTGACTACGCGCAACAGGAAAAGCATCGGTTGGGCGGGAATATTCGCCATAGCGACGGCAGAATAACTTTAGTAAACAGGCTTCAGTCTCTGGCGAAAGTTCTCCTAGCTTCTTGCGCTGTAAGACATTGGTTTCTTCAAAGTTGCCATTGACCGAAATCGTAAATTCCTTAATTAACAGGTCAAGTTCCGTATTACTAAAAATCTTCTTGAGTTCTGCAAAACTCCATACCCAGAACTTGCCTTCTCTGCCTTCACTATCAGCATCTTGGGAAGCATAGAAGCATCCTTCCTCAGCTAGCATCTCACGCTGGAGCCAAGTGGCAGTTATTGCACAGGCTCTAGCGATCGCAGGTTCTTTTAATCCCGATAGCCAGAGATTTGCTAGATATTCCATGATCAAGCCATTGTCATAGAGCATCTTCTCAAAATGCGGGACTGTCCAAGTATGGTCAACAGTGTAGCGATGCCATCCCCCTGCGACATGATCAAAGATGCCACCTAGAGCTAAATCTATCCCTCGTTGCTGAGCCTTGTCTTGGAGCATGTTTGTGCTAGATTCAGCATTATTTGCTTCAAATCGACTGGCTCTTAATAGCAAATTTGCATAGGGAATCATCGGGAAACAGGTTCCATAATCGCGATTGGTGACGACTTCCGCACATTTCGCAATTCCATTGGCTAAAACCTCATCATTAATAATCGGCACAGGAATTAGCTTATTGACTTGGTGCAGGTTGCGTACAATTTGATCTTTATAATCTTGAATATCTTGATAGCGCTCGTAATAGATTTCGCAAATTGATTGCAGCACGCGCAGGAATCCTGGTCTGCCATAGCGTGGCTCAATGGGGAAGTATGTCCCACCATAAAAGGGAACTAAATCATCGGGGGCAAGAAATAAATTTAGGGGCCAGCCGCCGCTTTCGCCCATGATCTGTACTGCCTGCATATAGATGCTGTCCAGATCGGGACGCTCTTCGCGATCTACTTTGATCGCCACAAAGTGATCGTTCATATAGTCAGCAATCACCGTATCCGAAAAAGCCTCATGCTCCATCACCGTACACCAATGGCAACTGGAGTAGCCAACGGACAAAAAGATCGGTTTATTTTCGGCTTTGGCTTTCTCTAATGCTTCGTTGCCCCAAGGATACCAATCGATCGGGTTGTCAGCGTGTTTGCGGAGGTAGAGACTTTGCGATCGCGCGAGACGGTTGGGCATAGGGCAAAATTTGCGGCAGTAATTTTATGGGATTTAGGTAGAGATAACTACAGAGTTTAACTCTTTGTGAGTAGTGGAACCAAGAGTTATTTGTATTAGGTTTTGTGCAGCAGAGATACAGCCTCGTTTTTAGGCTAAATAGTCCAGCAAACCAGAGCATTGGGTCACTCGCTACGCGAGTGACCCAATGCTCTGGTTTTAGCTACTCAATAGTTTCTGTATAGTTTCAGAAAGATGTTTTAACTTGACGGGTTTAGTCAAGTACTCGTTAGCCCCTACTTGCAAACACCTTTCGCGATCGCCCGACATTGCCAAAGCGGTTAGTGCAATGATCGGTGTAGAAATTAAATCTGGATTAGTACGAATGATTCTAATTGCTTCTAGTCCATCCATCTTTGGCATTTGAATATCCATCAAAATTAGATTGGGCTTTTCACTATTGGCTAAACCTACTGCGGCTTCTCCATCTTTTGCAGCAATCAAGCGATATCCTCGGCTTTTTAGATAGTCCCACATGCTGGAAATATTTGCCTCATTATCATCAACGATCAGGATTAATTGAGAGGTTGGTAGCTCTGTTGGCGTTAATGGTAATGGTGGTGTCAATGTTGCCGATTGTGCTTCTAATAAAGAACTCTGTAATAGATCATTTTGATTCTGATCATAGGGTAAGCGAATCGTAAATTTACTACCCTCATTGATCTTGCTTTCAAGCATGACTTTGCCATGATGTAATTCGGAAATACGCTTGACTAGGGCTAAGCCTAAACCAGTACCCGTATATTTACGGTTTAAATCACTATCAATCTGCACGAAGGTTTGAAATAGTTTGCCCATATCTTTTTGATCAATACCAATACCTGTATCAATCACAGAGAAATCGATAAAATCTTGAGGTGTTTCATCTAGATTCTCTATATGATGAATGGTGGTTACTGCTAAAGTAACACTGCCTCCATCGGGCGTAAATTTAACGGCATTGGTAAGGAGATTAATTAAGGCTTGACGAATGCGAAGTTCATCGACGCAAATAGAAAGAGGGGTAGAGGGAATTTGCGTGATCAACTGGACATTTTTCTTGAGGGCAATTTGTTTGACAAAGGTGAGACTATCATGACAAATGGATTGTACAGAATTATTTTGAGTATGTAGTTCTAGTTTGCCTGCTTCAATTTTGGCAAGATCGAGAATGTCATTAATTAACTCTAAAAGATGATAGCCACTGCGTTCAATGGTGGCGATCGATTTTTTCTGACGATCGTTTAGTTCGCCTAAAATTTCATCTTGCAAACTTTCTGCCATTCCCAAAATTGCATTGAGTGGAGTTCGTAACTCATGGCTCATATTGGCGAGAAATTCATCCTTTAAACGAGTTGCCCGAATTAATTCGGTGTTAGCAAGTAATAACTGCTCCTCTACTTGTTTGCGATCGGTAATATCACGAATGGAAGTCAGATACGACATCTGTTGATCCCATTCGATCTGAGTAACCAGTACTTCTGCTATTTTGATTTTCCCTTTATTAGTTAAGAAGTCCATCTCAAAGGGGCGATCTATTGTAATCGGAATCCCTAGCTCTACATCCTTGAGTTCACCGATATGGAGGTTAAAGATTTTTTCGGCAGCAGGATTCGCAAAGATAATCCGTCCCTGTTGGTTGAGAATTACAATTCCATCAGAGCTTTGGCTGACAATGGTTTGTAAATGTTGTTCGCTCTCTTGTAAGGCGATCGCAGTTTGATAGTGATTAGTCAGATCGACAAAAGTGATAAAGTACGATTCGTCAATGATTGTGCAATATACATTGACATGTTTGATACTGCCATTCTTGGCGGTAATTCTTGATTCTATCGGTTCGGGGTCTCTATGTTCTCTAATCGCTTCAGCTAATTTCTGATTAATAGTTGTCGCTACCCATTCGCGATATTCTGGATCAGGATAGGCAAGGGGCAACCACTTCTCAAACGTCGAGACTTCCGAGAAGGAATAGCCAAACAACTGCTTAAAGTAGGGGTTGTAATAGCGCATTTTTTGCTCAACGCCCTCGGTAATAATTACACCGACGGGCAAATGTTCGAGAATCGTGCGCTGTTGCCTCTCGATCTCTTTAAGTCTTTGTTCAGCTAGTTTTCGCTTAGTAATGTCTTGAGCATTTCCCACGGTTTGCTTAACTCTGCCATCGACATCCCTTGCAAATATGGAAGAGCGATCATAAAGCCATCGCCATTCGCCATTGGCATGTAGCGCCCGATATTCTATTTCAATAATACTGCCATCCTTGGCAGTATCAAATTGCTTTTGGGACTCTATGACTTTGCTCAAATCATCGGGATGGATGAGCCTCTCAAAAAGGTTCGCTCCCATAGACTGAATTTCTTCTGAAGAGTAGCCAAGGACAGAAGTTATCGCACTGTTAACATAAATATTACATTTCTCTAGCAAGTCATAGATATAGACGATATCAGGGGAGATATCAACAATGCGTTGGGTGAAATATTGGCTCTCCTGAAGTTTGACTTGAACTTGCTTGATACTAGTAATATCTAGGGCTGCACAACTAACGCCTATAACTTCTCCCGATTTACTGTGTAATGGCTCTACGGTCATATCGTAGTAGTGCGTCACCTGATCTGTAGGAATAGCCACTTCATGGCGTTCCATGATGCCTGTGTCTAAAACCCTTTGTTTAATTTCCGTGAGTTGGCGGGCTGTTTCGGCAGATGGCATGATGTCGCTATCCAGTTTGCCGATGACCTCATTCGCCTTATAGCCTAATGCAGGGTTATAGATCCATGTGTAACGTAAATCTCGATCTTGATTAAAAACAACTATGGGCGCATTTTGCAGAGCAAAGGAAAACCTTTGTTCTGTTTGACGTAATTCGCGATTTTTTTGGATAATTTTAGAGATGATTTTCTCATGAAGTCTTTGATTTTTTTGTTCCGATAATTGGCGGCGCAGAGATTCTTGAGCGATCGCTTTGAGTAGTTTTTCCGACGTAATTAGCCCAACTGGAAATCCTTTGTTATCTAATACAGGCAAATACTTAAGCTGATGCCGATGAAATAGAGCGATGATTTCATCGGTATGCTGACATTGCGATCGCCCAATTGTAATAGGCGAGCTTTGCATTACCTCAACAACTTTTATTTCCCCTAAATTTCTCCCCGCAGCACAAAGCTGAACAATATCTTGTTCTGTAAGTATTCCCAATAGCGTTTCCCCCTCCATTGCTAAGACACAGCTTGATTGTGTCTGACTCATAAGACCTATGGCTTGGGTTACATATGTATGAGCGGCGATGGTGATGGGACTTTTATCATTTATCCAATCTAAAGTGTTAGACACTGGAATTAAAAACTCATAGTCTTATATCATGGCATGATTGATTAACTATAAGTTAAGTCACAAAAAATTGGTTGACTACTTCATGATTCTTTGAATCAGTTTAGATTACAAGCACCCATTGGGTGCTTGTAATCTACTCACTTCGTTGTCTTCTTCTGTCTGCAAGACGCATTAATATCTCGGTATGGACTTCGCGAGTAATGGGATAGAAGTAGGCTAGTCCTAAACCAATAATTAAGGCGATCGTTGGTAAGGGACCGATCGCTACTCTGATCGCAAACAAAGCAGAATCTGGCTGTACAGGTAAAGGTTGACAAGGAACACTTTCCTTAAACTTTGCCCAAGACAAACCGAGTCCTAGCAAGAACAAACCAAGCGCGAGACCAAATTTTTGTAATAGCACCATGAAGGCATAGAAAATACCTTCACGACGTTGCCCTGTTTCTAGTTCATCCAGATCGGTGACATCGGGAATCATTGACCAAGGGATGAGATAAGCTGTAGAAACTCCAGCACCCGCCATAATTGCTAATATATAGAGCAATACCACTTGTCCTTCTTGCAAGAAGAATAATCCTGCCTGAGCAATAATCCAAATGCCAGACCCCATGAAATAGGCAGCTTTTTTTCCGAATCTTTTACTAATCGCACTCCATACAGACAGCATAATGAGGGCAGTACCTTGAACGGCGATCGTGACAAGGATAAAATCACTCTCCTGCATCTTCATCCAATTGACAACGAAATAGGGAATGATCGAAGCAGTGATTTGCAGAGCTAGCCAAGAACAGAAGTAAATTCCAATTACAAATAGAAATGGACGATTGTTGAAAACTATTTTTAACTGTTCTCCAAAGCTTAATTCTTCGTTATGCGCATCTAGAGATTCGTTATGGAGTCGGTGACGATCGCTAGCGATCGCTCTCCTTTTAATGCCTAAAACACACCAATAAATTGAAATGCTAGAAATAATCGCACAGACTGCACCTAGCACAATATATTGCATTCCACCTGTATTACAACTACCAGTTTGCCGCGCAGGATCTTTGAAAAAGGCAAAGATGATTTGGGCAATAATGAGAGAGAGAATACTGCCGCCAATGGAGAAGGTAAAACGGAAAGTATTCAGACTAGTCCGTTCGTTATAGTCTTGAGTAATCTCAGGGGTGAGTGCGGTATAGGGAAGGTTAACTGCCGTGAAGAAGGTATTAAAGATGATACCGATAATCGCGTAATACCAAAAAAGAACCGTTTTGTCAGTACTAGGCACTAACCATTGCGCTAGGAATGTCAGCCCAAAGGGAATTGCCGAATAAATCATCCAAGGCAGCCGTCTGCCCATTTTGGACTTAGTGCGATCGCTGAGGACCCCGATAATCGGATCATTAATCGCATCAAAGATTTTGCCGATTAATAGGACTAGTCCTGCGAGAGCTGGATCAAGTCCTGCGACATTGGTAAAAAAGAATAAAAGAAAGAATGAGAGCAGGTTGGTGGTGATGGAAGTACCTAGATCACCTGCACCATAGGCAAGTTTTTCACCAAAAGTTAGTTTGGCTTGTGTGAGGTCATAGGGTGAGGCATCAAAGGATTTCTCAGAATTACTCATAGGTTAATTGCGTAATTACAGTTTTTAGATAGTTGCAGCTAGTCTTGTTAGGAATCACCTCTGAAGACGAGTGGCGGCGCAAAGCACTGCTACTCGTCTGCGGGGGGGGGATGCAAGTGATGATAGCTATATCTGTTGTTTTTTAGAATTGCTATAGCATAGTGCAAACCTTGCTCGGCATAATGGAAATAGTCTTTTCCTTACTTTTCCTTAAGTGTTATGAATTCAGAGAATCCAACTAGTCCTACATCTAATCAGTTACGCAATTTATTAGTGGCGATCGCGGCAATTATTCTGACTACGGCTCTATTCTTTGGGTTTCAGGCGCAGCAAAGTAGTACCTCACTGGATGCAGTTGCCGCCGCCGCAATTCCTATTGATGAAGCGATCGCCAATGACAAACCCACCACGATTGAGTTTTATGCGGATTGGTGTAGCAGTTGTCAGTCGATGGCGGCGGATAATTTGTCCCTCGAGAAGGAATATAGCGATCGCATGAATTTTGTGATGCTGAATGTGGACAATACTAAATGGTTGCCAGAGGTGACTAAGTACCGTGTTGATGGGATTCCCAGATTTATTTTTTTAGATCGCGCTAATCAGGCGATCGGTGATACGACGGGAGCCATCCCCCGCGAAATTATGGCAGCGAATATCGAAGCGGCGATCGCCAATCAGCCCTTGCCCCACAATAGTATTAGTAGCGATCGCACCTCGACCATTGCTGAACCTAAAGCTGCCGATATTTCGCAACCTCGAGATCACGGCAAAAAGTTATAAAAAAACGTCAGTTCGACGAAGGCGGAAAATGGTAAAAATCGCCTAGCGATTTTTACCATTTTCCGCCATTTGCGTGGCGCTTTGCGCCGCGCAAATGGCGTTATCGAACTCACGTTAAAAAAAGCCCCGCTTTGCGGGGCTTTTTTTATGGCGTGCTTGGTGAAGCACTAGGAGATGGGGATACGTTGGGATTTGCATTGGGTAGAGGTAATTGAATATTTTCAATTACACTCGTTGCCCCATTGCTAGGGTTTGAGGAATTGGTGGAATTGGTAGAACTATTAGTCGGATTGTTAGAAGTACTAGAGCTATTGGAATTTGCTGCATTGGGTGAATCGGGGGAAATTGCAGGATTGTTATTGTTTGCAGGCAATTTACCACCAGAGAGGAAATAGTCGTAGGTTGCCCGTGAGATTTGACGAATTAACTCATTAGCGCGTTGATCGTTATCAGGACGCTTAACCATGACGGCGATCGCATAGCGTTTACCATTGGGCATATCGACAATCCCTGCATCACCAACGGCTGAGCGAATATCACCAGTTTTATGGATGATTCTTGCCTCTTCGCCAATTCCCTTGGGTAATAGGGTATTAGTAACAGGACGGCGCATGATGTCCATAAAGCGATCGCGGCTGCGTGGCTCAAGTAACTTACCTTTATCCAACATCGCGAGCAATGTCACCATGTCTTGGGTGCTAATGGTATTTGTTCCCTCAAGATCGGGGAGTTTGTTGTTGACAACGACATTATTTAATCCCCAAGATTTGAACCGTTGATTGACCGCCGCATTACCTCCCAATCTCTTGATAATCATGTTGGTGGCAGTATTGTCACTGATCATGATCATTTGAGTTGCTGTTTCTAAAGCTGAGATTTTTGTACCTATTGGTAAAAACTGAAAATCGCCTGCTTCTCCGACCTTGACATCATCGGTCAGATCTAGTTGCTCATCGAGCTTGATTTTGCCAGCATCCACATCTTGGAAAAAAGCAACTAGAAGCGGAGTTTTGATCGTACTTGCCGCAGCAATCACTTGATTTGCACCAATCTGCACATATGCGCCAGAGTCGAGATCTACCACCATCATTTGCATGGATAGATCCTTTTCTTTGGCGGCTAATTCCTTGATCTTGCTCACCAGTGGTGTTGCTTCTGTCTTGAGGCTCAGAGGTACAATCTCTTGGGTAGATTTATTTGCTTCTTCCTTAGTGCTAACTTCAGGAACTGCTGCCTTAGCGCGGCTTAACTGCTGATTTTGCCAAAAGGAGAGGGCTGTACCTGCGATCACACTCAACCCAACACCAGCGATCGCTAAACGAAGGGCTTGCCATCCTAAGGATTTGGCAGGCGATTTGATGGGAATTGGACGATTGGGATTTTTTTTGCGAGTTCTTAAGTCTGTGGTGCGACTATCAGGGCGATTTTCTGGTCTCTGTTCAGGACGTGCTTCAATTCTGCCTTGGCGATTGGGTAATGGTTTGACCTTGCCCTCAGAAACTCTATGATCAAAACTACGATTGTCAAAGCGAGGATCAATGATTGGCTCAGGCGATCGCGCCGCTTCTCTTACCAAGCGTGGTCGGGAGTCACCACCAATGACGGGGCGGGCAGAGGCTTCACTATTGCTTGTCACAGCCTTGGCGCGACGCTCACGCAACTTATTTAGACGCGCTTCTCGGCTTTTTTCGTTAGCGTCAGGCGATGAAAAGTTTCTTGGTTCCACTGCTATTTGTAACTCCGATTCAAGAATGTCTCTGGTTGATTTCAAGAATTTACAGTGTAGATTCCTGAAAAATTTAATCAAGATGAGCCGTGGCCCAATTTATTTGACGTAAAATCCCCCGCAGCATGGCAACCTCTGATGGACTCAGATTAGCGCGATCGAAGATATTCCGAAACTTTCGCAACCGATGAGCGGCGGTATGTGGATAAACATAGCCGATCTTTAGCAGTACTGCTTCAAGTTGCTGGTAGCAAGCTTCTATATCCTCGCGGGGTGCAAGGTCTATGGGTGCTGACTTTAGCAAATCTTGCGCGATTTGGCTAGTCAAATTTTCGTGACTTTTGGGATCGTCTCGCAGTAGTTGCCATTGATAGCAACAAACCCCCACGGCTTGGGCTAAATTTAGCGATGGATAGTCGGGATTGACAGGGATTCGCAGCACCTGTTGACAATGTTGAATTTCGGCATTGCTCAAGCCACGATCCTCTGCACCAAAGACGATCGCACTAGTCGCAACCTGTGATAACCAACTCAAGCCTTGAGGAGGACTAGTTACTTTCATGTCTCCCTTATCGATGCGACCTGCGGTAGCGATCGCTCTCTGGCAACCCATCAGTGCTTCAGGTAAACTCTCTACAATTATGGCGTTTTCTAAAATTTCACGGGCATGGACTGCCATATGGATCGCTTCATCACTGAGGCGATCGCATTGAGGGTTAACTAGCCACAATTCTGACAGTCCAAAGTTTTTCATCACCCTTGCCACTGAGCCAAGGTTCCGCGCCCCCGCCGTCTCTACTAACACAATTCGCATTCTGTCTAGTTACTCCTCTTGGCATGGGTAAAGGTTCCTAATTCTTCAAGTTTGTAACCTTGGGGATAGGTTGGGCGCTTGCGGGCTGTGAGCAAAATCGGTTTACTTGGCTCCTGCAACCATCCTGCGAATTTACCTCTCAATTTCAATAAACCTGTGATGCTCTCCCTGAGAAATTTGGGAGGAGATGGGAGATCGAGCACCTCTAGTAAATGATTGTCAATGGCAGCATAAAGCAATGGTTTACCTAGTGACCAAAATAAACGGGGTAAGTAAAAACTTAAAAATAAATTGACTGTAACTTTAGCAATGACAGGATTTGAAGAGGCGAGTACAAAGTTTTGCTGCTCATAGTTACGGTTAAACTGCTCAAATTCGTCATAACTCTCAGGAATATCGCGAATATGCATTCGATGCCCCATTTCTCTATAGAAGTAAAAACAAGCCAGTTGCTCATTGCGTGTTAGCGATCGCCAGCCATATTTGTCGATCCACCGAATCGGCTCATAAATCAGAGTACTGAGAACATAGAGAAAGTCATCATTACTAATCGGAAATCGTCCATGCATTTGATTCATGCGATTTAAAGCTTGCTTACCGCGATCGCTGTCATAGCCATTTTCGGTAATCTCCGCCAAGATCAGTTGGGTGTCGTCATAGCGTTTACGAGGACGCTTCTGAAATTCTCCAGTCTTGACTATTAGGGAAGAAATAGCAGGGATGGCATAGGTACGGAAAAGTGCGAATTCAAGAGCACGCTCAATATCCCAAGGGAAGACATGGCAGGTCAGCAAAAACATAATTTCTTGACAGTCTTTTTGGGGATCGAGATGGGTGATCCGTTCCGTAATTTGTTTGCTTGCCATGCTTTCAGTCCCTACTATCTTGAAAGGATTGCCTTAGAGAGATTTCGTCTAATTGTCATATTATAGCGCTGTACGCTAACGAGAAATTTTTGAAAGCGCGGCAAAGCCGCGCTTTCAAAAATTGATTTAAGCCGCAACAACAAAGCTACAAACCGATTGTTTGTGTCGCGGCAAAACCGTGTCACAAACAATTTGGTTAATTGCTAAGTAGTGCAATTAAATATAAAACCCCAAAAACTATGGCGCACGCTGCGCGTGCGCCATAGTTTTTGGTTCTGTTTCTAGCTACTTATTCCATTGGCAGGATTGTTTTTGGTTTGTCCAAAGGCAACACGCAGAAATGGTGGGGCTAAGAAGGTGGTGAGAATAACCATAATGATGATCGAGACTTCTAAGGGTTTGTCGAGTACGCCACTGGCGGAACCAATGCCAGCAAATACTAGACCTACCTCACCACGGGGGATCATGCCCACACCGATCGCAACTCGATTGATATTAGGTATTCCAAAGACTGCCCAACCTGTGACCAATTTTCCAGCGATCGCAACTAAGACTAGGAAAATTGCAATCAATAAACCAGCGCGATTTTCGGGGATCGCAGGATTTAGCACGCCCAAATCAGCCCTTGCGCCAACGGTGACAAAGAAAATGGGGACGATCAAATCAGCGATCGGTTTAATTAATTCATCTAGTTCATTACGAGCATCGCTTTCATCTAATACTAGCCCTGCTGCAAATGCACCCAAGATCGCTTCTAGATGAATGGCATTACCAATAAATGCCATGATGAAAGCAAAGATAAAGGCGGGAATAATGATATTGCCGCGAGTTTGCAGTTTCTCAACCAAAGCCACAAAGGTTTTATTGAAAAGCCCGCCCAAGAGAATTGCGCCTAACAAAAAAGTAACAGCGCTAACGATCAGGTAAAACACATTGGTAATGTCTACTTCACCTTTTTTTGCCAAGCTGGCGACTACTGCTAAAACAATGATCCCTAAAACATCATCGATGACAGCTGCCCCGACGATGATTTGTCCTTCCTTCGATTTCAGTTGACCAAGTTCTGCTAAAACCTTGGAAGTGATCCCAATACTCGTAGCAGTCAGGGCAGCTCCAGCAAAAATTGCAGGAATCGCCGCCACATGGAAAAAGTACATCAGTCCGATCGTACCTGCGGCAAAGGGAACCGCGACACCAACACAGGCGACAACAATTGCTTGAATACCCACCTCTTTGAGTTGGCGAAGGTCTGACTCTAAGCCAATCTCAAACAGAAGAATGATCACGCCTAATTCTGCGAGTACCGAAATCACCTCACTTTGAGAATCAAATATGCTCTGAACAGCTTCAGGTGTGAGTTGATTCAGGGCTTGTAGCGCAGTCATGATCAGTGAATCAGATCCTGTGAATCCACCTTCAGGGAAAATAACTAGATGCAAAGCTGATACGCCCACGATCACGCCAGCAACGAGTTCTCCTAAAACAGGAGGGAGATCTAAGCGCTTGGCAACTTCACTACCAACTTTGCTAGCTATATAGATAATTACAAGGGTTAGCAATACCCCAGACAAGATGATTGGTGAATTTTCTGCTGCGGTAGTTGCCAGTAGTGGCGCAGGGAGATGCCAACCTAGCTGAGAGGCGATCGCATGATTCAAAAACATAAGCTGTGATTCTTGATACAGGTTTACTGATTCGGAGGAGTAGCATCTTGCGCCCCACCTACTTACTGATTTTCAATTCATCCATTTTCGCTTAGGATGCGTATGTATATTACAGCTTGCGCTTAGGGACATGCAGAAGAATAAAGAACCGATTTTTTGTGACGCGGCGAAGCCGCGTCACAAAAAATTTGGTTCTTTATTAAATCGCAGAACCCTTACCACCGATATTTCTATGATCCTATGAAAATCTCAGAGCAAACTGATGTGGAAGTATTGCAGGCTTGGCGAGCTGGCAGCAGTCAGGCTTTTGGTATCTTTTACGATCGCTATGGCGAGCTAGTGTATCGCCTATCTCTCAGAATCTTGGGCAATCCGCAAGAAGCGGAGGATCTCACGCAAGAGATCTTTATCCTGCTAAGTCGCGATACTAACTATGACAGTAAGCGCGGATCGATCGCCGCTTTTTTGTCGGTGTTGACGCGATCGCGAGCCATTGACCGTATTCGCAAAACGCGATCGCAACAGCAGCATCTCCAAAAATGGGAACAAAGCATTTCCTCAGACCATGACACCAGCAACTCATCACTCATGGAAAATGCGTCACTTTCAGAACGATCAGAAAAGGTAAAAGCTGCTTTAGCTGACTTACCTGATAAACATCGCCAAGTTTTAGAGATGGCATATTTTGACGGACTCAGCCAAACGGAAATTGCCAAAGCTCTTGATACACCTTTGGGAACGGTTAAATCTTGGGCGCGTAATGGGTTGATTCGATTGAGAGAAAGTTTGAAAGATTCGCTGGAGTGAAAGTAATTATGTCAGTATCCAATTATCCCCATGAATGGGAAGAGTTATTAGCAGGTTATGTCTTAGGGGATTTGACCACAGAAGAAGTTACGGAAATGCAGCAGTTGATCGTTGAGCATCCCGAAATCATTCAAGAAATCGATCGCTTGCAAGAAACATTAGCGCTTTTGCCATTGAGTTTAAATGCTTCCCATCCTTCGCCAAATCTGCGCGATCGCATTGCGGCGGCGGCAATCCCTGTAGCTGAGAATGTCACAAATAATATTGCTGATTCGCTAGATCCGTTAACTGCTCCCCAAGCTCCAGAGGCTAGGCAAGTACCGCGTCGCCGTCAAAAATTTTGGAAATTATTGGGGATTGGTTTAGGTAGTATTAGTGCGATCGCGATCGTTGCTTTAGGATTTGATAATTACCAAATGCGCCAACAAATCGCAACCAATCAAATAGAACTGCAAAAATATAAACAGGCGATCGCTCTCTTGCAAGCCTCTGACAATCGCATGATTTCTCTCAAGGGGATGGGCGCAATTCCTGCGGCAACGGGTAGTGTGATGATCGCGCCTATGGAAAAAACTGCCATGATCAATATTCAAAATCTCATGCCGCTTCCCCAAGAAAATAGCTATCGACTTTGGGCGATCGTTGATGGCAAAAAGATTGATTGTGCTCAGTTCCGACCTGACGCACAGGGGAAAGTATTTTTGAAGGTTCCCTTAGGTAGCGCTCTCAAACAATCTAACACCTTAATTATTACCATTGAGCCAAATAAAGATATGCCTGAACCCACTGGCGAAATGGTGATGAAAGGAGAAGTTTGATCCAAAATTGTAAAAATCGCTATGCGATTTTTACAATTTTGCACTTTGGTCGAGTTTGTCTCATCCAATTTCTTAACTGCTCCGTATATCAAATAAGTGAACCAAACAAAGGTTACTCTCCATTATTTCTTATTGAACGCGAGCTAACAAAAATGAACTACAAATTTCTTGGACTGATTGCTGGTTTGGCTCTGACTACTGGACTTGTGTCCTGTAGTGCTACATCTACTCCCACTGAACAATCCACTCCCGCAGCCCAATCTACTCCTGCAACAAAGCCTACGGATGCGATGAAAAATGATGCAATGAAAGGTGATGCGATGAAGGATAAAACTGGCGATGCGATGAAAAGTGATGCAATGAAGAAGGATAAGCCTGCGGATGCGATGAAAAATGACGCAATGAAGGATAAGTCTGGCGATGCGATGAAAAACGACGCGATGAAGAGTGACAAACCCGCGGATGCGATGAAAAATGATGCAATGAAAAGCGATAAGCCTGCGGATGCCATGAAGAACGATGCGATGAAGAAGGATCAACCTGCGGATGCCATGAAAAAGCCCGCGGATGCGATGAAGCAATAGGTTCGTAAAAATTCGATCAGTAATAATTTTTGAGTGGAAGTCATTCAAAAATTATTACCTTAATCATTCCCATTCAAGAGAATTTGCAATGGATAGAAGCTTGCTGCGTCGTCGTCGATTTTTAACTTATGCAGGATTAGGTGTTTTGGGAATTGGTAGTGCAGCGATCGCTACTCAGATCAGTTCTCCAAAAAACTCTCCTGATATCGTATCTAACCCCAATATCCCTAAGTCTAACAGTTCAGTTAATCCAGTAGCTATTAATACCAGTACCAGTCAACCACTACCAGAATTTCAAGGTATTTCCCAATGGCTAAATTCTGATCCCTTGTCAATTCAGGAATTAAAGGGAAATGTGGTAATGATTCAGTTTTGGACTTTTAGCTGTATCAACTGTCAGCGTACTTTACCCTACGTGACTAAATGGCATGAACAATACGCCGCCAAAGGATTAAAAATTATCGGTGTGCATACTCCCGAATTTGCCTTTGAGCGTGATGCTAACAATATCAAAGATGCGATCCAAAAACATGGCATTCATTACCCAGTTCCAGTTGACAATGAGTTCCAAACTTGGAAAGCCTATGGTAATGAGTACTGGCCCCATCTCTATTTAGCCGATCGCCAAGGTAATCTTGTCTATGACCATATTGGCGAAGGTGCGTATGTCAAGACAGAGCAAACCATTCAAAAGCTATTGGGATAGGAGCTATGGGAATTTCTCCTCTGGCGATCGCCTTATCCATAACTGCTGGTTTGTTAACCGCATTTTCACCCTGTATATTGCCGATTTTGCCGATTTTAATTGGGCGATCGCTACAGACGCATCGCTATGCACCGATCGCTTTGGTACTAGGTACGATCACTGGATTTGCGATCGCAGGTAGTCTTTTAGGAATTGCTAGTATTTGGCTGACGGGCTTCACCAATGTGATGCGAATTTTAGCGATCGCTGTTTTACTAGTCCTTGGTTTGTTATCGATATTTCCCAAATTGAATTATCTGTTGCTAGCCAAGTTACCTATTCCAAAATTCAAAGAACTAACCCGCATCAATTTAGCTAGTGAATTTCTCTTGGGTTCTCAATTAGGATTATTGTGGACTCCCTGTGCAGGCTCAGTATTAGGAAGTATCTTAGTTCTAGCGGCAGTCAATCAGGAAATTCTTAGCGCCTTTATGTTATTGATTTGCTATGGGATTGGTGCAGGTATCCCCATGTTACTACTTGCCTATGCCAGTCGCTATTTTAGTAAATCATTCCTCAGATTCCGCGTCCATAGCCAACTTTTACAAAGAATTGGTGGTGTGATGATTGCCATTACAGCGATCGCAATTATTTTGGGATGGGATGTCAAAATCCAACTTTGGTTAGCACCATTCTTTCCGACCTTAGTTTTATGAAGTTGGACGAGCCTGCGAATCATGCTCACCCAATACCAATTAATTAACCCAGCTAAACCCATGAGTCCAAAATCTCCAAATCCCAAATCGCCGCCCGCTCCTAAGCAAGCAATATTCATTAAGGCATTTCATTCCATTAATCTCATCGCCTTGATCTTGATGACGGCAAGTGGTCTGCAAATTTATAATGCAAATCCTGTCTTTGGTGGACGCTCAGGATGGCGATTCCCCAAAGAGATACTCTTAGGCGGATGGCTTGGCGGCGGTAGGAATTGGCATTTTGCTTCGATGTGGGTGTTTTCCATGAGTTTATTGATTTATGGCATCTATATCTTCCTCACGCGCCGATGGAAGCATCGCTTTGCTTCTGAAAAAGATATTCAAGCCCTACAAGCCAAAAATCCTAAACGTAAAAACTACGCTTGGCATCGAATCGCCTACACAGCCATCATTCCAATTTTGCTCTTAGCGATTCTCTCTGGTTTATGTATGTATAAACCTGTGCAGTTTGCATGGATCTCAGGGCTATTTGGCAGTTGGCAAAATCTCCGCATCGCCCATTTTCTCACCGTGCCGATTGTGCTGATTTTTGCGATCGCGCATATATTCCTCTCCTTCAGAGTTGGTGGTTTCAAAATGATTCGCTCTATGTTTGTTTAGCCTTTAGCTATTAGCTTTTGGAAGATTTACTTATACCAAATAAAGAAATGGCTACGCCATTTCTTTATTTTAAAACCCCTACTGGGTTTGGTTTCCAACTCAAAAAAGTGTAACTACACTTTTTTGAGTTGATATTAAATGATTGATTAGGATTATTCAGCATGAAATTTGACCCATATCCACACCGTCGGTTTTCCCGTCGTCAGTTAATTAAATATGCCAGTTTGTCAGGCATGGGTTTGTTTTTGGGAAGTTGTGCGAATGAGGCTAGTCGCGTGAGTCCCATTTTTAAACCTCTCAACCAACAAACTGGAAATGTCAGAGCTTTATTTGAGCCACTCAATCAAAGCATTGAAGAATTAATCTTTCAGTCAAAAAATCCTGCGCCAGAATATCCTGTGAGTGCAATCGAGCCTAATGCTTTATTAGTTAATTCCTATGACATTACCCCTGTCATTGATCCTAATTCCTTCAAATTAGTAATTGATGGTGCAGTCAATAATCCGATGCAATTGAGCATGAGAGATATTCAGGCATTACCCTTAACTTCGATGGTGATTCGTCATGTCTGTGTGGAAGGCTGGGCAGCGATCGTGCAGTGGGGTGGGATACGTCTCTACGAACTGGCAAAGTTAGTTCAACCGAAAGCGGGAGCGCGTTATGTCTATTTTGAATCCGCCGACAATTACTATGAGAGTTGGGATATTGCTTCAGCTTTACATCCCCAAACTCTACTTGCTTATCAAAAGAATGGTCAAGATCTCCCCGTTGAGAATGGCGCACCTCTGCGGTTAGCTTCTCCGATTAAGCTCGGCTATAAGCAATCAAAATGGATAACTCGCGTCACTTTTACTAATGAGCTTTTCCAGCAACGTCGAGGTTATTGGGTAGATGAAGGTTATGAGTGGTTTGCAGGATTGTAAAATTGCTGGCGTGATCACCTATCGATTTAGTTAGATGCAATCAACAGTTTGAGTGAGATTAAATGATCGTGATCGCGACAACTATCGTTATCGTTAGACTTCAAGCTTTCGTACTAAGTGCTACAAAAGTGACCTGAAGGCGGTGCTTACTATGAATAGAAGTTACTAAAGCCAAGGTTCGCAATGTATAACCATTATTCTGTAATCATCGTTGGTGGTGGTCAGGCTGGACTCGCCATGAGCTATTGCTTAAAGGAAAGAGAAATTGACCATATTGTGTTTGAGAAAAATCGCATCGGGCATTCATGGCGCGATCGCCGATGGGATTCTTTTTGCTTAGTGACTCCCAACTGGCAATGTCAACTCCCCGGTTATCACTACAATGGCAGTGACCCCAATGGATTCATGCAAAAAGATGAAATCGTAAAATATATTGAGGAATATGCCGAGTCCTTTTCACCGCCGATTAAAGAAGGTGTGGAGGTTTTAAAGGTAACTAAAAATGATGCCTTAAATGTATTTGAAATCAATACAACGATTGGGGATTTCACTGCCGATCAGGTGGTGATTGCGGTGGGAGGTTACCATAACCCGAAACTACCACGTATTGCGGAGAGATTTCCCACAAGTATCATGCAGTTGCATTCTTCTCAATACCAAAATCCTGAATCTTTGCCTGACGGTGCGGTGCTGGTGGTTGGGACTGGGCAATCGGGCTGTCAGATTGCGGAAGATTTGCACCTCGCAGGTAAGCAAGTCCATTTATGTGTGGGTAGTGCGCCGCGATCGCCGCGTCGCTATCGGGGTAAGGATGTCGTTGATTGGCTCGCGCAAATGGGCTATTATGACCTAGCGATCGATGAGCATCCTCAAAAGGATAAGGTCAGAGCTAAGGCAAATCATTATGTGACTGGTCGCGATGGTGGTCGGGAGATCAATTTGCGCCAATTTGCGATCGAAGGAATGCAACTGCATGGCAGATTGAAAGCTATTCATCATGATAAATTAGAGTTCTTTGATGATTTAGTCCAAAACCTTGATAATGCTGATGCAGTGGCGGAAAGCATCAAGAAAACTATTGATGGATTTATTGAAAAGAACCACATCGAAGCACCGATTGATCCGCCCTATCAACCAGTATGGCAACCTCAAGAATCGATCTTAGAAATAGATTTTGTAAAAGCGAATATTGGTGTCGTGATTTGGTGTACTGGCTATCATACGGACTTTAGTTGGATTGAGATTCCTGTATTTGATGGCAAGGGCTATCCCGGACATAAGCGTGGTGTTACGGATGTGAATGGTTTCTACTTCTTAGGATTGCCTTGGCTATACACTTGGGGCTCAGGGCGATTCTCAGGAATTGCGAGGGATGCGAACTATTTAGCTGATTGCATGATCTCCAAGAAGAAAGTCTCCTCTTCTAGTGCTTGGAGCATTGTCAACGAATTTCTCATTGGTTCGTAACATCCACTACAACAAATTCAAAAACTAGCGATTTCGCTAGGTGATTTAGATGGATTTTGGTTGATTGCTGACATTGCGATCGCCATCCCTATACATATAAATAGACTTCGCTCTTCCGTATTCAGTGTTACAAAACACCTTGTGAGAGAGCGCTTAATCTGGCTTTCATCAAGCAATACCAATCATCATCAAACTATCAAACTAAGGATACATATCATGCCTCAAGTTACAGCGCCTGCTCATCAAACTGGTGACTTCTTTGTTGATTACGAAGAGAAAGTATTTCCTGATGTCAAAGCCGAAGCTGGGGAGAAAGCGTTAGTAACTTTCCATACCGTTGCTTTTGAAGGTTCGATTGGTTTTGTGAACTTACTCCAAGCAACTCGTTTACAACGTAAGGGTTTTGAGACTTCTATTTTACTCTATGGTCCTGGGGTAACCCTCGGTGTCCAGCGTGGTTTCCCAAAATTGGGAGATACTGCTTTTCCCGGACATCAGAACTTCAACGATCAGATTACTAAATTTATGTCTGAAGGTGGCAAGGTTTATGCCTGTCGCTTTGCATTGCAAGCACTCTATGGTCATGGTGAAACCTCCCTCATCCCTGGAATTCGTCCCATTAGCCCCCTTGATGTATTAGATATCATTCTCCTCCATCGCAAGGATGGCGCTTTCATTTTAGATACTTGGACTCTCTAAGTTTGCCATTCAATAGAACATTAAGAGAGCGTATTAAAAGAGCATCAAGGAATCTTTCATGGACTATTCACGCATAGTTAGAGCTGCTGCCGTTCAAATTAGCCCCGTTTTGTTTAGTCGTGATGGTACGACAGAGAAAGTTCTCGATGCGATCGCTAAAGCATCTAAAGAAGGTGCTCAACTAGTTGTTTTTCCAGAAACATTTATCCCTTACTACCCCTACTTTTCCTTTGTGCAGCCACCTGTCTTGATGGGTAAAGAACATATGCGTCTTTACGAAGAAGCGGTTACAGTACCAAGTCCTGTAACTGAGGCGGTGAGTAATGCGGCAAAATCCTATAGAATTGTCGTGGTGTTAGGGATTAATGAGCGTGATCATGGTTCGCTGTATAACACACAGCTTATCTTTGATGCCGACGGCACATTGGTGCTAAAGCGCCGCAAAATTACGCCGACCTATCACGAACGGATGGTTTGGGGACAGGGCGATGGTGCAGGTCTAACTGTGGTGGATACGGCTGTAGGGAAGGTTGGGGCTTTGGCTTGCTGGGAGCATTACAATCCTCTAGCAAGATATGCGCTGATGGCACAACATGAGCAAATCCATTGCGCTCAGTTCCCTGGTTCCTTGGTTGGGCAGATTTTCACCGATCAGATTGAAGTAACAATTCGTCACCATGCTTTGGAGTCAGGGTGCTTTGTGATTAATTCTACGGGTTGGTTATCTCCTGAACAGGTCGCTCAGATTACAACTGATGAGAAGTTACAGAAGGTGCTGAGTGGTGGTTGCAATACTGCCATTATTGGACCAGAGGGCAATCATCTCTGTCCACCGATTACGGAAGGTGAAGGCATGGCGATCGCCGATCTTGATTTCTCTCTGATCACTAAGCGAAAGCGGATGATGGATTCGGTCGGTCACTATGCACGTCCTGAGTTGTTGCAATTACATCTCAACTCTAGTGCTGCATCGGTGATGGCAGAGCAGTTACCTGAAGTGCTAGGAGATCTAGAAATTCCTGTTGCTTAATCTCTCTAAATATTTGCCTTTCTAAGGGGCTACCATGTACACACAACTAAGGCGATTCTAAAATATCATTCATAACCCCTCCCTAGCCCTCCCCTTGCAAAGGTGAGGGAATGAGATTTCTAGTTTTCCCCCTTTGTAAGGGGCAACTAAAGGGGTTTTTTGAGATTTGTGTGTATAAAAGTTAGTCTTGATAAGGGGCAGTTAGAGGTAAACAATCCCAGTCGTTAATACATATAAAATTCAAATCAATGGAACTAAAGCCACCATTACCTCCTTTTACGCTGGAAACTGCGATCGCTAAGGTGCAAGCTGCCGAAGATGCTTGGAATACTCGCGATCCTGATCGAGTTGCCTTAGCCTATACCGAAGATTCTCAATGGCGAAATCGAGCGGAATTTTTTAGCGGACGGGATGCGATTCGGGAATTTCTCAAACGTAAATGGGCGAAGGAGATGGACTATCGCCTCAAAAAGGAACTTTGGAGTTTCACCGATAACCGCATATCCGTACGCTTTGAATATGAGTGGCACGATGACTCTGGTTATTGGTATCGCGCCTATGGTAACGAGCAGTGGGAATTTGCGGAAAATGGGCTGATGCGACGACGGGAAGCCAGTATTAATGATGTTCTCATTCAAGAATCTGAGCGTAAATTTCGCTGGGAACGTAAGCCCTAACACCAAAATCATGACTTGGGTAAGTAAATGAACAAGCAACAGCTAATTACAGACATTCAAACTCAGGGATTGAGTTGGGTTGAGCCGAATGTGGGTGTGGCAGGTCGTAAAGGTGGCGCTGGCCCTTCTGACCATAAAGCGGTCACAATTGACGGTACGACGGTGATGGTTCCTATTTACACTGGCTCATCGGCGCGATCGCCTTACAAAGCAACACTCAATCCCGATACGGAGCAGTTAGTCCTCCATTTGGACGATCGCGAAGTGCTACCGATCGCCTTTCCCCAAGAACCAAAATTCTATAGCCTGACCACAGCAGATGGTATTCCTTATCGCAAAATCGCCCTATTGCATAGCCGAGATGTCCTTGCGACAACGGTTTTGCAAACCTGTATGCGATACAACAATACAGAAACATCTTGTCAATTTTGTGCGATCGGCGCATCTCTAGAGGCAGGTCGCACGATCGCCAGAAAAACGCCTGCTCAACTTGCGGAAGTGACCGAAGCGGCGGTGCGTCTTGATGGAGTTAAGCATCTGGTTATGACCACAGGTACACCAAATACTAGCGATCGCGGTGCAGCATATTTAACGGAATGTGCGCGGGCAATCAAGGCAAAGGTGGATATTCCGATTCAGGCACAGTGCGAACCGCCCGATGATTTTATCTGGTTCGATCGCATGAAGGAAGCAGGGATTGATACTTTAGGAATGCATTTAGAAGCCGCCGATCCAGAGGTGCGATCGCGCATTATGGCAGGTAAAGCGTCAGTACCCATCGCATATTATTTTGAAGCCTTTGCGGCGGCGGTGAAAGTCTTCGGTTGGGGACAGGTTAGTACCTATCTGCTGGCAGGTTTGGGTGATAGTTTTGAAACTCTCGTGGAAATTAGTGATCGCCTAATTAAGTGTGGTGTCTATCCCTTTGTGGTTCCCTTTGTGCCGATCTCTGGTACGCCCTTAGCTAATCATCCTGCACCGAAGAGTGAGTTTATGTTTGCCCTTTACGAAAAAATTGGTGCAATGCTCAGAGAAGCGGGAATGTCTTCCGCCGATATGAAAGCAGGTTGCGGGAAGTGCGGCGCTTGTTCGGCACTTTCTACCTTTGAAAAGTTATAGAAAACAACAATATGTCCCAATCCTATATATTTAAACTGGCAACCTCTCCTCAAGAAATAAAAGCATACTTCGATTTGAGAAGAGCCATCTTTGTGGAAGAGCAGGATGTATTTGAAGAAGATGATTTTGATGATATTGATAAGAAAGCTTATCCGATCGTCGCCATTGAGCCTACTAGCGATCGCGTTGTGGGCGTAGTCCGAATTTACGAAGCACAGCCTAGACTTTGGTATGGTGGCAGATTGGGAACTCACCCAGAATTTCGCCGTGGTTGGCAGATTGGCAAAGGTTTAATCCATAAGGCAGTCACCACTGCAAATACATGGGGATGCGATCGCTTTTTGGCAACCGTACAATTACAGAACGTGCGCTTTTTTCAACGCTTGCATTGGGCATCTCTAAACGAAATGACGATTTGCGATCGCCCCCATCATTTAATGGAAGCCGATCTCAACTTCTATCCTGCGGCGATGGAATTATGTCCTAGTCTACTGCGTCAAGATCTCAAGGTGTCTTGATGCTGTCAGAATTGGTGACCCGATTAAAGCGATCGCTAAGTTTGCCGCAAAAGCAGGATATTCAAACGGCTGCCAAAGCGTTACATCAAGGATGGCAACCTGAAGCATGGCAAAGCGATCGGGTTCTAATTGGTGATGATTGCGCGGCAATTCCCGATGGTGATGGCTACTTGCTATTTGCGGCGGAGGGAATGTTACCTAAGCTAATTGAAACCGATCCTTGGTTTGCGGGTTGGTGTGCGGTGATGGTCAATGTCAGTGATATCTATGCGATGGGTGGTAAGCCGATCGCTGTAGTCGATAGCATTTGGAGTCAATCTCGCCCACAGACAGATCCTTTATGGGAAGGAATGAAGGCTGCATCTCTTGCCTACCAAGTTCCCATTGTTGGTGGTCATACCAACTGTCACAGTCCCTATGCGGCTCTATCTGTTGCTATCCTAGGACGCGCTCAAAATCTGATTTCTAGTTTCAAGGCGCAGCCTGATGATCTACTGATTATCGCAACGGATTTTCGTGGTAAATCCCATCCTGATTATGCTTTTTGGAATGCTGCAACTACTGCTGATCCTGCGCGATTGCGTCAAAATCTGGCGATCTTACCAAGACTAGCGGCGAGGGGTTGGTGTGATGCAGGCAAAGACATCAGTATGGGTGGAATTGTCGGAACATTATTGATGCTTTTAGAAACCTCTAACTGTGGCGCAGTTCTCGATCTTGATCGCATTCCTTACCCTGAGTCCCTTGATCTCGAAAAATGGCTAACTTCCTTTCCCAGCTATGGCTTTCTCTTGAGTATCCGTCCTGAATATTTAGCCAAGGTGCAAGCTGAATTTGCAGATCAGGATTTAGTCTGTGCCGTGATTGGTGAAGTGCAAGCATCCCATCAGTTAATTTTGCGATCGCAGTCAGAATCCGTTCTATTCTGGGATTTTGATCAGGATGCTTTAACGGGATTTTAAATCAGCCTGATTTCGATGCCTGTGACCTGCTTGGCAAGGCACAAATGGTGGAAAATGCTAAACTAGCATCACTAGCTAACAAGTAAATTTCATGACTGATTTGCCAAGTTTACGCAGTTCCCAAACCCCAGATATTGCTAGCGGTCATGCTGGTCAAAAAAGTTGGACAGAGGTAGTGAACGATTATGCTGGGAAAGATTTAGGCGAAAGGAAGACTTGGTATGGCTCCGTTGCCGATGCTTACAATCGGGTGAGACCACGCTATCCATCGGAAATTATTAATCGCACGCTGCAACTAGCCCAATTGCCACCGCAAGCCAAAATTCTTGAACTCGGCTGTGGACCCGCGATCGCCACAGTGAACTTTGCTAAGTTGGGATTTTGGCTCTTGAGTCTAGAGCCAAATCTCGAAGCCGCAACATTAGCCAAACAAAACTGTGCTGAATATCCTCAAGTGGAAATCCAAAATCTTGCCTTTGAGGAATGGGAATTAGAACGCGATCGCTTTGATGCAGTCCTAGCGGCAACATCTTGGCATTGGCTCGATCCCGCAATTGCCTATGAAAAATCAGCAGTAGCATTGAAAGCAAAAGGTGTTCTCATTCTATTATGGAATACGCCACCGCAACTAGATGAGCAAACCTATCAGTTAGTGGATGAAATCTACCAATCCATAGCACCTTCTATCCCCCTCTATGCCAGACATGAGGGCAGAAAAACTCATCAAGCAGATTTCTTGAAATTTAGTCAAACTATTATGGATTCGGGCTATTTTCACCATCTTAGCTATGATTCCTCTGTTTATAAAGTTACCTACAGCCTTGATGACTATCTATTACTTTTGAGTACGCTATCTCCGTACATCGTTCTGACAGAAGAAACGAGGATTAGCCTCTTTGCAAAGTTACGAGAAGTTCTATATCGCAACCGAGGCGATCACCTCAATCTATCTTTTGTTTCTGCTTTTCATGTTGCCCACAAAATATAATCTATGCTCCAGAATCAAAAGTTACGCATCGCTTTAATGACCTACTCCACAAAGCCTAGAGGGAGTGTTGTTCACACCTTGGAGTTAGCATCAGCTTTGCAAGCTTTAGGACATCAGGTTTGTATTTTTGCTTTAGATAAGGATGGAGCAGGCTTTGAGCAACATTTGCCTTGCGAATATCAACCTATCCCTGCGAAACCTGCTCCTCCAGAGATTGATCTGTTGATTAAGCAACGTATTCAAGAATTTGTGGATTATTTAATCGATTATTCGCAAAATTTGCTCCTCAATTATGATATTTATCATGCTCAGGACTGTATCAGTGCCAATGCTTTAGCGATTTTGCGATCGCAGCAAATCATCCCTCATTTTATCCGTACGATTCACCATATCGAAGACTACAATAGTCCCTATTTACGCAACTGTCAGGATCGCTCCATTCGCGAAGCATCGCTATGTCTATGTGTGAGTGATAGTTGGCAGGCGCAAATTCAAGAACATTATCAAATCCATGCGCTGAGAGTAATTAATGGTATTAATACCAGTCGCTTTTCTAGTCAGAAAAATGGCTCTGAAGCATCTCTAAAACAACGGTTTGGTCTAACAGGTTCACCCATTTATCTGACGGTTGGTGGCATTGAACCTAGAAAAAATTCTATCAATCTTCTAAAAGCATTTTCTCAAGTATTAATTGATTTTCCTAATGCTCAATTAGTGATCGCAGGTGGTTCGACCCTCTTCGATTATCAAGATTATCGCCAGCAATTTTTGGATACTGTCCAAGAGCTAGGAATTGATATTGGTAAATCCCTTGTGATTACAGGTATCCTCACCGATGTGGAATTACAGACAATTTATCGTTGTGCCGATATGTTCGTATTTCCCTCAATCAAAGAAGGTTGGGGACTAGTGATTTTTGAAGCGATCGCTTCAGGTTTACCGATCATTACTGCCAATATGCTGCCATTTACGGAATTCTTAACAACCTCACAGGCTCTATTGGTCGATCCCAATGATATTAAGGCGATCGCCCAAGCTATGCGATCTCTGAATGATTCTGATTTCGCGAGTTCTCTCATCCACGCAAGTCAAAGTATTTTATCTGATTACTCATGGGAGCGATCGGCAAAAATGCACCTCAACGCATATCAAATGGCAATAATGGCAACAATCTGAGTGAGACTATGAACGGATATTGGACGTATTATTCAGAGGCGATTGCTTAAGTCTCAAGCCTAATATAGGCGATCGCATTTTTACGTTAATCTATGGGTAGCAATTTAGGTTACAAAGGGAATTACTATAGTTGTACGGAGTCGGAATTTGGGGATTGGGACTTTGCCAGCACTCATAAATTAGCAATTTTTAATAAGATTATTGCAGTTAATGACTAGATTAGTCGTCAGACATTTGTGCTGTTTTTAGATCCTAAAGGCATAAAAAAACACGCGAAGCGTGTTTTTTTATGCCTTTAGGATCTACTTAGTTGCTGCTGTCTTTTTGGTTGTAGTCTTTTTTGTGGTTTTTGTAGCAGTTTTAGTTGTGGCAGCCTTGGCTGTAGATTTGGTTGCGGTCTTTTTGGTTGTTGTTTTCTTGGTTTCGCTGGAAGCCGCCTTAGTCCGTTTGCTAGTACTTTTGCTTGACTTAGATTTAGTAGCCAACATGGATAGAGCTTCCTCTAGGGTCAAGGTATCTACGGACTGCTCCTTGGTAAGGGATACATTTATCTTGCCATGCTTCACATAAGCGCCATATTTACCATCAAGAATCTCGATCGCTTCATCATCATCGGGGTGCTTACCAAGGGATTTGAGGACTTTGGCGGCGGCAGCTCCACGTAGGACTTTGGGCTGGGCGAGCAGTTCTAAGGCGCGTTCAAAGGTAATTGTGTAGGGATCGTCAGTGGATTTGAGCGATCGGTTATCATCCTTATCGCCATTGCCCTTGACATGGCAAACATAGGGACCAAAGCGCCCTGTATTTACAAACACGCGATTGCCAGTATCAGGATGTGCGCCTAAAGTACGCGGCAAAGCAAGCAACTTCACGGCAACATCGAGAGTCACCTGTTCAGGCTGCATTCCCTTGGGCAAAGAAGCGCGTTTTGGTTTGGGAACTGCGTCCGTAGCTTGTCCTAACTGCACGTAAGGTCCATACTGACCGACCATCATAAAGATTGGCTCATTGGTCTCTGGATGGATACCAACTTGATCGGGTCCCTCTAGTTTCTGCTTGAGTAGCATTTCGATTTTGTCAGGGACGAGATCGGAAGGAGTTAAATTTTGAGGAATGGAGGAATTGACGGTGCGATCGCCTTCTCCAACTTGGATATACGCTCCAAATTTACCAATCTTCACCTTGACATCATCATCTAAACCTTCGAGATGGACTGTCCTTGCGGCTTCACCATCGATGAGACTATCGCGAGACTTGACCTGTCCACTTAGCCCTTGCTCACCTGAATAGAATTTCTTGAGATAGGGCAACCATTCCACACTACCTGTAGAAATATCATCGAGGGTCTGCTCCATTTTGGAGGTGAAGCTGGGATCAACGAGATTGGGGAAATGCTCTTCTAGCAAACTGGTGACAGCAAAGGCGGTAAAGCTGGGAATAAGAGCATTATTGACCAGTTGCACATAACCGCGATCGCAGATCGTGCCGATAATGCTGGCATAGGTGCTAGGACGACCGATGCCTTCACTTTCCAACATTTTCACAAGGGCAGCTTCGGTATATCTCGCTGGTGGTTGAGTTTCATGTCCGACCGTATTTAATTCCCGACAGACGGGATGATCGCCCATTTTGAGCGGTGGCAAGGTAATTTCCTTTTCTTCTAAAGCCGCGTCGGGATCGTCGGAGCCTTCGACATAGGCGCGGAAAAATCCTGCGAAATCAATCCGCTTGCCCGAAGCTCGGAAGATGGCATCCTCAACGGTTAACTGGACGCTGAGCATGGTTAACTGGGCATCTGCCATCTGTGAAGCAACGGTACGCTTCCAGATCAGGTCATAAAGTGCCAACTCACGACCAGACAAACCCGTTTCTTGGGGGGTGCGGAAGGTTTCTCCCGCAGGACGGATCGCTTCGTGGGCTTCCTGTGCGCCCTTAGATTTGGTGACGTACTGGCGAGGTTCTTTGCTGAGGAAGTTGTTGCCATACATCTTGGTTACGCATTGACGCGCCGCCGCGATCGCTTGTTGCGATAAATGCACGGAGTCAGTCCGCATATAGGTAATGTAGCCCTGCTCGTACAAAGCTTGCGCTACTCGCATTGAGTCCCTCGCCGACAGGCGCAGTTTGCGGTTTGCCTCCTGCTGCATAGTCGAGGTGGTGAAGGGTGGTGAGGGCTTGCGGGTGGTAGGACGTTCTTCGAGATTGCTCACCGACCAAACTTTGCCATTAAGTCTCTCCTTGAGTGCGATCGCCGCCGCTTCATCAAGCAATAAAACCTTGCGACCCTTGGCAATTTTGCCTGTCGCCTCATCAAAGTCTTTACCAGTGGCTACATTTGTCCCACCGACGGAGACTAGCTGCACAGGAAATTCTTGCTTAGGTGCATAGAGATTTGCCTTCAAGTCCCAATAGCTACCAGATTTAAAGGCACGGCGCTCCCGTTCACGGTTCACAATGAGACGGACAGCCACCGACTGTACTCGTCCTGCGGATAGCCCCCAAGCAATTTTTTTCCAGAGCAAAGGCGAGAGGGTATAACCAACAAGGCGATCGAGAATGCGGCGGGTTTCTTGGGCATGGACAAGGCGATCGTCGATCTGGCGACAATTTTTCAAGGCTCCTTTAATTGCTTCGGAGGTGATCTCATGGAAAACCATGCGCTTGATCGGTACTTTCGGCTGCAAAATTTGCAACAAGTGCCAAGAAATACTTTCACCCTCGCGATCTTCGTCAGTCGCCAGAATTAATTCCTTAACTCCCTTAAGAGCAGATTTGAGTTCACGGACGATCTTTTTCTTATCGTCTGGCACGATATACAGAGGCTCGAAGTCAGCATCAACATTTACACCTAGTTTTGCCCACTCAGAGGATTTTAACTCCGCAGGGATGTCACTAGCTGACTGTGGCAAATCGCGCACATGACCCATTGATGCCTCAACTCGGTACTCTGAGGGCAAAAAGTTACGAATGGTGCGTGCCTTAGTGGGCGATTCGACAATGACAAGAGTAGACATATTAGCCTGCAAGGTTCGCGGTAATCAAAAAAACAAACGAGTCAAATTAAAGGTTTATGAAATGCCTTCTTAACCTATATACAATGTTTATGCAGAAAATTACTATTTTTAGCTAGACGGTAATTACTTTAATCTAATTATGCAAATTTGTAGTTGACATTTTGCTACATTAGTGATGATTGGCTAGATATCGCCACGATATCTTGATAAATTTGCTAAATTTTCTAGTGTGCGATCGCCTTCATAAAACCTACCATTAATCTCCCATGTGGGAAATCCTCTGATCTTTTTAGCGATACAAAGTTGTCTCTGCGGTTTGAATCCACGACGATCGCATTCAATTATATCCAATTGATTCGTTGCTTCTAGCCCAAAACGCTCCTTCTGGCTATGGCAATGGGGACACCAATAGGCGGTATACACCTTTGCACCAATTTTGCGTAAATGCTTGGCTAAGGCGAGCGCTTGCGGTGTTGATCTGGTGGTGACAGGTTCACCCTTTTCCCCTGTGGTTTGGGCGATCGCAGGAGCAGTTAAGGTTGGCACAAAGGTCAGTGCCGAAAAACTAGTCATGCCTATGATCGTTATGCTAATGCTGGCTAGTCTTGAAGATATATCGTGAAACTTCATAAAGTACACAGTTGCAAAGTTGCTATTGTAACTATATTCCAAAATTTCTCAAGAGGTTTTAGCTATACTTGGCGTACCCTATGGACTTAGGATTTAGAAACTCTGCTCAGTGCTGTATGTCAAAATTAGAAAATTTACGAATTGCGATCGTTCATGAATGGTTTGTTAACTATGCGGGGTCAGAGCGAGTCATTGAGCAGTTTTTAAATATATTTCCCCATGCTGATTTGTTTGCAGTTGTTGACTTTTTAGAGGGTTCGCAAAGGGAATATATCCAGAATAAACAAGTCACGACTACGTTTATTCAAAAGTTACCCTTTGCGAATAATAAATTTCGACAATATCTGCCATTAATGCCTATTGCGATCGAGCAGCTTGATTTATCAGCCTATGATTTGATTATTTCCAGTTCCCATGCCGTTGCCAAAGGAGTTTTAACTTCCCCCCATCAGTTACATATTTCTTATGTGCATTCACCAATTCGCTATGCGTGGGACTTGCAACATCAATATCTACAAGAGTCTAATTTAGAAAGAGGAATTAAAAGCTGGATTGCTAGATGGATCTTGCACTACATCAGAATATGGGATACCCGCACCGCTAATGGAGTCGATCGCTTTATTGCCAATTCCCAATTTATCGCCCGTCGGATTTATAAGGTCTATCGGCGTGATGCACAGGTGATTTATCCGCCTGTGGATTTACAAAATTACGCTCTTTGTGAGCAGAAGCAGGAGTTCTATCTGACCGCTTCAAGATTAGTTCCCTATAAACGGGTTGATCTAATTGTGGAAGCTTTTTCCCGCATGGGCGATCGCCAATTAGTTGTCATTGGTGACGGTGAGCAAATGTCTAAAATCCTTGCCAAGGCAGGTAAAAATGTGCATTTACTTGGTTATCGTGAACCAGCAGAACTAAAAGCATATATGCAGAATGCGAAGGCTTTTGTCTTTGCCTCAGAGGAAGATTTTGGCATTACACCAGTAGAAGCTCAAGCTTGTGGCACGCCTGTCATTGCCTTTGGTCGTGGCGGAGTGACGGAATCGGTGATCGGGTTGGATCGCGATCGCCCTACAGGTGTATTTTTTGGAGCGCAGTCGGTTGATAGTATCTGTGAAGCTGTACTAGAGTTTGAAAGGAATCAACATCTAATCAAGCCCCAAGCCTGCCGTGAGAATGCAATGCGATTTTCTATAGAGAGATTTCAAACCGAGTTTTATAACTTTGTAAAACGGGCTTGGGAAGATTATCGAACGGTCTGAGGATGTTCGTTTTTAGTTAAATGTTTAGCTAGATGGTTGTTTACAGAAATTATTAAACCTAAAAGTGGCTGAGCATAATTCAAAAACCTGTGACGCACGCGCAATATACATCACAGGTTTTTGGAGTATTTTTTGAACTATGTCCAGATAGTTAGCATGATTTTTAAAATCTTCTTTTGGGGAGTATTTTGTTTTTATTGCCCCTTCTATGAGATTCTGGTATCAATATAGACCCTGCATAATCTGCAAAAGTGCTTATGAGTTCGATTCGTGTTGTCCTAATTGAAGACCATGACCTGACCCGCATGGGCATGAAGATCGCTTTACAACAGCAAGGCGAGCTTGTCTTTGTTGGTGAGGCGGCAACAGGTGCGGAAGGCGTGTCGCTGGTAAATAGCCAACAACCTGACGTGGCGATCGTGGATTTAGGCTTGCCTGATATGGATGGCGTAGAGGTAACGCGCCAAATTAAAGCTGCCGCTACAGAAGGTAAATCTACTAAAGTTTTAATCTTGACCCTAACCGATAACCAAGAGACGGTACTCGCTGCCTTTGCCGCAGGAGCAGACTCCTATTGCATCAAAGATATTAGCTCTGAGAACTTGGTACAAGCCCTAAAATTAACGGCTGAGGGCAACTCATGGATCGATCCTGCGATCGCTAGCATTGTGTTGCAGCAGGTACGGCGCAAGGAAGCAACTGTCGAAATAGATGCTGCCGAGGCTGATTACAAACAAGTACTGGAAGCTACTCCCCTGACTGAGCGTGAGTTAGAGGTATTGTCAGAGATTGTCAATGGTAATAGCAATGCCGAAATTGCAGAACGCCTTTACATTACCGTTGGGACTGTCAAAACCCATGTGCGAAATATTTTGAATAAGCTCTGTGCGGATGATCGCACTCAGGCCGCAGTCCGTGCTTTACGAGCAGGATTGGTCAAATAAACAAGTCAAATAAATAAAAACTAGATGGGGCGATTTATGCCACATTAAAAAATAGAACTAAAAGCTATGGCGAACGCGCAGCGTTCGCCATAGCTTTTAGGGTTTTATATTTAATTGTGCTCAGCTACTTACCACATCTAATAGTTTAGAAAAATTCATCTTATTTAAAGCTTTTAGGTTTTATATATGGATGTACAGATTTTTAGGTGCATCCATGATCTTCTCAATTTTGAGCGGTGTCGCCAGAATATTAAATTTCCTCTCGGATAAGCTAGCCAATTTAGCTAATTTAATATCTAAGCCATCGAAGTCGAGCAACTATCCACTACTGCCCCAAAATGATCCCGAAATTTCTCAGCGTCAGGCGTTGCTAATTAAGTCTCGGCAACTGTATCAATACAACTACACCTATATTGATTCGCTACCAATGGTGGAAAAAGTGCCAACCAGCGAGAGATTTTCTCTATCTTGGGGATTGTTGGTTGGGAAGGTAGTGGTCAAGGTATTGCTCAATGATCGCGCTAATCCCGCCGCATTTATTGATAAAGAAAAATCGAAAGCCAAGCAACTGGAATTCTCAAAGAAGTTGCTTGAGGCGAGTATGGCGAAGTCGGATACCGCTTTGGTGGAATTACTGTCCAACTTACCTACAATTCTTGAAGATGATCCTATTGATGTAGAAGGATCGAATATTCAAGAATACAACGAGCTTTTTTGGATTATTCCCCTTCCGACAATTAGTCAAAGCTTGTTTAGTAATACTGAATTTGCAAGATTGCGGGTTGCGGGTTTTAATCCTTTGATGATTCAACGGGTAACTTCTCTGGATGCAAGATTCCCTGTAACTGAAGCCCAGTTCCAATCAGTTTTGGCGGATGATTCTCTCGCTGCCGCAGGTGCGGAAGGACGCTTATATTTAGCGGATTATGCCGAATTAGAAGCGCTGACTGGAGGGACATTTCCGAAGGGTAAGCAGAAATATATTAATGCCCCTTTAGCTCTCTTTGCGGTTCCTAAAGGCAAAAAGAGTCTGACTCCGATCGCGATTCAGTTAGGGCAAGACCCCAATACACATCCGATTTTTGTTAGTCAACATGGGGATGAGCCGAATTGGTTGATTGCGAAAACTGTTGTCCAGATTGCTGATGCTAATTACCATCAACTGATTAGCCATTTAGGACGTACCCATTTATTCATTGAACCCTTTGCGATCGCCACAAATCGTCAGTTGGCTAACAATCACCCTTTGTATATTTTGCTGAAGCCCCATTTCCAAGGTACTTTGGCGATTAATGATGCTGCCCAGTCAGGACTGGTGAGTGCAGGTGGAACTGTTGATAGCTTATTAGCAGGCACTATTGAGACCGCTCGCGCCCTATCGGTACATGGAGTCAAAACCTATAATTTTGATGAGGCAATGCTACCTGTTGCGCTCAAAAAACGTGGCGTTGACGATCCAAAGTTACTGCCTGAATATCCCTATCGCGATGATGCATTATTGGTGTGGGAAGCGATCGCTACTTGGGTAAAGAACTATCTCTTCGTTTACTATGGCAGTGATAATGATGTTGCTAGGGATTCAGAACTACAAGCATGGGTCAAGGAAATAATTGCTAACGATGGCGGTCGGGTAACGAGTTTTGGGCAAAATGGACAGATTCGCACCCTATCCTATTTGGTTGATGCTGTGACCCTGCTCATCTTTACCAGTAGCGCCCAGCACGCAGCAGTGAACTTTCCCCAAGGTGACTTGATGGACTATGCCCCTGCGATTCCTTTAGCTGGCTATACTCCTGCGCCCACTAGTACTACTGGGGCAACCATAGATAATTTCTGGTCGATGATTCCTGCCATTGATCAGGCAAAAAGTCAGTTAACGATGACCTATATTCTCGGCTCGGTCTATTACACGACTTTGGGAGATTATGGCAATGCGTATTTCACTGATGATCGCATTGAGAAGCCTCTGCGCGATTTCCAAGACAATTTGAAGGCGATCGAGTCTACGATTAAGTCTCGTAATGAACAACGAAATGTGGACTATAGTTATCTCAGACCATCGCGCATTCCTCAAAGTATTAATATCTAACCCATTAGAACTGCGTAAAGCGCGGTTCTAATGGAATGGGGCAACTTCAATGATCGAGAAACTTAGCAAAAAACGTTACTCCACAAATCTGTTTGATGTTACGCAGGACATCATTGGTGCTTTGCCCCTGAAGTTAGTAGAGCAATGGCTGAGTAGCGACCAAACCTATGATGATGCTTTAAAACTCCTAGAAAGCCATCAAGTACAGGGTTATAGTGTTTCCTCTGACTCCGTTGGTTTGACTAAGCTTTGTCAGCAAAAGGGACTGCTCGAAATTTTGGCAATGATCAACCAACCGAAAAAGATCGTATATGGTTATGGCAAAGCGATCGCTGGTGAAAGTGTCGGTATTTGGGCGGCGGACAATACGCAAATGTTTTATCCCGATGCCATCGACGCAGCAACGTTAGTTTCTACATTGCTGACGATTCAAGATGAGATTAGCAAAAGTTGTCAAATTAAAATTGGAATGGGCGCTCATTATGGCAACTTCTATCAAATTAGTGGCGGTTTGTATGGTGTAGAAGCGGATGCGATCGAAGAAATTGCGGAGAATCATACCAATGGTGGAGAGATTTTAATCAGTCAAGCGATATGCGATCGCCTTCCTGCAAATCATAACTTTATCCTTGAGCAGCGCCATGATTTACCGTCATACTTAACTGCTGAGGTTGGTAATATTTATCGTGTTTTAGATGGTGAGCGGTTGGAACAACTACAACCAGTCGATCAACGTTATCCCATTCCCTATTCTGAAGATTTCTATGCTGATTTATTGGCATATGAAACTCGACTCGCTGATCAGGATTTTGCTAATTACCTAACCCATAAATATATGCAGCAGAAAGTAGTAGTACTGATCGAGAGTAAAAGTGAGGCGGAAGATATCCATGAAATTGCTATGTTCAATCAGCTCTCTTTTTCTGCATTAATGAAAGATATTGGGCTAAAGTTAATTGATTTTCAAAGGGAAGCAGAAATTAAAGTTATTAGTTCTTTAGGGATTTATGCTTTTGATGAAGTGGCTACTGCGATTAGCTTTGCTAAAATCTTTCGTCAGGAACTCGCTAAGCAAGATGTCACCTGTCGCATTGGCATTGATCAAGGTGAAGTTTTGATTTTTAAACTAGCGATCGGTACTAAAGATATTGCGGGAATGCCTGTCAATATTGCCTCGAAAATGGCTCAAGACAAAGGTGAATTTGGTAAGTTATATTTGAGTGCTGCGCTCAAAGACGTAGCTGATATGAGTGGATTTAAGGAAATCAAATACACTATCTCTGGAGTGGAAATAACAGCGTATGAAGGTTAATTGGATAACAAGGATCTGCTTAATATTCTGCTCAGTATGCTCAATATTTTTATTATGGGTGATGATATTACCTATAGCCCCATTATGGGCAATTCCCATTAGTGATATTCCTAACCCACGCAAGTTAAATGCTACTTGGGTGAGTGATGCGGCAAATATTCTCAGTGCGGAAACCGAATCTCACCTCAATCAGAGGATTTCGCAACTAGAGTCGCGCAATGGTTCCGAGCTAGCAGTAGTAACGGTTCCTGACACCATTCCCCTACCGAGTCCTAAAGCCTATGCCACAGAACTATTTAATACTTGGGGGATTGGAAAACGCGGTATTGATAATGGTGTGTTATTGCTGATTTCTGTAAAGGAACGTCGGATTGAGATAGAAACTGGTCGAGGAATTACTTCGCAGATTAGTAATGAGCAAGTTGCTCAGATCATTGAGACTAAGATTAAGCCTGAGTTTAAGCTTCAGAAATTTGATCAAGGCACAATCAATGGTGTGGAAGAAATTGCTAATCGTCTAGAGCAAGTTCGTCTTCCTAATTTTGATTTTGCGCCGATTTATAACGGTATTGGGATTTTGGGTATAGCGATCGCTTTAGGTGGCATTGCTTGGATGGTCTTGAAGATTAATTCATGGTGTCAATTGTTACCCAGTGCATATAATTTCCAAAGCCCTCTGGTGTTCCAAATTAAAATTCAGAAACTCAAGCAGTTTGCCAATGCGCCAATGAGGTTGATTGCCTTTGGTGTAGGTGCGATCGCTATTAGTGCGAGTGCGTTGCTATGGCAAGATTCGGCAACAGGTTGGGTATTACAACTAGATCGACATTTTTTAGCTCTGCTCACGATCAATGCGGCGATCGCTTTAATCAGTATTCCGATGTGGTTTGGCATCACCTACTATTGGCTTGCTAAATTGACAAAAACCTTGTCTACAAATCTTCCTCATCCAATATGGAAGCTTTTTGGTACGACAATATTCAAAAATTTATGGCTACTTTTATCTATCCAATGTTCGCTTCTATTTGTAGTAGCTATATTGATTTCACCGAGCATTACCTCATGGATTCCGAGTCATCTTTTGTTCATTGCAATTAGTTTGATCTGTGCGATGAGCTATCAGTTCTTTCTAATTTATGTGGTGAATAATGTCTCTGTGGATGACAAAATTGCTCTTGATCAATATTTTTGTGTCACCTGTCGCACAACTACTCAGCGTTTAGACGAAGCTTTGTTTGATACATATCTCTCTAAACCTGAACAACTTGCAGTGCAGTTAGGCAATGCAACTTATTCCCTCTATTCTTGCGATCGCTGTCATCCTGCAACTACTCGCGATCGTCAACATATTTATTGCCATCCTAATATTCTGAAGGAAGAATCTGTATGTGCTAAATGTCACTATCCGACGGTAATTGCTGCTGATCTTAAACAATCGCGAAAGCCCAAAAAATTTCCTAAGCAGGGTTCTAAAAATGCTATTAGCATCATGCAATGTCAAAACTGTTTTCATGAGCAGCCAGTTTATCCCTATGTTCCTCAAACTGTGAGTTCTAGTTATTACAGTGGTAGCAGCACAGACTATAGCTCTAGTTCTTCCAGTTATGATTCCTATGATTATGGAAGTAGCTCTTCTTCTAGTAGCGATTTTGGTGGAGGTAGCAGTGATGGTGGTGGTTCTGGAAGCGATTGGTAATTTATTGTCGTGATAGTGCTGTAACATTCCAACTATAGCTATAGCCATTAATATGAAGCCCAAGAGAGTGGCGGCGTGAAGCGCCGCCACTCTCTTGGGCTTCATACAGCTATACTTTGAGAAATATGCAAATCAATCATCAAATTGCGTACAATATGGTTAATTTTTAAATTATGCAAGATACTGCCGAATATACCTGTGCTTTTTGTGGAGAACCTAATATGACGTTCGTTGACTTCAGTGCGGGAATGCAACAGTCCTATGTGGAAGATTGTCAGGTATGTTGTCAACCAAATGTGCTGTATATCCAGATTGATGAAGATACTCTAGATATTGAAATTAGCAGTGAACCAGAAAGTTAGTTTTTGGCATTCATCCATGACCTATGGACAAAGAGACGAAACATCTTAGAAATGCGACAATGCATTACTTCTAGAGATAGTTAATGATGTTGCGATCGCATTCTTCGATGACTTGTTCAGAAATCAGAACTTTAAATAGCCCAATTTCTGCCATGACGATGACAGCATGACTAGCGCCACTACGCGAACCGCAAGCTGCAATGATAACGCTTGAGTCTAGGAATATTCTACGCACTGATTTTTTGTTGCTCTTGCCAAATTGCTTGACGCTCTTCTTGGAGGCTTTCTAGGAGTTCATCGATGGTGACATTACTTGCATTCATTAAGGATACAAAGCTTTCTGTCAGTGTTGTGACTTGGGGGATTCTGGGGACAATTACAGCAAATTCACCGATTTGGAGCAGGGTGAGGGTTTGTCCTTCTTGGGTTTGCAGGGTGTTTAGCACATCTTGAGGGATGCTAATTTGTCCTTCTTTTTGTACTTGTAGAGAGAAGACTTTCATGGAAGTATTTGCTGATTCGGTTAAGTTCATCAGTCTTCCTGATTTATCTTTACAGTATAGTCTTGGATTTATGTGTTGATATTGCGATCGCCTTAATTGTAAAGTAATTGATTAGCAATTTCATCGGCTGTCGAAGCAGTGAGAATTTCCCATTATATCCTTACAATTCATCAGCTCGTTGTAGCATCTTCAACAGTTTTGTGTGGTTTTGCCAAATTGACACTCTGCTATTTTGATAAACTTTGGCGATTAAACCCACATTCCGCTCGTAATGGAAGGGGAAAAACAATTACGAAACAGTGACAGGGAGGAGATAGTAGCGTTGGCAGGAGGGAGAAAAGAAATTCAAAATGTGAATGCGAAGAGGAGACAAATTTGCAACTTGAGTCAGGTTCTGAAAAGAAACTAAATGAACCGCCATAAAACATTGAAAAATCCAACGCAAAGTTGGCGAATTAGTGGGTTTACCCAATTGATTAGGAATAGTGTCTTGAGCGATAGCTAAGGCAAGTCTGAGTTGACGTTGAGCTAAATTATAAACGAGCAAACACAGCACCATAATCATGCCCAAAGCTTCAATGCGTTTAGCGGACTTGAGAAAGACACTGGAAGTGAAAAACAAAGGATCTTTGAGGAAACGAAAACCACGCTCAGTGCCCTGCTGAGCCTTATATTGCCGTAAAGCGTCATCAGCCGTAAATTGTAAGGAATCAAGAATATTCGTGGCTAAAATAAACCTGCCACAACGCTGACGCTGAGCCAAGATTTCAGAATCTATAGGAATCACGGTCGCCGTAACTCGATAACTAATGCTGATGGGTATCGCATCGGGTTGTGGCTTACCCTGACTTGGTGCATTACCGAATGAAGGCAAAACCAAAGGTAGCCCGTCCCTATAGCGCTAAGCAAAACCAAGAGCAATGCGAGGACTATAAAAAAAACTCTCGGATAACCTAGCCATGGTGGCTTGGTATGTCGTATCAGTGTTGGGATTAACGGGAAAAGTCCGTTTCTTTTGTCAAGACGAAACAAGGATTGGTTTGAAAACCATCAGTGGTCGAAAAATAACGACTCGTGGGGTCAAACCCAAGGCAAAAGTCCAGTGGCAGTTTCAGGCTACATGGTTATACGGTATCGTCGAACCTGCGACGGGAGAAAGCTTTTTCTATGAATTTAGTCATCTCAACACTGACTGTTTTCAAATATTTCTTGACCTTGTATCAGAGAAATTTGCAGACAGCATCATTATCATGCAAGTTGATCAGGCTGGTTGTCATCGGGCTAAGCGTTTACGATTACCTCACAATATCATTTTGATATTTCAGCCTGCTCATTCTCCAGAATTAAACCCAATTGAGCGGGTTTGGCTACATTTGAAGCAAGGGTTGAGATTTTCTTTACCCCAAAATATGGATGAGTTGCGGCTTTTAGTCAAGAATCGTCTCTCCGAAATGTCTAAATCTGTAATTGCTTCCCTTGTCGGTAGAGATTCCATACTGGATGCTCTATCTGTTGCCTCTCTTTTGTGATTTGGTATAAATAGATAGATAGAAACGGAGTGCTAAGGGAGGATGGATGTATTTGCATCCTTTTTTGAAATGCAATAGGTGTTTTAACACCCATCCTTCCTTATTAGCTTAACATTGTCATGGCTAAGGTCTTTTTTGTTAGATTTCAAATCCTGTGGAAGCTTCCTCGATCGCCATTTTGTGCATTACTTTGGCAAGTTCTGCTGCCACTTCAGGACGGGAGAACTCAGGAGGAGGACATTCACCACGACGGAGCATCTCGCGGACTTTTGTACCAGAGAGATGGACTCGCTCTTCGGGTAAACTCGCACTAGTTTTAGTAGTTGCCATGCCACCAGTGCGTTTGCAATAGAAAGCATGTTCAAACATCAAAGGAATAATGCCTAGCTCACCAGTTTCAAATTCATCGAAAATATACTGTGCGTCATAGGTTCCATAATAATCACCGACACCCGCATGATCACGACCAACAATGAAGTGAGTGCAACCATAGTTTTTACGAATCAACGCATGGAAAATCGCTTCACGGGGACCTGCATAGCGCATTGCCGCAGGATTAATTGCTAAGGTGACACGATCTAGGGGGAAATAGTGTTCCAGCATGATTTCATAGCAACGCATCCGCACGTCGGCAGGTACGTCGTCACTTTTAGTTGCACCCACTAGAGGATGTAGAAACAAACCATCAACAATTTCCAGCGCACATTTTTGGATGTATTCATGGGCGCGGTGAATGGGGTTGCGGGTTTGAAAGCCAACTATAGTCTTCCAACCTTTTTGAATAAATAGTTCACGGGATTCCGCAGGATCGATTTGGTAGGTAGGAAAAAGTGGATGGGGACGACGTTCTAGTAGCCATACATCTCCAGCGAGATACACTTCACCTTGGTTATAAACAACCTTTACCCCTGGGTGGCGATCTTCATTGGTGCGGTAAACATGAAGTGCTTCCTTGAGCTTATCGTACTTATATTTTTCGCTTAGTTCAAGCACACCGATAAAAATGCCATCGGGATCGTCGAGACGAACTAGGTTACCAACTGTCAAAGTATCTGCAACTTCAATGCTTACTGGTAAAGTGATCGGAATTGACCAAGGCAAACCATTGGCAAGACGCATATTCATGACTACAGACTCATAGTCAGCTTTGCCCAAGAAACCTGTAAGGGGGCTAAAGCCGCCGATCGCAATTAGTTCTAGATCGGAGAGTGCGCGCTCAGTCAGTTGCACACGGGGCAAGTGGTCAGCTTTGCTATAAAAGACTTCTTTTTGTGCTTCTGAGGCAATGCGATTGATCAGTTGACCACCATGCGGTGCGATGCTTTTGAGTTGTCGAGCCATGACTTTTGAGTTTAAAAGGTTGAAATTACTAGGTTTGATTCAATATAGACAATGCTTTACATCGCCTATACCAAAAACATTTGAGGTTACAAGCTTTGGAAAGATTGCTTGGTAATATAGCAATCCTAAATGGTCTGTGGAAGTGCACCCAGCAGGGGTACGCTTCCACAGATCCCAAAATCTACAAATGATTTAGGACTGCTATATCTATAGAATTATTAAGTTTATGTTAACTTTTTTTGTCAACAAAATTTGATTTACTAGGTATTTTGCCCCAAAACTTTTTAGAGAGCCGAGGCAATCTTGGGTAATTTGCTGAAAATCCAATAGGACTATGCAAACAAGTCAATAAATCAGGGTATTAGCTCAAAGCTAAAGTTAGCTAAGGCAGACTATGAAATCCTAACTAGACCCTTTTGCTATATTTATGGCAACTATGTTTTGATTTTTTAATATATGCAGAAACTATTTGCAGGTATTCTTTTCTCGATTGGCTTTATATTTCTAACCGTTACAGTTGCCTCAATCAGCACGAAAAATCCTACCGAAAAAGATAGAAGTGCTGCATTAGGTGGAATAATTCTTGGTGTGCCAGCGATCGCTGGCGGAGCTTGGATTGTATGGGGATTGAGGAAAAAACAAGAACAGTTAGAAAAGGAACGTTATAGCCAAATTGAGACTACCTTTTTAGAACTATTGCAAGCAAATAACGGAAATATTACGGCAATTAATTTCGCGATCGCCACCAAGCTCTCCTTAGAAGAGTCTAAGCAATATCTAGACCAGAAAGCTATTCAATTAAACGCGAATTTTAATGTAAGCGAAGATGGAGGTGTCAGCTATCAATTTTTTCTCTCATAAAGTATCCCAAAATAGGAGTGATCGCCAATAGCATTGGCAATAAGCGTTTGTTAATTGAGAATTGGCTATTAATTGAGAATAACTCTCCTTAATTGAGAACTAGAGATTATTTGTGATCTGCTCAAGCCTATTAAATAGAGGACTGTATGGCTTAGAACCCTATGCTTGACTATAGTAATAATCAATAGATTCTCAATGTAAATCTAAAGGAAATATACATATAATAGATAGAGAGAGAAATCTCATGTAAGGTTATGGTGTGAGAAGTCAAAACAATAATTATTGACAGGAACAATCGTAATTTTATGGTATCTACTCCTCTCAAATTGTCTGAGCCAGACCTATCGAATAACTCAAGTAATGGGTCGATTAGTAGCTATGGTATTGCTCGTTCCACTGTTACAGGGACTCCTCTTAGTGCTGAAGAACTCCGTAAGATCGATGCCTACTGGCGTGCTTGTAATTATTTAGCGATCGGCATGATCTATCTGCGCGAAAATCCACTTTTGCGTGAACCGTTGAAATCAGAACATGTCAAAAATCGTTTACTAGGACATTGGGGATCAAGTCCTGGTATGAGTTTTGTCTATACCCATCTCAATCGATTGATCAAGAAATATGATCTCAATACGATCTTTCTTGCAGGTCCTGGACATGGCGCTCCCGGAATTTTAGGCCCTGTATATTTAGAGGGAACCTACTCTGAGGTTTATCACGATATTAGCGAAGATGAAGAAGGGCTAAAGCGTTTCTTCAAGCAGTTTTCATTCCCTGGGGGAATTGGTAGCCACTGTACACCTGAAACCCCTGGTTCGATTCATGAAGGAGGCGAACTTGGTTACAGCGTTTCCCATGCCTATGGAACTGTCTTTGATAATCCCGACTTGATCTCTGTGGTGATGGTTGGTGATGGGGAGTCGGAAACTGGCCCCCTAGCTACAGCTTGGCATTCTAACAAGTTTATTAATCCGATTCGTGACGGTGCGGTACTCCCAATTCTGCATTTGAACGGTTACAAGATTAATAACCCTACTGTGTTATCGCGGATTAGCCATGAAGAATTAGAAAGCCTATTTATTGGCTATGGCTATCAGCCCTACTTTGTAGAAGGTTCCGATCCTGAGTCAATGCACCAAGCGATCGCAGCAACCCTAGAGCATTGCATTAACGAAATTAGAAGCATCCAGCAAGAATCGCGGAGTACAGGCATTCCTAAACGCGCCAAATTCCCCATGATCGTATTGCGGACTCCTAAGGGCTGGACGGGACCTGCGGAAGTTGATGGGCATAAGGTTGAGGGATTCTGGAGAGCGCACCAAGTGCCACTATCGGGAATGCATAATAATCCTGAGCATTTACAATTGCTATCGGACTGGATGTTCAGCTATAAACCTAATGAATTGTTTGATGAGTCAGGTAAGTTGCTCCCTGAACTGAAGGAACTTGCACCAAAAGGCGATCGCCGCATGAGTGCCAACCCGATCGCAAATGGTGGGTTACTCCGCCGTGCTTTGAGAATGCCCGATTTCCGCAACTATGGTGTAAATATCGCTAAGGCGGGGACAACTGAGGCAGAAAATACGAAACCCTTGGGTGTATTCCTGCGCGATGTGATGCGTCAAAACATGGATAATTTCCGTGTATTTGGACCCGATGAAAATACATCGAATAAACTGCAAGCCATTTACGAAGTCAGTAAGAAGTTCTGGATTGCAGAATATCTACCTGAAGATACTGATGGCGGCGAACTTGCTACCGATGGGCGGGTGATGGAAATTCTCAGCGAACATACCCTAGAGGGTTGGCTAGAGGGTTATCTATTAACAGGAAGACATGGATTCTTCTCAACCTATGAATCCTTTGTCCATGTTATTGACTCGATGATCAACCAGCATTGTAAATGGTTGGAAATCAGTAAAGATATTCCTTGGCGATCGCCGATCGCTTCTCTAAATTTGTTAATTACTTCCACAGTTTGGCGGCAGGATCACAATGGCTTTACCCATCAAGACCCCGGTTTCTTGGATGTGGTAGTTAATAAGAGTGCTGAAGTGACGCGCATTTATTTACCACCTGATGTAAATACATTGCTATCGGTTGCCGATCATTGCTTGCGTAGTACCGACTATGTGAATGTAATTGTTTCTGATAAGCAATCCCATTTGCAATTCTTGAGCATGGATGAGGCGATTAAGCATTGCACCAAGGGCTTAGGAATTTGGGACTGGGCAAGTAACGATCAAGGTACGGAACCTGATGTGGTGATGGTGGGCTGTGGTGATGTCCTCACTCAAGAGGCTCTAGCCGCTACGATCTTGCTATGGGAGCATTTCCCTGAGTTGAAGATTCGCTTTATTAATGTGGTGGATCTGTTCAAGTTACAGCCTGATACAGAGCATCCTCATGGCTTAAGCGATCGCGATTTTGATTCGCTTTTCACCACAGACAAGCCGATTATTTTCAACTTCCACGGCTATCCTTGGTTGATTCACCGTCTCGCCTATCGCCGCACTAATCACAAAAACCTCCATGTGCGCGGTTACAAAGAGAAGGGCAATATCAACACGCCTTTGGAGTTGGCGATTAATAATCAAGTTGACCGCTTTAGTCTAGCGATTGATGTGATTGATCGCGTGCCTAAATTGCAAAATATTGGCGCTCATGCGAAGCAGAACTTACTCGATCAGCAAATCGAATGTCGTCAATATGCCTACGAGCATGGTATTGATAAGCCTGAAATTGTAAACTGGCGTTATCCTCATTAACTAAATTGCCTTTGGACGGCGCGAAGCGCCGTCCAAAGGCTAAAAAATTATGAGCTTAAAATTATATCTACTCCGTCATGGCGAAACTGTCTATAGTCGCACTGGTGGCTATTGTGGCGATCTTGATCCTGATTTAACTGAAAATGGCGAGAAAATGGCAACAGCCTTTGCCAATGCCCATAAAGCGATCGCATGGGATGCCGTGTTTGTTAGCCCAATGAAACGCACGATCGCGACAGCTACACCTCTATGCCAAGCCGTTAACATAGAAATGCAATTTCGTGATGGCTTAAAAGAATTGCGCTATGGCAAATGGGAAGGATTAACTAATGAGTTTGTGAAAGAGAACTATAGCGAAGATTATCTGCGATGGCTAACGGAACCTGCATGGAATCCTCCTACAGGTGGTGAAACCGCTGTCCAACTTGCTAGCCGAGCTTCATTTGTAATTGCCGAAATCCAAGAGATGTATCCATCGGGAAACGTGTTAGTTGTTTCCCATAAGGCGACTATTCGCGTGATTCTCTGTAGTTTATTGGGAATCGATATGGGTCGATATCGCGATCGCATTGATGTTCCTGCTGCCTCACTCAGCATTGTCCAATTTGGCGCACTTGGTCCCATGCTCAAAGTTTTAGGCGATCGCAGTTTTATGGATGCTAACTTGCGATCGCTAGTTGGAACTTAATCTTAAAGCGGTTTTTATTTTGCTGTAAACAAAATAAAAACCGCTTTAGATATCACTTTTACAAAGTATGTCCCATCCGCTTTGGAATTGCTTCACTGAAGTTTTTCGTAATTTTAGAGAGAGAGACCGAGATCGCTTTTTCTCCTGCAACAACAATCTCTAAATCGCAAGCAGCATCGCTTACATTACCAATATATTGCCAAGCATTACCTAGCTGACTGGTGAGATAAGCTTCCCATATAGAGCGATCGCTTTCTTTGATCGAAACAACAATCCGACTTGCACCTTCACCAAAGAGAAGTTGGGTGAGGTTTAACCCTTCAGGCAGAGATAGTTGAATCTGTGCAGTAAGTTTGCCAGAAATCGAGGATTCAGCGATCGCGATGGCAAGTCCACCTTCGGCACAATCATGGGCAGCTTGGATTAAGCCTTGGGCGATGCCTTGGCGACAGGCAAATTGCACTTTGCGCTCTAGCTCAAAATCCACAGGTTGTGGACGACCTGTGACTTCACCGATAACTGAGGCGAGATATTCTGAACCTGCGAGACTGGCGCGATCGCTACCGAGTAAATAAATGGCATCACCAACATTCTGCCAACCTTGTCCGACGACTTTGGAGACATCTTCCACTAAGCCAACCATGCCGATCACAGGTGTGGGATAAATGGGCTGAGCGTTGCCTTCGGAGTCGATGGTTTCGTTATAAAGGGAGACATTACCGCCAGTCACAGGTGTAGACAATTCGCGGCAAGCATCGGCAATACCGCGACAAGCTTCGTGTAACTGCCAATAACCGATCGCATGTTCGGGACTGCCAAAGTTTAAATTATCGGTAACGGATAAAGGCTCAGAACCAACACAGGAGAGATTCCTAGCTGCCTCCGCAACGGCTAGTTTTGCGCCTTCATAGGGATCAAGATAGACATAACGGGCATTACAATCGACGGTAGCGGCAACACCCGCAAGGGAATCAATTTGGCATTGAGTAGAACTTACTTCTCCAGCACCAAAACCTTGACTGCGTAAACGAATTACCGCCGCATCAGCACCACCGGGGAAGATCACTGTATTGTTTTGAACTTGATGATCGTATTGGCGATAGACCCATGCTTTAGAAGCGATCGCAGGAGTGTCAAGTAATTTCAGTAGAGCATCGTTAGGACTAATTTCTGGGAAAGAGGCGATCGCGGTTTTCTCATCCCACGCCCAAGCTTTCTTGGCATAGTCGGGCGTATCTGCTAGCTGACGATGATAGATCGGTGTATTATCTGCCAAAGCTGTCGCAGGGATCTCCGCCGCAACTTCACCATGCCAGAGAATTCTGACAATCGGTTCCGCGAGAACTTCTCCCGCAACCACCGCATGAAGTCCCCAACGTTCAAAAATCTCAATTAGCTCTGCTTCTCTTCCCTTATGGGCAACAAATAGCATTCGCTCCTGAGATTCCGAAAGTAGATATTCGTAGGGAGTCATGCCCGATTCTCTGGCAGGAATCTTATCCAAATCTAGAACCACACCTACGCCACCTTTAGCTGCCATTTCCGAAGTAGAACAGGTCAAACCTGCTGCGCCCATATCCTGCGCGGCAACCACTGCACCAGTTTTGAAGGCTTCCAAACAAGCTTCCACTAGGGACTTTTCTAAAAAGGGATCGCCCACTTGCACCGCAGGACGGCTTTGCTCGGATTTATCAGAAAGCTCGGCACTGGCGAAACTTGCGCCTTTCATGCCATCACGTCCAGTAGTAGAACCCACGTAAACCACAGGATTGCCGACACCCGCAGCCCCAGATTTGACGATTTCCTTAGTTTCCATAATCCCGATCGCCATCGCATTCACAAGCGGATTACGGTTATAAGCCTTATCAAAATAAACTTCACCGCCAACGGTGGGAACGCCAATACAGTTGCCATAGCCTGCGATACCGTTAACGATGCCATTGACACGACTCCGCACCCAAGGATCTGACAGTTCGCCAAAGCGCAGTGAGTTCAAAATGGCAACAGGACGCGCTCCCATCGTGAAAATATCGCGCAAAATACCACCCACGCCTGTCGCTGCGCCTTGGTATGGTTCGACTGCCGAAGGACGGTTATGGCTTTCAATCTTAAAACTAATCGCAATATCATCGGTAATCTTGACTACGCCCGCATTTTCCCCCGGTCCAACCAAAATGCGATCGCCTGTAGTGGGAAATTGCTTGAGCAAAGGTCGCGAATTTTTGTAGCAGCAATGCTCTGACCACATCACGCCAAACATCCCCAATTCGGCTTTGTTGGGTTCACGACCAAGGCGATCGCAAATCATTTGATATTCGTCTAGGGTCAAACCTTCAGCTTTGATTTCGGCTGGGGAAAATTTGCGTGTTTGCTTGTCGGCGGTCATGGCTATGTGCAAAGAATTATATATCTCCTGCTAATTTTATAGTAATTGGGAGAATCCTATCTCAACTTCTATAGTACATCCGTCCCCATGACTTTTCTTTTCAAGACCAATACACGAGGTCTAGCACCTGTCGCCAAGTTAAATCCTAACCCAGCACGAAAAATTTCTGGCATATAGTATCTTGCATCATCATTTCGAGCCTTATCTTCATATATAACTCCCATGATCTCAAGCATAGTTATAGTTTCAGTATCTAGTTTTAAGTCTTGCGCTTTAAATGGAATGATTTTTTGTTGCTGCGGATAGCTTGCAATAATTTCAACCCATTGTTTGAACGCAGGGTATTCGTCTTGTGCTTCCTCCACTTTATCTTTACTGCAAGGATCTAAAGCTCTTCGTACTGATTGGGGTGGTAATAATCTAGTTGCTGACCATCTTTCAAACTGAACTTCACGAGAGTTTTCTACTGTAATCTTCGCAGCATTAAATAAGAATCTAACAATATCTCTAGCTTGTAATCTACCATTGAAATCAGTTAAAGCTGCAAACACCCAACTTGCAGTTCTAGCCTCTTTGTCACCACCTAACTTTTCACCCCATAGCTTTTCTAGTTCCTGAAGTAACTGATCTCGTCCAAAACTATCTAACTGATCTTCACTAGTATCAAAAACTTCACCCTTAATGCAAATCCAATATACTAATTTTAAAAATGAATTAGCATCCCAAGAAAGATCATAGGAACGATATAAGCTTTCAAATTGACCAGAGTTTTGATTGAGTGCATATCTTAGAAAGTCACGGCGCAATAAAATAATCAAGCCCAGATTAGATTGCCTAACCTCTGACAGTTTATTATTGGGAATATTTATCAAGGCCCTAAGAGCTATTTGCTGCTGGCGATTAAGAGCAATGTCTTGGAATATATCTTCTAGTCCATCTATCAGTAAGATAACCCGTGCATCTTTTTCTTTTAGATGTAAGTTTATCTTCTGTAAGGTAATATTCTGATCTTCTCCTTGTTCAACACCCAAGGCTTTGCTAATTTCAATAATCCAAAAGCGAGTCCATTCTAGTTCATCTAGATCTTCTTTTAATGCAAGTTGAATTCTTTCTTTATACTCAGACTCAAAAAAATCATCTGTTCTTAGGGCGTTCTTAACTTCTCTTCTAGAATCTTCAATAATTATTTTGGCATTATCTTTAAGATTATTAGACTGTAAAAAAGGGAAGATGTATGTATACGATAGGAATGGCAAGTCTTCTTTCAAAACATTATGAAGAAACTCCTCCCAGTATTTAAACCTTGATAGCTGAACATATATAAATGTTTTTCCTGCACCCTTTGCACCAATAGAAACCACTCTGGGTAATTCATCTCTGAAATTGTTTGCTAAATTTTTAAGTGGTTCTGTGACTAGTAAACTATCTCCTGTTCCATTTTCTGCATATTCATATTGTTGACAAACATCTCTAAATCTTACTAAATCTTCAAATCTGCTAGTTCGTGACTCTGTTTTGTATACGGGCGTTGGGGTTAATTGTGTTGCTGCCCATTCTCTAGCAAATTGGGCAATTTTCGAGTTAGATGATAACTTACTTGAAGCATCTTCCCAACTATTGACATATAAAAGTTCCTGTAAAAAATCGGTCTCTTGAATTTCTAGTCTTGTTTCATAAACACTAGCATCTGTAATAGCTGCATCCTGTCTATATGCATTTCTCAATCTCAATAAAATATTATAAAATTCAGGTAACTCCTTCATTTCAGAGGTTAGGAAACTGATAATCACCGTAGGATCATAGTAATTATTATTCTGCATCTCGCTATTTGTTTGAGATAATGCAGTACAACTTAACTGTTTCAATACCAATTCTAACCCCGAAATAGACTGTGATGCAGCCGTAGTAACCAAGAAACGTTGAACTCTTGGATCAAAAATCAGAGGGCTAGATATTTCGCTCAGTCCAGCACGAAGATCAACCATGACATAATCTGCCCCCACAGACTTTCCTAACTCATAAATCGCATCACTAAAAGTCCAAACATTACCCAAACTTTTAGTAAGATTTTCAGGTAGTATAGGCGTATCTAGTAATTGATCATCGCTTAGACAGGCAGGTAAAAAATAACAGATTGACTTGCCGTTATGTTTTGGTGACCTTGATTTTTTTACTTCTTTGGCAATGGTTTCTAGGGTTTCTTGTTTTGCTAAAGGAGAATAGTGATAGGCTTCAAGAAAGTCGAGAAATGAAATAGCTGGCTGCTGTTTCTCAGCACGATTCCAATAGGTCAGCCCAGGAGCTTCTAAGTCAGAATCTATGACTAAAACTGTAATTGGTTTATTAACTTCATCTGCACGTTTTAACAGAGCAAATAGGTAGGCTACTAGATGCGTTGTCCTTCCGACTCCACCTTTGAATGAATAGAAAGCTACTAGCTTAGTCTTTGTCTCGTAGGGCTGTGGTAGAGGGATTTTAGGAGATGACTCAATTGTATCTGTCAAATCTTCACTCACATAGGCAATTTCTTCCCAGAATGGGCGGATCGGTCTTGATTCTTTCTGTTTGTCACCTTCAATCAAAAACTCTACTGGTAACGTGTTGTTTCCTAGATCTAGTTGAATAATCTGCTGATCGACCTGATACCATTCTTCACCAAACCATTTTTGCAATTCTGACTCTACAAACGACTGATCTTCCGCAGATATTAAGCTGATCTCTACGGCATCTGAAAAACAGTCAATACTATTAACGCCTTGAGGCAGAGATTTACCATAGGAGGTTTTTTTTCTGATTAATCTTCTTATATCAAGCCATGTTAAAAATTTTAATGATCTCATTAATTTATATCCTGTTTAATCCATTCTGATATTTTGAGTAAATATCTTTCTAAATCACGATCTGTTGGATCATTAGCGTTGTTGCTACTAATAGCCTCGCCTCCGTAACGCCACATTTGATTGATTTCACCTACAGATACTTCTCTCCTAGAAATTATTTTAATTTTGTTGGGAAGTCTAAGATTTTGTTCTACATGCAAATTGTCTAAGAGCCTATTAATATTGTGACCGCAGTCAATAATTTTTGGACAAGCTAATGTAGAATTTACCCTGTCTCTTTTCATTATTGATGCTTTCAATCCACATTCTATTGCATAAAATAATAACAATCTGTGGGCATTGGTTTTAGTTTGGGCTAGTTCGTAAGCCTGAAAATTGTTTTTCCATGCTCTTTTCATTTCGCGATCACTGAAATGTATTGGCATATGTTTTTAAGCAGCACTTCTGAAATATGACCACATCACGCCAAACATTCCCAATTCGGCTTTGTTGGGTTCACGACCAAGGCGATCGCAAATCATTTGATATTCGTCTAGGGTCAAACCCTCAGCTTTGATTTCGGCTGGGGAAAATTTGGGTGTGGTGATATTTGCGGTCATAGTTAATGCAAAAAATGTTTAGGCTGCTGCTGAGATTGCTTAGTGATTGCTCTTAGCAGCTATTAATCTAACATTTTAGTCGCTTAGTCGCAAAAAGCATAAAGAGACAGGAGCTTAATATGCAGACTCCTTTCTCTTCTCAGAATAATCAACTTCCCCAAATATAAATAGAGCCATTCTCCATCTTAAAAATTCTCGCACTTGTACCATCAGCTTGTTCTTCACCCCTTTGCTGATAGACGATACCACCACGATCATCGGTGTAGACATATGGGCGATCGCGTTTGGGTTGAAAACTATCCCTTACTCCATCTTCCCAAATAATATCAATAAATCCTTGACGTATCGAAAATACACAGGGCATAGATACCTTGGCAAGGCTAGCTCCGTTCGGGAAGTATTGACAATAGGCTTGGATGCTATCAGCTCTTGCGGAAAGGGGAATTGCTAGGGGGATTGCGAATACTGCGATCGTCGAAATTATCCCTTTTAGAATAGTTTTCATAGTCTTCAATAATTTTGAATTTGAGCTTATGGATTCTAGAATATCTAGTTTATTCGTTACCCATGAGTGATTTATATCACCGAATATTTGAGATATTTTCCATGATCTTTGGGTGATATCAATGTAAATCCAGTGCTATAATTCAGGCTAAGTCTTAAGCAATATGATTACCATGCAGACAACAGATCCAGACAAAACATTAGTAACAGTCTTGATGCCTTGTCTGAATGAGGCAGAAACATTGGCAACTTGCATTCAAAAAGCTCAAAAGTATTTCATACAAAACCATCTAAATGGTGAAGTATTAATCGCTGATAATGGTAGTAATGACGGCTCTCAAGAGATTGCAACTCAATTGCAGGCTCGTGTTGTTCATATTAAAGAAAAAGGTTACGGAAGCGCTCTTCAAGGAGGTATCGCTGCCGCAAAAGGAGAATATATCATCATGGGAGATGCCGATGATAGTTATGATTTCTCTAACCTAACTTTATTTATCGATAAACTCCATGAAGGCTATCAATTGGTCATGGGTAATCGATTCAAGGGGGAGATTAAGGACGGAGCCATGCCCCCCTTGCATCGCTATTTAGGTAATCCCGTTCTCACATGGATTGGACGTTTATTTTTTACCAGCTCCTGCGGTGACTTTCACTGTGGTTTGCGGGGATTTAGAAAGGATGCGATCGAGTCACTGGATTTAAGAACTACAGGTATGGAATTTGCCAGTGAAATGGTTGTAAAAGCTAGCCTTTACAAACTGAAAATCACGGAGGTTCCGATCACTCTTTATCCTGATGGACGCAGCCGACCACCCCACTTGCGAAGTTGGCGAGATGGTTGGCGACATTTAAGATTTCTACTACTCTTTAGCCCAAGGTGGTTATTCCTTTATCCTGGGACATTTTTGATGTTTTTGGGCTTGATAGCGACAATCATTTTGCTCAGTGGTGTCAAAGTGCATTCATTAATTTATTCAACTACAGCCATCATTATTGGTTTTCAGATAGTTGCATTTAGTATGTTTACAAAAGCTTTTGCGATCAGTGAAGGATTAATTCCTGAAGATATTCGCTTGATTAGATTGTTGCGCTATTTCAGTTTAGAAAAAGGATTAATCATTGGCATCCTCATTTTACTTATTGGTGTAGTTGGTTCGATTTATGCTTTAAAAATCTGGGAATCTAGTTTCTTTGGGGGCTTAAATCCTGGTGAAACTATGAAAATTGTGATTCCATCAGTTACTTGTCTAGCTCTTGGTTGTCAAGTTATATTTTCTAGTTTCTTTTTAAGTGTAATTGGTTTAAAGAGACGTTAAGTGACGTTCAATATTGCTGAGAATTAGTTATGAATGATCCATGGTTGTCTGTGTTAATACCAACTTACAATGGTCAAGATTATCTCAAGTTCACGATGGAATCAATATTATCTCAAGGTGATGATGCGATCGAATGTATTGCGATCGATGACGGTTCTACCGATGGTACTATAGAAATCCTTAATTCATACTTAGATAAATTACCAATTAAAATCATTCAGGGTGAGCGAAAGGGCAATTGGGTCGCTAGTACTAACTATGCCCTATCTATAGCTACAGCTAAATATGTATGCTTCTTACATCAGGATGATATTTGGCTGGGGGAAAGACTTTGCACAATGAAGCGGTTAATAGCCAAATATCCTGAAGTCAATTTTTTCTTACATCCTTCGCTATTTATTGATCAAGCAGGTCATGTTTTGGGTGAATGGAATTCGCCCTTACCTGCTTATCCAAAATTAATCCCCCCAAGCATGATGACAGAAAGTTTACTAATTCAGAATTTTATTTCTATGCCTGCTCCTATTTTTAAACGAGAGGTAGCAATTAATTTGCAGGGACTTGATGAAAGCCTCTGGTACACAGCAGATTGGGATTTTTGGCTAAAAATTTCTACTTTTGGCTCAACTCTCTATTATCCAAAACCACTTTCCGCATTTCGAGTTCATTCTAATTCCCAGACTGTCATGAGAAGTTCTAGTCTAATGGAATTCCAAGAGCAAATGGAAATTGTAGTGGAGAGATATTGGAGTCAATGGCAAGCAACCCCATCTATCCGAAAAAAGATAAAACGAATTGCAAGTTTCTCAATTCAAGTAAATACAATTTTAGCAGGTATATTTCACGGCTATAAATTGAATTTTCTGAAATTATTAGTCGCATTTTTAGGGCTAGGTTTTAGAGGATGTTATCAATATTTTCAATGCTCTCGGATCTGGGAACGGGTGTCTGCGAGATTAAAAATAAAATTCACTTCATAATCAACAAATTACTTACCTATTAATTCAGTAAATTATTAATGAAACATATTCATTCACGTATTAAATCAAAGGTTTTAGATCGTTCGTTAAGGAATCAATTTCTTAGGTTTTTTACTGTAGGAGGAGTTTGTGCTTTTTTAAACATAATAATATTATATGTATTAACTGATTTGTGTAAATTTCATTATCTGGTATCAATTTTAATACAGAACATCTTTGTTAATAGCATCGGCTTTTATCTCAACAGATCATTCACTTTCAAGAAAGCCAAAAATAATTTTCTGCAAGGGCTAATCAAATATCACATAGTCATGATCTCAAGTTTACTAATAGTCTCATTTCTGATGTATTTATTCGTAGATATTTTCCACATATGGTATATGACTGCTTTTATTATTGTGACTGTTATTATGATTGCTTACAATTTTATTTCTCACAAAAAATGGACTTTTAATAAATAACAAGTACATTTTTATCTACTGAATTTACATATATTACGAACAAAAGTTCTATCTACATTAACAAACTAAAATACAATGAACATAAAAAAAATACAGGAATTATATGCTAGGAATATTGTCAAAGTAGTCTTAATTGCTCTACTAGTAATTACTATAGTCAATAGAGGAACGTTAGGGAGTATTGATACAACAGTAAGATTACAAATGGCTCATGCTTGGTGGACAGGTACTGAGGAAGTAGATCCGAATTATCAAGCAAAGTTTCGAGGTGATCTACAGTCTGGAGTTATAGGGGCTGGCAGTAAAAGATATTTGGCTTATGACCTCGGACAATCTATTTTAATGCTTCCAGGTGATTGGTTAGGAACTCAGTTACATCGATTTTTTCCTAACACATCATCTATGGATTTACGACAGGCGGTAGTCGCTTATTTAGTATTTGTTCCATTAAATATTGCTGCGGTGATGGCTTGTTTCTGGCTACTAAAATTAATGGACTTCAGTGATTCAATTTCTAGTTTAACAACAGTTACTTGGTTGCTATGTACTACTGTTTTAGCCTATGCCCAAGAACCTCAACATAATAACCAAATATTACTATTTGTCACCTTAGCCTATGCCTCTATTATCGCCTATATCAAGTATGGGCAATCGCATTTTATGATGATTAGTGGACTAGCTTCTAGCTTAGCTTTATTAATTAGATTTAGTAGTATTGTTCATATACTAACCATTGGGGTATTTGCTGTAGCCTGTTCAGTTTATTACTATCGCAATATACCCAAATTACTTAAAGCTTTTGGTCTGTGGGTATTAGGTTTTTTACCTTTAGGTATTTTGGGACGAGTTTTTGATTATTTACGTTATGGGAGCTTTTGGACAACTGGACAAGCATTGTCTGCACAGCAATTGACCACTGATCCTAAATGGAAAGGTTTTCCAGATTTTCCTCCTAATTATCCTTTTATCAATGAACCCCATGTTGGTATTCTAGGTGTACTTTTCTCACCAATTAAAAGCATTTTTATTTATGATCCTTTGCTTATTCCTTGCCTAATTATTGGATTTCTTTATTGGAGAAAATTTTCTTATTATATAAAAGCATATTTATTAGTAGGAATATTAAACTTAATTCTGCATATCATTTTAACTAGTAAGCTAGTTTTCTGGGGAGGTGATTTGGCTTGGGGAGCTAGATATCATGTTACTTCTGTACATTTGTTAATCATTCCTCTTTTAGCTGTGTTGGTGCAGGAGACTTTGTTAAGTAAAGGTTGGAGGGAAAAAATACTCAGGGTGCTTTTTGCGATCGCCTTAGTTGTCCAGATTGCATCGGTCACGATTTATCATGGCATCGAAGTTTCGCAATCCCCTGTGACCAAGCAAGATTTTGCTCCAGAAATTTATTCTTCTCAGTTTCGTTTAGGGCAACGTTTTATTAACATTGCCTGTCACTTTAATTCTGCTATATCAACGGCATGTATTAAGGATCTTCCAATATTGCCATTTAGAAAAAATCCACCAGCTTTTATTTGGTTATGGAGATTTTTAGTAGCCTTTGCGATCGCTACAATATCTTTATTTATCTACAAAAGCCAGAAAATTGGTAAAAGAGAAGTATTAGGAATTCTCAACTAGCTAAATTGAGTATAGGTGATATAAGATCTTTTAATCCTCATATTCTAGTTGAAATTGCAGCAATAAGGTGATCGCTATCAATGGAAAATAGAGAAGGACGCTCTTTTGTAGGAAGAGTCATAGCAGTAATGAAGTCAACTTTCCACCTTTGACTATAGGTTGTAGGCAGAGCGACAAGATCATCTTGAGATATCCTTTGAAGGGCTGGTTGCGAATTACTAAGTATACCCACTAGTTTCTCTGCCTGATTGCGGACAATGATCAAAGATGGCTTAGAAGCAACAACAGCACCATTAATTACTAACTGTTGAATATCACTACTCTGGACTTTTGTTTGATGAAACAGCAATTTTCCAAGATCAATGATGGGAATATTGTCACCAGCAAAAGTAACTTTGGGAACATGTTTCTCAAGGGAAATAACACGATAAATAGATTCTATTGGTAAAATAAACCACGCAATACGTAGTCGAAACGTGACATATTGCTGTCCGATATCAGGTCGAAGTTCGAGAAGTCTTTGCGATCGCAGGGAAGAGATAGCTGGCATAGTCTAGGTAATTGGTAATTGGTAATTGGTAATTGGTACAGGACATTGTCTCTACAAATTATTTAGCTACAAGTTGAGATAGTGTTTGGAGAAGCTCATTATCTTTAAAGGGTTTAGAAAAATATGCCGAAGCTCCTAAACGCATTGCTAAATCACGATGTTTTGCCCCACTTCGAGAAGTGAGCATAATTACAGGAAGATCTTTACATTTTTCATCAGCACGGGATTGGACTAAGAAGCCAAACCCATCAAGTCTGGGCATTTCAATATCGCAAATGACTGCCCTGATTCTAGATCCTTGAGATAACATTTGCAGTTTCCGCAATTTTTCCATTGCTTCGTACCCATCTTTGGCTTGCTCGACACGATAGCCAGACTTTTCTAGAGTCATGGCTAAAAATCGCCGCACATTGATCGAATCATCAACTACGAGAACTGTCGTGCGCCGATCGCTTCTTTCTGAGGGTAAAGTAAGATTGGGATTTGGTGGTGCATCCGCATCGTCGATCGCCCAATCAAGAAGATTGTCAATGTCCACCAATGGCACAATTTTGCCACCACCAAGAATTGCGCAACCCATAAATCCATCAGGCATAGGAATTGTACTTTGCACACCACGAATAGTGACTTCCTGTTCACCCCAATAGCGATCGACTTGCAAACCAAAGGGAACATTGTCTTTTGCCACGATTAACATTAATGGCTCATCAACAATGGGTCGAGTTGCTGTCTCAATTTGAAATTGTGGACGTGAGAAGTGGAGATGCTCGCCTAATTTGAGTAAAGGGACAGAATAGCCTTCCCAATCTAATACTTCTTGATTGGCTACGGTATAAATAGCAGTATCACGAATCAGCAAAATTTCCTCAACCGCGCTGGTGAGGATTGCCATCTGCAACCCATTACTTTCAAATAGTAGGACACGAGCAATGGATAGTGATACAGGCACTGTCAGGACAAAAGTTGTACCTTTGCCAGCTTCAGTTTCAATCCGAACATTGCCCCCAATCATACTGAGATTTGATCGCACCACGTCCATACCTACGCCACGCCCTGATAGCTCCGTCACGCGATCGGCGGTACTAAATCCCGCTTCAAAGATTAACTCTAATAAAGCTTCTTCCTCAGAATTATCCAGATCACTTTCGCTTAGTCCCATTTGTAAGGCGCGATCGCGAAGTTTAGCAAAGTTAACGCCATTGCCATCATCGCTAACGGTAATCACAGTTTGGTTGCCACGATAACCTGCGGCAATTTCAATTTTTCCTTTGGGAGATTTACCTGCAGCGACACGAGCTTCAGGAGTTTCAATGCCATGATCAAAGGCATTACGAACTAGATGGAGAAGTGGATCTTCTAAGGCTTCTAAAACTGATCGCTCAACCAAAGTAGAACTGCCACGCACTACCAGTTCCACCTGTTTACCATAGTTGAGGGACAGATCTCTCAATAGGCGTGGAAATCTGCCTAAAATTTCACTGAGCATCCGCATTCTTGCTTGCTCGATCGCCGTTTGCATCTGCCGTGAGGCACGCCCTAGTTCCCGTTCCGTCCCTTCAGTTTCCGTTAAAGCAGTTTCCAAATCGCTGGAAACTTCCTGTAGCTGCACCACACTATCCATAATTTCCCGTGATAGTACATGCAATTCGCTATAGCGATCCATTTCTAGCAAGTCAAAGCGACTAGCATAGGGCAGAAATTCAGCATTATTTTGCGCGTCATTAGGTACATAATTGCTAGCAATATTACCTGTAATAGGAACATTAATCGCAGTACCTAAGGGAAGTAATGATTCCGATGATGTGACAACGCGATCATAGGCTTCTCGGAGTTGAGCATTAGATTGTTCTAATCCATGCATTCTTGTATTTAACAGCTGCACCAAATCTCGCATCCGTTTTAGTTGCAGACGCAAGCCACTACGTTCAGCATTCAACTCCCCAAAGCGATCGCTCAGTGCTTCTAAATGACGGTGAGGTATACGGATTGTGGCATCCAGATTGGTCGGAACATTAGGATTAGCCTCAGTGGGTGGAGAAACAGGAGTTGTTACATCTTGAATGTTTGCTAAATTAAGAGCATGATGATCGAGAACAAATACGTCATCTTCATGTCTTAGATCTGGAGTTGGCAAATTTATTGATAAGTCGGCAATGGGCGATTTAGTAGTGGGTTTAGCACTTTGAGGAAGAGTCGAAATCTCAAAGCTGGCTGGTAACGCATCAAATTGTCCAACTAATACAAGGGCTTGCGATCGCTTCCAAACTTCCAATGCAGATGTGGTGACGGTACGTAGATCGTTATCTTGATTCTCTAAGGCTTTACTGATACCTTCGCAAAGTTTAGTGAATGCTGGGAGTTCCAACATTTCACCAAGACAGCCAAATTCTTGACTTGTGAGTTCAAATTCTTCGCGAAGTACCTGCGATTTAGGATCGGCGAGTACATTGGTCAACCTCTCTAAACAGGCATCTACTTCTGTAGCAAACATGAGGACACGCATATCCTGTCCTGCTTCCTCAGATAGAAGATTAGCTTCATCCTGTGCCGACAAGTCCCCCAATATTTCATGCAAACGGTTGAACGGTGGCAGGATATGCAACTGTATCCATTCATCTCGCGGCGCTTTACGCTGTTTGTGAATAGTAGCAATTTTGCCCATGCCATCAATCACAGCCAGAAATAGACTTTCTACTTCATCAGCTATCTCTGTTTGATTATTTGCCTGTAGGATTTTAAAGAAATCTTCTAGGCGGTGGGCTAGATCACTTAGAGCATGAAAGCCCATCATTCCTGCTCCACCCTTCATTGAGTGAGCTGCTCGCAAAATCTTGTTAGTAGCTGATTTCTGTAAGCCGCGATCGCTTAAGCCCAATATCTCAGATTCAATATCTGCTAAAAAATCTCGAACTTCATCGAGAAATAGTAATCGAACTTCCCACTCGCGATCGCTTAAGGTATTAGTTAACATATCGACCTCTAAATAACTGTTGAATTGTGTTTTGAGTTTGTGCAAAGCACAAACTTAAAACACTAAGTAGCCTCAACCTTAAAGGTTTCGACAGAAGCCTGTAACTTACTAGCAACGTTAGCGGTTTCCTGTAGGGCGATCGAAACTTCCCGCGAAGTTTCAGAAGACTTTTGCGATTGCGTAGAAAGATTTTCCATAACCTGCTTCACTGATTGCGATGTTTGCACCTGCGAAATCGTCGCATTGGAAATACCTTGGAAGAGTTCATTTACCTTACGCGCTACTTCCACAATCTGACTTAAGCTCTTTCTCGCATCTTCAACCTTATTTGTACCTTCAACGACTTGTAAAGTACTAGCTTCCATCGATTCAACTACTTCACTGGTTTCCTGTTGAATACTTTCAACAATGCGTGCAATTTCTTTGGTTGCAGTTGCAGACTGAGCCGCCAATGCACCGACTTCTTCTGCAACTACCGCAAAGCCTCGACCTTCTTCACCTGCACGCGCCGCCTCAATACTAGCGTTAACTGCGAGCATGTTCGTTTTCAGTGCAATTTGGTCGATTAAAACGACTACTTTAGAAATCTGTTGCGATGCTTCACCGAGTCTCTTTACCTTTTTAGCAGTTTCCGCAACAGTTTGGCGTAGTTGCAAGATACTGACAGCGGATTGCTCGATCGCTTGACTACCACTTTCTGCTGTTGTCGCCGCGATGTTGGATGCATCAGCCGCTTGTCTCGCATTACTTGCCACCTGTTGAATTGAACTAGTCATTTGTTCTACAGATTGCAGCGCTGCATCGAGTTGTTCTGCTTGCAGGGTCGCATCTTCGGCTAGGGTGCGAATTGACTCATTGTTCGTATTTACCGATGTATTTACCTGTAAAGTTGCTTGTTTTACCTGTGTAACAACGTCCCGTAAGCTTTCTACAATCGCGTTAAAGAAGTCAGCAACGATCCCAATTTCACCAGCCGAGATTTGAGCACGAACAGTTAAGTCTCCACTTACCGCGCCTTCAACATCACTTAAGAGCGTGATTAACTCACGCTGAATTTCTTCACTTCGTTGACGTTCTTTCTCTGCTAGTTCTTCAGATTTCCGAGTTTGTTCTTCTTGCAGAGCGATGAAATCTTGCAACTGTCCTGCCATTAAGTTGATGTTACTACCCAACTGCGCCATTTCATCCTGACCTTGGACTGTGAGGCGAGTGTCGAGATTTCCTTTCCCTAGCTCAACCACGGCATCAGTTGCTTCGAGAATTGGGCGAGTAGCGCGACGAGATATTAATAGTGCTAATAGCGCTCCCAATATTGCGACAAATATAGTTGCTGTCGCCAAGATTACTAACAATTGCAATACAGGTTTGAGCGCGATATCACTGTCAATCGCAATTACCGCATCCCACTTGAGATCTGGTAGACCCTCTACCTTTGGTAAAGGTGCATATCCCACAAATTGTTCTTTATTAGAAATTAAGTCAATAGAAATTGCAGAACCAAATTCACGTTTACTAACGATCGGAGCCAGCGATGGGAAATCAGCTTTCAGTTCACGTCCAACTTGCTCTTTTTCGGCTGCCACGAAGAACTTACCATCGGATTCAGCTAAGTGATACTGTTCCCCCCCTTCGCCCAAGTCTTTGATCACCTCCTCCAGTGCTGATGCCTGCATTCTTGTCCGAATTACGGCAATAGTTTTTCCCGTGTTCGCATCTTTTACTGGTGCTGCAACAAAAATACTAACCTTCTTCGTGACAACGGAAGGTTCTGGCTGACTGATAAATGGTTTATCGGTTCTCAAAACTGTTTGAAAATATTCACGTTTGGAAATATTGGCTGGTGGTGGTTCAGGACTTGCATCAACCATCAAGCTACCATCTAGTCGATAGACTGCAATACTGTCATAAACGCCATATCCCCTGATATAGCTATCTAGAATAGCCTTCTGCTCAGTTATGGGAATAAGTTCTCGGACTTTAGAATTGGTTAAGAAAGATAGCTGAGCAAGGGCTTGAATGTCACCGTAGCGCTCTTTCATGAAATAGGCTACCCGATAGGCTAGTACGTTAGCATTTTCTGCTTCCTTCCGTTTCGTGGATTCGGTAATATTTTGTCCAACGTATAAGGCTGTAAAACCACTTAACGCGAGCAAAGGAACGGTAATCGCTGTAATTGCAACAAGTGTGGTTTTTGTCCTTAGACCTAGTGATTGCCACCATTTTTTGATAGGATTTTGCTTGATTGCAGGAGCTTTAGGTATCGAAACAGGTACATCACTGAGTAATGTCTCCAGATCTTCAGTTCCATTACTAGATGATTGGGTTACATGTTTAGCCTCAGGGCTATCAACACGAGAACGTGAATCAAGAACCATAGTTTAAAACTCCGTTTTTCAAGGAAAAATTTACAAGGAAAATGGGGACAGCTAGATGCTGAGCTTGTGACTAGCGATCGCTTGTGCATCTAATACATACAAATGCTTGTTACTGTCTTCGGGTTGCGACACCCAACCACGCAGAAATGGCACGGTTTCGATCGGTGTCTTTGTCTTCGGTAATTCCAGAGGTGAGACAATTTCTGTATCGTTAATACGGACTACACGCCCAATGCGATACACCCCTAATCCTAAAAATGCCCCACCAAATTGCAAGATCGCGATGTGAGTCTCGATCGCAGTGCCATCAAGGGGGGTAAAGCCTAGTAACTGAGGTAAGTCTAGTACCCAAAAAACGCTACTACGATGTTCTACCAAACCCATCAAACAAGGATGGACATTGGGCATCTGGGTAAATCGATCTGAGGCTAGCACTAAGGTTTCACGCACAGATTTTAATTGTACTGCCACTACAATCTCTGGACTCAACTGCAAACTGAGATAAGGCAATCCTGCGATCGCCTGCTCCTGTTGGTCATATAATTCGATGGTCAAGGTGTCCATCTCATCCTCCTACAGCCAGCGATCGCACTGCTTGGATAATATCCTCCTTGGTAAATGGTTTTGTAAGGTAGACATCCACACCTTGCTTCATTCCCCAAAGACGATCAAGTTCTTGATTTTTAGAAGTACAGGCAATTACAGGCACTTTTGTGGTAGCTAGCTTCTTGATCGCTCGACATAGCTCCAAACCACTCATGCCTGGCATCACTAAATCGGTAATTACCACATTCGGTTTAGTCTTCTCAAATTTCTCTAAACCTTCTGTCCCATTAGTAGCACTTACTACAGTATATCCCCCCTGTCGTAAGTACTCACAGATCAGCTCACGTTCAGATGTCGTATCTTCTACAACTAATACTGTAACCAAGATTTTTCTCCTTACTATGCTGATATATAAAGCTAATGGGATGAATTTTTGTCTCTAAAAATAATAGCTGTAATTTGCTATTACTACATTTGCTTAAGCCACAGAACGAATAGCTCGAAGAATATCCTCGCGAGAGAAAGGCTTAGTCAAATACACATCAATTCCTTGTTTCATTCCCCATAATTTATCAAGTTCTTGATTTTTAGAGGTGCAAGCAACAATTGGTACATCTTTAGTTTCGCTGTTTTTTTTCAAACTGCGGCATAGCTCTAAACCACTCATCCCTGGCATGACCAAATCTGTAATTACCACGTCAGGCTTTTTTCCCTCAATTTTTTTGAGAGCTTCTTGCCCATTATTAGCACTGATTACACTGTACCCACTTTCAATTAAATAGGTAACAATCAAGTCCTGCTCAGAAGCAGTATCTTCAACTACAAGAACCGTCGTCATAAAAGTCTCCAATTAGCTTTATTTTGGTTTTTATTTGGAATTTTGTTTGAGATTTTATTTTGGACATAAATAGAAATTTGTTAACCAGATTTCAATACAAGATAAAATCCTATTTTTGAATTCCACAATCCCTCCCAAAATACAAACATAGCATATAAGAGATAGGCAGGGCATGATGGAATAAGTTAACTCATGTAAAGATAGGTTTTAGGCTCACAAAAAATACTTGTATACTCACATATTTTTACATCAGATGTCGCATCATCATTTTTAGCAAATCAGCTTGAGCAAAGGGTTTAGTGAGATAGTCAGTAGCTCCTGCTATGCGTGCGCGTGCGCGATCAATTATCCCTTTATTGCCAGTCACCATCACAATTGGAATATCTTTTAAAATTGAAGATTTGCGAATTAAAGAACAAAGTTGATAGCCATCAACATTGGGCATCCCGATATCTAGCAAGATTAAATCAGGGCGAATCGAAGTGATTTTCATTAAGGCTTTCATAGAGTCTTGAATGAGTGTTACTTGAAAATCTTCACTTCCCAAGTAACTGCTAATAATACTCAGCATCGATTCACTATCATCTATACAGACAATTTTCCATGTTTTGACTGATTGACTGGCAAAAACCTGTGAAATACTAGAAATATCATCACTCGCGCCACCTTCGTCGGCAAATGTCTCTGAGAGTCTGTCAATGTTTTCGCGTTCCTCATCTGGAGCTAAATAGTAGGTGCGCGGCAACATATCAAACGGAGGTAATGGCTCTCTCAATAAAATTGAGCCATCGCCTATTAAGGGGCTGAGTTGTTTGGCGATCACCAAAGGATCTTTACCTAGTAATGATCCAAGCTGACAAAAGTTAAACCCACGAAGAATCCGCCCAAGTCTATGGACAGTTTCGGTGGACATTCGTTTTTTAGCCGATGTTTGGCTAACTAGGTATGGGCATTGATAGGGGGAACAAATTGTTGGTCCAAGGCTGTACCATGCTTGTAGTCTTTGCTCAACAACTCCTAAAATGCGATCGACAGCCAAACTGCAAAAGGTATCTTGTAATAGGTGTTCGTAATAGATCTTGTTAAACTGACCATCGGGCAAACAAAGAAAAGCTTCAATTACCTCTTGAATAACCCGAGCTACTAGCTTACTAGCCATAGAGCTAGGCAGATAGCGTTCACTAACCAACCAGAGAATGGCGTTATATTCAGTACAGAGAATTTCGCTAGTAACTTTGTACTTAGCATTGTCGGGGGTTGGATCATCAAACATCAGGCGCAGTTGCGATCGCAGTTTGTCATCTAATGCTGGTACTTCTCGGCTGAGGGCGCGTAAATGTCTTTCTAGCCTTTCAAAACTTTCTAGAGAATGAGAGGCATATACGAGTTTGCCGCCATTTATATAGAATGACCATCGGATGCGATCGCGCACAACATAGACGCATCCGTTCTTACTTAATTCCAGACTTTTTAAAAGTTCTTTAGCAGATTGTGTTTGATCTTTAGTCATATCAGTATCAGCACAAATCATGATTAGCTCCTATTACAAAACCCATCAATGCCATAATCTATCCTCCCCACATTTCGATAATATTCAATTTTGCAAACCACAGATTAGAGCAAATTTCTATAGTCTTTTTAGAATATATCGAATTTTAGTTTTATCTTTAGAATAAGTTACTGCTTTTACGAGATTTTATAAAATCTGGCGATTATCTAAAATTTAGAATTTAATTTCTAAAGTATATGTTCCCTATTAAAGCATTATTACCTTATTTATTAAGTATCCTACTAGATAATTTATCCTAAAAAATAGATATAATTTTCGCAATCAAATATTTTTTCTTAGATATAGTAAGCCTAAATAATTTGTGAAACTATATCCCTAAACCTCGAAATACTTTAGGTTTACTATGGAAAAACTATTTTCTTTCTTGAAAAATATAGATTTTTAAACTGTGTCGCTCTTTTTATCCAAGCTTTTACCCATTTTCTTTTATCCCCTTGGGCTATCTAGTCTCCTAATTGCGATCGCTTTAGTTAATTTGTTATGGAAATCTCGGCTATCCCGCAATGCTAGTCCTGCGAAAACATCATTCACACTCTTCAAAAAAAATCGAATTTCCTCAATTCTTTTAGCAATTGCGCTAATAGTTTTGTTGTTCAGTAGTAATGAGGTTTTTTCTAAGTTTCTAGTGCGATCGCTAGAATGGCGATATCTTCCCAATGGTGAATTGCCTCAAGCTGAGGCAATTGTGGTTTTAGGTGGTGGCACGCGCCCACGTATCTCACCGAGACCTTGGTATGAAGTCAATGAAGCTGGCGATCGCATTTTATATGGGTCATGGCTATATAAACAGGGCAAAGCACCTTTGTTGGTAGTGACGGGCGGTAGGGCTGAGTGGTATGGCGATGGGGGTAATCCTGAATCGGAAGATATGGCAGCGATCGCAGAGGTTATGGGTGTCCCCACTAGTGCAATTATCCAAGAATCGCAATCCTTTAATACCCGTGATAATGCGGTGAATACTAAGCACATCCTTGATCAACGAGACATTAATAAGGTCTTGCTCGTCACATCAGCTTTACATATGCCGCGATCGATGGAAATTTTTCGCAAGGTTGGCTTAGAGGTTATTCCTGCACCAACTGACTTTTTATCGGTAAATAATGAAAACAGTAAGGGTTTTGCAATAGTTTTAGATTTATTGCCTAGTGCTGAGGCTCTAAAAAATACAACTAATGCAATCAAAGAATATATTGGGCTATTTATTTATCAATTAGCAGGTTGGGCATAAAACCAAAAGTAGACGCGCTTTGCGCGGCTACTTTTGGTTTTATGCAAATTCGTGATCCCTAGGTACTTGTTTACATGATGGCTGTCTGATTAAATAAGCGCTAGTAATATTAAGAAATTTATAAATCTTTATGAGCAGGGGCAACGGAAAAAATAGCAGCAGCATGAACGTAATTTGGGTCGTGCTAGCATTGGCTGCCCTCGGTACTGGTATGGGCGCAGCGATCGCTTCACGGTTTGTCACCTATCGTACTTCCTCCAGCAGCGTAGAGACTCCTGACCTAAATCCCAATAATTCCGTTACCCAATCTAGAAATTCCCCATCATTCTGCCAATACAATGCGCTGGACTCGGTAACAGCTTCGCTATATCAGGTTAGAGCCATCAATGCGATCGCCAATGATCCATTACCGACCCTTTCAAATTTAAGTAATGTGATTAATGCGGATCTCGTTGCTAGTTTTAATCCTGCCCCATTTCCCCAAATTAGCGATCGGGCGCGTGCAGCTAAAGTCCCAATCATCATGTATCACGACATTACTGCCACCAAAGATGTGGAGTGGGATGTCACTCCAGATGATCTCGAAAAGCATTTTCAAGCGCTGCAAGATGGTGGATATACACCAATTACGATGGATCGTTTAGTCAGCCATTTGCGGACTGGCGCTCAATTGCCCGAAAAGCCTGTATTGCTGACCTTTGATGATAACTATATTGGTCAATACAAGTACGCTTTCCCCTTGCTCAAAAAATATAACTATCCTGCGGTATGGTCAGTACATACCCGCTTTGTGGGTACGGCTGGTCAAAAGCCCAAGGCAACATGGGATCAACTACGGGAAATGCAAAAAAGTGGTTTGATCACCATTGCTTCCCATACGGTGAATCATCTTAATATGAAGAACCTCAGCAATGCGGAATTGGAGCGTGAGGTACTAGAGTCGAAGAAAACTCTGGAAAAAGAATTGGGAATTACCATCGATTACTTTACCTATCCTGAAGGTGACTTTACGGAACGCGCTAAGGACAAGGTGAAGGATGCAGGTTACAAAGCGGCGCTGTCGATGAGTCTCGATCCGCGTCAAGAGCGCTCGGCTAATGAATCTGATGATTTACTTGCGATTATGCGTTTTGGACAGTCGCGCTTTAGCGATGTGATCGAGCAGGCTTCCAGTGGAACTTCCGCAAGTCAAGTTTCACTTTTGCCCACTGTCAGCAATGGTTCGATTAATTTCACCACCCCTGTAGAGAAGAAGAAGGTGACAGTTGATGGTTTATCGCTCACTTTGGTATATGGTGGTCGCGCCGTTACAGCCCATGCTGATAAACGCGCTCAGGTTGCCGAAATTTTAGCCATGACTCCCAATGCGATCGCGGCTGTTGACGGTGGCTTTTTCTCCTTAGAGCGTATTGATGGCAATACGATGATTGGACCTGTGATGAGTCAATTCTCTAGCAATGCAGGAGTTTTTAATGTCGGCAATAAAGGTGAGAATCCACTCCTCAACGGTCGTCCTCTAGTGTTGATTAGCCCCACCGCAATTAAATTTATTCCCTTTAATGCTGTCAAGCATAATTCTTTAGAAGCAGTCAAGGCGGAGTTACCTGATGTCACTGATGCATTTGTTGCCGCAGGTTGGCTCGTCCGTGATGGTAAACCTCAATCCGCCGAGTCCTTTGGAAAGCTCTATGGTTTTGATGCTAGTCGCGATCGCGCTTTCTGGGGAATTGATCGCTCTGGTAGACCCGTAATTGGTGTAACGATGGAAATGATCGATTCCGTTGGCTTAGGCAAGATCTTAGCAAAGGCTGGTTTGCAAGATGTCGTCATGCTTGATTCGGGAGCTAGTGCTGCCCTTGCCTATCGTGGTAAATCAGTGATGGCGTATGAGCCTCGCCCTGTTCCCCATATTGTCGCACTCCTGCCGCCCGATCCTGCCCCCGTAGAATCTGCTGAAAAGCCCAACTGCCCAGTTAGTCTTAATCGATTTTAGTCATGCATTCAGGCTTATAGCTCTCTATAAGTAAGTAAAAACTGTGGCTTACGCTATGCGTGAGCCACAGTTTTTTGGGTTTTAAATAACCAGTTAGTGTGTTACCAAGCAACGCGCTAACTGGTTATTTATGTGTAAATTACGATAGCTATGCGATACTCATGTAAGGGAAGCCAGAAATTTAGAGCAGTTTTGTGAACTGGCGATCGCTACTAGGGAGATTGCTAGGGATTTTGTATATAGCTACTTATTTTGAGTCTCCAGCACTTGGCGATCAATCAAGCTTTGGGTATTTGGTAAAAAGCCTTTAGGAGTAAAGATTTTCTGCCAAAAATATCATTTTTATTGCAGCAATTCACTCTCTCAGAACACAGAGGTTGAAACGATAGTATGGAAGATGGATTCTTCAAAACCAATCAAGAACTTCAGGCATCTGCTCTCAATATTGATCTTATCGATTGTAAGCGAGTGGAATGTTTGCATAAAGAACAAGAGGCGATATTAAGCAGTTTTTATAACTCATCTCCTTTCATGATGGGAGTAGTGGAACTTTCTGAGTGCGATATTCTGCATATTTCCGATAACATAACCACGGCAACATTTTTTCAGACTACACCAGAGGCAATGTCAGGGAAATGGGCTAGTGAGCTAGGTGTTCCTTCTGAATGTATCCAACTTTGGATGACTCACTACCACTTAGAAAGCATTTAAGAAAGCAAGGGCGCACTAAAAGAGGTATGAATACTGATGAAGTCTAGTATCAGCCAGCGAAAATGCGCCAACCCTATAATACCGATTTATCCAATGAAGAGTGGGAAATAATTGCACCAATGTTGCCAAAACCATCAAAATTGGGGAGACCACCAAAAACAAATTTTCGGGAAGTGCTGAATGGGATTTTCTACATAGCCAAGAATGGTTGTACATGGGAAAATCTGCCCCATGATTTGCCACCATATTCAACGGTCTACTTCTACTTTCAAAGATGGACAAAAACAGGATTTATAGCTGAAATCAATTACCAGATAAGCACACAAGTACGATTAGCTGATGGTCGAGAAGCAACACCGAGTCTAGCCAGTCTCGATAGTCAAAGTATTAAAACAATGGATAGTGCAGGTAGTCGTGGTATTGATGGTGGAAAAAAGGTCAAGGGTCGCAAACGCTTCATCATGGTTGATACCTTGGGGTTAGTCTTTGGCGCTCTCGTATGCCCAGCAAATATTGGCGAGAGAGCAGGAGCGATGAGACTATTAGCAAATCTCAAGTATCCACTGAGACGATTACAAAAGATATTAGTTGACAAGGGATTCTCTGGCGAGGATATCACCCAGTGGGTTAAAGACAACTTTAGTTGCACTTGGGAAGTAAGCAAACGGGCTGAAGCGCAGAAAGGGTTTGTTGTTGAATCAAAGCGTTGGGTAGTGGAGAGAACCTTTGCTTGGATAGGCAAATATCGTAGACTTAGCAAGGACTATGAATTTTATGAGAATATCTCGGAGTCGTTTATTTACATAGCTTTGATCCGAAAAATGCTTAAAAATCTTACTGCTGTCAATTCTTAAATGCTTTCTTAAGCCAAGAACAAAATCTCCCTATTAAGTTTGAATATGATCACCAAAAAGAGAATCTAATTCATTGTTTATCGGTCACGGTTTCATTCATTGGCTTTGCTGTCAGTCAACGTCCGCGATTTTCCTATGTGGCTGAAGATATTAGCGATCGCAAACAATCAGAAGTTGTAATCCAAGAGAGTGAAGCGAGATTTCGCTATTTAGCAGACCATGCCCCTGTGTTAATTTGGCTTTCAGGACTAGATAAGCTTTGTTATCACTTTAACCAGAAGTGGTTAGAATTTACGGGTCGGACAATGGAGCAGGAAATGGGGAATGGCTGGGCTGAGGGTGTGCATCCAGAGGACTTCCAACATTGCTTAGATACCTATGTTAATTCCTTTGATGCGAGACAACCATTTGAGATGGAGTATCGCCTGAAACGGTTTGATGGGGAATATCGTTGGCTTCTTGATACAGGTGTCCCCAGATTTGATGCTAATGGAGAATTTCTCGGTTATATCGGCTCATGTATAGATATCAGCGATCGCAAACAAGCTGAAGCTGCCCTACGCGAAAGTGAAGCCCGTTGGCAATTTGCCCTAGAAGGAGCGGGAGGTGGCGCATGGGACTGGAATCTGCAAACCAATGAAGCTTTCTTATCTCGGCGATGGAAAGCGATGCTCGGTTTTGAGGAGCATGAGATTAGCAATAACTCCAGCGATTGGGATCGGATGCTCCACCCAGATGATAAAGAAGCCGTTTATGCAGAGATTAATAAACACTTGCGTGGTGAAACCGAACAATCTGTTGTCGAATATCGCATCCAATGTAAAGATGGTAGTTATAAATGGATTTTGGGCAGCGGCAAACTGATTAGTCGCACTGCCGATGGAGCGCCTTTACGATTTATTGGTACGAATATTGATATTAGCGATCGCAAGCAAGCGGAATTATCCCTACAACAAAGCGAAAAAAAATATCGACATCTAATTAATAACTTCCATGCTGGAGTTGTTGTTCATGCTCCCGATACAAGCATCCTTTTAAGCAATGCTAATGCCTGTGAGTTATTAGGACTAACCAAAGAGCAGATGCTAGGGAAAAATGCCATTGATCCTGCATGGCATTTTTGTCGTGAGGATGGCACGGTGATGCCCTTAGAGGAATACCCAGTTCAACAAGTCCTCAGTACGGGTTTACCTCTGAGAAATTATATATTGGGAATTAATCAACATAACCAAACAAGGGTTTGGGTGTTAGTGAATGCATTTCCAGAATTTAATGCCAATCAGAAGCTGGAACAGATTGTGATTACCTTTGTTGATATTAGCGATCGCAAACAAGCGGAATTCGATCTTCAATTTGCCAATCAGCAGCTTAGTGATCATATTGCGGAGCTAAACCAACGCCATTGGGAAATGGTGAAGTTGAGTGAAATTAGCGATTTTCTCCAAGCTTGTTTCACTGTAGAGGAGGCTTGTAAGGCGCTTAGTCATTTGATTGAGCCACTATTTCCCAACTGTGCGGGCAGTATTTTTATCACTAATGCTTCCCGCAATCATGTTGAGGTAATGTCATTTTGGGGAGAAGCGCTGCATTCTGAAGTCGCTTTTTTGCCTAATGATTGTTGGGCTTTGCGTCGAGGTCGTGTGCATTTTGTAGATCGGAAGTCAGGGCTATATTGCAATCATATTTTATTAGATGAGGAGATCGATGTTACTCTTTGTATCCCCATGATTGCTCAGGGTGAAACCATTGGTTTATTTCATCTCAGTAACAACAAGGCAAACGCTTTAACCGAATCGAAACAACAACTGGCAAAGACATTAGCCGAACAGATTGGATTAGCGATCGCCAATCTTCGTTTACAAGAAACCCTGAAACAACAAAGCATCCGCGATCCTCTCACAGGTTTATTCAACCGTCGCTATCTCGAAGAAAGCCTTAACCAAGAACTATCCCGCGCCCAACGTCAGCAGCACCAGATTAGTGTAATCATGCTAGATATTGACCATTTCAAACGCTTCAATGACAGCTATGGACATGATGCTGGTGACTATGTGCTGCAAACCGTAGGAAGCTTACTCAAAGCCCATGTACGCGGTTTTGATATTGCTTGTCGCTATGGTGGGGAAGAAATGATCCTCGTTTTGCCAGATTCATCTTTGGAAATCGCTAGTAAACGTGCTGAAGAGATTCGGGAAGCGATCGCCCAAGTCTCCTTAACCTATAATGCCCAACACTTAGGCAATCTGACCGCATCCTTTGGTGTCGCTAGCTTTCCTCAACATGGAGCAACGGGAAGCGCTGTAATGCAAGCCGCCGATTCTGCTCTCTATCGTGCTAAAGCTGCTGGACGCAATCAAGTTTTGACTGCACCATAACGCTATATTGTTATAATGAAGAGCTAAGCCCTTCATATAGCAAGTTGCTGATTCTAAGGCTCGAATAGTTTACGATCGCGATATGCAAGATTTAAATCAAGCTACTTCAGCAGACATACCTCTTAATTGGGGACATCTGATCGCAATGGTCGCTCTAAGAATTCGGCAATCTCTAGACTTGCCAACAATTTTGCAAACAACTGTCAATGAGGTACTTCAACTACTAGGCTGCGATCGCGTTCTACTTTATCAATTTACACCAGACTGGAGTGGACAGGTAGTAGTTGAGTCCGTATCTGAACCTCGTTGGTCATTATTAGATCGAGTGGTGTGTGATACTTGCTTTGAAGATTGCTGGCTCAAACCTTACCATGAGGGAAAATATGCGGCGATCTCCGATGTTAATACTGCAAACTTAAGCTCCTGCTACGCAGATTTTCTGAACAACTTTGAGATCAGAGCTAATCTTGTTGTTCCATTATTGTGTGAATCTCAACTTTGGGGCTTGTTAGTTTCTCATCATTGCAGCGCTCCCCATCAGTGGCAATCAGAAGAAATCTCAGGTTTACAGGAGATAGCTGTGTATGTGGGAATTGCTATTTATCAAGCATCATTACTAGAGCAATTGCAATTAGCAAAATTAAATCTAGAAACTCAAGTAGTGGAGCGTACAGTTGAGCTAGAGCAAGCCAATCAGAATCTTTTGGGAAAGATAAATGAGTACAATTTAAAAGCTAATGAACTTAATCAAAATAAAAGCAAACTAGCGCAACTAGCAGTGATTGTCGAATCCTCTCAAGATGCGATCATGAGCAAAACTCTTGATGGAATTATTACCAGTTGGAATCAAGCTGCAGAGAGACTGTTTGGCTACGCAGCTGAAGAGATAATTGGCAAACATGTTACAGAGTTAATCCCACAGGAACGGCGGTTTGAAGAAGATGTGATTTGTCGAAAAATATACCAAGGCGAACGAGTTGATACCTACGAAACCCAGCGTATGCATCAAGATGGGACGCTACTAGATGTCGCTTTGACAATTTCTCCAATTAAGGATGAAAATGGCACAGTGATTGGAGCGTCTAAAATTGCTAGAGATATTAGTGGTAGAAAAAGGCTCGAATTTGAACGCACACAAGCGGAAAAAGAACTACGTCAAAGCAAAGAACAACTCGAAGATTTTTTTGACAATGTTAGCGATCTGATTCAAAGCGTGTCTTTAAAAGACGGACGATTTTTGTTTGTAAATCGTGCTTGGCGAGAAGTTCTTGGTTATACCTCTGAGGAAATTGCTGAACTTAATGTGTTCGATCTGCTTGCTCCAGAATGTACGCTAGCCTGTCAGGTTTTATTTCAAAAACTGCGAAGGGGAGAAATTCTTGGTGTTGATCGAGCAGAATTCATCTTTCTTGCTAAAGATGGACAAAAAGTGTTTCTAGAAGGAAATATTAACGTTCGTCAGGAAGATGGAATTTCTGTCGCTACCCGCACTATTTTACGCAATGTCACTGCTCTGCGCCAAACTGAACATATTCTCAATGAGCAAACAGCAACATTACAGAGTTTTTATAATTCAGCTCCTCTGATGATGGGAGTAGTGGAGTTATCTGAAAATGACATTCTCCACATTTCTGACAATCTTGCAACCACAAGGTTTTTTAACTTAAACCCCGATGAAATTATTGGCAAATGGTCTAGTGAACTGGGGGTTCCACCAGAACATATCGATTTTTGGTGCAAGCACTACCGCATCAGCCAAGAGATGCAGATGCCCGTACAGTTCGAGTATGAACATGTAACTGAAATGGCAAACTATTGCTTACTGGTTACAGTTTCGTTTATTGACTTTGGTATTAGTCTGCGACCTAGATTTTGTTATGTGGCTCAAGACATTAGCGATCGCAAGCGTGCCGAATTAGAATTACAACAAAGCGAAGCCACTAACCGCGCATTAATTGGGGCAATTCCTGATTTTTTAGTGCGAATGAATCGCGATGGCTTACAAATGGCTGTAATTAATCAAGGATCTATTCATGCCATAAAATGTGACGGAGAGATCCAAGGACATTTGATTACTGAGTTAATGCCAGAAGCGATCGCCCAAGAGCGGATGCGACTAGCGGAAATAGCTTTGCAAACCAGACAGGTTCAGAAGCAAGAGTATGAATTTGTCGATCAAGGGCAAACCTATTTTGAGGAGGCACGGATTGCACCTCTATGGGACGATGAAGTCTTGGTAGTTGTCCGTGATATTAGCGATCGCTTGCGAGCAGAAGCAGATCTCAAGAAGCTCTCAGAACGTTTAGCCTTATCCCTAAAATCTGGAGCGATCGGTTCTTGGGAATGGGATATTAACCAAAACATTATCCTTTGGGATGAGCGGATGTATGAGCTATATGGTGTTACCAAACAGTCTGATTCTGTGATCTACGATATCTGGGCAAATGGGGTACATCCTGATGATCGTACTGATACCGAAACATTACTTCAGCAAGCTGTTCTAGGGCAAGCAGAATATGATACCGAATTTCGAGTCATTCATCCCGATCACAGTATCAAATTTATAAAAGCCTATGGGGTGGTAGTGCGTGATGCTCAGGACAATCCTACTAGCATGATTGGCGTGAATTTTGATATTAGCGCACTCAAACAAGCAGAACTCGATATCAAATCCGCTAAAAATCAGCTAGAACTAGTGCTTCAAGCATCTTCCGAAGGTTTTTGGGACTTAAATCTCGTCACTGGCGAAATCTACTTTTCACCACAATGGAAAGCCATGCTGGGCTATGCCGATCACGAACTGGAAAACACCTTAGATATGTGGGTTTCCATATTCTTTAAAGAAGATCAAGAAGCTGCCCTGAGACTAGTAGAAGACTATAAAAGTGGCGATGTTGATCGATATACCTCCACCCAGAGATGTCGTCATAAAAATGGCTCTACTGTTTATGTACTTTCCCGTGCTATTCACCTCAAAGACGAACAGGGCATTGTGACGCGGATGATTGGTAGTCATTTAGATATGACCCCACTAGTTGAGATCCAAAATGCACTCAAAATCTCAGAAATGCAACTTAGTGGAATTTTGAGTAGCTCTCTAGATGGCATCATGGCATTTCAAGCAGTGCGCGATGAGCAAGGTGTAATTATTGACTTTAAATGTTTATTAATTAATCCAACTGCTGAAAGCATAGTAGGCAGACAAGACAAAGATTTAATCGGCAAGCGATTGCTAGAAGAGATGCCAGGAAATCGGGAAAGTGGACTATTCGATCTCTATGTGAAAGTAGTAGAAACAGGGGAACCAATGCAGCGACAGTTCTATTACAACCATGATGGCATTGATTGTTGGCTTGAAAATATTGCTGTGAAACTAGGTGATGGCTTTACGGTTACTTTCCGTAATATTACTGCTATGAAACAGTCGGAACTTGCCATTCAGCAAGCCAATCAGCAACTGGAAGAGCGTGTTAACGATCTCAACCAGCGCCATGCAGAAATGCTTGCCTTGAGTGAAATCAGCGACTTCCTTCAAGCTAGTCTCACTGTAGAAGAGGCTTGCATAACCCTCAGCCAATTTGTAGAAAAACTCTTCCCTAATTGTGCAGGTGGTATTTTTATTACTAGTGCTTCGCGCAATCGGGTTGAATTGATTTCCTCTTGGGGGGGATTAATTCAGTCTGAAGAGTCCTTTCCTCCTAAAGACTGCTGGGCATTACGGCGAGGTCGAATCCATGCAGTTGAGCCTGATCGAGAGGGGTTACGCTGCAACCATATTCACGCACATGAAGCGATCTCGGCAACTCTCTGCATTCCTATGATTGCTCAAGGGGAAACGTTAGGTATGTTCTATCTGAATACTAATAATCCCAACGCTTTACGAGAAGCAAAGCAACAACTTGCCCGAACCTTATCTGAACAGGTAGCAATGGCGATCGCCAATCTCCGCTTACAGGAAACCCTCCAACAACAAAGTATCCGCGATCCACTCACAGGTTTATTTAATCGTCGCTACCTCGAAGAGAACCTTAATCAAGAGATATCACGCGCCCAGCGTCAAAAACACCAGATTGGCGTGATTATGATCGACATCGATCATTTCAAGCGCTTCAACGATACCTATGGACATGATGCTGGTGACTATGTACTGCAAACCGTAGGAACCTTGCTCAAAAAATATGTGCGTGGCTCCGATGTCGCTTGTCGCTATGGCGGCGAAGAGATGATCCTCGTTTTGCCAGACTCAACCCTTGAATCTGTAAGTATTCGAGCTGAAGAGATTAGGGAGGCGATCACCCAGATCTCTTTGTCTCATAATTCTCAACCATTAGGTAGTCTGACCGCATCCTTCGGTGTTGCTAGCTTTCCTCAACATGGTGCAACTGGTAGTGCAGTGATGCAAGCTGCCGATGCTGCTCTCTATCGCGCCAAAGCCGCAGGACGGAACCAAGTTTTAGTTGCACCATAAAAAAAGAGGCGCTTTGCGCCTCTTTTTTATGGATTGATTGTTGCGATTGTAGTTTGTAACAAGGCAATCACCTGATCTCCAGAAATATGAGCAACGGGCAAACTATCAATTCCCATTGCTACACAAAGTAAAGCCAAATAAAGAATCGAATATTTGAAGACCGATCTCGCAACGGTGCGATCGCTTGGTTCTTTGAGTAACTGAGTTGCCTTGTAAATAAAGGCTATACCTAGTCCAACGGCTGACACTGCATAAACTAGTCCCATCACATTGCAAGGAAAAACTAACAATAGAGACACAGGAATAATTAACAGCGTATAGAGCAAAATCTGCTGAGCCGTTATCTCTGCGCCCTTGACGACAGGCAACATAGGTACACCGACCTTGGCATATTCATCACGAATCATTAGTGCCAAAGCCCAAAAGTGGGGTGGAGTCCACACGAAGATGATCGCGAATAAGACCCATGCTGCCCAGCTCAATTCCCCAGTCACGGCTGCCCAACCAACTAGCGGTGGAATTGCGCCTGCTGCCCCACCGATAACGATATTTTGAGTGCTAGAACGCTTGAGCCAAATTGTATAAACACCAACGTAGGTAGCAATTCCCGACATGGCGAGACAGGCAGCCAAGAGATTGGCATAGACCGCTAGCAACGTAAAGGAAATTGCAGCGAGGGCGATCGCAAAAATCAACGCATTAAGCGGCTGAATCCTGCCCGATGGGATGGGTCGCCAACTAGTGCGCTCCATTTTGGCATCAATATCGCGATCGTATAAACAGTTAATCGCATTTGCCGAAGCGGCGGCGATCGCTCCTCCCAAAACCGTAATAAACATCAAAAATCCGTCAACTTGCCCCTCCGATGCAATCCACATCGCCCCTGCGGTGGTAATGAGCAACAGCACGATAATCCGTGGTTTGGTTAATTCGGTGTAATCTTGGATCACCTCGCGCCAGTTCCGATTCATCGATGGATTGGCGGGTGCAAAGATCTTTTCTTCGGAAATAGTTAATTCTTGAATAGCTGTTTCTTGCATTGCGCTTAACTCCTAAAATATTTCGCAGTTCTGACAGTTAGCGAATTGCAGGTTGCGCTTGATTCTGTTCTGTTTGAGATGGGCTAGTGGCTTTTTGGGTGAGTCTAAAGGCTAACACAGCAAAACAAACAAGGGTTCCTAGAAATGCTGAACCTGTAGCTTGGTGAGCAATCGTGAGTGGTTCGACTTGCAAATGTAGTTTGTAAGTGGCATAGCCGATCGCTACTTGGGCAATTACTAGTAAGCCAGCCAATGAACCGACAAATCGTAGTACGGGAGCGATCGCTTTAGTTAGCAATACTGTTACCACCAACGCAACACTAGCAAGGGTTGCAGGAATTACTCCGATTAAATGTGCATTCAAAACAATACACATATCCTGTGTGGCAAAACATTGGTGGAGCGCCCATTGAGAGGCAACTAAAGCACCGAGAATACTTTGTAAATAAATCAAAACTGCTGCGGTTAGACCTAACCAAGCGATTTTGGGCGAAGTCCGATTCTGTTCAGAAATTGTTTGGTTAGTTAGCGCGGCAAAGATCGCCAATAAGCTAGAGAAAAATAACAACCCCGTTCCCAAGTGGGCTGTGACGATATCAAATCTGAGTAATTGCGTCACTGTCAATCCACCCAAAATGCCTTGAAAAACTACCAGAGACAGTGATCCCGAAGTTGCCCAAGGTAGCCATTTGGGTAAAGACTGCCGAAAATACCAGCTTGCCCCAAATAACACAATCGTGGCAAATCCTACAGTGGAGGCAACGAGACGATGGAACCATTCTAAAAATACTTGGAGATTCATCTGCTCCGCAGGCAACACCGATCCATAACACAGGGGCCAATCTGGACAAGCCAAGCCTGCATTCATCACACGAGTAGCACTACCGATCGCCATCACCATCCAAGTAGCGATCGCAATTCCAATCGCCATGCGACGGATGAGGATAACTGGCTCTATAAATCGGCTTTTAGCTTGAGGATTGCTATTAGCAAAGGTTTCAGATGCTTGTGCTGGTTTGGAAGAAGTTAAAGAGTCAGTCATGCAAGTTCAATAAGTTCAGGATTTCTTCGTGAATCTCTATAAAACTCAACAGAAGTATGAATAAGAGTTACGACCCATCTTAAGAGCAGTTCCAGATTTGGTAAGGGGATTTAACAATTTCTTCGCGTTAGGTATTTACACTGATGCAAAAAGAGCATCGCTAAGTGATGCTCTTTTTCTATAAAGTTGGTGGCGCTTTGCGCCACCAACTTTATAGGGTTGAGCGATCGCGCAGATTATCTAGCCGCTCTCTACGGTTTTCCAAACGATTTTGCATACGGTCTTTCATGCCCTCTCTCATGCGATCGCGATTTTTTTGCATGATGTCCTTAAGTTGAGATCGCTGTTGTGGCGTGAGAATGTCACGCATGGCTAGCATCCGCTCGAAATGTTTATTTTGTAATTCCTGTTTCAACTCCATTACTTGTGTATGCTTGGCTCGAATGACATCGCTGCCTTCAGTACCAGCTAATAAATCTTGTAGTTCCTTATTAGCTTGACGTAATTTTTGTCCCAGTTCACGCATTTGCGTTTGATCGCGATCGCGAACTGCCTTAAGTTTTTGTAATTGCTCAGGAGTGAGATTTAGCTGTTTGAGGACTTTTCCTGAAGGCATATCGGGACTATTGGCAGCAAATTTATCGGCTGAGTCGGGCAACTCGGCAAGATTATTGGGGCTTCCTAACTGGTTCTGGGTTTCGACTGCCTGAGGTTTCGGAGGCTGAGATTGCAAACTCGCAGTACTAGAGACAATCACACCACTGGTGATTGCGGCTGTAGCAGCGATCGCGCAATATTGAAAGAGCTTTGACTTAAACATATATTTATCGTTTTCTTAATTTTTAATGTTCACAGGAATTTCAATAGTCTGGGTCATATGAGAGCTTGTTTGAGAATTTTTACCCCCTCTAACTCCCCCTTACAAGGGGGAGGATTTGAGTTTCCCCCCTTTATAAGGGGGGATTAAGGGGGGTAAAAGCAGAAATTCATGTTAAATAAGATACTTCTCAAACATTCTCTGAATTAGCAATGTTCTACTCGTATTCAAGGGGAGATAACTCCATCAAAAGCTGGGTATCTGTTGAAGTAGTTGTGTTTGAGGTCTGAGCAATACGAACATCCGTGGCATCCCAGCTATTAATTAATGACTGTTCGATCGCTGATTGATCCGCTTCACTGAGGGAATTAGTAGCAATTTGGAACTGAGAGCGATTATTTGTCAAGTTGAAACCAATGCCAGTGGCGATTGCAACAGGGAGCACCAAAGCCCAAGGCAACCAGCGCTTAAGACTTCTATTTTTTGATTTTTGAGGATATTTGCTGATCTCCGCAAATAATTGCTGCTCAAAGTTGGGGGCAGGAGGTGGAGCGATCGGTTTGTTTTGCTTGAGAAAATTCACTAGAGCCATATCAGTTTGATCACGAGGATCTCCATCAAAGTTTTCTTGAGGCTCTGGAAAATTAGGATTTTTCATAGTTCGACTCCTTGCGCTTCTAAAAACTTTCTGATGGCACTACGGGCATGGAATAATCGCGATTTCACCGTGCCGACAGGAATAGACAAAATTTCCGCGATATCTTTTTGGGGTAGCTCTTCGAGATCATGCAGTACCAATACCGCTCGATGATCTTCGCTGAGCTTAGCTAAACCTCGTTGCATGATGTCTTGATAATGCATTTGATTTAACCCTGCTTGCTGATAGCCATCACGGGCGATCGCATCATCGGAGAGGTTTTCGAGTTGCTCATCTTCGACGGAGATATTGCGCGATCGCATTTTTGCTAGCGCTTTGCGGCGATCGCTTGCCACATTAAAGGCAATCCGATAGAGCCATGTCGAGAATTGGGAAGATTGCCGAAATTTACCTAATCCTTTCCAAGCTCTGAGGAAAACATCCTGCACCAGATCATCTAAACCATCGGAGCCACATAGCTGAAAGAGCGTTGACCGCACCTTGTGATGGTGAAGTTGATATAGCTTTTTAAAGCTATGGGCATCACCATGCAAGCTCGCTTGCACCAGATGGAGATCGGGATCAGAAGGATCAGAAGGATTAGGAGTTTCGATATTTGTAGTTATGGTTTTGAACATCGACTATCAACATCCATATCTCGGCTTATTGCGGTTTTCATTATTACCAAAATTAACCTTGTGAGCATCTATACTTATTGAGGCAATATCGATGGCTATCAACTTATAGGTTTTGACCGCCATCACCTCAAAAAGGTTCACCCCAAAAAGGGTTACAAAAACTCATATGTCCGTTGTTAGTTCTGTATTAATTCCTATCATTAAACTGTGGCTGCGATCGCAGGTCGAACATATCGATACTCTCGAAATTGCGATCGCAGGCAAAAGTCGTCAAATTTTAAGCGGTGATATTCCTAAAGCAAATGTGATTGGGGCGGGGGCAAAATATCAAGGCTTAGCAGTAACTAATATCGATCTATGTGCAGAAGCAATTCATCTCAATATTGCCCAAATCCTCAAGGGAGAAGCTTTACGACTGCTTGATCCCATTCGCGTAACGATGGATGTCGAGCTATCTCCCGAAGATCTCCAAAGCTGTCTCAAGTCACCTATTTTCCTTGATGCGATCGCCCCTGATGCACCGCCTACAGCCACAACCGACGATGAGATTCGCGCTTTACTAGAGCATCTAGTCCATAAGCTCGGTGATGAATTTACATTGCATGAACTAGCGATCGCTGATGGTGGTGCGAAATGCCGTGGTGAATTTGCGATCGCCGCCACATAACCCACATAACTTTATATAGCAGACCTAAATCATTTGTAGATTTTTAGTTTGTGGAAGAGCGACTCTAAAAGTTTCTTTTTCGTCAATTATTTAGCATTTTTATATGGTTTCAGGTAAGACAATTTATTGCTTTTGTCAAGCTAATAAGTTACTTAAAAGTTAGCAATAAGTTATACAGACAAAAACTTAAAACCACCTTTGAGCCAAGCTTTTAGCGATATTCAGCTAATGACTATATTTTGTTTCATACAATACACAATATTTTTTTAAGTATATGCTTAGATACTAATCATTACTGTGGTTTATATTTTATACAAATGAAATATAACTATCTAGTATTTCTATATTTTGTTGTTTTAACTTTCTCAACATCAAAATAAGTTCAAGATGAGGATTGAGATAAATGAACTCCAACAATAGCGTAAAGGCTGTTACAGCAAAAGATAGTCTAGTAATAGATATTTTGTATAGTGAGTTTGGTGTTTGTACAGTTAACCAAGCTATGAGCCACATAGATTCTTATAAGAGTTATAAAACAGAAAAAAGAAGTATCATTCAAGAACATTTCAACAAGCTCTCCTATGAATGGCAAATGGGCAATGCTAAAGGTTATCTAGAATCATTAGCCACAGAATTGAAGTACTACATTCTCTGTCATCTCATGGAAGATTATATAAACGATAAAACCAGTCAAGAAGTATAAAGTACATTACTGCTCTAGATATTACCTAACGGCTAAATAAAAATGGGTGTGGCGCAAAGTGTCACACCCATTTTTTTGTCCTCAATAATTTGAGTATTACCAATCAAAGTAAGTAGCTAGGCGTAATTAACAAACAGAACCAAAACCTGAGGCGCACGCTGCGCGTGCGCCTCAGGTTTTGGGGTTTTATATTTAATTGCACCCAGCTACTTAGTCAATTTTTAGCACCTTTCCAAAGAAGGGTTTTAAAATAGATAGAATTGTCTGCAATACAAAAGTTAATTTCCTTAAACTTTTGTCATTCTATATAAATGTCCTTTAAATATCTTATTTTTCAGAAATTGCCAAAGTTCTTTTTAATTGTTATCGCCAACCTAGCTTGCTTAGCGATCGCCATCCAACCTGTATGGGCGCAATTTGGAGCAGTACCAATGCGGGTAAAAGTTTTTGATGGCGATAATATTACCCTTGTGGATCGGGGTATTAAAAATAAAGTCCATCTTGCCTGTATCGATGCGCCTGAGTTACTACAAGCTGAAGGGGAACATGCCCGCAAGGTATTGCAAAATATTCTTGCCGATGAAGAAATCTATGTGAGGGTTTTCAAAAAGGATAAATTTGGGCGCTACTACGGTGAAGTGATTGCAGGTGGACAAAATGCCAATAAATTAATGCTGTCCCTCGGACTTGCCCATTATGATCGCCTGCAAGAAAAGGATTGCCAAGGCTATGCAGAACTGGAAACTAAAGCACAAAGCGATCGCGTTGGTATTTGGGCAAATGGTATAGATGTAATGACACCTAGCCAATTTCGGCGTGAGAATAAATTATTAGGCGTTGGCTACTAAACAAAAAAGCTGTGCATTGCACAGCTTTTTTGTTTTTTATTATTAAGGGATTGTGCATTGCACAATCCCTGTTTCTGTAAACTTAGACATCGCGACGACGGAAACGACCACGACGCTTAGCATTTTCGGCTTTACGCTTACGTTTTTCGCCTGCTGTTTCATGATACTGACAGCGACGAATATCTGCTAGTAAGCCAGCTTTTTGGATTTTTTTCTTAAATCGGCGTAGTGCCGACTCAATCCCTTCATTTTCACCAACGATTATTTGAGTCATGCTTATTTTGGGAGCAAAGTATTGTTCTTATTATGCTTTAGTTTGGCGCATTTTAATTTAGGCGGCGACTATCTAGGTTAGCAAATCTAAGCCTATGTTGTAAAGTTTATTTTTGTATAGCGGCGATCGCCTACTTACATCTAGAGAAACCCAAAAGATTAGAGTCGGCACAAAGTGCCGACTCTAATCTTTTGGGTTTCTCAAAAAAGATTGCTCTCGCACGATCATTTTCAGTCAAGATATTTAGTTGCTAAGGTTATCCAGCAAAAGGTTTTTCAAGAAACATGAGTCCCCATCCTTCTACAGAAGTTTACGATGCGATCGTAGTTGGCTCTGGAGCCAATGGCGGCGTGGCTGCCAAGGAATTAAGCGAACGTGGTTTAAAAGTCCTTGTCTTAGAAGCAGGTCGGACTCCCGCAGCAACTGATCTCGGAAATCAGGCAAGGGATATGGCAAAGCGAGTATATAACCTTGCGATCGCGAAGCGTCAGTCCTATCAGTCCATGCATCCTGGATATTGGAAGGCAAATCCTGACCTGTTTATTGATGAAAAAGACAATCCTTATACTACGCCACCCGATCAGCCCTTTTATTGGATTCGGGGTCGTCAGGTGGGCGGCAAAAGCTTAACTTGGGGCGGGATCACTTTACGCTTATCCGATTATGAATTTAAGGCAGCGAGTCGTGATGGACATGAGCAGGACTGGCCGATCGCCTATAACGATCTCGCGCCCTACTACAGTAAGTTAGAAAAATTCTTTCAGGTGCGGGGTAGCCAAGAAGGTTTAGCGCAATTGCCCGATGGTGACTATCAGCCAACTTTGCCGCTAACGCCTGCGGAGGAGCATCTCAAGCAAATAGTCGAAAGTAAATGGTCAGATCGGCGGCTGATCCCTTCACGGGGTTTTGGGTTGCATCGACGCACACCAGAACAGCCTTGGCCCGCGTATTCCAGTTTGGGTTCTTCGCTAAAGGCGGCGATCGCGACGGGAAATGTGACTTTGCGATCGGATGCAATGGTGAGCCATGTGATTTTTGATCCTGACACCCATCTGGCGCGTGGGGTGGGCTATATCGATCGCCAGACCAATCAAGCCTATGAAGCCTTCGGGCGGACAGTGGTTTTATGCGCCTCCACGATTGAATCGGTGCGGATTTTATTGCACTCTACTGAGAAATATCAAACTGCGGGCTTAACTAATCCTTCGGGAATGCTCGGTAGATTTTTGATGGATCATGTGTCCACCTCGACATTCTTTTTGTTACCTCAGATCAAGCAAACTAAAACCTTTGATCTTTCAGGATGTGACAGCTTTTTCATCCCTTGCTTCTGCAATTTAGAATCGCAACAGGAGAAATTTTTGCGCGGCTATGGTATCTGGGGCGGCGTACAGCGCTTTGATTTGCCCCATATTTTACGAAAAGTTGGCGATGGCTCAATTGGTTTCCTAATTGCCCACGGTGAGGTTTTGCCCCGCTATGACAATCGCGTGCAACTTAGTCAGGATGTTGTAGATGCGTGGGGGCTACCTGTACCGCACATTGAATGTGCATGGTCAGAGAATGAACATCTGATGCTCGATCATATGCACCGACAGATTGATGAAATCATCAAACTCGCAGGGGGCAAGAATATGCAATTGACAGAGATGTTCCATGTACCTGTGTTTTCAGAATTTGTCAGTCGCATGGAGGAAACCATGTCATATTCTGCGCCCCCCGGCTATTACATCCATGAAGTCGGTGGTGCGAGAATGGGCAACTCCCCCGATCATTCAGTTGTCAATGCCCATAACCAAATATGGGAAGCGCCAAATCTCTTTGTCACCGATGGGGCTTGTTGGACTTCCTCTGGTTGGCAAAGTCCGACCTTAACGGAGATGGCGATTACGGCGAGAGCTAGTGAGTTTATTGCCGAAGAAATGCGAAAAGGTAATTTGTAATTAAAAGCCATTGCTTCGCAATGGCTTTTAATTACATGACAAAGGTAGCTTTTAACATGCCTTCATCGGGATCGGGTTGGAGTTTGAATCCTAATCTGCGACAAATGCTTTGCATGGGGTCATTGCTATTGAGGATATAGCCAACGATCGCTTCTAGATTTTGTTCCTTACCAATTTCTAAAATGCGGCGTAGTAGCTCAGTGCCTAGTCCCTGATGATGATAGCGATCGCTCACAATCAGCGCAAATTCGGCTTCGTTAGTGCCATGTAACTTACTCAGCCTTGCTACGCCTAAAATCTCATGTTCAGAGGTTTCAGGATTTTTGTAATCGGCGGCTAAGACCATTTCGCGATCGTAATCAATAAAGCAAATGCGGGTCAAACGTTCATGGGCGATCCGCTTTGTCAATTTCACCGTATGGGCATAACGCAAATAGACGCTCTCTTCCGAGAGACTCTGATGGAACTGCACCATTAATGGTTCATCTTCAGGGCGAATGGGGCGAATGGTAACGCGATCGCCTTTAAGCGATTGCCAGCACTGCACATATTTGGTGGGATAGGGCGTAATCGCAGGGATCGGACGTTGCGCGATATCTTCATCCGTATGTAATACAACTCTGGCATCAAGGGCGATCATGCCATCTGCCGAAACTAGCAAAGGATTAATATCGATTTCGCGAATTTGGGGCTGCTCAACCACTAGCTGACTGAAGTTCACCAGTAATTGCTCAAGTTTTGCCATATCGATCGCTTTTCGACCTCGGACTCCCTGCAAGGCTTTGTAAATGCGGGTTTGTTCCATCATCCGCCTTGCAAGGGTTGTATTGAGTGGTGGTAAGGCAAGCGCCCGATCTTTAAATACTTCCACCAATTGACCACCCATCCCAAAGAGCATCACTTCTCCAAATTGCGGATCAAGACTACTGCCGAGAATCAGTTCATAACCTTCCATTTTCACCATTGGCTGTACCGTGACACCCAAAAAGGCTTCAGGATCAATGGCGCGAACTTTGGCTGCGATCGCCATAAAAGCACGGGTAACGGCCGCCGCATCTTCTAAATTCAAACGCACACCACCCACATCGGTTTTATGGGTGATCTTTTCCGAATGCAGTTTGAGAACTACGGGATAGCCAAAGCGATCGGCGATTTCTACGGCTTCAATATCACTAGTAGCGATTTCGGTCGGGACGGTGGGAATACCATAGGCGGCGAGTAAATTTTTCGATTCGTATTCAGTCAAGAGATTGCGATCGCTTTTTGTGGCTTGGGCGAGAATGCGTTCGGCTAACTGGCGATCGGGCGCATGTAAATCTGAATCCACAGGCAGGGAAGGCGTTTCATAGATTCCCTTCAGATTGTAGGTATACCGCCACATGTAGTTAAACAAGCGCACAGCCGTATCGGGATAGGGAAATGTGGGAATCTTCGCTTGATTGAGAATTTCCGTTCCTGCGGCGATTTCCGCGCCACCCATCCAACTCGATAAAATGGGCTTGCCTAATTTGCTGTAGGACTTGAGCTTCTCTGCGGTTTGGGTGGGATTGGTCATCGCCTGTGGAGTCAAGATCACCAACATCGCGTCACTATTGGGATCATCAGCAACTACTTCAAGGGTTTGGGCATAGCGATCGCTGCTGGCATCGCCGAGAATATCAATAGGATTGTGATGACTCCATTGCGCGGGTAAAAACTGATTTAATTTCTGGACTGTCTCTGGTGCGAGTTCCGACAATGCACCACCACCACTGATCAGCGCATCGGTAGCGATCGCCCCAGGACCTCCCGCATTGGTGACAATCGAGAGACGATTGCCCTTGGGTCTCGGTTGTTTTGCTAGAGTTTCCGCCATATCAAATAGATCGGAAATGGTATGTACTCGCAATACCCCACAGCGCCGAAAAGCCGCGTTTAAAACTTCATCACTACCCGTCAAAGCTCCTGTATGTGAAGCCGCCGCCTTTGCTGCTGCCTCCGTATGTCCAACTTTCAAGACAATAATCGGTTTATCCATCGCGACCTCGCGGGCTGCCGAGAGAAAAGCATGGGCATCACCAATGGATTCCATATAGAGAACGATGCTGTGGGTATGGGGATCATCCCCAAGATATTCAATCAAATCACCCCAACCCACATCTAGCATCGAACCAATGGAGACGAAGGCACTAAAGCCAACATTCTCACCTAAGCTCCAATCTAAAATCGAAGTACAGAGCGCTCCACTTTGACTGATGAACGCAACATTGCCAGACCGAGCACTTGTACCCGCAAAAGTGGCATTTAGTCCTGCAAGGGGATTCATTAAACCTAAACAATTGGGACCAATAATTCGCATTCCCCCCTTACGTGCTTCTGCTAAAACTTCCTTCTCTAGTGCTGCCCCCTGTTCTCCAATTTCCTTAAAGCCTGCGGAAATAATAATTGCCCCCTTTACTCCTGCGGCTACACATTCACGAATTACCTGTGGAACGGTTGCCGCAGGAGTAGCTATCACTGCTAAATCCACTACATCAGGGACGCTCGCAATATCAGCATAGGACTTAATTCCTAAGACGCTATGGCGCTGGGGATTGACGGGAAAGACAGTACCACCAAAGGGACTACGAATCAAGTTCCACAATAATGTGCGTCCGACACTTCCTTCTCTTTCGCTTGCGCCAATCACAGCAACAGAACGTGGACGAAAAATGCAATCAAGAGGATGACGTTGCTTTTTCCAAATATCATGGGCGGGATCGCTAGCACACACTTGGTTTATGAGAATTTTCTCCATGCTAACCTCCTGTTCTAAGCCACCAATTTTTATATCTTGTATGGTGTATTAACTTCCACAGTAACTCTTTCTCCGTTGATAGCTGCAAAATTTAATCTAATTAAACTTAATTTAAGGAATATTCTTCTCAAATAAATAATGCGGCAATACAGCGCTTTGCGCTGTAAAGGAATATTCAAGATCATTACCTCAATCTACAAGATGAAGCTTTGCTTCATCTTGTAGATTGAGGTACAGCGCGTTGCGCTGTATTAAAAACCAGAGAAATTTTTGAAAGCGCGGCGAATCCGCGCTTTCAAAAATTTCTCTGTACTACTTTAAGCTGCAACAGGCTCTATAAGTGAACCTAAAGCCCAAATTGTTGTTTTGCAGGCTATGCGTGCAAAACAACAATTTGGGCTTGGTTGATAACTATGCTGATCTACTTAGTTTTAAGATGTTAAATTTAAATCCACAAAAATATTTGACGATTATACTTATTTAAAGTTATTATAGTGAGTTCGGAATTCTAAAACTGTAAAGCCATGCCGCTACCGATTGTTGCCGTTGTCGGTCGCCCCAATGTGGGCAAATCTACCCTTGTAAACCGCCTATCAGGAGAACAATATGCGATCGTCTACGATCAACCAGGTGTAACCCGCGATCGCGTTTATCGCGAATGTTTTTGGGGAGCCCATGAATTTCAAGTTGTGGATACAGGCGGATTAGTATTTGACGACGAGACTGAGTTTTTACCGATGATTCGTGAACAGGCTGAGATTGCCATCCGTGAATCGGCAGCAGTAATTTTTGTAGTGGATGGACAGGCAGGAATCACCGATGCTGATGAGCAACTAGGTGGCTGGTTACGTCGGCAAAATATTCCCGTGCTATTGGCAGTGAACAAATGTGAAGGTTCCAAATATGGACTCTCCTTGGCAGCAGAATTTTGGAATTTGGGGCTAGGCGAGCCAATCCCCATGTCTGGCATTCATGGTAACGGCACAGGCGAATTACTTGATGAGTTGATCAAACATTTGCCACCTCCTGACGAAGTAGTTAAGGAAAGCGACGAAATTAAAGTGGCGATTATTGGTCGTCCCAACGTTGGCAAGTCCAGCTTACTCAATTCTTTCATTGGTGAAAATCGGAGCATTGTTAGTCCAATTTCTGGGACAACTCGTGATGCGATTGATATGTCGGTGGAACGCGATGGCAAGAAATATCGATTGATTGATACCGCAGGAGTCCGTCGTAAAAAAAATATTGATTACGGCATCGAATTTTTTAGTATTAACCGTGCTTTTAAAGCGATCGGACGTTCTGATGTCGTTTTGTTAGTAATTGATGCCCTTGATGGTGTTACCGATCAAGATCAAAAGCTTGCGGGTCGCATCAATGATGAAGGCAAAGCTTGTGTAATCGTGGTCAATAAGTGGGATGCGATCGAAAAAGATTCCTACACCATCTATGACTACACCGCAGAAGTAAAAAGTCGCTTGATGTTTGTGGAATATGCGCCAATTATTTTTGTCAGTGCATTGACTGGTCAGCGGGTCACTCAAATTCTCGATCGCGTCGATATTGCTGCCGAGCAGCATAAACGTCGCGTCCCCACGGCAGTACTGAATGAAGCCCTCACGGAAGCAGTCACATGGCACGCACCACCGACCAGTCGTGGGGGTAAACAGGGCAAGGTTTATTACTGCACTCAAATTTCCGATAGCCCTCCAACCATCATTTTGTTCGTCAATGATCCTCATCGCTTTAACGATAACTACAAGCGTTATATCGAAAATCAATTCCGTAAGAGCCTTGGCTTTGAAGGTACTCCCGTAAGGTTTATCTTCCGAGGCAAAAAAGACCGCGAAGTTGAAAAATCAAAAAATTCAGCCCTTAGATAAATTTATATCTGTCGCCAGTCTTGTTAGGACACAAAACCAGAAGACGAGTGGCGGCGCGAAGCGCCGCCACTCGTCTTCTGGTTTTGATTTTAATGCAAGTGACTACAGATATAAATTTATCTAAGCCTGATGACGGTTGCTATGATGACTTTGCTATTTGGTACGATTGAATAATTTAAGTAGCATGAAGCTCTTACTGAAGCGCGATCGCTTGCTACCAAAACTATGACAGCCTTAGAAGAAAACAAATTTGAGACTTACACCCTTGGGGCTGCTACTTTTGACTTAAGTGGACTGCCCAAGGAATACTACACCCTTGTTGACGGTAGCAAGAGCATTATCTGGGTACAGCCAATTTTCCAATCGTTGGGCTTAAAATCTTTGCTAGCAGCTTCTTTACCTGTGGAAAATTTTACCCATGCTGTTATTCATGGAAGTGACTATACTGCCATAGTGATCAAGCAGCAGGGCAACTATCTGGCACTATTGATCGATCCTAAAAGTGAAATTCTGAGCGAGAAATTTTTAAGCTGGGCGCAATCCTTTGATGCCACATCTCTCAGGAATAATCCGAAATTCCAAGTAATTTAATAAAAATAGAGGGATGCTTTGCATCCCTCTATTTTTTAGGTAAGGATAGTCTGCGCTGTAGGCAGACTGTCCTTACTGATGTATGGGAATACTCTATTTTTTTGTAGTAAATCGCGATCGCTCAAAATTTTATGCAAGACTTTAAAGCAAGACTTTACGCAAAACTTTAATAAATACTTAACAAGCCCATTTTTATGAAACGTATTACTCTGCTTGGCTCTACTGGCTCAATTGGTACACAGACCCTCGATATTGTTGCGGAATATCCTGAAAAATTTCAAGTCGTAGGTATGACCGCAGGAGGAAATATTGAGCTTTTTGCCCAGCAGATCCGTAAGTTTCAGCCCGAAATTGTGGCGATCGCTAGTGAAACTAAACTTGCCGACCTAAAAGAGGCGATCGCCGATCTTGCCGTCAAGCCGATCATGTTAGCAGGAGCCGAAGGTGTAGAAACTGTCGCTGCCTATGGAGATTCGGAAGCAGTGGTCACAGGGATTGTTGGTTGTGCGGGACTATTGCCCACCATCGCCGCCATCAAAGCAGGAAAAAATATTGCCCTAGCCAACAAAGAAACCCTGATAGCTGGTGGTGAAGTAGTCGTGCCATTGGTGAAAAAGCATGGCGTGAAATTATTGCCAGCCGATTCGGAACATTCCGCAATTTTCCAATGTTTGCAAGGAGTTCCCGAAGGCGGACTACGGCGGATTATTCTCACGGCTTCGGGTGGTGCTTTTCGCGATCGCCCCACGGAGGAACTCGCCTCTGTCACTGTCGCCGATGCCTTAAAACATCCCAATTGGGCGATGGGTAAAAAGATTACGATTGATTCCGCCACCTTAATGAATAAGGGATTAGAAGTAATCGAAGCCCATTATCTCTTTGGTGTGGATTACGACAAAATCGAAATCGTCATTCATCCCCAAAGTATCATCCATTCACTCATTGAATTAGAAGATACTTCCGTATTAGCGCAACTGGGAATTCCCGATATGCGTTTGCCTCTGCTCTATTCCCTCTCCTATCCCGATCGCATTCCCACCCAATGGGAACGCCTCGATCTCGTCAAGTGTGGCACACTCACCTTCCGCGCCCCCGATCATCAGAAATATCCCTGTATGGAACTAGCCTATGCCGCGGGTCGCGCAGGTGGCACTATGCCTGCGGTGCTGAATGCTGCTAATGAGCAAGTAGTAGAACTATTCCTCCAAGAGCGTGTGCGGTATGTGCAGATTGCCGATCTGATTAAGCACGTATGCGATCGGCACAATCTCATCTCGAAGCCAGAACTCGAAGATATTCTCGAAGCCGATAAATGGGCAAGAAATGCAGTGATTGAGCAAGTTATGGCTACAATTTAGCTATTAAAAATCATGTAGGAGATGGCAATGATTAACAATTTAACGGCTGAAGAAGAAGATATTCTTGATAGTTATGAGCGTGGTGAGTGGCAATCAATTGATAATCTTCAGGAAGAACTGAATGCTTATCGGCAAGCTGCTGCTACTTGGATGAAAAAAATCATACAATTAGTTTGACTTTGCCTGAGCAGGAGTTTGAGCAGTTTCAAGAGAAAGCACTCAGCACAGGAGCATCTTCGCAAACGGTCTTGATCAATTTAATTCGGCAATTTATTGCTTCCTAAAAAAGAGACTCGCTTAGCGAGTCTCTTTTTGGTTTGAGATTATTTGGCGATCGCTGGAGGCATGATTACCTTTGTTGCTAAGCCCAAAGCTCTGAGTACTTGAATCGCCCACCAAGTCACATCAACTTCCCACCAACGCCAGCCCGCCTTTGCCACATTAGGATAAGCATGGTGATTATTGTGCCAACCTTCGCCATAGGTAACGATTGCTGCCCACCAAAGATTGCGCGAATTATCATTAGTCTCAAAGGTGCGATAGCCCCACATATGGGTAACAGAATTAATAAACCAAGTGCTATGCCATAAAAATACTGAACGTACACACATTCCCCAAATGACGTAAGACCAACCGCCCAGCAAATATAAACCAACACCTACAGGAATTTGCAGTAAGAGAAAGTACTTATCTAACCAAAGATAGAAGGGGTCACGCGCCAAATCAGGAGCATATCTGAAATACTTATCCGCATCGAAAAAGTCTGATTTAGGGTAAAGAATCCACAACATGTGACTCCACCAAAAACCTTTACGTGCCGAGTAGGGATCTTTCTCTTCATCTTCAGTATGGGCATGATGTAAGCGGTGTCCTGCAATCCAAAAGATGGGACCTCCTTGTAAAGCTGCCGCACCAATCAAGGCAATCATATATTCCAACCACTTTGGCACTTGGAAACTGCGATGACTCAGCAAGCGATGGTAGCCCAAGCAAATACCAATGCTGCCTAAAAACCAATGCAGTAGGATTGTGATTCCTAAAGCTGACCATGAAAAGAACCAAGGGGCTAAAAGGGCTAGAGCATGAACAATAGTAAAGAAACCTACCGATACCCAACTCAGTTTTAGTTGTTCAGGTTGAGGATCAGGAATGATATCTGAAAATAGTCTTGTCATATTTTAAGCGTCTATATCTAAATGGCAGTGCTAAAGGTTTTGAGAAGAAGAGAAGAATCGCTAATTCTCAATCTAAAAATTTGGATAAGTTTGTGATCAAAAATTGTAAGCACAACCCTTTCCCATCATGCTCAGGAAGGATATCCAGCACAAAGCGCCGCCTATCCTATGCAAAACTTGCGTTAGCAAATGATGGCTATTTGAATTTGATGAACTTATGAAATTATTTTTTAGTGAGCTATAAATACAAGGCTAGCCACTGAGCGATCGCCTATGAAACCTTAACCCGCAGAGGCTCAGTGGTGTGTGAAGTAAAAACTGCCAATCAATTCACAGCTAAAACCTGTTCTTCAGATTTAGCAAGCCCTTGCCAAGAACTACAAGCTTTCTGAAAGTCATGACGAGGATCATCTGATACTGCGCAAGATTCTTTGGGACTGGAACAATCTTGGCACTCAATATTTTGATGACAGTGATTAATGAGGGGATGAAGTTCATCCAGTAAGATTTGTAGTTGCTGAATGGTTTCCTCGATCGCTCTTGCTTTTTTTGACAAACAATCATGCACTGTTTGACAAGTCGGCGATTTGCTATCCTTAGCAGCCAAGATTTCTCTGATGTCATCTAAGCTCAATCCCATCGATTTGGTATGGGTAATGAAAGATAGACGATCTACATCTTCTTGACTAAACAAGCGATAGCCAGATTCAGTCCTATGAGGAGGAGGAATTAGCCCAATCCGCTCATAAAAATAAAGTGTCTGAGGATTAAGACCTAATTTGCGAGAGACTTCACCAACTTGCAGCATTGCCATCTTTGTTTTCACATCCAACAATTACAAGCTTAGACCTTATACTATGGTATAAGGTCAAGGGTTTTAGTCAAGTTTCTGGATTGTAAAGAGTTTTCTGTAAATAAAATTCACATATAAAGTTTTGAAAGCGTGGCTTTGCCGCGCTTTCAAAACTTTATAGCGCAACGCACTGAAGGCGATCGCTATATCATTAAGATCATGAAGATATTAACTAAGAGGGCGTTATGGTAACGACAACGAAACTCGCTGCAATATCTACACCAGCAAAATATCGCCTTTCGGTGGAGCAGTATTACAAAATGGCAGAGGCGGGCATTTTGGGAATAGAACAGCGTACAGAATTAATCGAAGGAGAAATCATTGAAATGTCGGCAATTGGCACAAAACATGCGATTTGTGTTTCTAATCTTGCAGAATTACTGACTGTCCAAACTATCCAAATTGCCCATGTGCGCCAGCAAAATCCTATACATTTAAGCGATCGCTCTGAGCCACAACCTGACATTGTTCTAGTGAAACGCCCTAGTAGTCGCTATGCTGATTGCCATCCCCAACCTGAAGATATCTTTTTATTGATCGAGGTATCCGATTCCACATTGAAATACGATCGCGAGGTTAAACTTCCCCTGTATGCCAAGGCTGGAATTGCTGAAGTATGGATTGTGAATATCGACGAGCAAGTATTTGAAGTTTATAGATCGCCTAATCAAGACAGATATGAGCAGGTCAAGATTTATGGCAAAGGTGAATTGGTTCAGATTAAAAATTTAGGAGTATCAATCCTTGTTAATGAAGTTTTTCAAATTTAAGATCAATACAGTCCATTGAGGGATTAAGTAGTACAGTAACAACACTTAGTAAACCAATTTTTGAAGAAATCTTTTTCTAACAAGTAAGGGAAAACGTTGATTAAATGCTGAAGTAGTTTTTGAGAATGAGGTCTAAGCAATCTAATAAAATATTTGAGAACCGACCACATCATCTCAATTGGATTAAAATCAGGAGAATAGGTGGGTAAGTACAAAATCTTAGCACCTGTCGCTGTAATTGCTTTTGCGACCCCCTCAACTTTATGGCAGTTGAGGTTATCCATGATGATCCTATGCTCAGGACGTAATTTAGGTACTAGGTCATCTTGGACAAAGGTGAGAAAATCTGCTCCTTTCATAGAACCCTGAATCGTTTTCAGGCAAACAATCCCATCAACTGAAATAGCGCCAATTATTGTGTATTTCTGACCTTTGTAAAAGGGACGAAGACTGAATACTCTTTTGCCACATTCACTTCTTGCCACAGAGCGTTCCATCCCCTGCCATACTCCCGTTTCATCAATACAAATCAGATCTTCAGCTTTCACTTCATTCAATGCTTCCCAAAATTCACATCTTTGCTGTTGTACTGCCTCACTTTTTACCTTTTCATGGCGATAGGTCTTTTTTTTAGAGTGATGTTATGCCTCTGGAAAAATCGGCACATGCTGCCTGTGGTCACTGATACTCCTGTTTGTTCTGCTACTTCTTCACAGTACTGCCATAGTGTCCAATCTGGATGCTCTGAGACAATTTCGAGGATTTTCTCCTGATGCGCTTCGAGGGGACTTTTGATTGGACTACCTAATGGTTTGTGGTTTAGTTCTCCTGTCTCTCGGTATTGATTCAGTAGTTTTTGCACTGTTTTCGTCGCGACTTGAAATTGCTTCGCTACTTCCCGAATCGATGTATTTCCTGCTTCGTAGTTTGCTACGATCTTTTCTCTGAGATCTAGTGAGTAAGGTGCCATTTTTTACTCTCTTTTGGGTTTTGCTATCCTAGCTTATCTTGTACTACTCTTTCCCTCAATAGGCTGTAATCGTAATTGTGTACATAAATATATAAACTGTATTTTTAGATAATTCCTAAAAATTATATGTAATTTTCTTGGATTGATCTAAGGATATTTTTTTGTCGCTGATTAACTGTTGATAAATTTTATTAACTACAGGTGTTAAATCTTTTAGCCCGAGCTGCGATTTAATATGATTTTTTAAGGATTCTTCTGATTTAGGTCTTTTGATCTTGTTGACGACAGTAAGCTTTTTAATTACTAAGTCGTACTGATTAATTTGTTTGTTTTTAGATTGTGATTCTTTATCTTTTGCTGTGGAAGATTGATTGACTGAAGAAGGATTTGATTGAGGGATTAGTCCACTTTGCAAGCTTGTTTGTATAGCTTCTATGAGTAATACAATATCATCGCTACGCTTACAGAATATTTTCTGAGATTTCATATAACTAATCAAGGGATCATATCCTGTATCTTTAGAAATTATATGAAAAAATGATTTTGTCTCTTTCCCAACTAACTTGCCTAATTCAAAGGCAATATGAAAATCAAGAGCATTTTTACCATTACCATTAATTTGAATCCATTCAATTTGACTACCTAGTTTTTGAGATTTGATAACTAAGTCAGTTGGTATATTATTTTGCTTACTACCAATAAACATTTTAATGTAAATATTTTTATCCTTGATACAGGTGAGATCTATATTTTGGATGTTTTCATAATCTACTAGGATGTAATTGGTTAGCATTTATAAATAGATATACTTAAAGTGATTTGAAAGCGAGTATTTCGCGTAACAGATAAATTAGCACTACTGTGAAGAAAAGCAAAGTAACTTGCTATATCTCCGCCATGAATCATAAATTAAGTTGAATTATCGAAAGATTTGGCGATCGCAAGGATTAAGATCTGATGTATACAAACTGATATAGCGAGTTTGAGCTTACCAATGGCAAGTTTGAGCTTGATGTAGCTACTCAGGAATGGAGAAAAGATCATGGCGATCGCATCAATAAATCCTGTAACAGGAGAAGTGTTAAAGACCTTTGAGCCTTTGACGGATGAGCAACTTGAACATAAGCTAGCACTCGCCGATCGCACCTTTGTCACCTATAAACATACGAGTTTTCGCGATCGCGCCCAATGGATGCACCAAGCCGCCGATATTCTGGAAGCGAAGAAAACCGAATTCGGGATTATTATGACCCTTGAGATGGGGAAAACGCTCAAAAGTGCGATCGCCGAAATTGAGAAGTGCGCCAATCTTTGCCGTTTTTACGCCGAACATGCACCGAGTTTTTTAGCCGATACCCCTGCTCAAACCGATGCTAGTCGCACGATTATTTGCTATCAACCTTTAGGAATTATCCTCGCAGTCATGCCTTGGAACTTTCCTTTTTGGCAGGTGTTTCGCTTTGCTGTCCCTGCACTCATGGCAGGGAATGTGGGACTACTAAAGCACGCCTCAAATGTGCCGCAATGTGCCTTAGCGATCGCTGAAGTCTTCCATGCCGCAGGCATACCTGAAGGTGCATTTCAAACCCTTTTAGTGGGGGCGGATCGCGTAGCAGGAATAGTTGCCGACTCAAGGGTAAAAGCTGCCACATTGACGGGAAGTGAACCTGCGGGACAAAGCCTAGCTGCGATCGCAGGGCATCATCTCAAAAAAGTAGTATTGGAACTTGGGGGTAGCGATCCGTTTATTGTGCTTAAAAGTGCGGATTTGGAATTGGCTGTAAATACTGCGGTAACGGCGCGAGTCATGAACAATGGGCAGACCTGTATCGCAGCAAAGAGATTTATTATTGAAGAAGCGATCGCGGATCAGTTCATTTCTAAATTTGTTGATAAGTTCAAAGCATTGAAAGTAGGAGATCCGATGCAGCCTGAAACTGATGTGGGGCCTCTTGCCACGCCGCAAATCTTAAATGAACTGGATGCACAGGTAAAAACAACAGTGGATTTAGGGGCTAAGGTTTTAGTCGGGGGCTATCGACTCAAGGAAAAAGGGAATTTTTATGCACCAACGATTCTTGATCAGATTCCGCTTGGTGCGCCACCCTATCAAGAAGAATTTTTTGGTCCCGTGGCTTCAGTATTTCGGGTGCAGAATCTTGATGAGGCGATCGCGCTTGCAAATAGTACTAGTTTTGGTTTAGGGGCAAGCTTTTGGAGCAATGATCCACAGGAAATCGAACAGGCGATCGAACAAATTGAGGCGGGAGCAGTCTTTGTAAATGGGATGGTCAAATCCGATCCGCGTGTTCCCTTTGGTGGCATCAAGCGATCGGGCTTTGGACGTGAATTGGGAATTGAAGGTATTCGTGAATTCGTGAATATCAAAACTATTTGGATTAAGTAAACCCTGTTTGTCATCATCAGTGTAGTTTACGATTACAAGCTTATTTGTGAGGACTCTATGAACACCGCAGAACTATTAGTCAAATGTCTAGAGAATGAAGGAGTCGAATATATTTTCGGGCTTCCGGGGGAAGAGAATATGGCAGTTCTCAATGCCCTTGAGAATTCATCGATCAAATTTATTACCACTCGCCATGAGCAAGGGGCAGCCTTCATGGCAGATGTCTATGGTAGACTCACAGGCAAACCGGGCGTATGCCTCTCCACGCTAGGACCGGGAGCCACAAATTTAATGACAGGTGTTGCTGATGCGAACTTGGACTGCGCTCCCTTAATCGCGATCACAGGACAGGTGGGAACTGATCGAATGCACACTAATTCCCATCAATATCTCGATCTAGTTGCTATGTTTGAGCCTGTGACTAAATGGAATGCTCAAGTAGTCCGTCCTAGTATTACACCTGAAATTGTGCGTAAAGCCTTCAAACTGGCTAAGTCGGAGAAACCGGGGGCAGTACATATTGACCTACCCGAAAATATTGCTGATATGGAAGTTGATGCAAAACCCTTATTGATTAAGGACGATCGCCATCCCATGTATGCTTCCTATCGCAGTCTTTCCGAAGCTGCTATTCTCATTGCACAGGCAAAAAATCCTTTGATTTTAGTAGGTAATGGTGCAATTCGTTCCCATGCTAGCCAAGCTGTAACCGACTTTGCAACACGCTTAAATATCCCTGTCGCCAATACCTTCATGGGTAAAGGTGTCATTCCCTACCGCCATCCTCTAGCGCTGTGGTCATTGGGATTACAGCAAAGAGATATTATTAACTGTGCCTTTGATGAAACGGATTTGGTAATAGCTGTTGGCTATGACCTCATCGAATATTCGCCGAAGAAATGGAATCCCAATAGTACAATTCCCATTATTCACATTGCCGAATTATCGGCGGAAGTGGATAGTAGCTATATGCCACAGGTAGAAATCGTTGGCGATATTTCTGACTCGCTAGTGGAAATTATGCACCGTTGCGATCGCACAGGAATGCCCGACCCTCACGCGATCGCCTTACGTCCACAGATTCTAGCCGCCTATGAGCAGTATGCTCATGATGAAGGCTTCCCCATTAAACCGCAAAAGATCGTCTATGACCTGCGCCAAGTGATGGGAGCAGAGGATGTGGTGATTTCCGATGTGGGCGCACATAAAATGTGGATGGCGCGGCATTATCACTGCGATCGCCCCAATACCTGTATCATTTCCAATGGTTTCGCTGCGATGGGTATCGCGATTCCGGGGGCGATCGCGGCAAAATTAGTCAATCCTGATCGCAAGATTGTCGCGGTGACAGGCGATGGCGGCTTCATGATGAATATGCAGGAACTAGAAACGGCTACCCGCATTGGTACAAACTTTGTCACCTTGATCTTCAATGATGGCGGCTATGGACTCATCGAATGGAAACAACAAATCCATTACGGAAAATCCTCATTTATTAAATTTGGCAATCCTGACTTTGTGAAACTTGCCGAGAGTATGGGTCTAAAAGGCTATCGAGTTAATTCAGCGATCGATCTCATGCCAACACTTAAGGAGGCTCTCGAACAAAATGTTCCTGCTGTTATCGATTGTCTCGTTGATTACCGCGAAAATATGCGCTTCTCCCGCAAGGTTGGCGAATTATCTTGTCCCCTTTAAACAGAAAGAGGTCGCATAGCGACCTCTTTCTGTTTGGTGTCTGAAAAACACAAAATAGCAACGCTATTTTGTGTTTTGGTATTACTAGTCTTTAACGGATTGGTAATATACTCCAGTACCTGAATCGGGTACAAAAATACATTCCTTTTGAGAAGTAAAGAAAGCTTTCCAGATTGGCACATTAGACACTCGGTAATATTTACCTAAAACTGGTTTAATTGCTTCCGTAGCAGTTTTGAGGTGATAGTGAGGAATGCCAATAAAGATGTGATGGGCAACGTGAGTACCGATATTGTGATGAATATCGTTGAAAATGCCATAATCACGATCAATCGTCGAAAGCGCTCCCTTCAAGAAATACCAATCTTTGCCGCGATACCAAGGAATATCAGCTTCAGTGTGATGCAAGTAGGTGACAAGATCCAACCATACGACGAAGATTAGGTAAGGAACGATATAGAACTTGAATAGAAATAGGAACCCATAGGTAAAGCCTAAATATCCCAAAAAGCCTACCATTGCCAACCAAAGGCTAGTGCTAGTGATAATGTCTTGAGTTTCCGACTCGCGGAAAAGATCATTATTGGGCATGAAATGGGAAGCAGTAGGACGTGCAGGCGATCGCTTAAATAGGTAAAGAGGATAAGCCAACAACAGGGCATCAAAACGAATAAGTTTACCGAGCCAATCCATTTCTTTGTATTGAGTCTCGGTGACAGGATACCAACTTTCATCGGTGTCGATATTGCCTGTATTTTGGTGATGGGTGCGATGACTGATGCGCCAACCGTGATAAGGAACCAAAATCGGAATATGAGTTAGATGTCCAATCAGATTATTTAGCCATTTCAAACGCGAGAATGAACCATGTCCGCAGTCATGACCGACGACGAAGAAAGCCCAAAACATTGTCCCCGTGGCAAACCAGAAAATAGGATAAAACCACCAAGCATCTATATATACCGCCGCCGCATATAACCCCACAATAATCGCGGTATCGGCAAAAAAATAGGCGAGCGATCGCCATACATTAGGAGCAAAACATTCAGCAGGAATAGCAGACTTTACATCTTGAAAGGTAAACGGAAGTTCAGTTTGAGCTGTTGAAGATGTATCGGTAAGAGGGTTTTCTAGATTGATCCGATGAATAGTCGTAGACGACACGTATTATTTCCCTGTTGTTAAGAAAAATTAAGTTAATTTTTTGATTTTAGCAGTAACTTGGCTTCTTCCTCAAATCCAAAGTTATTCAGTAAAAAAGCCCAGCGATCGCCTTTTACACGAATATAGTCTTGCATTTGCGCGACTGCACTCTGTACCCCAACGGATTGTTTTAGTTTTTGTTGTTGCTGGGGCAAGTTATAAATTTCATATTCAAAGGGTGTCAACCATACTAAATTACCCGCACGGTGCAACAGTCCTAACGCGATCGCCGCATCGGAATGTAACTTTGCAACTTCCGTAAAATTACCTCGCCGAGGTAGTCGGGGTAGCAGCAATTGCGCTTGCTGTTGCAGTTTTTGTTGTTGCTGGAGGAAAAAATTTACCCTCTGGCGATCGCTATCATCGAGGAGTCCCGTTGGTTCACTCACCAACATCAATGCCTCCGCAGGTTTGTCATCACGCCCCGCCCGACCAATTTCTTGGATATATTCCGAAAGCGTCAAGGGCGGATGAAAATGTAAGACCCATCGGGTATCTGGTTTATTAATTCCGAGACCAAACGCCGAAGTGCAGATCACAAAAGGATATTGATTGTTGAGCCATTGCTGCTCAATATGTCGTCGCTCTTGGGGTGGTAAGCCTGCATGATAGGCAGCAGTCGCCAAGGAATTGTCCTGCAACCATGCGGCTAATTTCTCCGCATCGCCCCGACTGCGGACATAAATTAAGCCCGACTGCCCCTTGCGATCGCGAATAAATTTTAAAGTGCGCGATTTCCGTCCTGCGGGTGTCCATGCAATTTCCACCTTGAGACTTAAATGGGGACGATAGGGACTAGTTCTTACAATGTTGGGATGATCTAGCTGCAAACAAGATTTTAATTCGGCAGTCGTATCGCGATCGGCAGTTGCAGTAAATGCGGCTAGAGACATACGCGGATGATGATCAGGCTTATGTTGCATTAATGCTGATCTCACTGCCCCCAAGCGCCGATAACTCGGACGAAATGAATCTCCCCATTGCGCCAAACAATGTGCCTCATCCAGCATTAACCCTGTAATTTTTAACTGGCGATCGCATAGCCTTTCCCAGACAGGCTGACTTAATAGTGTTTCTGGTGAAACGTAAAGTAAACGAGTATTGGGGAGATTTCTCAATACTTCCCGCCGTTCTATTTGCGAGAGGTTACTATGCAGAGCCGCCGCAGGTAAATTGCGCGATCGTAAATCCCTCACCTGATCTTCCATCAAAGCTAGTAAGGGGGAAATAACCAAAGTTAAACCTTCATTAAGGATTGCTGGTAACTGAAAACAAATAGATTTTCCCCCACCCGTCGCCATAATCGCTAAACTATCTTTGCCTTGCAGTAAGCTAGAAACTACCTCACGCTGAGATTGGCGTAAATCTTTATATCCCCAGATCTTTTGAAATGTTTGCTGAACTTTTGTCCATTCCCCAGATATGTCGTCCATTAGCAACAACCATGAATGTTTTATTTCTAATTTTATCTACAGCACAAGTCAGTAATTAGATTGATGACTTTCTAGCTGTTTGTTGTTCATAATAATAACCTTAAAATAATATATTTTAGGGTTTGATATTAATAATTTGGTTGCAGATGACACCTACGCAGAAGATAAATATCATTAATATTAAGGATTTACGGATTGATACTACTGATTGATATATCTATAAATCTATACAAAAGTACAGAAGGTTAAGTAGCTGAGCATAATTAAAAAACATAGCAAAAACCTGTGACTTACCCTCAGTATGCGCCACAGGCTTTTGGATCTTATATTTAATTACGCCCAGTTCCTCAAAGGTAGATAAAAGAGGTATATCGCATATCCATCTTTTATTCCTCTTGTTTATCTTCATTCCCCAATAAATTAGCGGTATTGGCTTAAAAATACATGCCAAATCATCATCATAAGTACCTCCGCATAATTAAAAATAGAGCTAGAATCTGTGGTGCAAACTGTGTGTACATAACTAAGTCCTAGTCATCCCAGCCGTAAATGTATAATTTGCAATCTTCAAGTTTCAGTTCGGGCTTCAGAGTTTTAATGTATTGCCACATTGTCGAGGATTGGGCTAAGGTATCTACTAGGAGTGATAAATAACAGAACTAGATAGTACAAACTAAATAAATTTATATAATCTGATAGATCGCCCTTAAAAATAATGGTAGTCCTACAGAAGTGATGATTTTCTGCATAAAGGTTGGAATATCATCACACCAAAAAATAATACTCTTCTTTAGAACTACCAAAATAAGATAGTCATTGGATTCAAGAGTAAGTTTTAAGATAAATTGTTCAAAGCTCGTTGTAAAGGAAAATTATTCAGGTGAGATCACAGGAGTCATCTACTCTTGCAATGAAAGATATACTTCATCACGTACTGACGGTTGAAGACCCGAAGGGATTTCGCAATTTTCTTTTGCAGAACATGACTTACTCCTTAGGACGCAGTTTAGACAATCTAATTGTGCTGCGTTCCAATCTCGTATCTCGTCAGCACGCTACGATATTGGCAGTAAATATTCCAAACAGAAATTCATGCCTTTTTCGGATTATTGATGGCACGCTCGAAGGTACAAGGAGTACTAATGGCATTCTCATCAATGGCAAAAAGCGCTTCTCTCATATCCTGTCTCATGGGGATGAAATTCTCTTTAGTAAAGATACTAAAGCTGTATATCAAATTATTAGTTCACTTTCTCCACGATCTAAAAATAAGGTTTCTCCAAATCATGCTACCAATGAGGATAGTTTTGGAGAAAACAAGCAGAGTTTAGATTTTATCGGCACTATTAGATGCTCTAACTTACTATCTATTGCTGATAGTGACTTATCTACACATATTCGGGACACTATCAATCAGTTTGTTTCATCTCCTGAACTAAATCCTCAACCAATTATTGAGTTGAATTTAGTAGGCAAAATTTTATATCTCAATCCCGCAGCTTTATATCAATTCCCAGAAATTGATGATATGCAGCTTAATCATCCATTACTCCAAAACTTGTTAACTCAGTTAACACCTTTAGTTACTCCCGTTCGTAACTTTTTTACCCGCGAAGTAGAAATCAATAGCAAGGTATTTGAAGAAGTGATTCATTTTATGCCTTGGAATGAAGTAGTACGAGTACATATATCGGATATCACTAAGCAAAAGCAAGCTGAGGCAATTATTTCTTATCAGATGTATCATGACTCGCTTACTGGTCTACCTAATCGCAAATATCTACATCAATATTTAGTTGAGTTTGTCGAAAAGTTAGAGGATAAGAACCAAAAATTCGCAGTGTTATTCCTTGATATTGATCGATTTAAATTAATCAATGATTCTCTAGGTCATGTAATTGGGGATTTGCTATTAAAAGCAGTGGGCGATCGCTTAAAAACGCTATTGCGCCAAGGGGATTTGCTGGTGCGCTGGGGTGGTGATGAATTTGCAATCATAGCCAAGGCGATCGCCTCGCCAGACATTGTTGTGCAAATTGCAGAGACAATGATTCAATCTTTGACTGTGCCTTTTACCTGTAGTGGGCATGAGCTACATATCACCACCAGTATTGGTGCAAGCATCTATCCCGATCATAATACAGATGTGGAAGCATTAATTCGCAATGCCGATATGGCGATGTATCGCGCCAAGGTAGATGGACGCAATAGTTTCCAGTTTTATATTCCTAATATGCAGGAGCAAAGTTTCCAAAGATTGTTAATGGAAAATAATTTGCGAAGAGCGTTAGAGAATGAAGAACTAGAAACCTATTATCAACCACAGGTTGATTTAACCACAGGTAAAATTGTTGGTTTAGAGGTTTTACTACGTTGGAAACATGTTGCTTTAGGGTCTATCCCACCTAGCAAATTTATTCCCTTAGCCGAAGAAACTGGCTTAATTATCGCAATTGGGGCTTGGGTATTGCGACATACTTGTTTACAGGCGATCGCATGGAAAAGTATGGGTTTACCACCAATTCAGATTGGCGTAAATCTATCGATTATGCAGTTGCAGCAAAAAGATTTTCTACCTTCTTTACAACAGATTTTAGATGAGACAAATTTTGATCCTCACTATCTAGAGTTGGAAATCACTGAAGGAATTATGATGGATAATGTGGAAGAAAAAATTGTCCTATTAAATCAATTCCGTCAGATGGGGATTCAGCTATCGATCGATGATTTTGGGACGGGTTATTCAGCACTTAGTTATCTTAAAAATTTACCAATTGATACACTCAAAATTGATCGTACTTTTATTGAATATATTGATCATAATGAGCAAGATCAAGCCATTGTTGCTTCTTTAATTAATCTATCCCATAGCTTGAATTTAGTTGTCATTGCTGAAGGTGTAGAAACTCAAGAGCAAGCAGAACTATTACGATCGCTAGGTTGCGATCGCATTCAAGGACATTTTTTCTACAAAGCTTTACCCGCCGAAGATATTGAGTCTTTATTAAGGGCGCAAGCAATAACTAAACCAAGTTAATCAGCGCAAAGCGCTGTAATAATTGTTTGGAGCAGCGAAGCTGCTCCAAACAATTATTGGTTTAGATGCTTAACCATAATTTCAAGTTTGTCTCTTGACTGGGGGAAGCATTGGGTAACTGCACAATATCAAAATGGGTATAAATCGGTTCCTGCAAAACGACTTCTACAGTTTTTAGTAAATCTTGATGGAAGATGGTCAGAGCGATCGCCTCACCTACAGCAAAATCCTTAAGACGCTCATTAAAGTTTTCCGCAGTCACGCGAACCCCTGCGATCGCTAACAAACTATCTCCAGTGCTAATACCTGCTTTTTGAGCTGGCGAACCAAACTCAACCTTTTCTACTTCAGCAATTCCATTTTTTGATTTTAGGGTTAAGCCAATAAAGGGAATATCCTGACGTGCGCTGCGTAGCTCTAGTCCAAAGGGTTCTAGATAGTAGTTATAGTCTAGCTCCTTTGTACCATAGAGATAATTATTCCAGAAGTCTGATAGATCAACACCTGCCACCTTCTCGATTACCTCATGGAGTTCTGCTTCACTAAAGCCAATCTCCTCTTTACCAAAGCGTTCCCACATAATCTGTAAGACTCGATCAAGCGATCGCAAGTTATTGCTTTGCTTACGAATTAGTAAATCCAGCAGCATGGATACTAACTCGCCCTTAAGGTAGTAGGAAATCTGGTTATTATGAGTATTCGCATCAGGACGGTAGAGCTTGATCCATGTATCAAAACTGGAATCATAGAGCGATTGCACATGCCGCCCATAGGTTGTTTGTAATCTAGTAATGCTCTTGCTAACAAGCTTCAGGTAATGTTTCGCATCGTACAAGCCTGTCCTCAGAGGAAAGATTTGATCGTAATAGCTGGTAGTTCCTTCGCTAAACCAAAGGGAACCTGTGTAATTCTCATTGTCATAATCAAAGGTTTCTAGTGCTTTAGGGCGAAGTCGTTTCACATTCCAAGTATGGAAAAATTCATGGGCAACTAGATTCATAAATTGGAGATAGCTTTCTTCCTTGCGAAATCCTAAGCGGTTGTAAAGCAGTACGGTGCTATTTTTATGTTCTAAGCCGCCAAATCCATTACTAGCATGAAGGATAAAGTCATAGCGATCGTAGGGCAAACCACCAAATATGTCCGCTTCTACGGCAATGATTTCCGAGGTGTCTTTGATAATACGCTGTACATCGGCATTATGCTGTCCCCAAATGATCCAACGATGGGGTTTACCATGAACTGTAAACTCATGCTGTTCTTGAATGCCGATCTCGAAGGGGCTATCAACCAAAGTATCGAAATCCTTGGCGTAGAAACTATTAGAACTATTGGCATTAGGTAAGGCAGTAGCAATCCGCCAGTTCTCTTTAGGGATATCAATCTCAATTTGAAATGGATGATGCTGATATTCGGGAATATACATAAATACTGCCGCACCTGTAAAAAAGGCATGGGTACTATCAATGTGATTAGTCCGCACAGTTAATTCATTACAGAAAATGCGATAGCGGATTTTGATTAGTGAATTATTGCCAGTATTTACCCGCCAATGATTTTTACTGATTTTCTGCCATAACAGCTTTTCACCATTAGCAGTAGTCGCCTCGAAATTCTGGAGATGTTTGGCATATTCACGTACTAGATATGAGCCGGGTGTCCAAACTGGTAGCTTTAGATCGATAAATTCATTTTGCCAATTGGCGATCGCTAGTTCGACATGTAATAGATGATTTTCTGGCTCAGGTATTGATATGTGGTAGGTAAATTGATTGCTGAAAATATTACCTGCTTTTTGTGAATCAACCATTTTGTCTTGACCTTACTCAGCGATGCCTATAGATACTATATCAGTAAGATCTCATACAAGCAAAATTCGGACAATGCGCTTGAGCAAGCCATTTGCTCTATCACGGTAAATCATTCCTAAACTCAAAATCTCAAATTTCTTCCTTCAACGCATCACTCAATAAAGCGGATAAATTTAACTTGAGGATTTTCTAGATTTTGATACTCAGATGCTCTAGCCTCGATATCTTGTAACTGCCCGATCGCTAATCCACAGGGAAATCCATACTTAGCCTTAACGCGATCGCTAGCAATGTTAAGAGCCGTTCGCGCAGATTCTACGAACTCATCTAGTGCATATTCAACATTAGGTTCAAAGTATTCTTTAACGATCAGTGATGGAGAATAGCAGGTTTGTTCAGAACCATCGGGCCAGCTAATTTGAAAGTTGATTTGAGGCATAGGGTTAATGGTGATTGTTACAGCCTATTGAGGGAAAGAGTAGTACAAGATAAGCTAGGATAGCAAAACCCAAAAGAGAGTAAAAAATGGCACCTTACTCACTAGATCTCAGAGAAAAGATCGTAGCAAACTACGAAGCAGGAAATACATCGATTCGGGAAGTAGCGAAGCAATTTCAAGTCGCGACGAAAACAGTGCAAAAACTACTGAATCAATACCGAGAGACAGGAGAACTAAACCACAAACCATTAGGTAGTCCAATCAAAAGTCCCCTCGAAGCGCATCAGGAGAAAATCCTCGAAATTGTCTCAGAGCATCCAGATTGGACACTATGGCAGTACTGTGAAGAAGTAGCAGAACAAACAGGAGTATCAGTGACCACAGGCAGCATGTGCCGATTTTTCCAGAGGCATAACATCACTCTAAAAAAAAGACCTATCGCCATGAAAAGGTAAAAAGTGAGGCAGTACAACAGCAAAGATGTGAATTTTGGGAAGCATTGAATGAAGTGAAAGCTGAAGATCTGATTTGTATTGATGAAACGGGAGTATGGCAGGGGATGGAACGCTCTGTGGCAAGAAGTGAATGTGGCAAAAGAGTATTCAGTCTTCGTCCCTTTTACAAAGGTCAGAAATACACAATAATTGGCGCTATTTCAGTTGATGGGATTGTTTGCCTGAAAACGATTCAGGGTTCTATGAAAGGAGCAGATTTTCTCACCTTTGTCCAAGATGACCTAGTACCTAAATTACGTCCTGAGCATAGGATCATCATGGATAACCTCAACTGCCATAAAGTTGAGGGGGTCGCAAAAGCAATTACAGCGACAGGTGCTAAGATTTTGTACTTACCCACCTATTCTCCTGATTTTAATCCAATTGAGATGATGTGGTCGGTTCTCAAATATTTTATTAGATTGCTTAGACCTCATTCTCAAAAACTACTTCAGCATTTAATCAACGTTTTCCCTTACTTGTTAGAAAAAGATTTCTTCAAAAATTGGTTTACTAAGTGTTGTTACTGTACTACTTAATCCCTCAATGGACTGTAATTGCTAATCGGTGATTGAATTATAGCTTTTGTGGATAAAATAGGTTCTATAACAAAGGTTTTTGGATAGGTGTTAAGGTGTATTTTTGATGTGATTATTTCAGTGATCGCATGGCTACTAAATCTGAATATTCCAACATTCTCTAGCAATTTCCCAATCTTCTTGAGTATGAATCACTAAAACTCGCACGGCTGATTCAGGAGCTGCAATGTCCACATCGATCGCCCGTTGGTTATTTTTTTCTAGGTCTAGCTTTAATCCTAGAAATTCAAAACCCTCACAGGTGGCGGCTCTAATATCTGGAGCATTTTCGCCAATGCCTGCGGTGAAGACTAAGGCATCTAAGCCGCCAAGACTAGCTAACATTGCGCCAATATGCGATCGCAAACTATGCACATAAACATCAAAGGCAATCTGCGCTTGTGAGTTACCCTCCGCGATCGCTTGCAGGATTGGACGTAAATCCGCAGAAATTCCTGAGATGCCTAATAGCCCAGATTCGCGATTGAGTAGGCGATCGAGTTTCTCCACATCCATATTTGGTTGACGCAGTAAATGGATGAGAATCCCTGCATCAATGGAACCAGAACGGCTACCCATGACTAAACCTTCGAGGGGTGTAAATCCCATAGTTGTATCAATACTATGACCATTACGAATTGCGGCTAAGGAACATCCATTTCCTAAATGACAGGTAATTAAGCGTAAATCATTAACTGGGCGATTGAGGATTTGGGCGGCGCGATCGCGACAATATTGGTGGCTAATTCCATGAAAGCCATAACGCCGAATTCCTTGCTCTGCATATTTACTGGGAATTGCGTAGGTGTAGGCGGCAGGAGATAAATGAGCATGAAAGGCAGTATCAAATACCGCAACTTGAGGAATCTTCCCAAATACATTTTCCGTTGCGGCAATGCCTTCTAAATTCGCAGGATTATGGACAGGGGCAAAGACTGAGAGTTTTGCGATCGCCTCTTTTACTTCCGCATTAAGCATAGTACTTTGGCGATATTCTGCTCCGCCATGTACCACTCGATGCCCTATGATATCTACATCTGAAGGCTCTTTGATGACTGCGGTTTCTCCATTCCACAGAGTCTCTAACATATGCGCGATAATCTTTGGGCGCGAAGTTGCAGCAATTTCTTCTTGGAGAACTTTGCCCTGATGGGTTTTAACTTTGATTTCGGCAAATCCTGTATGGTGCGTCCAGTCTACCATCGCTTCCCAAATCGGTTCAGGTGGTGTGTCAGGCAATACATTCCCTAACTCATACAAACAACTTTTTTGGCTACTCGATCCTGCATTGAGAACTAATATTTTCATGTTTTTGGGGATGATTATTTTGAAATGGATGAGCGCAACTGAGCAGGTTTTGAAAATTGAGGTTAGGACTGCTATATATTTATAACAAGTCCTACTGACTCAGACTTGTTACTAATTACTCGTTTTACGGATGAAACTTTATTACGTTACCCTGAATACAGTAGATGAAGCCCGACAGATTGGGCGATCGCTACTAGAGCAGCAGTTAGCCGTATGTGTAAATTGGTTTCCGATTACCTGTGCCTACCGTTGGGAGGGGGAAATTACGGAAGAGCCTGAAGTTGTGTTAATGATCAAAACCCAATCAGGACTACAGACAGAAATCGAACAAGCCATTCGCGATCGCATTAGCTATACCAATTTCATTGCCGAGATTTCACCGAGCCATGTAAATGAATGCTTTTTAGGCTGGTTAAATCGCGAAGTCCCCTACGAAGTCACTAATAAAGAGGCGCAATGACTCGCATAGTATTCTGTGATTTCGATGGCACAATTACGGCGGTAGAAACCTTTGTCGCGATCTTGAAAGAATTTGCCCCAGAGATTTCGCAGCAGCTACTGCCACAAATTTATGATCAGACCTTAACGCTGCGGGAAGGAGTGCGCCAAATTTTGGAATCCATTCCTTCGAGACTCTATCCTGAAATTCTCGAATTTACGCGATCGCAACCGATGCGGGCTGGTTTTGTCGAACTTCTGGATTTTCTAGATGCTAAAAAAGTGCCTTTGATCGTGGTTTCGGGAGGATTACAAGGAATGGTAGAAGTAGTTCTAGGAGATCTAAAACAGCGCGTTCATGCCATCCATGCGATCGCTATTGATCCTAGTCAGGAATATTTACAACTTCATTCCGACTATGAATACGGGACAGAACTAGTTGCTAAGGTAAAGGTGATCGAGGCATATGGAGCAACGGAAGCGATCGCCATTGGTGACTCGATTACGGATTTGAATATGGCGCTCTATGCCCCGACCGTATTTGCTCGCGATCGCCTTGCGGTTTATCTTGATCAACACCAAAAAGCCTATATTCCTTGGAATGATTTCTTTGATGTGCGTGATTATTTAAAAGCATCATGGAAATGGAAATAGCGGCAGCCGCTAAAACCCATTAAAAGAAAGCGCGGCTTTGCCGCGCTTTCTTGTCATAGGAGCTGTCTATCTCCTTAGAGTTTGATTGCGATCAAGTTGTAAACTAGTAGCAATATAGAAAAAATTAAAAATAGAACCAACTAAGCAAGTTTTATGACAGAGGTTATTCTTTTCAACTCTTTCTTTTGGATTGCCGCAGCATTACTAGCGATCGCTACTGGTGGGGTGGGCTACCTTACTTATTTAGAATGGCAAGATCGTCGTCGCCGTGGTGGAAAAAGTTAAACCACTCATAAATGCGATCCGTTAGCCAAGGTGTATGCCATGCCAATCCAAGGTTAATTGTTTCCGCAAAACCTGTGGGTGTTTCAGCATCATTACTGGCTACGCAAAATTTAAAGTTTTTAACCTGTTCCCATTGTTTGAGATGCTTTAGCACACGGATGATTGCCTGACGATAGGGATGATTTGGCTCAGCATACCAATCATCAGAAATTTCGTTAGAGCTATCAAAGCCTAAATGCACAATTGTGAACTTATTAGCTAGATCCTTCTCGGACTCTTTATTTACCTCTTGCGTATCCGCATCCGCAAACAAACTTGCAAAGGCAGTAGAAGTTTCTTCCTGCAAAAGGAGATCGTTACTAGCAGCAGCTTCACGCAATTGGTCAAGCAATTCCGTTGATTTTTCGGTTGTCCAATGGATACCTAAAGTCACAAGCTTTGTTTGCAAGAGCAAATGCCCTAGTTTTTCGGCTTTAGTTTCTAGATAGCGCAAATTATATTCATTGGTTTCGATCAAGAGGGGCAAGCGTCCTACGATTTCAATATCAAAACCTTTGAGTCCTGCAAGTTTGCGAGGATTGTTGGTAATCAAGCGCATCTTTTTGATGCCGAGATCATGCAAAATTTGCGCCCCAACACCATAGGTACGCAGATCTGCGCCAAATCCCAGTTTTTCATTGGCTTCAACTGTATCAAGTCCCCCATCTTGGAGGGAATATGCCTTAATTTTATTAATCAAGCCGATGCCGCGACCCTCCTGACGCAGGTAGACAACTACGCCCCAATTGGCAAACTCGATCATTTTCAAGGCGCTTTGTAACTGTCCGCGACAGTCGCAACGCAAAGAACCGAGGGCATCTCCCGTCAGACATTCGGAATGAACGCGCACTAGGACTTCATTTTCTGGAAAATCCTGTAAATCACCTTTGACGATCGCCAAATGTTCGGTGTTATCCAAGGTATTGCGATAACCGTAAACGCGGAAATTACCAAATAACGATGGCAAACTGGCGATCGCCTCACGCTTGACAAAGCGATCGTGTTCCAGACGATAGCTGATTAAATCCGCAATGCTAATTAACTTGAGATTATGCAGCTTGGCATATTCGATTAGCTCAGGCAACCGTGCCATCGAGCCATCATCATTCTGAATTTCGCAAATAACACCTGCGGGATATAACCCTGACATCTGCGCTAGATCCACTGCGGCTTCGGTATGTCCTGCCCGCTTGAGGACACCACCATCCTTTGCTCTCAAGGGAAAAACATGACCCGGACGACGCAGATCATTAGGACGAGTATTAGGATTAATTGCTGCTTGAATGGTGCGCGAGCGATCCTCGGCGGAAATACCTGTAGATGTGCCTTCCACCGCATCAATGCTCACGGTAAAGGCAGTTTGTTGGCTATCGGTATTGCGATCGACCATTAAGGGTAAATCTAAGCGATCAAGGCGATCGCCTGTCATCGCTAAACAAATCAAACCCCGTGCCTTGACTGCCATAAAGTTCACCATTTCAGGTGTGGCAAATTGGGCTGCACCAATCAGATCGCCTTCATTTTCGCGGTTTTCATCATCGACAACGACAATGAGGCGACCAGATTTGAGATCGTTCAGGGCATCGGGAATGGAATCAAATTGAAACTTTGTCAAGGCTTACTATCAGGGATTCTAGCTATTTATATCCATCATATAGCAATCTCTAGGATGCTTGCTCCAGAAATAGATCCCATCAATCACTCTCTATGGTTCTGCAATTTAATAAACCATGAGTTTGATATAGCAATTTGCGCTGTACAAAGCACAGCACGAACATGGCAAATGGTAAAAATAGCTTGGCTATTTTTACCATTTGCCATGTTCGTCGAACTAGCGTTAATTGAAAGAACCAAATTTTTTGAGGTGTGGCTTTGCTGTATGACAAAAAATGGTACAGAGTTACCAAATTCATTAAGTAAGTAGTCAAGCGTAAGTAAACTTAAAACCTAGATTTCTGTACCGTCCGTGTAGCAGGCAGCACAGAAATCTAGGTTTTGTTTAGAACTATGCTGAGCTACCTAGATTTTTACAGAGGATTTTGTATAGAGCTTACTTGACATATTTTCAGAATTCTTCTGTTGAATAAGCAAAATATAGCAATCCTAAATCATTTGTAGATTTTTAGGTTTGTGGAAACGCACTCCTTTAGGGTGTGCTTCCACAAACCATTTAGGATTGCTATATCAGGCGATCGCGTCATGGAGGTATTCAGCTTTATGTACATTTATAAAGTCTCTCTAAAGGTTTTTAGATCAATAATCAAAATTTGTTGAAAATATCCAATGTTTGATTTGCTTGATTTGTTGAATTGACTTTATGCTTGATTGCTCTATTTCCATTCATGTCTGATTGATTTGTTTGATTTATAGAATTAGTGAGCAGAACTAGCAACAGATTTTGAGAGCTAGCATTGCTAAACTCCAAAATTTGTGAGGAACATTTGAGTTGGATATACAGTCGATAATTAGGATATGCACGAAAGTATATGGGAAAAATTAAAATGACAAATCAAACTAGACGTTCTGGCACAGCCTTACTGGTTGCTGTTAGTTTTATTGGTAGTTCTGCAATTCCTTTAATTAGTGCAACATCTGCTTTGGCTCAAACTACATTTAATGATGTGCCTACTAACTATTGGGCACAGCCTTTTATTCAAGAATTAGCTTCCAGAGATATTCTTAAAGGGTTTCCTGACGGGGGGTTCCGTCCAAATGATCCCGTAACTAGAGCGCAATTTGCGGCGATTCTTAGTAAAGCTACTAACAAATCACCAATTCGTGGGGATGTATCGTTTGTTGATGTTTCTTCCAACTATTGGGCAGCTTCAGCAATTCAGAAATCATACACAACTGGCTTTATGTCGGGATACCCCGGAAATATTTTTGAACCTACCCAAAATATTCCTCGTGTCCAGATTTTAGTGTCTCTCGCTAACGGACTAAATTATTCCGCTAGCCAAGCCCCTGAAACAATTCTACAGACTTATGCTGATGCTTCGGGCATTCCGAACTACGCTAGAAATAGTGTGGCAGCAGCTACCGAAAATCGCTTGGTCGTGAACTATCCCAATGTTCAATTTTTAAATCCCAATCAACCAGCAACTAGAGCCGAAGTCGCCGCCTTTATTTACCAAGCGTTAGTTCGCTCAGGTCAAGTAACTGCGATCGCTTCACCCTATATCGTTGGTCAAACCACCACGACACCTCCAGTCCAAAATCAAGTCCGAATCCCCGCAGGCAATACAATTGCAGTGCAGTATTCCAAGGATAAAATCTTGTTAGGTCCTGATGAAAAAGTACCTTTGACTTTGACTGTATCGCAAAATATTGCGAATCCCCAAGGCATGATCTTGATTCCTTCTGGTACGCAAGTGGTGGGTGAATTGCGAACTGTATCAGGGGGCGCTCAGTTCTTTGCCAGTGAACTTGTCTTTAGTAATGGTAGACGTGTAGCCATCAATGGTACTTCCAAAGTAGTGACTACTACTGAGAAAGTTGATAAGGGTATTAGCGTTGGCAAAGTTGTCCAAAATGCCGCTCTCGGTGCTGCTGCCGCCGCTGCGATCGCTGCTGTAACTGGTGATCGAGCGATCGCTACTGAAGAAGTTCTTGGTGGTGCAGGTATTGCGACATTACTTGGTCTATTTTTAGGACGAGACAGCGTCACCCTCGCTTCTGTGAATCCAAATACGGATTTGGCTGTAACTTTAAATTCCGATCTATTGCTACAGTAGAACCTTTTATTTTTCCCTGTTTTTGTCATATTTAGAAAATAGAAGCTAATTCTAGTTTTCTATTCTCTAGAAGATGTCACAAAAATTTATTCCTAAAAGATCAAACTTAAAGAGTCTTGCTTAGCAAGGCTCTTTAGGTTTTTGTAACCTACGATAAAACTATGAGCGATCGCACAGAGATATTACGTCAATATATGCAGCTAGCTGGTATATCTAGCTTTCAATTACTAAGTGAGCGTACGGGGGTATCACGACGCATGATCGATACCCTTCGCAAAGGGAATGCGAAAACTTTAAAATATGTAGACCTAGCTAAGCTAGCGGAAGTCTTACAGATTGAATTAATAGAACTGATTGCCAAATTTATTAATCCAGATTTATCTAGCAATGATGAATCTACAGGTTCAGAGATCGCATCTTTGCGTGAGGAATATCAACGTTTACAGCAGACTTTAGCCAATCAACAACAAGAATTGCGATCGCAATTTGAAAGAGAAACAATTCAGCAATTAGAATCTCTGCTGCTGCAATTACCCTCAGCTGCCTATGCCGCGCAAAACAATCCTGATATGCTAGCAAAAAATATTTTGCCTTTATTGCGTCCTATCGATGCGCTCTTACAAAAATGGGGCATTACAGCGATCGGTTCCGTTGGAGAGGAAGTTGCCTACGATCCACAAAGGCATCAGTTAATGGAAGGAAGTGATGAGGTTGAAGAAGGTAGTTCTGTAATCATTCGCTATATCGGTTATATACAAGGGGAAAAGCTATTGTATCGAGCTAGAGTGGCAGTCAAGCAGTCTTAATAAACTCGCTGTTATCGCTGTAGCCAGTTATGTTAGGAGTCCAGAAAAGAGTTGTGACCCAAAGCGTCATAACTCTTTTCTAGGTTATCCAAAATCAGAGCTTAGCTACTTACTTTTGTTGTTACGTGGAAGGTTAGGTTCTACAGCCCTCACCCCTAGCCCCTCTCCCGCAGGAGAGGGGAACAAGAAAATAATATGGGTTCTGCTCCCCTTCTCCTGCGGGAAAAGGGGTTGGGGGATGAGAGTTCCATGTAACATCAGTTACAGCCTATTGAGGGAAAGAGTAGTACAAGATAAGCTAGGATAGCAAAACCCAAAAGAGAGTAAAAAATGGCACCTTACTCACTAGATCTCAGAGAAAAGATCGTAGCAAACTACGAAGCAGGAAATACATCGATTCGGGAAGTAGCGAAGCAATTTCAAGTCGCGACGAAAACAGTGCAAAAACTACTGAATCAATACCGAGAGACAGGAGAACTAAACCACAAACCATTAGGTAGTCCAATCAAAAGTCCCCTCGAAGCGCATCAGGAGAAAATCCTCGAAATTGTCTCAGAGCATCCAGATTGGACACTATGGCAGTACTGTGAAGAAGTAGCAGAACAAACAGGAGTATCAGTGACCACAGGCAGCATGTGCCGATTTTTCCAGAGGCATAACATCACTCTAAAAAAAAGACCTATCGCCATGAAAAGGTAAAAAGTGAGGCAGTACAACAGCAAAGATGTGAATTTTGGGAAGCATTGAATGAAGTGAAAGCTGAAGATCTGATTTGTATTGATGAAACGGGAGTATGGCAGGGGATGGAACGCTCTGTGGCAAGAAGTGAATGTGGCAAAAGAGTATTCAGTCTTCGTCCCTTTTACAAAGGTCAGAAATACACAATAATTGGCGCTATTTCAGTTGATGGGATTGTTTGCCTGAAAACGATTCAGGGTTCTATGAAAGGAGCAGATTTTCTCACCTTTGTCCAAGATGACCTAGTACCTAAATTACGTCCTGAGCATAGGATCATCATGGATAACCTCAACTGCCATAAAGTTGAGGGGGTCGCAAAAGCAATTACAGCGACAGGTGCTAAGATTTTGTACTTACCCACCTATTCTCCTGATTTTAATCCAATTGAGATGATGTGGTCGGTTCTCAAATATTTTATTAGATTGCTTAGACCTCATTCTCAAAAACTACTTCAGCATTTAATCAACGTTTTCCCTTACTTGTTAGAAAAAGATTTCTTCAAAAATTGGTTTACTAAGTGTTGTTACTGTACTACTTAATCCCTCAATGGACTGTACTTGATAAATGCTTTGATTATATTGAGTGCAATCACAACTATTCCAAATATCCAAACAGGAAGAAAAAAAAGCATTCCACCAAAGTTTTTTTGAAGTAGCCAACCTACAGATGGACGAAAACGCAAGCGGAATAGTAAATCTATCAGACTTAGAGAGCCGCCAATACAGCTCATAGTCACAGGATCGGCTAATTTGAGAACAAAAGCACCGATGAAGGCAATGGGATTGACTGCTACAAACATCATTAATCCCAGAATATTTCCGCGAATCATCTAAATCCCCATAGCTTCTTATAGGTAAAAAAATAAGAGGTGATGCCAAGCATCACCTCTTATTTTTAGCGAAATGGAATGATTTCCGCAATGACTCCAGCTTGGGTTAATTTCTGGACTAACTGAGTAGCCGCAGGGCGATCGCTATAGGCTCCTACTTGTAGCATTACTCTTCCGCTACGGGATAGACGAAATGCATCAGGAACAATGGTTCTTACCTTCTGCATCACAGATGGAGCAGTGCTAGGTACAATCACTCGATATTGGAATGGTTTGCCTGTCGTGGGATCAAGCGTTGCTGGTGGTAGAGCCGCCACGCGAGGGGAAGCATTGGAAGATGTAGGAGAGCTATATTCGCGTTCAATCGTGATCGTTGTTGGCGAATTATTACTAGAACTAGGATTGGTCGCAATAACGGGACTGGGGAGTATTTGGCTAGAGCTAGGAGGTTTTGCGGGGACAAATACCGTTGTTGGCGTAGGATTTGGTTTTGGTTGAATAGGAACAGCAACTGTTGGTGATACTGTTACTGGTTTCGTATTTGTAGGAACAGTAACTATAGGAATAGATGGAAGTGGTGAAGCATTTGTAATGGGATTAGTAACGGGCGATCGCGATGCTGTGAGATCGAGTAATCCCTTAACCTTGGTGCGATTGACTTGATTTCCGACAGCCACTATGGGAATAGTGGTGGCATTGTTAATGTCAAATTCACGATTGTTAAAGAAAGTATTATTTCCCTGCGAAGCTGTTGTACCTAGATCAGGACGTGGTGAACCATTACTACTACTGAGAATGACTAACCCATTACGTTGATTATCCGCGATCGCATTGCCGCGCAAAGTTGGCTGAGCTGTATTAGAAATGACGATACCATCGACATTACGCGAGATTTGATTATTAATCAGACTTACTTGAGAGGATTGTCCAATGGATAAACCAAAGCCTGTATTCTCAAAGCGGTTATCCCGAATTTCCCCTGTACTTGTACCGAGAGCCGAGATTCCACTACCCGTATTGCCAGTAAAGACATTTTTACTAATATAGGCATTAGCTGCCCCCGTTAAGAAGATGCCATCATGGGTATTGCGAATGAAATTACTATTGGTGATGACGACATTACGGCTTGACTCTAGCCATAGTCCATAACCGCGTGGATTACTATTTGTGACGGTAATTCCCTCAATGCGAGAGTTATTTGCGGCGACGATCGCAATATTTTGACTAGCAAAGGTGGAACTGACAAAACGCCCCCCGCCACTAATTACGACATTGTTGCCATTAACATTGGGATTACCCCGTAAAACTGCTCCTTTGGGTAATCGAATCGGAAAACTTTCACCAGTGGTTGCACTATAAGTACCTGCACCTAATTGGAAGATCGTGCCTTCTTGAGGATTGGCAGCGATCGCGGCGGTGAGGGTGCGGAAAGTTTGGGTTTCTGTACCTGCGCCAACGGTGTCAGCGCCTTGGGGTGAGACAAAAACTATTTTTTGAGGAGCATTTTGGGCAAAGGCGATCGATGGTGCGCCTAGGGCGATCGCTAGGGAGATACTAGAAGTGAGAGTAATAAGACAGGGAAACTTATTCATGGATCGATATCCTCAAGACATCTTGCAAACATGCATCCTTAGACTAGCAGGAAGTTGGTTTTGTTTCTAGAATTCGTCAGAATGTGAGGCTCACCCAGACGGGTGAGCCTCACATGAACCAGAATTTTTAGGATAGTCGCTCTGCAACTATCCTAAAAATAGAACTTAAATTGCTGTGCCCAGCAAATACAACAAACTCATCCGAATGGCTACTCCATTTGTGACCTGTTTATCGATTAAGCTCAGGCGCGGATCGTCCATCAAGTCAGAACTGATTTCTACACCACGATTTACGGGACCAGGGTGCAAGACTTGGACATTGGGCGCACATTTGGCAAGGCGATCGCGAGTGATGCCATACTTCGCATGATATTCGCGCAAACTGGGAATCAGGAATTGTCCCATCCGTTCCATTTGTAAGCGCAGAGTCATCACAAAATCGGCATCCTCAAGGGCTGGCTCTAGGGAATAATGGATTTTCGCGCCATATTCGGCAAATTCTGGTGGTAGTAAAGTCGGTGGAGCAGCAAGGTGGACATCTGCGCCATTGGTGAGCAGACTCCAGAGATTAGATCGCGCTACCCGTGAATGCAGAATATCGCCAACGATCGCTACTTTTTTGCCCTTAAGATCCTTTGCCGTGGGAGCCGTGGGATTGAGATACATGCAGAAGGTCAGCAAATCGAGCAAGGCTTGAGATGGATGTTCATGCTTGCCATCCCCTGCATTGAGAATTGCGACCTTGCCACTGAGGGCATCCATATCTTTGGCGATCGCTAAGGGTACACCCGCCGATTGATGGCGAATTACCATGATGTCCGTTCCCATCGCCAGAAATGTTCGTGCCGTATCGAGAATCGTTTCTCCTTTAGAAAGGGAGGAAGTTCCAGGAGCAAAATTGAGCGTATCCGCCGAGAGACGCTTGGCAGCAAGCTCAAAACTATTGCGTGTGCGCGTGGAGGACTCAAAAAATAAATTAGCAACAACTTTGCTCTGCAAGGTTGGTACTTTTTTGTTGCGGCGCGACAGAACTTCTAAGAAGCTAACGGCTGTCTGCAAAACCGTTTCGTAATCGTTCGGCGTAAAATCAGACAGCGAGATCACATGTCGTCGCTGCCAAGTAAGTTCAGTCATGGTGCGGTGCAGCTAGGAAATAAAGCGATGAGATAACATTGCGCCAACAGGGGCAGGGGCAACCATATCGTTAGGCAAGAAGGCGCGAGAGCTAACTAGTACTAGCGTAAATAGGAAGATTGCAAAAATAATAAATGGTGCAATGTACTGGCGAAAGAAAGGCACGGTTGTAGCGATGTATATGACTACTACATTGTAATCTGCGATTCTACCTTTGTAAGTAGCTGGTGATAATTAAAATTTTGGATGGCTCGGCTCTGCCGAGCCATCCAAAATTTGGTTAATTACTGATTTTACTTGGAACCCTCATCCCCCAACCCCTTCTCCCGCAGGAGAAGGGGAGCAAAACCCCTATTATTTTCTTGTTCCCCTCTCCTGCGGGAGAGGGGCTAGGGGTGAGGGCTTTACAGCCTTCCACGTAACACCAGTTAATTATGAATATTTGGCATGATCTTTTGCAAAGCCTCATCGGTGGAATTAAAGCTATTGTCATGTCCAATTTCCTGAAGTAGTCCACTGCGATCTAAAAGTTGTTCGACTTCAGGACGCAATCCACTCAAAATTAGTTGGCAATTATGACGCTGCAAATCGTGATAAATCTCTTCGAGGGCAACTAAGCCCGTTGTGTCCATACTCGGTACATAGCGCATTCTCAAAATTAAGAACTTGACTTCAGGAGCATCACGCAAGAAACTGACAAATCTCTCGGCTGCACCGAAGAACATTGGCCCGTCAATCCGATAGATGGCGATTTGTTTGCCAAATTCTAGGGGGATACCAGAGAGAAACGCACTATCTTCAGGCATTTTCACGAGGCTAAGTTCGCTCATGCGCTTGATAAAGAGAATTCCTGCGGCAATCAATCCCACTTCTACGGCTAGGACGAGGTCAAAGCAGACGGTTACTAACCAAGTCAGCAGCATCACCCCAAAATCAGCATAGGTGGTATGAATCAATAACCCGATCGCTTTCCATTCCATCATGCGGATACTGGTAATCATCAGGATACCTGCAAGGGCGGCGAGGGGAACCTGTGAAGCGAGGGGCGCAAATATTAAGACGATTAGGGCGAGGGCGATTCCATGAATCACTCCCGATAGCCGAGTTTTGCCGCCAGCACGGACATTGACCGCAGTACGCGCGATCGCACCCGTTGCAGGAATCCCGCCAAAGAACGGCACGACCATATTCGCTAAGCCTTGACCGATTAATTCCCGATCGCTATTGTGGCGATCGCTGACACTCATTCCATCGGCAACTACTGCGGCTAATAGTGATTCGATACTGCCTAGAGCGGCTAGGGCGATCGCAGGATTAATGAGTTCTCTGATTAATTTAAAGTCATTCCAGTGGGGAATCCCTTGCAGCATCGGCAAAGATTGGGGAATGATGCCAATGGTTGGTACTTCGAGCTGCCATTGGGATTTGGCAAAGACGGCGGCGAGGGTGGCGACGATTAGCCCAACTAAGGAACCGGGGATCGATTGATTAATGCGATTCCATAATAGTTTTGTACCAATGGTGAGCAGGGCTAAGGTGATCGCTAACCATTTATAGGCTTCTAAATTCGTGACGGTTTGCCAGAGGGCTTGGAGAAAATGCTCTTGATTTGGTAAATGTAACCCGAAGAAATTATTTAACTGACCACAGAAAATAATTACTGCGATCCCGTTGGTAAAGCCTGCGGTGACGGGGTAGGGAATGAATTTAACTAAGCGTCCTAATTTGGCAACACCGAGGGCAATTTGGATGATCCCCGCCATCACACCCGCGATCCAAACTTTTTCAAGCCCGTACTTAGCGACAATGCCCACTAAAACTACCGCCATTGCTCCTGTGGGGCCTGTAATCTGCACAGGTGATCCCCCAAAGATGGCAGCGACTACTCCTGCCACGATCGCTGTATAAAGTCCTGCTTTTGGCTCTACGCCACTGGCGACCGCAAAGGCAAGGGCTAAGGGCAGTGCTACGACTGCGGCGGTCAATCCTCCCGTCAAGTCTCCACGAAAGTTCGTAAATAGTCCCTTGAATGGATTATTGAAGGGATTATTTTTAGGACTTTGGATGTGATCTAAGCTGCCTACTTGTGTCATGAAATTTTCGTTACTCCAATTTTTGCAGTGATTCCCGCATTTCAATGACGTGATTGTGAAAAAGCTCTAGGGCTGCATCCAATACCTTAAAAATCGTGGCATCGCCGACGGAATAGTAGACAAAGTTGCCTTGCTTTCGCGATCGCACCAAGTTATAACGGCGCATTACGGCAAGCTGTTGGGAAACTGCCGATGGTTCTGCCTCAATTTGTTGGGCGATCGAGTTAACGCTTTGTTCACCGACGCGGAGGGCATCGAGGATTTGGATTCTGACGGGGTTGGATAAAACTTTAAACAAATCAGCCTTGAAATAGCTTGGTTCAAATGCCATATAAATGACCTCTAAATGACCTCATATAGCGAAGGTTTGTGTCCCCGCCTTTGGCGGGGACACAAACTACAACCTCATCACTTTACGAGATTGGGTTACAAGGGCAAAGGTACATTAAGCAAATTCTATATACTTAAAGATGTAAGTATTATAACCTATATATATTCAAAGTATTGCAGATAGTTTTAAACGAATGAGCTTGATCACCCTGAAACTCTTAGCTAACGTCAGTTCGGTTTAAGCTAGCGAATTTTAAAAGCCTAAAAGTAAAATCTTTGCGTAGCAAGGCTTTTCTTTTTAGGCTTTGAGAGAGGGTTTGCGTAGCAAATCCTCTTTTAAAAAGTAAAATCTTTGCTTCTAGTTTTGTGAAACTTGTGAACTTAATCTGAACTGGTGTTAGTTCGTTTTGATTAACTCCTGCACCCAGAATACAGCCGTAGCACTGAGAGCGGCGATTGTCCATTCAACCCCATTGAGAGGGACGGTTGATATAATTTCGCCAAACCAAGGGATTTGGATAAACATAACTTGGCAAACAGTGATGAAGGATATGCCCAGTAACAATGGTAAGTTTCTTAAAACCCCCTGACGGGCGATCGCGCAGGCATGGAAAACTTGACTGAAGACAAGGGTGATAAAAGCCATCGATCTCGCTTGGGAAAACATCGCCGCCTGTCCTTGATACTTCAACCAAAAGACTAGGGAAATAGCCGTGATTGTGGCAGTGACCGCCAGCAAAATCCGTAGATAATTGCTAGGGCGTAACATCGTTTGAAAGCGTCGGGCAGGCTGGAATAATAGACTCTCATGGGTAGGTTCTAAGACTAGGGGAAAGGAGACAATCGGTGTAGCGATCGCACCAACCCAGATTAATTGCAACGGAGGAATCGAGAATCCTGCGGCAGTGTCCATTAAAGTCAAAACTGCCAAGGTAAAGGCACTAGAGGCAGTGATTAGGGCTGTGCGTTGAAGGCGATCAAAAATGGCACGTCCTTCAAGAATGGCAATTGGTAAATAATGAAATTCTTCTTTGGGTAAAATCAGTCCCGAACTATCTTGCAATTCTTTTCGACAGGTGCGATCGCAAATTCCTACATCTGCCAAGCGTAGTAGCGGAATATCTTCAATATCATTACCAATTACAGCAACTGCATCCATCGATTTGGGGCGATCGCCTTGCCATTGGCGGATTCTCTCTTGTGGCGCATCAAAGTAGCTATGGGTTTCCACACCGATGACTTCCCCAAAGGCTTGAGCATCTTCTTCAGAAGTTCTCAATAGACCTCGCCACTCTATCCCCGCTTGATGCAAATTATCAAAACTCAAGATCACATCTGATTCCAAAATTGGCACAATTGTTGTCACTCTCGCTAAAGCATCCAAAATCGATGGAAACCTCGCCCAGATCCTCTGTCTAGCGAGATCACGCATTCCTAACAACTGTACCTGAGTTGCCATCCGCAACAAATTTTGAGGATAGGTACTAACGATTAAGGCAGCAGCAGTCATGGCATTGATGATAATTCCCCTATGCCATGCAAACGCGATCGCGATAATTGTTACTAATCCCAATAGATAGAGCCAGACTTGGCGCAGTTGACGTAGCTCAGCATGAATTGCTGAAAATGAGCGTTCTTTAATTAGTGAGATCTGTTCATAGGTGAAGCGTCCTGTAGCGATCACCACGCCCTTAGCTGTTCCTGAGGAGATTTCTGTTCCTGCATAAATCATATTCCCTCGCTCAAGGGCTGGTGTATTCTCCTCAAAGCCCAGAACTTGCTTGGGACAAATTGCCTCACCCCCTAAATTAGTTTGATTAACTAGTAAGTCTTCTGATACCTCCAGCAGTCGGAGATCGACATTAGGGCGATCGCCTGCTTTTAAGATCAATACATCACCAAGGACTAAATCCCGTAATGGTAGTTCCATTTCTTCATGATCGCGTAAGACGATGACGGAATTAGAAGTCTCATATTGACGACGCTGGGGGCGATCGCGACTAACTTTCTCTCTGGTTTTCATAGACCATAAAGAGATGCCAATTCCAATGCTTCCATGCAGGACTCCTACAAGGATCAATGCCCATCCTTCCGCTCCATTCCATTGTAAATAAGTTGCTGACCCCAGTAGCAAATAGGTCAAAGGATCGAGTAAAGGCTGTAAGAGAATTTTGCTAATAGGGCGCGATCGCGGTAGTTTATTTGCTCCCAAATGCCTTAATCTTTGCCTTGCATTGACATAGGATAAACCTTCTATCGAAGACTCTAAGGATGCCAATACCTGCTCAACATCCATATGATGCCAAGATTTTTGAGTGTCTGATAGAAAGTCAAATTTTGTCATGGTTTAATGCGTGGAACTTGCTATGGATAGCTATTGTTATAGCAATCCTAAATGGTTTGTGGAAGCGTACCCCTTCGAGGTACGCTTCCACAAACCTAAAAATCTACAAATGATTTAGGACTGTTATAGTTGATTGGTTGTCAGCAAATTAATAAAGCCAAAATCTTCTTTAGTTTATAGCAATAAGCAGCTCACATAGCTTAAACCGATTGTGATGCTGCCCAAGTAGTGGACGGCACAACAATTGTGGTTTTAAGCTTAATTTTGATGGTTGCAAATGAGCAAATAATTAGCTCAGGATAAATAACCTTGAAACCAAGAAATATGTTTCGCACGCGAAGCGTGCGAAACATATTTCTTGGTTCTCCCTTTGTGCTAGTATTGCCAACGCTTTGAGATGATTATGCTGAAATAAAAAATGACACAAGTCCATACTTATTCCGATTTACGCATAGGTCATCTAGTTAGTCGCTACAAGCGCTTTTTTGCAGATATAGAACTAGAAAATGGGGAGCTAATCACTGCCCATTGTGCAAATACAGGCCCAATGACGGGAGTATGTCAAATAGGAAGTCCTGTCTTGGTTTCCTATCACTCCAACCCTAAGCGCAAACTCGCCTATAGTTGGGAAGCAATTTATTTGGATAATGAATGGATTGGAGTGAATACGAGTCTTCCTAATCGGGTGATTGGACATATGCTCGATCGCCATTTGCTCCCAGAGCTAGAACCTTATACAACCGTGAAGAGTGAAGTGGCTTACGGTAATGAAAAGAGCCGTATTGATTTTCTCCTCACAGATGCTGCTAATGGAAAAAGAACCTATGTGGAAGTTAAAAATACTACTTGGTGTATGGGAAATTTAGCTTTATTTCCTGATACTGTGACGACACGCGGACAAAAGCACCTGCGCGAACTCATGTCGGTAATTTCGGAAGATACTGCTGCCGCTCTGATCTTCTTTATTAATCGTGGAGATTGCGATCGCTTTGCCGCAGGAGCAGAAGCCGATCCTGAATATACGAAACTACTCGCAGAGGCACTCACCCGAGGCGTTAAGGTATTAGCCTGTCGATTTAAGATCGAACCGACAAAAATCACTTATTTGGGCTTAGCAGATCTATAAACTCAAAGCTTAAGATCCTGAAATTCCAAAAAGTATGGAGTTGTATCACATACTTTTTGGATTATTGGAGTTCTAAGAATCTGTAAAGGGTCTCACAATTGTCCAGAATGTGTAAGGCACTCCGACGCTCAAAACAAAATAGACTGCTAATTCTGCCATAGGTCAATAGATGCGTACTATGTAAAAGTCTTTGTTTGCTGCGAGTATTACTCGATAGTTACCTACTATACAACTTTGTCCAAACTTTGGCTATCTCCATTTGGGGGATTTCATTTTGCTAAGAAGGTGCTGCCTAATTCTTGTAACTTCTTGTATTTGGTTGTAAAATTTTTCGCCAATTTATCCAACTTATGCTAGTCTGTCTGCCTGAAGGGGTTATTCCTAAAGATAAATCAATAAATTGTTTCTTATATAAGGAAGGGATATCTGTGAAAAATTTGACTAATTTAAGTAAGATACTGCTTGGCTTAACTGCCCTAGGTTGTGTATCCGCGATCGCCGTCCCCTCAGCCAATGCCCAGCCTGCCTATGGTAGCTACTTAGGGGCAGGGGCTAGTTTTGGGTTTACCAGTGGTAATTCTGCGGCGGGTGAAAGTTCTCGTACATCTGGTCTTATCGCTGCCCGTTATAAGTTTCTTGAATTTCCTGTTTCTATTCGCACGCAAATTTTAATTGGCAACAGTACCGCAGTTGTACCTACTGTTTCCTTTGATGTACCACTCAACTTTGATACAGATGTTTACATCGGTGCAGGGGTATCACTTTCTAATACCGTTGATACCACTCCCGTCGGCAACAAAAATAGTTTTGTTGTGCAACCAGGGATTGATTACACCGTACCTAATAGCAATCTAGTATTATTTGGTAACGTCATTTTTGCCTTTGATGCCTATCGTAATTCTCCAGGTACATCTGCAACTTCGTTGCAAACTGGTTTAGGTCTACGATTCTAGAAAGGTCGCGTTAAATGCTTTTGATACCTCTAAAAACTTCTTCATGCAAGATCTCGTAGCTGCGTTTGAGAGTCAGTTCGCTCATCAACAGTTCTCCGCCGCTTCAGCAACGCTTCAGCAATTGCTGTCAGATTTTCCTGACGATCCGCAGTTACGGATTTTGCAGGGTCGCCTCTATGATGCTATGGGCAAACCCAATGAAGCTGAGGAGATTTTTCGCCGTCTGCTTAAGGCTCAGTTACCTGCTAAGTTAATCGCACAGGCGCGTCAAGGCTTGCTGGCGATCGAGATGGCTGAGGTAAATGCTCGTCAAGGCAGGATTGATGAGTTATTAGCACTTGAGGGTGGTTCTAGTCTTGCCTATCTTGCGCTATTGCCAGTGACACCAGAGCGCAAAGACTGGGCGATCGCCAAAATTGCCCGCATTTTTCGTACTGATCCCTATACCGCAAGATTTAAAATCCCTAATCGCCATCCCAAAATTATTCGCACGGGGACATTGGCGGAGATGCGCGCCTATGGTGAAGATTTACAAAATTATGGCATTGCGGCGATTTGGTTAAGTATTGACGTGATCGCCAAGATTCCTGTTTACCAAGTTGAATATTTTAGTGAGTTTCAAGTTCACCCAAAAGCTGATCTTCAAATAAAGGCGATCGCAGGTATTGATGAAATTACTTTTGCTCCTCAAGATGTGATTGTGAAAGTAGAGGGGATTTTGCCAACCTTTGGTGATGTGGTGGTGGTCGATGCTAAGCACAAACTTGCCCGTAAGGAACAAATTTTAGATCGTGTCCATATTTGCGATTTACATCTGCGGAGTTACAAAGTGAATGGCAAAACTAGCGATCGCGCAGGGATTCTCCGCTTTCATGACAATCAGTACCGCTTTGAGTTTGGTTTGCAATTGCCTGTGGAGCGATCGCTCAAGCATATTGCCCCAACCGTTCAAGAACATTGGACAGAATTAAGTAAGTGGCTTACTCGAACGATGCCCAAGGCAAAAACTGCCAATGATTTTCAAAGTTTCGCGGAAATGGCAATTGTTTATCCAGAATTTTTAAATGCGATCGAGGTAACGCATATTAACCTTGATCGACCTAAGCCCAGTTTGTGGGACAACAGTTTTCAGCTATATAGCAGCACTATTTTTAGTTATGTCGATCTGGCAACTTAAATTAGGGACATGAGTAAGGAGCCGATTTTTGTGGTGCGGCGAAGCCGCACCACAAAAATCGGCTCCTTGTTAAATAGCTTTGACCCAAGAATTTAAGTTCTTGGCTTGTTTCCGTAAGTTTTATTAATTAATTTTCAGTACTGTAATCGCTGAAAAATAAAATTGGTTTTGATGATAATATTCGTAAAACTGTCTCAGGTAAGACGATGAGCGCACCAACAGCAACCAAAATCGGACTCAACACCTCTCTACCAAGTATTCGTCGGATTCATGGCATTATTCGCGACAAGCATGAAGTTGAAATTAAACTGCTTACAGGCGATCAATTGCGGGGCAAAATTAGCTGGATTGATGATCAATGTATTTGCCTAGACACATCTGGTCATAAAGTGGTGATTTGGCAACATGCGATCGCCTTTATCAAGGGCTAAGGCAGAAAAATTAGCTAACTATTTGCGATCGCAGGGCATTAATCTCGATGATTTGTCACAATTAGAATAGGCGGTGCAATGTGCTGTCTATTCTCTGATGCTAATTTCTACTGCTAAAAATAGCGATCGCAATAACGCAATATGAAAGCGGAGTTTTACTATAGCCAGCGTAAATATGAATGTAGTGTGGTTTCGCTTTCTAGCGATCAGGGCGAGATTAAGGAATTAAGAATCCGCAATCCTGAAGGTGAAATTCTCGCAGTGCAGCAGGGACAAAAAATTGCTTTGCGGGGCAAGAGTCGTGCTACCTCCCAAGAAGTTGATATTTTAAAGAGTAATTACTACAACTTAGTCAAGGCAGCAGTTACTGCACTAGACCTAGAGGAAAAACAAAAGTTAATCAAAGATAAAGACGAGCAAATCCGCTTGCTAAATGCAGAGATATCGATCTTTAAAGAAAAGGCTGATTTGTCAGATACGGAAAGAGAAGAAATACTCCATCTGCGCGATCAAATTAAAGCTTTATCTGAGCAACAAACTACATCCGTCTTTAACTATGATGAGCAAGAAATTGAGGCGAAATTACTCAAAAGGTTAGGGAAAAATGCTTGGCATCAGCTAGAAACGGCAAGTCGTAAAGACCTTTTTAGTGCCTACAAGCATAAATATTTAGTAGAGTCAGATATTTTTACGGAGAACTTTTCTGACTATAAGCCTTCGTGTTTGTACATTGCTAGTGTGGTTGAACGCGAGATTGTGCATAGCTTCTTTAAAAGTTTTTATCGGTTTATGTGTCAGCAATATTCGCAGCAAAAAGAATTTGTAATTGCGGGAGTGACATTGAGAAATCGAGGCAAATATACAATTGGGAGTTTGCCCTATTTGATTGCGAAGGAATGGGACACTTTTCGTGAAGAAGTTTTAAATCAAGAGTATTTATCTAGTGACGATCACGATCGCCTGTATTACCAAAAGTTTAATGATCAGAAAATATCCTCCAGCGATCGCCAATTAGTAAATGAATTTCTCGAACAATGGCAACATCCACTTTCGCAATGGTTGCGCTCTAATCGCAAAGCCGCCAGCAAAATCGATCAAGTTGCCAAATTACGGAATTTGACTGCCCATCCTATGCCAATATACAAATGGCAATTCACGGAATTATGGCTACTAGTAATTGGTGGCAAAACTAAAAGTGGTCGTACTCAAAAAGGACTGCTTAAAGAAATCTATGAAACAGTGGTTCTTTGATCAGTACATCACGCACTGTAAAGGAACGTCCTGCATAACAGCAAATGGCAACCATTATAAATAATCTATGTTTTTAGGGATTACGCAATCCTTAAATTAATGCTTAGTTTTAAATATGATTTCTAGAAATCCCAAATAATTAAAAATTAGTTAAAACCTTGAAGTTTATGCCCAATTCTGTTCATACCTCGCAGGTACAACAATTCAATAGTCTCTGGCAAATATGGGAGCAAGGAGCAGAATCACATCCTGATGCGATCGCTCTCTACGATCCCCATGCTAAGCCACCTGTGCGAATTTCTTATAAAGATACCTTTGAACAAATTAATGCGTTCGGGGCAGGTTTGCGATCGCTGGGTGTGAACTTTGGCGACAAGGTAGCACTCATTGCCGATAACTCACCAAGGTGGTTGATTGCCGATCAGGGGATTTTAGCGATCGGGGCAGCCAATGCTACGCGAAGTTCGCAAGCTGAGCGGAGTGAACTGCTCTACATCATTGAGCATAGTGATAGCGTGGCGATCGTGGTCGAAAATCTGGCGACCCTCAAAAAGCTCGAACCAGAATTGCATAGCCTGCCAGTCAAACAAATTATTTTGCTGTCGGACGAAACGCCACCCGAAGGAGCCTATAACTTTCAACAATTATTAGATAAAGGTAGCAGCAAGGATTTAGGTAATCCAACTATCAAACGCGACACCCTTGCAACGCTGATCTACACTTCTGGGACAACTGCCAGACCCAAGGGGGTCATGCTCACCCACGGCAATTTTCTCTACGAAGTGGAAGGGGCGCAGTCAGTTTTAAAATTGCAAGTTAACGAAAAAGTTCTCAGTATTCTCCCCACATGGCATTCCTACGAGCGCACCTTTGAATATTTTATCTTTTCCCAAGGCTGCACGCAGATTTACACCAATCTCCGCACCATCAAAAAGGATCTAAAAGAACATAAACCCCATTACATGGTTGCTGTGCCACGTCTGTGGGAATCAATCTATGAAGGTGTGCAAAAAAACTTTCGTGATCAACCTGAGAGCAAACAGCGCTTAGTCAAATTTTTCCTCACAGCTAGCCAAAAATACATCACTGCCAAACGGGTTGTCCAAGGCTTAAATGTCGAAAATCTCTATCCTTCTCTAGGTGACAAATTTAAAGCATCACTGGTAGTTTTGGGACTATGGGCAGTTCACAAACTTGGTCATAAATTGGTTTATCAAAAAGTACGCGAAGCAACGGGTGGCAACTTTAAATACATTGTTAGCGGTGGTGGCTCGATCGCTGAACACCTCGAAGACTTCTATGAAATTGTCGGCATCGAAATTTTGGGGGGATATGGCTTGACCGAAACCTCACCGATTACCCATGTGCGCCGTCCACATCGCAATATTCGTGGTGGAGATGGGCAGCCCTTGCCCCAGACCGAAACCCGCATCGTCGATATGTCTACCAGAGCCGATGTGCCAATTGGTCATCAAGGATTAGTCCTCATTCGTGGTCCCCAAGTGATGCAGGGCTACTACAAAAATCCTGAAGCGACAGCTAAGGCGATCGATCCAGAGGGGTGGTTTGATACAGGCGATTTGGGCTATGTCAGCAAGTGGCAAGATCTAGTAATTACAGGTCGCGCCAAAGATACGATTGTCTTGACTAATGGCGAGAATATTGAACCTCAGCCTATTGAAGATGCCTGTATTCGCAGTCCTTATATTGATCAGGTCGTCTTAGTGGGGCAAGACCAGAAACAATTGGGTGTTTTAATCGTTCCTAACCTTTCAGCACTGGAATCTGCGGGTTTAATTCCCCCCGATTCAACATTATCAAGCGTTTTGCCAGAGTTGAATCAGCCTAAAATTCGTAATCTTTATCGCGAAGAACTGAATCGTGAAGTGCAAAACCGCCCCGGCTATAGCATTAACGATCGCATTGGTGTTTTTGAGTTCTTGCCTGAACCCTTTACAATCGAAAATGGGTTCCTCACGCAGACATTCAAAATCCGACGTAACATCGTATTTGAGCGTTATCAAGATATTATTGTCAAAATGTTTACTTCATGATGTGAAAGTGGCTTTGCCTCTTTCACATCAACATAAATTATTAGCCAACTGGAGATAACTGTGAGTTTCGATTTTTCTAATCAGCTTTTATTACGTCGCACTGCAAATATTCAAGTGATTGTGACGCAACGCTGGAAAGAGGAAATGCAGCAACAACTGCAACAACAAATTGCTCAAATCGATGCCCAAGTACAGCAAGTTGATGCCCAAGGCTCTCGCCAAATCAATGAAATTGAGCGCCAAAGTATCAAGCCATTTTCTGCAGAAGTATCCAATGCTCTTGAAGGCATTCGGGCAGAAATGAATCGCGTTAAAGCCGAATTATTAGAACAAAAGAATCAATTGCTAACCCAATTGACCCAAGTGCAAAATTTGGAACTAGAACAAGAAGTTTCTCAAGGACAACTTGATAGCTACTTCCCTGCTGCCAAAGGCGATAACTTGATTGCTCAGATGCGTGTGGAAATAGTCCTCCGCGATGGCGTAATCGAAGATATCCGTACTGGTTTCCCTGCTGTCTAAAGCTTAAGGACATCTCCTCTTAAGGGATGTCCTTAAGCATATCCGCCCACTTAAACCCCAAAAGGTATGAACGTTCTACTGGTTTACCCACTTTTTCCAAAAACATTTTGGTCTTATGAAAAAATCCTAGAGCTAGTAAATCGCAAGGTGCTACTACCTCCTCTAGGATTGATTACTGTTGCGGCGATCTTGCCCCAAGAATGGAATTTTAAATTGGTCGATCGCAATGTTCGCACAATTACGGAGGCGGAATGGCAATGGGCGGATATGGTTATTCTGTCGGCAATGATCGTGCAGAAAGATGACCTGCTATCCCTGATTAAAGAAGCGAAACGCCGTGGCAAAAAAGTTGCCTGCGGTGGTCCTTACCCCACCTCAATGCCCGAAGAACCCCAAGCCGCAGGTGTTGATTACCTGATTTTGGATGAGGGTGAAATTACGCTACCGATGTTTGTCGAGGCGATCGCTAAGGGTGAACCCAGTGGCATTTTCCGCACCAATGAAAAGCCCGATGTCACGACTACGCCCGTCCCCCGCTTTGACCTCTTAGAATTTGATGCCTACGACTCAATGTCGGTGCAGTTCTCCCGTGGTTGCCCCTTCCAATGCGAATTTTGCGACATCATCGTTTTGTACGGACGCAAGCCGCGTACCAAGAGTCCTGCTCAGTTATTAGCCGAACTCGACTATTTATATAGCCTTGGCTGGCGACGGGGTGTATTTATGGTCGATGACAACTTCATCGGCAACAAACGCAATGTGCGCTTACTCCTGCTTGAACTGAAGGAATGGCAAAAAGCCCATGGCTATCCCTTCCGCTTCAACACCGAAGCCTCAATCGATCTCGCCGCCGATCAAGAACTCATGGATCTGATGGTGGAATGTTATTTCGATGCCGTATTCCTTGGCATTGAAACTCCCGATGAAGATAGCTTGCAGATGACCAAGAAGTTTCAAAATACAAGGTCATCACTACTAGATTCGGTGGAAGCCATCACCAAAACAGGGATTCGCGTCATGGCGGGCTTCATCATCGGCTTTGATGGTGAGAAAAAAGGAGCAGGCGATCGCATTGTGAGATTTGCCGAACTAACAGGCATCCCCACCACCACCTTCGCAATGTTGCAAGCATTGCCCCATACTGCCCTCTGGCATCGTCTCGAAAAAGAAGGACGATTACGCAGTCAGAATGGCAACTTGAATCAGACCACCTTGATGAACTTTGTGCCAACGCGCCCCGTCGAGGAAATTGCCCGCGAATATGTGGAAGCTTTCTGTGCTTTGTATGAGCCTCATGCCTACCTCGATCGCGTTTACAGCTATTTCTTAAAGCTTGGCGCACCAAGGGTTAAGGTGGAAGCCAAACTTCCCACCCTTACCGACCTGAAGGCATTAGCCATTATCGTCTGGCGGCAAGGCATCAAGCGCGATACCCGTTGGAAGTTCTGGCATCATCTATTTAGCATGATCAAGAAGAATCCTGCGGTGTGGGAGCATTACCTGATCGTCTGCGCCCACAATGAACATTTCATGGAGTACCGCGATATTGTCCGTCGTGAAATTGAAGGACAATTAGCCGCCTATTGGCAAGAGGAAGAGCGTCTAAAGCTTGTAACTCCCACTCCAGCCAGAGAATTAGATCTAGCAAGCTAGTCTATGTAGCGAAATCTTTTATCTATTGAAAGATTTTATTTTCTAATAACCCTTTTTAATTCTTGTTAATAAGCAAGTCTTATTAATAGGAATTGAGAAGGGTTTTGTTTTATCAATTAACCCCAAAATATAATGCGTGTTTTACTCGTCTATCCGTTATTTCCGAAAAGCTTCTGGTCATTTGAGAAAACACTAGAATTAGTTGGTTATAAGGCTCAGCTTCCACCCCTTGGGATGGTCACGGTTGCCGCGATCTTGCCCCAAACTTGGGAATTTAAACTCGTCGATCGCAATGTGCGCGATATCACTGAAGCCGAATGGGAATGGGCGGAAGTGGTGATTCTCTCGGCGATGATTGTGCAGAAGGATGACTTTCTCGCGCAAATTCAAGAGGCGAAAAAACGCGGCAAATTAGTTGCTGTGGGCGGTCCCTATCCCACCGCTTTACCTGAAGAAGCAAAGGTTTCGGGCGCAGATTTCTTGATTCTCGATGAGGGGGAAATTACGTTACCGATGTTTGTCGAGGCGATCAAAAGAGGCGATCGCAGTGGTATTTTGCGAGCCAATGGCGAAAAGCCTGCGGTGACAGATACGCCGATTCCTCGGTTTGATCTCCTAGAAATGAATCGTTATGCGGAAATGTCGGTACAGTTCTCTCGCGGTTGCCCCTTCCAATGCGAATTTTGCGACATCATCGTTCTCTATGGACGGAAGCCACGCACTAAGACTCCTGCTCAGATTCTGGCGGAATTGCAATGTCTCTATGATCTTGGTTGGAGACGCAGCATTTTCATGGTCGATGATAATTTCATCGGCAACAAGCGCAACGTGAAAGTGATGCTGCAAGAACTGAAGCCTTGGATGAAGGAGCGCAATTATCCCTTCTCCTTTGCTACGGAAGCCTCAGTGGATCTTGCTCAAGATCCTGAAATGATGCAGATGATGGTGGAATGTAATTTTGGATCGGTATTCCTTGGCATTGAAACCCCTGACACTGATAGTCTTGCGCTCACCAAGAAGTTCCAAAACAATCGTGATCCGCTTTCAGAATCGGTGATCAATATCGCCAGAGCAGGGATTCGGGTGATGGCAGGATTTATCATCGGCTTTGATGGTGAAAAGAAAGGAGCAGGCGATCGCATTGTTCAATTTGTCGAACTCACGGCAGTTCCTACGGCGCTATTCAGTATGCTGCAAGCCTTGCCTGATACAGGTCTATGGCATCGTTTGAATAAGGAAGGACGGATGATTACCCAGAATAGCAATGGGCATCAAACCACCTTGATGAACTTCATGCCTACTCGTCCTTTGGAAGACATTGCAACGGAATATGTTCATGCCTTTTGGACTCTTTACGATCCCCTTGTCTTTCTCAATCGCACCTACCGCCATTTCTTGATTTTGGGTGAGTCGCCATACAAGCGCATCAAGCGTGAGAAGACTGATCAGAAGAAGAAAACTGATTGGACTGCGATTAAAGCTTTACTAATTCTCTGCTGGCGACAAGGTTTTGTTCGCAAAACCCGTTTCCAATTCTGGATTAATCTCTTTGACTTGATGAAGCGCTATCCCAATGTCGTCACCAGCTACCTATCAGTCTGCGCTCAGGGTGAGCATTTCCTCGAATATCGCTCGATTGTGCGTGAACAGATTGAAGCTCAATTGGCAGATTATCTCGCTAATCCTCCTGTGCTTCAACCCAAGGTTGTACCTGTGGAGAAAAAGTTGGATTTACAAGAAGTGAAGTAGCAATCTCAACATAAGCAAAAGAGTCACAAAGCGACTCTTTTGCTTTATTCAAAAATCTGGGATAGGGGACAAGAAAATTCTGGTAATAATGGGGAAGTGAGGGTGTCGGTTACAAATAGGGTCATCGCTAATTTGAGAACTCCATTTTCACGTCGATAGATTTGGAGTTTCTTTTCTCGCCAATCAGCGATCCAATATTCCAAAACTCCCTGTGATGAATAGAGCTTTAACTTAACTTCGCGATCGCGCTTTTCATTATCAGTTCCTGCCGATAGCACCTCGATCGCTAGATCAGGCGCACCAAGTAGGTGTCCAGATTGATCAATCAAAGCTTCATATTTTTCTTTACTGAGCCACACCACATCAGGAATCACATCATCCTTATTGCCAAAGATTACACCTGCACCCACTGCGGCATAGCCCAATCCTGTGATTTTTGACCAAGCTTTTAGCTCGAAGTAAAAATTGCCGCAAGTGGTTTGATGTTTCCAGTGGGGCGCTCTCGTCACGTAAAGTTCTCCTTCAATAATTTCATAACGGTTGCCGTTGTCAGGTAACAATTCGAGGTCAGCACTTGTCCAGAGCAGTTTGTCCTCTGGGGCATTGGCTGAGAGATTTGGAGGTGCGATCGCTTGAGTCATGATGTTTTCCTAAGCAGAGCGATATGGTGATTATAGCAATCATCCTCTTTTGTCAGAATTTTGGATTGACAAAGATTTTGTAGGGACAAAGCATTCCCACACAGATTTATAAATCCTCAGATTCCCTTGATTTGGGAATGCTCTGTCCTAAATCTCATAACGCAGGGACAATTATTATTGTAGTTTTTCATTTTGCCGTAGGCAAAATGAAAAACCACGATGCAGGGATAGTTTATCGGTGAAAGGGGAGAGGGTTAAGCATTTGCGGATTGAGATTTTGGTGAGGAGTTTTGGAATTGTGGCGCAAATGCTTAACCCCTACTTTTTCTTAAAAATTTTATCTGTATTTCAAAATCTATTTATCACCCGATGTCATCGCTTAAATTTGTTAGCAATTTTGAAGCGTGAAATATTGTCAGAAGATAGATTGTGTCATTCTCTAAGGAATAGACAATACGGTAATTGAGAAAAATCACTTCTTTATTTGTGCCATGTTTTTAAACTAAGCATGGCTTGTGAGTGGGTAAGCGTGTCTCCTGCCTGAACTTGTTGCAATCCTGTCTCTACTTTGTAGAGAAAATAAATACGCTCTAATATATCCTCAAAGTCAACATTTTGAAGGAGTTCGGTGACTGCATTTAGAACTTGTTCTTTAATAGTCATCTTTTTGGATTTCTCGTTAGATGATTTCAAGTATATTGTAAAAAATTTTTGATCATCAGAGTCGAAAGGGGAAAAGATAAAAGGCAAAAGAGAAAAAAGCAAAGAACAGATGATTTTCTTTCGCTTAAAAAGTGACAATAACCCGAAAGCTAGTATAGTCGTTCTGCAAGCGTGCGCGCCCCCTGAACCGATTAGCCGACCGACAATAGATTGCATAGTTGAGCCAAGAGCCACCACGAAGTAAGCGATAACGATTGTCATTATCATTTATGTTGATATTGCCCCAAGCTTGATTTCCCTGCTTCTTGAGATTCTCTGGTTTATCAGCATAGTTATCGTGCCACTCATCTAAACACCATTCCCAGACATTGCCGTGCATTTGATAAATACCCCATGCATTCGGCTGAAAACTATCCACATTTACTGTTACTTCTCGATATTTGCCATTGGGTGCATCACCATAGGGATAGTTACCATTATAGTTAACTTGATCAGTGGTAACTACTTTACCAAAAGCAAAGGACGTAGTCGTACCTGCGCGACAGGCATATTCCCATTCCGCTTCAGTGGGTAGTCTTGCTGACTTTCCTATCTGCTCTGATAGCTTTTTACAGAATGCCCTAGCCTGATGCCAAGACACTCCCACTACAGGCTGTTGAAAATCACGTTGAAACTTTTTGTCATACATTTCACCACTTTTAGTTTTCATCACCACTTGCCATTGAGCATTTGTCACTGCATATTTGCCAATTAGAAATTCCTGTAACTGTACCTCATGAATAGGTTTCTCACTGTCAAGCTCATAACTCCCCATAATGAATTTTCCTGTGGGAACCTTTACTAATTCTAGCTTTACGCCATTGAGATCTAAGGTCAAGCCCTCATTGGAAGCATAGGGAATGGGGATATCTGTTTTATTCGCTGAGATCGTAAGTGTATCGACTGCCTTAGAAGCATAGAGGCTATAAACTTCTAGTCTATCCATAGTGATCGCAGGCACTTCAATCTCAGTGATTGACTCAAGTTTTAAATCCAGAAAATCACAAATATTTCCTAAACATTCAGAAATTGTCACTCCATTACCAGTTCCCATCATCCGAGCATCAAATTCCGACTCTGATCGCACATTACCCATTCGCTCTAGAGCATCCTGTAGTCGATCTTTTTTCATTTCACCAGTTGCTAAGAAATTGGCAATACGTTGAGATTCGAGATCAGACTCAATACTGCGAAACTGCTGTGCTTCTAGCAAGTTCGCAATATTCTGAATCTCATCCATTGCCTTAGATAGCTCTTTGTCTACCCTTGAGACATTAGTCAATAAATCCTGAAAACTGCCCATAAATGGCTTCATGTATTCCTCAAAATTCAGAGCAATATCCACAAACTCCGCAGTTTTAGCTTGCAGTGCATTAATTTCTAATTGCAACTCATAGAGATCCTTTTGTGACCTAATCTCTTCCAGTACTTGTGCCAATAACTGCTTTTGAGAATCCTGATCACTAGCAATACGTTTTAAGCTCTCACTCATCAAATCTAATTTTTTGAGCATCAGTACCGCCGCATAGCCCGTTGATTTGGCAATTTCAAAAAGTTGAGACTGCATGTTGCCCAGCATCGCTAAAGCTTGGGGATTAGGATTCGCTTTCTGGCGTTCTTGCTGTTCTTTGAGCAGGCGCTTTTGTTCTTTTTCAGCGATCTCATTACAATTTTCGCCAATGGTTTCCTTAATCTCTTTCGCTAATTCCTGAAAGAACCTTTGATAGTCATACTGATGGTGCTTGAGAACCTGCACCATTTCATCATAATTTTGCACGATCTCATTTAGCTCTCGATAGCGTTCTTCAAAGCTAAGAGCCTGACGAGTTTTATGCTCAATGACCTTTTTACTAAATATGCCTCGTTTTTCTTCCTTTTTGATAACTAATCGCCCCTTGCTCAAATGCTCATTACGCTGACGAATTTGCTTTTGCAATTGATCGAGTTTACCCCCCGACAGTGCTGGCAAGCGATAGGTTTTCTTGTAAATCTTGATCTCGCGCTTGCCGTCATTGTTATTGGTCATATTTAGCAGATTTTTGAGCGATTATTGACTGACTATTATCATACAAAAAACAAAGGTGGTGGAAGCTCTGTTGCTAATTACTGGGTTATTGCTGCTCTTGCTGAAGTAAATACTCTAATTGTTTTCTTAAAATCTCAAAATCTTCAATGTAAGTATCCCAAACAATTTCTAAACTTACACGAAAGTATTCATGAGCTACCCTATTTCTCATTGAGATAATTGCATCCCAAGGAATTTCAGGATATTTTTGTTGTAAGTCATCTGGAAGATTAGCCGAAGCCTCACCAATAATTACAAAGTCATACAAAACTGCCTTAGCTATAGTTTCATTAGCCACCAGATCTTCAAAAGTTAAATCCTCCAAACGTTTTGCGATCGCGTTTATTGAGTCTAAAATATCTTGAATTCTTAGATTCCAAGCTCTAGAAGACACTGACAACCTCTTTAAGTACAATTTCACGAATAGAATTTTTTAGCATTTCTCGCGTTCCTAAGTCCACTTTACAGCCTAGCAAATCCTGTAAATAGTGCTGAATCCCAATAAATTTTATTAACCCAGTTGGACGCGATAAATCTACTAAGACATCGACATCACTACCTAAATGCGCCTCATCCCTTGCAACAGAGCCAAATAAATCAAGCGATCGCACACCCAGTTTTTGCAACTCTTCCTTATGTTCATCAATGATTCTTAATACTTCACTGCGCCTTAAAATATTACTCATTTGTATTTATTTTAGTTAGCTATAAATGCATCATATAGCAATCCTAAAAAGTGATGGGAAATGTTCCCATTTGAGAAAGAACTTGTAGTAGAAATCACGATTGCTATAGCAGTCTTAAATCATTTGTAGATTTTGGGTTTGTGGAGGCATACCCCAGAGGGGTGTGCCTGCATTAGGGTGAAGAATTATTGAGAACCCTCAACGGATTTTGTTGACTGCTGTAGGCTAACCATTATTAAAAAAATTTCTAAGGGTCGGTATTTTATAAAATGTACAATAAATCAACTAAAGATCCTGTAGTTGCCGCAGTTACAGCAGGTTTGGGTGCAGGCGCAGTTGCTTGCTTTAGTGTGAGTCAAGGTCAAAATGTTTTTGTAGCGATTGGGGTAACAGCTTTCGCCACAGCCGTTGCTTTGATCATCGATCGCTTGTTTTTCAACTAAAATTAAATAATCAAAAAGACTGCTCAGCAGTCTTTTTGATTATTTAATTTATTTTTTGGGATTTTTAGGAAATTGAGTACCGAATTAAAGAAATTTGTGGTGTGGGGCAGCTATTGCGAAAATGTCCTCGAAAAACGCGCTCCCTTTCGCCAAGCACATCTAGATAATCTGAAAGCTTTGCACGAAGCTGGGAAGTTATTAACCATTGGCCCGACTCAAGATGTCACTAAAGTATTTGCGGTATATGCTGCTCCTGACTTAGATTCCGCCAAGCAACTAGTAGAAGCCGATCCGTATTGGCAAAATGGGATTTGGACAGACTACGAAGTTCATGAATGGATTCAGGTTTACTAATAATTACTAAATAAAAGGGCGCTTTGCGCCCTTTTATTCTTCCGAATCAGTTGTAGCAGGACTAGCAAAGTGATTGAAGAGTATTCTGCCCGTGCCTGCGATCGGTGGAGCGATGATTGCGCCGACTACTCCAAATAGCTCTGCACCGACAATGATGGAAAGTAGAAGTTCAAAGGGATCGAGGTTGAGATAGGGGGCGACGAGCCACGGTTGGAGAATAAAAGCTTCAATCTGTTGCAGACTAAAGCAGATAAAAAGAGCGATCGCCCCTCGATTAAAATCTACACCCCATGCAGCAATAAACATCGCACCTAGGGCAACTAAACCACCGATATAGGGCACAAGATTAGCGATCGCTACTAATAACCCTAATGCTCCTGAATAGGGAATGCCAAATAGAGAGAGGGTTAAGTAAGTACAGAATCCCAACAAAGTCGAAGTACCGATGCGACCGACCACATAGGCTCCCAGACATCGGGTAATGGGTGGAATCAGAAATTCGATTTCATGGCGAACTCTTTTAGAAAAAGGGCTTAAACATCGCCGCATTAAACTACTGGAATTGATCACCATATAGGCAGTAATCAAGAGACTTAAAATGCCCACACCGATCGCATTAAAAATTTGGAGAGTAAACCCAAAGGTCTGGCTCACAATTTCCTTACCAAAATTTTGAGCTTGATCTATGAGTGGTTGAGTTTGGAGAATGCGATTGAGCTGTTCTTGACTGAGATTGAATAGTCCTCCTTTGGGAAGTTGAATTTGCTCTAGTAGATTGGGAAGCTTAATAAAAAATTGACCAAGTTCTAAAATAATCTGCGGTGCTGGGGCGATCGCTAAGACCACGATGATTAATAAAACTAGATAAAGTAATACAACTGCCCAGACTCGATTTAAACCAATGCGCCAGTTGCGAATATTGATCCGCACGCTGGTAATCTTTTCAATAATGGGGGAAATTGCTCCAGCTAAAAATAAGCTGGTCAGTAATAATTGCAAAGTCTGACGCAAGCGAAAGGCAAGATAAATCGCGATCGCTGCAATTAAAAAGCGTTTGAGGTATTTGCTAAAGATAGTTTTGCCATCTAACACAATTATGCTTCTATCTTAGGATTTTGATCTTTGTCTGATTTACATTACTTGGTCGTCAGGTAAATCACAATATTTTTATTAAAAATTTTGTTTTGCAATATTTTCAATAAAAACATAAAGCCCCAAAAGCGGTGGCGCACGCTGCGCGTGCGCCACCGCTTTTGGGGCTTTATTAGGTAAAATGCAACCTGTTATGACTGGAAAGCTGATCCTACTTTTACAATTACTATACAAGTAATCAATCACTGCAAAGCTCACATGAACTATGGGTATGAAGCGATCGCGATCGGGCGACGTATTTTATTAGAACTATTTCGGACATACCGCACCTTGCTCCTGTGGGTAATCTTCCCCATTTCGATGCTCTTGCTCAATGGCTTTGTCTTGGCGGAAGGCTCAAAAATTACAACTGCCGAATCTTTCAAACTGGCTGCTCCTGCCTCATTAATTGGCTCAGCCCTATTTTTTAGCTGTCTCGGCGGCACGATGTCCACCATTGTCGCTGAGCGGGAAAGTCTGACCATTAAACGTTTATTAATTTCCCCAATTAACGGAATTTCTTATTTCTTAGGTATTTTCTTTGCCTATGCCGCGATTGGCGTGGGGCAAACCCTGATTATCTATACCGTAGCTGCCTTTTGGGAAGTGCGCTTTAGTGGATCGATCGCGGTGGGAGCCTTAGTGATCTTGGCGAGCATTGGTTCCTATGTGGGAATGGGATTTGTCCTTGCCACTAAATTTGCGCGTAAGGTCGAAGATGTGAATTCGCTAGTGGCAGGTTTTGGCGTACCGCTATTGATGTTAGGTGGTGCGTTTTTCCCTACCACCTTTTTATCGAAGGATTTACTGTTAATCACCCAATTCAATCCTGTCTATCACATGAGCGAAGCTTTTACAGCCCTCTCAACCGATAGCAAATCTTTAACCAGTACAGACATGCTGATCCACTTGCGATTTTTAGTAGGATTTTTTATTGTGGCGATCGCCTCAGGATGGCTTGCCTATAAACGGATGTTACGAAAAGAAAGTCATTTATAAGAAATATAAAGAAAGAAAGGGTCGCTTTGCGACCCTTTCTTTCTTTTGGCGCTATATTTAGCATTTCCATAATTTACCGAGCTATAAATTCTTGCTTTCTATGCGCGAACTATATCCAGCGATCGAGCCATATCACCAAGGATTCCTCCAAGTCTCAGATTTACACACAATTTATTTTGAAGAATCAGGCAATCCTCAAGGTCAACCCGTCGTAATTTTGCATGGCGGACCTGGAGGTGGTAGTCAACCGATTTATCGACAGTATTTTGATGCTAATTGGTGGCGAATTGTCCAATTTGATCAACGTGGCTGTGGTCAAAGTACACCCCATGCAGAACTTCGTGAAAACACCACATGGCATTTGGTGGAGGATATTGAAACTTTACGGAAATATCTGAACATCGATCGCTGGACTGTGTCAGGAGGCAGTTGGGGCAGTACCCTTGCGCTTTCCTATAGCCAAACCTATCCCGAATATTGCAAGGCTCTAATTTTGAGGGGTATCTTTCTGCTGCGAAAAAAAGAACTGGATTGGTTTTATCAAGAGGGAGCTAGTTACTTTTTCCCAGATGCTTGGGAAGAATACCTGCAACCGATCCCTATCGATGAACGTGACGATATGATTTCCGCTTACTATCGTCGTCTTACCAGTGATGACCAACAAGTGCGATCACAAGCTGCCCGTGCTTGGTCAATTTGGGAGGCAAGCACTAGTAAGTTGATTCCTGACGCATCATTAATTGAGCGCTTTGGGACAGAAGATTTTGCTGATGCCTTTTCCCGACTTGAGTGCCATTATTTTATGAATAAAGGCTTTTTCACATCTGAACAGCAGCTATTGCAAAACATTGATCGCATTCGCCATATTCCAACGGTGATTGTCCAAGGTCGTTATGACGTAGTGTGCCCCATGTTTACGGCTTGGGAATTACATCAAGCTTTTCCCGAAGCAGAATTTGTAATTGTTCCTGATGCGGGACACTCCATGACTGAGGTGGGTATCAGGAGTGCATTGATCGAGGCTGGTGATCGTATGTCAGACGGTAAATCCAGACAAAGTAGCGCTAAATCATAACTCTAAATCAAATTTACGTTATAGTTACGCAGACATTTATGTAATGCTGTCAAACCTTGACTTAAAGGTTTAGGAATCAAACTCGATCGCCGTGGTAAGCCACTCGACACAACCTGATACGTAGCTAGTTGTAACAGGTACGGAAGAATAACTAATGAGTAAAATAATGGCAGGTAAAAAGCGCTTAAAAACTAGCATTAGTATAATTACTCAGTTTTATCCACCTGATTATGCAGCGACTGGACAATTTATATATGACTTAGCTACTGCGCTAGTGCAAGAGGGCTTTGATGTCAGTGTGTTTACGGGAATGCCAGGATACGCCTTTAGACAAATGGATGTAGAACACCAAGAGCAGATTAATGGTGTATTTGTAAGGCGGACTGGTTCGATCCATCTGATGTCTAAGCGTATTCGCAATAAAGTTGTTAGTAGTGTGTTGTTCCTCCTCCGATGTGTAATTAAATTTCGGCGTAAAAGTATACGCGGTTCGCATTTAGTTTTAACTTCAGCTCCACCGTTTTTGGGATTAATTGGTTGGTTTTATAACAAGATTTTTGGGCATACCTATAGCTGCATTATTTATGATGTTTATCCTGAAGTAGCTGTGCGCTTGCGGGTCGTTGCTCCCGATCATTGGATCATCAAATTTTGGGAATTTGTAAATCTTAAGGTTTGGGAGAGGGCGGAATCTTTAATTGTGTTAAGTGAGCCAATGAAGCAGCTCTTAGTCAAAAAAAACAAATATTTGGCTGACAAAATTCATGTGATTCATAGCTGGGCAGATCCTAAATTTATTCGTCCCCTTGCTAAGTCGGAGAATTGGTTTGCTCGACAATATGGACTAACTGATTGTTTTGTAGTGCTGTACTCAGGCAACTTAGGGCGCTGTCATGATAGTCGGACAATTCTCAAATGTATGCAGTTGCTGAGCGATCGCCCTGATATTAAATTTTTGTTCATAGGCAATGGTGTTGGCTCACAGGTTGTGGCTAAAGCGATCGCCGCAGGTGAACTGCCAAATGTGCTGCAATTGCCTTACCAAGATCGGGAAGTTCTGCCCTTTTCTCTTACAGCCTGTGATCTCTCTTTAGTAAGCATTTTGCCGAATGTTGGTGACACGATCGCCCCATCGAAAATCTATGGCATCTTAGCGGCGGAGCGACCCGTTGCCGTAATCTGTCCTCCCAATAACTATTTACGTGAAATGGTGGATCAAGGAGACTGTGGCAGTTACTTTGATAATGGTGATGCACAGGGTTTGGCGGATTACATTTGTTGGCTAGCGGCAAATCCCCAGATTCAAGAAAGACTTGGCAAAAATGCCCGTAGATTTCTGGAGCTTTATTACACGATTGATCAAGCTATCCCTAGATATATTGAAGCTCTGGGGCTAAAAAAGCATTATGAGACTGGAAATACCCGACCACAATCTCCTCAATCTCCTATTTGCCATTAACGTTAGTTCGGGTTAAGCTGGCAAATTTTAAACACCCAAAAGTAAAAGCCTTGCTACGCAAGGCTTTTACTTTTGGGTGTTGAGAGAGGGTTTGCGTAGCAAACCCTCTCTCACTCTCAATACCAGTTTCAAATTATCTCGAACTCACGTTTCATTAACGTCAGTTCGACAAAAGTACAAAATGGTCGGTCATATATCATGTTTGTCATTAACGTCAGTTCGACGAAGGCGGAAAATGGTAAAAATCGCTAAGTGATTTTTACCATTTTCCGCCATTTGCGCGCCGCGAAGCGCCGCGCAAATGCGTTACGAACTCACGTGTCATTAAGGTCTATGGACGTTATCAGTGTCATTGCCTTTAGGTTATAAAAGCTTGCTCTATATAGGTCTGTAAGCAAAATTCTGATAGGACTTGAGGCTGTTGCTTGTTGAGATCCTGTGACATCTGGTAACTGCGATCGCGATTGATGCGGCGTACTAGAGCAACATCAAACCGACAAGCCAATGTCGCTAGCTCTGGATGTTGACATAAAAATAGCGAGGCAGCTTGAATCAGTTTGGTTTGTTTTTGCGGTGTAATTGCCAAAATGCCATCACCATCCCAGTTGCGATCGCTACGAGTTTTAACCTCAACAAAGATTAACCATTGGCGATCGCAAGCGATCAAATCTAATTCTCCCCACCGACACCGCCATTGCGTCGCTAAGATTTCCCAACCCTGCGCTTGCAAAAGTTGTGCCACCAACATTTCCCCGCGATCGCCTACTTTCTTGGTCATAGGTCTTTCCCTAACAGAAATTGATGGTATGCAGCTACCGTATCAAGAAAGTACAGGTGGAACTGAGTAGTGCTTTTACTTTCGCCCGCTTGTGATAGTCTCAATAACATACAGAATTAAGATTATGAAAATCACAGATTTTAGCTTACGCAATTTTATCTTCAAAGCCATCAATTTATTGTTGTGCTTAGCTCTGATCGTAATTGGGGCTAAACCTGTTGCGGCAGATGTATACGTAAAAGCCTTTCTCGAAGGAGCTGATTTTTCTGGGCGATCGCTTCAAGGCTATCAATTCAACGAATCCGATCTACGGAATGCCTCCTTTGTCAATGCTGATGCCCAAGGAGTTAGTTTCTTCGCTGCCAATATGAAAGAGGCAAACTTGACAGGAGCAAATCTAAGCAATAGCACTCTTGATAATGCGCGGCTTGACAAAGCAGACTTAACTAACGTGGTTTTAGAGGGTTCCTTTGCCTATGGCACTTCTTTTAATAACGTGATTATAGATGGTGCTGATTTTACTGATGTAGATTTAAGACCACCAATTCGCAAAAAGCTGTGTCAATTTGCTAAGGGTCAAAACCCTAAAACTGGCAGACTAACTCGTGAAACCCTTGAATGTAACTAGACCTATTGCGCTCTTCATCGATAGAACTACGATATTTGTATTAAAAGTACTGGTAAGTCGTAATTTTAATACAAATATTGGTTGTGGTTTCAGTCCAAAGCGTTGTAATAGTTAAGTTACTATTGTGTCTGACACATCAATTTTTAACGATTTAAAAATTATGAAAAGGCAAAACAAACTTAGTAATAATCTTTGCAGTTTTCTTTTGATAGATAATGTGGATTATGGCTAATCTATCAAAATTAAAATTAAGATTTTACTTGTATTAATTTATTCTATTTTAGAGGTTATGATGCTCTGTGTGCATAGCGTCACAATTTTTGAAAATAGCCTGTAGTGAATGATTTGACTATTCAAAATACAGAAGATTCGTGTTGCTAGTAGAAGATTCGTGTTGCTAGTATTTGTTCTGAGAATCGCTCTGCCTATCAGTATATGCAGTTAAATGAAACTTCCAATGACCTATCAAGTGGCAGATTGCTTCAAAGAAGCTTATTGCCACAGAGCTTGCCTTCTTATCCTGGGCTAGATATTGCTGCGGAAGTTTGGACAGCAGTAGATCTTGGTGGGGACTATTACCAATTCTTAGAGCAATCAGGGACATTGGCAGTAGCGATCGCTGATTCTTCAGGTAAATCCGTTGCAGGCGCGATTCATGCCGCTTTGTTTAAAGGTCAGCTTGATGCCTATGCGCAGCAGGGTAGGTTACAAAATCCTGCGTCAATGCTGAATTCTTTAAATCAACTACTCTGTAAAAGTGGGACTGATGATGCGATCGCCTTTTGTTATGGAGCGATCGATCTGCTCACCTATGACCTGCATTTAGGGAATGCGGGTATTCCAGGTCCTTTGATTTATCGGGCGGAAACTAATACTTGCGAAGAAGTCGTTAATCCTGCGATCGCCCTTGGTCGTTTTGACAGTGCTACTTACAGAGCCACAGCTCGGGCGCTGCATGAAGGCGATATTGCAATCTTTTTCAGTGATGGGCTATTTGAAGCCACTAATGAGCAGGGCGAAGAATTTGGCAGATCGAAGGGGCAAATGATCTCGCCACTGCGTCAAACGGTTATTAAACTAGCACAACGACCAGCGATCGAGATCTTACATGGCTTAAAAAAAGCACTGGATGTATTTTCAGGGCTAGATATTCCTGAAGACGATGTTTCGATCGTAGTGATCAAACTCAAGCAAAAGGTACATTTTTCGGAGCTGCGTAACTGCCCATATCTGGAAGCATTGCAGGCATGGGAGCGATCTGAAGAAACGGATGAGTCAGCTCTATTGCGGGGTACACGTTTAGCTGAGGCACTGGCTTGGGCAGAGGGGCAGACTGATCTATCGCGCATTGATCGTAATTTTTTAGAAGCATCGGCGAGGATTAATGAACGCGAGCAATTGATGGCAGCCCGTGCCGCCGATGCTGATCGTCTTGAAAAGCTGAGTCAAGAACTCGAAAAAAGCCTTGATGCCGAACGTCGCCAGCGTGTAATTGCGGAGATGGGCGAGATCAATGAAAAAATTGTGGCGCTAACCATTTCTTCGGAAGCCCTCTATTTATCTAACAATCATATTGAAGCGATGATTGCAGGCGTAATTGGTGGTGTCCAGCTAAAACGCCTAACTACTCAAGTTGATGCCAGTACTCTCGACAATCTCCGTGCTAATACCCAAATTCGAGCGATCACAGCTTTAGAGCAAGTTGTCTATGGAACCCATGAATATAATCGTCTCGAAGGACATGGATTCTGGGTTAACAAAGTTTGCTATTCTCGCGATGGTAAGTTTATTGCCTCTGCAAGTAGCGATCGCACGATCAAAATCTGGAATATTTCAGGAATTTTGCTCCAAACATTAGTGGGGCATACGAACTGGGTCACTAGTGTTGCCTTTAGCCCCGATGGAAATCTACTAGTTTCAGGTAGTCGGGACAATATGGTCAAAATTTGGCAACGTAATGCCGAAACAGGGGATTTTGAACCACAACCGATCGCTACTTTGCGGGGGCATGAAGGCCCTGTGTTGGATGTCTGCTTTAGTAATGATGGCGAAATGATTGCCTCAGCTAGTGAAGATACGACGATTAGGCTGTGGAAAAGTGATGGCACGGTGATTCGGACTTTGCGTGGTGGTCATGATCGCTGGGTAACTTGCGTTGCTTTTCACCCCAACAGTAAGTCCCTCGTGTCAGGAAGCGCCGATCGCAATCTGATTATTTGGAATATACAGGGTGTACCGATCAGGCATTTACGGGGACATGATAGCTTTGTCGAAAGTGTTGCCTACGCCCCTAACGGTCTTGCGATTGTTTCTGGAAGTCGCGATCGCACTGTCAAAATGTGGGGTTCCGATGGCATTTTACTTAAAAGTTTTTATGGACATTCCGACAAGGTATGGAGTGTCGCTTTTAGTAATGACAATCACACCATTGCTTCTAGTGGCTTTGATCGCACTATCCGTGTCTGGGATATTGAGCAAGGCTTAATATCGACATTTCAAGGACATGGGGATGTCGTGCATAGTATTGCCTTTAGTCCTGACGGAAAAACTCTTGCTTCTGCCAGCAGAGACACCACGGTCAAGCTTTGGGTAATTCGTGGTACACCCTTAAGAACCTTGATGGGACATACAGATGAAGTTTCTTGCGTTGTCGTTAGCCCCAACTCCAAATTCCTCGCCTCTGCTTGTAAAGATAAAACAGTTAATCTGTGGAATGCTAATGGCACATTAGAGGCAGTACTTGAAGGTCATAACGACAAAGTCAACTGTGTGACCTTTAGCCCAGACAGTTCCACCATTCTCACCGCAGGAGCGGATGCCTGCATTAAAATTTGGCACACCGATGGAACCCTAATTGATACACTTAGTGCCCACCGAGCCGAAATTTATAGTGTGGTCTATCGTTGTGATGGACAAGTTTTTGCATCCTGTAGTGCCGATGGTACAGTCAGAGTCTGGAGTGCTGATGGTAAATGGTTACAAACTCTTACTGGTCACTCAGGTGAGGTCTATAGTATTGACTTTAGTCCCGACGGCAGTATGCTTGCTTCCGCCAGCAAAGATAAATTGATTAACCTCTGGAGTTGGGATGGTACTCTCCTGAAAACCCTAGATGGGCATAGTGCTGAAGTCTATACAGTTTCCTTTAACCCCAATGGCAAAATGCTGGCTAGTGGCAGTATGGATCAGAGTGTAAAACTATGGAGCATTGAAGGAGAATTAATTAAAACTCTAAATGGACATAGCGCGGAAGTAACCAGCATATGTTTTAGCCCCGATGGTAAGTCGATAGTCTCTGCTAGTGAAGATTCTACAATCCAGTTTTGGAGTGGAGATGGGACACTCTTACGCACCTTTAATGGTCATCAAGGACGGGTCAGGAGTGTTTGCTTTAGCCCCAATGGCAAAATCTTAGTATCAACTGGTGAAGATCGGAAAATCATTATGTGGAATCTTGATCTGGAAAACCTATTAATGCGAGGCTGCCAATGGTTACAAGAATATCTAAGAACAAATATAAATGAGACTGTCAAGTAAAATGTGTAAAGTCTAGAAGCTAGACGTGGAGACGATCCTCGAAGAGGATGGCAAAGCGATTAAGAGCAGGTTTCCAATCACGAATCGGCATCGTCCACTTCTTCGAGATATTCCGCATTGCTAAATAAACGAGCTTGAAAGCAGCATCATCAGAGGGAAAAATCTGTTGGGATTTAATCACCTTCCGCAAACTACTGTTCATCGACTCAATCGCATTGGTGGTATAAATCGCCCTGCGAATCTCGGTCGGGAAAGCAAAGAAGGGGATAATGTTTGCCCAATGACTGCGCCAAGACTTGGAGATTGATGGATATTGCTTGTCCCACTTTTCAGCAAAGAGTTCGAGATTAAACTCAGCCTCCGATTCCGTCGCCGCGCTATAAATAGCCTTGAGGTCAGCACAAACTTGCTTGCGTTGTTGCCAAGGTACAAAAGCGACCGAGTTTCTGACCATGTGGACAATGCATAACTGCACCTGAGTTTTAGGAAATACCGTCTCAATCGCATTAGGGAAACCAGTCAAGCCATCGACACAGGCAATCAAAATATCTTTGACCCCACGGTTGTGAATTTCGGTGAGTACTGACAACCAGAATTTCGCACCTTCATTCGGAGAAATCCACATACCCAGTAATTCCTTGTACCCGTCCATATTCACGCCCAAGGCAAAGTACAAGGATTTGTTAATCACTCTGCCATTGTCTCGGACTTTGATGACTAGACAGTCCAGAAAGACGATTGGATAGACTGCTTCAAGGGGACGGTTTTGCCATTGCTTCACCTCGTCAATTACTGCATCTGTAACATTGGAAATAAGTGTTGGTGATACTTCAACACCATACATTTCTTGCAACTGGGCTTGAATATCCCTGACACTCATACCTCGTGCGTAGAGAGCAATGATCTTTTCATCTAGTCCTGACAAGCGACTTTGTCCTTTCTTCACCATCTGCGGTTCAAACTCCCCTTGCCGATCTCGGGGGACTGCGATTTCGGCTACGCCAAAGTCACCTTGCACTTTTTTCTGGCTATAACCGTTGCGACTGTTGGTTTGTCCTTCTGGTCTAGGTTCGTGCTTACCGTATCCCAGATGGGTTGATAGTTCTGCTTCCAATGCTCGCTCCACTAATGCGGTCGTCAGTTGTTTCAGAATGCCTCCTTCTCCGAATAGGTCAGGTGGTGTTTTACATTCTTGCAGCAATTCGTCGAGCAATTCTTTGCGTATATTCATCAGTTTTAGTGTTGGTAATTGTGTGTCTAGATCATCTCTCTGTATATATCCCAGACTTTACACACTTCACTTTACACTCTCATATAAATGTTTCTGAAGAGGACAAACGTACTTGTTTAGGTGGCTGCTCTTGGCTCTACAAGCATCTTAGATCTACCCCTCCCAAATAAAAATAAAAATATTGGTTTTATGTTAGCGATTCCTTTAGCATGGCTACAACTTACCTATCAAAAGGGACGCTTAGCGATCGCGATCGCAGGGATTATGTTTGCGGTAATTCTAATTGCGATGCAGTTAGGTTTTCAGGAGGCTTTATTTAAAAGTGCAGTGCTACTACACCTGAACTTACGTAGCGACCTAATCTTAATTCATCCCAGCTCTAATAACTTGCTCAATCTCAGGCAGTTCCCTCGTCGTCGTCTGTACCAAGCGGAAGGATTTGCAGGTGTTAAGTCAGTGCATCCTGTATATATTGGCTTAGCTGTATGGAATGCTCCTGAATTGGGGGTCAAAGAGGATATTTTAGCGATCGGAGTTTCTCCTCAAGCTCATCCTTTCCTATTTCCCAATATTCAACCAGATTTAGAGAAAACGCTACTCCCCGATGTCGTTCTATTCGATCGCGGTTCAAGAGAAGATTTTTATGGTGCTGTGGCTGCTCAATATGAAGCAGCGATCGCCCAAGGCAAAATTCTCACGAAAGAAGTTACTAACCGTGCCATTACTATTGGTGGGTTATTTACCATGGGAGTCTCTTTTGCTTCCAATGGCACGTTGATTACAAGTGAACAAAATTTCCTACGCATTTTCCCTGATCGTCCTATAGGCAATATTAATTTGGGCTTAGTGCAATTGGAAAAAAGTGCACAGGCGATCTCCATTCGAGATGCCATGCGATCGCAGCTAGATCAGGATGTGAAAATATTAACTAGGCAAGAATTTATCGATCTAGAGCTAAATTATTGGTCAGAAGCCACCCCGATTGGTTTTATCTTTGGCTTAGGCGTGATTATGGGCTTTATCGTTGGTGTCGTTATTGTCTATCAAGTTTTATACAAAGATGTTTCTGATCATCTTGCGGAATATGCCACGCTCAAAGCTATGGGCTATAGCAACTTCTTTCTATTCAGGCTGATTTTGCAAGAGTCATTGCTTTTATCTTTATGTGGATTTTTACCCGCCCTATCAATTTGTGCCGTTCTCTATAGCATTACTCAAAATGCAACGGGCTTATTAATGGATTTAAATAGCGATCGCATTGTGCAATTATTTTTGTTAACGGTGGCGATGTGTGCAATTTCTGGAACACTATCCCTGCGCAAAGTCCAAACTGCTGATCCTGCGGAAATATTTGACTAACAACACATCATCTCGACAAAGGCGAAAAATGGTAAAAATCGCTAAGCGATTTTTACCATTTTTCGCCATTTGCGCGCCGCGCAAATGGCGTTATCAAACTCAAGTTAACAACAAAAAAGCCTCGCTAAGCGAGGCTTTTTTGTTAGAAAACCTAGAATTTTACTTCAAGATATTGGTAACAACGCCAGATCCAACGGTGCGACCACCTTCACGGATTGCGAAGCGCATTTCTTGCTCGATCGCGATGGGGTTGATCAACTCAACAGTTACCTTGATGCGATCGCCAGGCATGACCATTTCTGCATCGCTGCCATCATCAGCAGTGAAGCTAACAATGGTTCCAGTTACGTCAGTTGTACGTACATAGAACTGAGGACGATAGCCAGGGAAGAAAGGAGTCTTACGACCGCCTTCTTTTTCAGTCAAAATGTAAACTTGACCTTCAAATTGAGTGTGAGGATTAATTGACTTAGGTTTAGCCAATACAATACCGCGTTCGATATCATTCTTTTGAATACCACGGAGCAAGAGACCTGCATTGTCGCCAGCCAGACCTTCTTCCAAGCTCTTTTTGAACATTTCAATACCAGTAACGGTAGTGGAACGGGTTTCTCTGATACCAACGAGTTCAACGGTATCGCCAACCTTGACAGTACCACGCTCAATACGACCAGTTGCAACAGTACCACGACCAGTAATCGAGAATACGTCTTCAACAGCCATCAAGAAGGGCTTGTCAACAGCACGCTCAGGAGTAGGAATGTAGGAGTCAACGGAATCCATCAAAGCCCAGATCTTGTCAACCCAAGGATTTTCGCCACGTTGGGTCTTAGGATTAGCGGTCATTTGCTCAACTGCTTTCAATGCAGAACCACGAGTGATGGGAATATTATCGCCATCAAAGTCGTAGGAGGAGAGCAATTCACGAACTTCGAGTTCAACTAGTTCAACTAGTTCTTCTTCGCCTTCCATTTGGTCTTCTTTATTCAAGAAAACTACTAGGTTAGGTACACCTACTTGACGAGCAAGCAAGATGTGTTCACGGGTTTGAGGCTCAGGACCATCAGCCGCAGATACGAGCAAAATAGCTCCGTCCATCTGAGCAGCCCCAGTGATCATGTTCTTAACATAGTCAGCGTGACCGGGACAGTCAACGTGAGCATAGTGGCGTTCAGTGGTTTGATACTCAACGTGAGCAGTATTAATCGTAATACCACGAGCTTTTTCTTCAGGAGCAGCATCGATTTGGTCGTATGCTTTTGCGGTTGCTTGTCCTGCTGCTGCTAAGGACATGGTGATTGCAGCAGTTAAAGTGGTCTTACCGTGGTCAACGTGACCGATAGTACCGATATTAACGTGGGGTTTAGTTCTCTCAAATTTAGCGCGTGCCATTTTTTCGTAATTATCCTTACTTTTGTAGTTGTTACTCTAGTTTATAGAGCATTTTCGGTAATTATTACTCTAGTTTATAGAGTATTGGTTGAGTATTTTATAAGGACTACTCTTTTTTGCCCTTGTTTTTAGCAATGATGGCTTCAGCCACATTTTTCGGTACTTCTTCGTAATGGCTGAATTCCATTGAGAAGCTTGCTCTGCCTTGAGTGGCTGAGCGCAGGTCAGTGGAGTAACCAAACATTTCCGACAAAGGAACTCTGGACTCAACCTTCTTGCCAGAAGGAGTATCATCCATGCCTGCAATGTTGCCACGACGACGACTAAGGTCACCGATGACATCACCCATGTAGTCCTCAGGGGTTTCTACTTCAACCTTCATTACAGGTTCAAGCAGGACAGGTTGAGCTTTCATTACAGCTTCCTTAATTGCCATAGAGCCAGCAATTTTGAAAGCCATTTCTGAAGAGTCCACATCATGGAAAGAACCATGTACGAGGGTTGCTCTAACGTCAATCAAAGGATAGCCCGCAAGAATTCCTGATTCACAGGCTTCTTTCATACCTTGTTCAGAAGGTTTGATGAATTCCTTAGGAATGACACCACCAACGATCTTCGATACGAATTCAAATCCTGTACCTGGCTCAGTAGGCTCTAAGTTGATCACAACGTGACCATACTGACCCTTACCACCACTCTGACGTGCAAACTTACCTTCAATATCGGTGACAGTCTTGCGAATGGTTTCACGATAAGCAACTTGAGGTGCGCCCACGTTAGCTTCAACGTTAAACTCACGCTTCATCCGATCAACGAGAATTTCTAGGTGTAGCTCACCCATGCCAGAGATAATTGTTTGATTGGTTTCTGAATCTGTTGCTACACGGAAGGTAGGATCTTCCTCAGACAGAGACTGTAGCGCCTTGGATAATTTTTCCATATCCTGTTTTGTTTTTGGCTCAACAGCAACGGAAATAACAGGTTCAGGAATGAATAGAGTTTCAAGAACAATTGGCGATTCAATATCGCAAAGAGTATCACCTGTGAATGTATCTTTCAGTCCTAAAACTGCTCCAAGATCACCTGCTCTGAGTTCATCAACTTCTTGGCGATCGTCAGCCTTTAATACGATCAAACGAGAAATACGCTCTTTCTTGTTCTTAACAGGATTAAGCGCGTAGGAGCCTTTCTTCAAGATGCCAGAATAAACCCGCACGAAGGTAAGACGACCATAGGGATCAGACATGATTTTGAAGGCAAGTGCTGACATGGGCGCGTCATCCTTGGCTTCACGAATCGCTTCTTCGCCATTAGCAAGTAAACCTTGAACTGGTTTAACATCGCTAGGAGCAGGAAGATAGTCGATAACGGCATCAAGTAATAGCTGTACGCCTTTATTTTTGAAAGCAGAACCACAAGTCATTGGTACGATCTTGCCGTTCAAGGTTCCTTTGCGTAGACCTGTTCTAACTTCATCTTCGGTGAGTTCTTCACCTTCAAGATATTTTTCCATTAAAACATCATCAGAATCTGCCACTGATTCAAGTAACTTACCGCGCCAATCGTTGGCGAGATCAGCTAAATCATCAGGAATATCTACTTCGTCAATATCCTTACCTATTTCATCTTTATAGATATAGGCTTTCATTTTGACGAGATCAATGATACCTACGAGTTCTGCTTCGCTACCGATGGGTAGTTGGATTGGAACTGCATTAGAACCGAAACGAGCGCGAATTTGCTCTCTTACTCGCAAAAAGTTCGCGCCCATGCGATCCATTTTGTTAACGAATACGAGGCGAGGTACTTTATAACGATCTGCTTGTCTCCATACGGTTTCAGACTGAGGTTGGACACCACCTACAGCACAGAAAACTGCAACTACGCCATCAAGTACACGCATGGAACGTTCCACTTCAATAGTGAAGTCTACGTGTCCAGGAGTATCAATGATGTTAATGCGGTGATCTTTCCAACTGGTACTGATCGCTGCGGCAGTAATGGTAATACCACGCTCACGTTCTTGTGCCATCCAGTCTGTCGTTGCGGTTCCATCATGGACTTCACCTATTTTGTGAACAACGCCAGAATAAAATAGAATCCGTTCTGTAGTTGTGGTTTTACCAGCGTCAATATGCGCCGCAATACCTATATTGCGTACCTTATCTAAGGCAATAGTGCGTTCCACAATGGTTTCCTCGTGTTTGTCAGGAATTGAGAATTTATATTAAGAATAGTATAGCGAGGTAAGCTACGGTTTAATAGCGTTAGTAACGGTAGTGGGCGAAGGCTTTGTTTGCTTCTGCCATTTTGTGGGTTTCTTCGCGTTTACGGATGGTTTGACCAGTTTCGTTGGCAGCATCCATTAATTCATTAGCCAGCTTAGTTACCATGCTACGTCCAGCACGAGCGCGGGAGTATTGGACTAACCAGCGAAGAGCAAGTGCTACACCGCGATCTGTACGAACTTCCATGGGTACTTGATAGGTAGCACCACCAACACGACGAGCCTTAACTTCAACTAATGGGGTTGCATTACGAATTGCACGATCAAACACCTCTAGAGGTGGGTTGCCTGTACGCTCGCCGATGGTGTCGAGAGCCTTATAAACAATGTGGGAAGCTACAGAGTGCTTACCGCGTGACATTACACGACGGATCAGCATACTAATGAGGCGGCTGTTATAAACCGAGTCAGGGGGAGTTATGCGCTTTGACGCTTTCGTTCTACGGGACATTACGGTACTAAATTCACCTTATAAAATGAATTGCTAATTTTACTTAAATGGCTGAATTAATTACTGGCTGTTATTTTTTCTTCTTGCCAGTGCTTGCGGCTGGAGCTTGACCGGGCTTGGGTCTCTTTGCGCCATACTTGGAGCGTCCTTGCTTGCGATCCTTTACGCCTGAAGTATCGAGAGTGCCACGGATAATGTGGTAACGCACACCTGGTAAATCTTTTACACGACCGCCTCTAATCATCACAACGGAGTGCTCTTGGAGGTTATGCCCAATGCCAGGGATGTATGCGGTGACTTCAAATCCAGAAGTCAAGCGTACCCGTGCCACTTTTCTAAGTGCAGAGTTAGGCTTTTTGGGTGTTGTAGTGTAGACGCGCGTACATACTCCCCTGCGTTGAGGACAACTTTTTAGGGCAGGAGACTTTGTCTTTGTATTTATGGTTTGGCGCTCACTGCGGATGAGCTGTTGGATCGTGGGCATAAGTGATGATTTGGTATATCTGCGGCTGTGTATTCTAATCAACAGCACATAATTATAACAAAGTTGATCTCACAAAGTCAATTTTTATAACTTAATAAGCTTTGTTATGTTATGTCGGCTGTGGCGATCGCTGTTTTTATATGTTTGTATATGGACAGCGTTATAAACAAAAAGGGAATATTAACGATAATTCACAATTCTGGCAAAGCCTGCTGGGTCAAGACTGGCCCCACCAACTAGCACACCATCGATTTCAGGTTGCGCCATGATTTCGTCGATATTATCTGGTTTGACGGAACCACCATATTGAATTGTAACGTCGCGATTTGTTAGTTTACTACGAATTAGACCAATTACGCGATTAGCTTCGCTGGATGCACAGGTATCACCTGTACCGATCGCCCAAATTGGTTCGTAGGCAATGATCAAATTATTTTGGTCAACATCGACAAGATCTGCTGCAAGTTGCGCGAAAATCCAAGCCTCAGTTTCGTTGGCATCACGTTGCTGTTTGCTTTCACCGACGCAGAGGATAGGGGTAAGCCCATGAGCCTGAGCTGCTTTAAGACGCTTGTTTACAGTTTCATCGGTTTCACCAAAAAACTGACGACGCTCACTATGTCCAATGATCACATGCTTGATACCAAGCTCAACTAGCATTGGTGCAGAAATCTCACCTGTAAATGCGCCATTTTCTGACCAATGGACATTTTGAGCACCAATACTGAGGTTGGCTTGACCAAGAGATGGCACAACTGTTTGTAAGATGCCTAGATTTGTATAAGGGACGCAAATAAGGATTTGCTGATCAGCGATCGCCGCTTGGGATGCGGTGGCTTTGAGTTGGGCGGGAAATTCTGAGAAAAATGCTTTGGCTTCGGACTGGGTTTTATACATTTTCCAGTTGCCAGCAATAACGATTTTAGGCAAGGCTCGTTTACCCCTGAGTTAGGATTATGAAAATAATGAATTGTTGTTTATTTTACCGAAAGATGGAACATTCACAGCAAAGGTATTGTGTTGCGACATCTTTTAGATATCCCCCTAAAAACTCAATGAGTCTAGCAGAAGGCTGCCAGACTCATGTCTTAAAATAATTCAATTAGTTATCTACTAGAGGTTTAACTGGACGTGTTCGGTATTGATTAACTGTACGCTGTAGCCCTTATTTTTAAGCTAAATCAGTTTGTCTCACTTGTTACAATGCTAGGTCAAAACCTACAGATACATCGAACAAAAAACTTAAGAGACCCTAATCACAATACAGGCTATCGAAGCTATCAAAACTACACCGATCTTTGGAACAAGCACTACCCTGTAAAGATCGAAGAATCGTGGGGAGCAACAAAGCGCCAATCCGATTTTGACTTTTAACTCTTTCTATTTGCTTATCCTCCTTTTTTAATGAAAAGGTTGCTTAAAATTCAAGCTGGGTTTGCGTTTGGATTGAGTTGCTTTGTCTCTTGTGCTATGAATACAGATTAACTCAGATGGTGTTGCAAGATACTATTTCTTTACATAAATTCATAGATTTCTTGATTGTAAAAATACCTATCAAAAGTCCTTAAAGATAACATCTAAATCTAATATCTAAATCTATCAAATTTATTGAGTACAAATACTTGGTTGGTAGCATGAAAATTTATCCCCTAAAAACTCAATGAGTCTAGCAGAAGGCTGCTAGACTCATGTTTTAATATAATTCAATTGGTTGTCGTACTAGAGGTTTGCTAATGCGTGTTAGATATTGATTAACTATGCGCTGTAGCCTTTATTTTTTCAACTACATAAGCTTGTCTCATTTACTCGTAGTACTAGGTCAAAACCTAAACAGGTACTAGAAAAATTTAAGAGACCCTAATTACAACGTAGGCTATCGAAGCTATCAAAACTACACCGATCTTTGGAATAAGCACTGCCCCGTAAAGATCGAAGAATCGTGGGGAGCAATAAAGCGTCAATCCGATTTGACTTTTAACTCTTTCTTTTGCTTCCTCCTCCTATTGAAAGCTTAATTTCAATATGTAAGCTGGAACTGCGTTTGGATTGAGTTGCCTTATCTCTTGTGCTATGTATATACATTAACTCAGAAGGTATTCCACAACACTATTTCTTTACATAAATTTATGAGTTTCTGAGTTGGGGAAAAAGTAAAACTCTGGAAGATTGGCGAATTGTCGTTATGACTTTTGTTATTGGCTTTTGTTAAGCTATGTATACTAAATACTTTACTTAGCATTGCCAAGACTTTTACTATGCTGCAACAGGCTTCCCGTTATACGACGACTTGGGTAGATACAGTTAACAAGGTCAAGGCTGAAGTATGGAATATTCTTGCAAAACCTTTGGCGACTCCTTTTTTTGAATGGGAATGGCTCTCGAATTTAGAATCTTCAGGCTGTGCGATCGCGCAGCAGGGATGGCTACCGAGTCATTTATTGGTGTGGCAAGGTGATGTATTGGTAGCGGCTGCACCTTTGTATATGAAGGGACATAGCCAAGGCGAGTTTGTTTTTGACCATCAATGGGCGGATTTGTCCTATCGGTTAGGAATTGAGTATTATCCCAAATTATTAGGGATGGCTCCCTTTACGCCTGCGGTGGGCTATCGGTTTTTAGTACATCCAGATCTAAGCGATCGCCCTGATGAATTATCCAAAATATATGACTTGATGCTAGCGGAGATTGACAAACTTTGCGATCGCTACCAGATGTCAGGCTGTAACTTTCTCTATGTTGATCCTAGTTGGAAGCATGAGTTGGAGTCGCGAGGTTTCACAACTTGGATGCACCATAGTTATGTTTGGGAAAATCAAGAATTTAAGGATTTTGATGATTACCTCAAGAATTTCAATGCGAATCAACGCCGCAATATTAAGCGCGAGCGCAAGTCGGTAGAAAGTACGGGGATCAAGATGCGGGTATATACAGGTGAAGAGATTCCCCATTATTTCTATAGCTATATGTATGAGCTATATAACGATCATTGCAATAAATTTTGGGGTGGAAGTAAATACTTAAATCGGAAGTTTTTTGAACATTTAGCCCATAGTTTCCGCGATCGCCTTGTGTTTGTAGCTGGGGAAATCGCAGATTATCCGCAACCTGTGGGAATGTCTTTCTGTATTCGTAAGGATGATCAGTTATTTGGGCGCTATTGGGGTTGTGTTCAGGAAATTGATTGCTTGCATTTTAATGCTTGCTACTACACGCCGATTGAGTGGGCGATTTCTCAAGGGATTAAGCGCTTTGACCCCGGAGCAGGTGGACAACACAAAAAGCGGCGCGGATTTCCTGCAACTCCAAATTACAGCTTGCATCGCTTTTATCGCGATCGGCTCAAGCAAATTCTGGTTCCCTATATCAATGAGGTCAATGCTTACGAGGCAAAACAAATTCAAGCAATTAACAACGAACTACCCTTTGATTTTGCTCCACCTGATCTTCATGTTTAAATTGCATTATTGATTGTTTACTCAACAGACCATTTGGTCAAAAAAACAATAGTTTTACTTAATATTTTATGATAGATGCGATTAACTTAATTGATTGCATCTAAGTTTTTTGTTATATTTCAATATAACAAGTTGTCTTTATCCACAAATAGCCATGAGACTATTACAGAGTATTTTTAATGTTATTTGGGTTTTAGGCTATCTAGGTAATGGAGTCCTATTTATCTATACTGAGTGGATTATTTTACAGAAAAATTTTATTCAAATACTTAATCCATATATCCATTTTCAAGTTTTGTTAATACTACTTTCTACTCCCTTGTTTTGGATATTCTTATCTATGGCAGTAGTTGGTTATTATACCGTAGTAAATATAGAAAAGAATTTACTCAAGAATGTTAAGCAAAGCCAAGTTGAGACTAAAGAAACACCATCTCCCATAACTGATGTATTACCTCAAAAATATTCTAATCGTTTTTCTTTTTTTTCAAGAGAACTAAACACCCATACATCTGTAACGCCTAAATTAGATACAGATGGGATTGCAAAACAAATTGAGTTACTTGAATGGGCAATACAAAGTAGTCAAAAAATAAGATTTAACTACGAAGACAAAAATGGAAACAATAGTAATCGCACTTTCATTCCACAGAATTTTAAGACGATTCGTCAGACTTTATGTGTAGAGGGATACTGTTATTTAAGACGTGCTAAACGTACTTTTACAATTAGACGTATGCGAGATATTAAAATTATCTCTGCTAACGAATTAAATCACAATGTTAAAGAGAAAGTAAACTCCTCTTCATTATCTTCTTTCTCTAGTATTTCTTCTGTAAAAGATAAAGACTCTCACCCTAAAGAACGTCCCTACATCAATTTAATTATTGATAATCTTGAAGCACTTACAAATTCAGAATGGAACAACATAGAAATTCTAACAAAGATTTATTATGAACTAGAGTTTCGATCTCGTCCAAGATCTCGTGATTTGAGTGAGCGTATCAAGAAAAGGTTGATTCAGTTAAAAGATCAACCTTTTTTACTCTCAAAAGCTGGATCTGAAACTAATAGTTTTTCGGATGACTCTTTTAACTATGAACAAGGTCTACTTAGTTTTTATGGATATAAAGTTGGTATAAAAGGTTTGCCAGAATCAGAAAGACACAAAATTCTTGATGCAGTTTTTGCACTTCCATTATTGTCAGTGAATAGTGAAGCTTACTTAAGAGAGTGGGGAGAGCCTAATAGTGCAGAAAGATTACAAAAACTATCTAGATCCATCGCAGCATTTGTTCGTACCGCCAAAGGTCGTACTAACGGTGATTTTAGAAAAGCAATTCAAGATTGGGAATCCGACTTAATATACTTGAAAAAGACTTATTACAATACAAATCATTTCTCATTTCAGTATCCAATCACATAGTGATATTGTTATTGCCTTTGAGTGGTAGATGATACTGTGAGTCTGTATATATTTATTAAATATTTTTAACTGACTGAAGCGAAGGATCACTTTAGTCAACTGGTATTAATTGGTTATACTTAAAACACTCAGCAGCGAGGGTAAAGTGATGATCCAAACTTTAGCTAAGGCAGAAAACCAATATCTCGTTAAATGGGCTGTCACTTGGGAGCAGTTTAAAGCTTTGCAATCCGCCTTTGAGGAAATCGGGGGAGTGCGGATGACTTATTGTGAAGGAGAACTAGAAATTATGGGTATTGGTTTGCAGCATGAAATGATATCCAGTCTGCTAGGACTCTTGTTAGGCTATTACTTTGTACTCAAACGCATCCGCTTTACCTCAACAGGTGCTTATACCCAAAAAATTGAACCTAGTCTTGAGTTTCAGGCTGATTTGTCCTTTGCTTTTGGTAATGATCCTGCAAAGACTGACCTATGTATCGAAATTGTGGTTACTAGCGGAAGCGTTAAAACGTTAAGGAAATATCAACTAAGGGGTATTCCAGAGGTTTGGTTTTGGGTAGATGGCAAAATTAGTATTTATCGCTTAGTTGAAGATGAGTATGTAAAACGCGATCGCAGTGAATGGCTGCCTGAATTGGACGTTGAACATTTAGAAAAATGTTTGTTAATAGATTCGCAGTTGGATGCGATGACAGCTTTTGCAGAAAAATATGCTTAAAGCAAACAAACGATGCTTTTTGAGATTTGCCAGAGTTTAGCTAAGTTTTTGCAAATCTGTCTTTAAGTATGTATTTAGGCGATCGCATATCCCGTATATTGTCTTAGATAAGCAGGTTGTAAGCCAATCACAATATCTTCTTTGGGGACTCCTTGAGCAACTAAAGCCTCAGCAATATCTATTTCTGTATTGTTAGCTTGAATCCAGATTTTTCCTGCTTTAATGTCGAGATGCATTGAGCAACCATAGATACGTTTTTCTTGATCCCAACCAATTGCCAGTACTTGATAGCGATCCTGTTCCGTATCAAATAGGGTTTGCATTTCGATCTCGCCATGTGAAGGTTTATAAGAGGCATATTGGCGAAGAAACTGTTTGATAATGTTGCGGTAGTTGTTGCTTTTTTCTAGATTTTCCATTGGACAATCACCTCATTCTTTACATCATAAACGAAGATATCAAGCTGACATTCTTGAATCACCATGCGTGGAAATTCCTTCTTGAAGAAAGTTTCATAGGCATTATTGGGAATTGCTAAAAATAGTTTACGGTCTGGATATGTGGATTTTAGACCTATTCTATAGTTAATAAATTGTCCGACTGCTAAATGAAAGTCACTGAGAGATGAGTTACCAATAAAGCTTTTAATTTCTACGGCAATTTTTTCATTGTTGCGCTCGGCGGCGATGAGCCTTTCTGCACCAAGGTCAATATAAAGTTCAGAATCTCCTACTTTTAAGGAAAATGGATCATCAGTAATCCGCCAACCATCTTTGATTAGTGCATTTTTTACTGCATCATGGAATAAATCTCTAGCCATTGCATTTTAATTGTAATAACCACATTGTTAATAAACAAATAGACTCGCAATGCGAGTCTATTTGTTTAGGCAAACTTAGCTGTGTAACTACGAGCGATCGCATCGCATCGCTCGTTATCAGGATCACCAGAATGCCCCTCTACCCAATGCCATCGGATATTAGAAGTATTGAGGGGATCGAGTTGTTGCCAGAATTCTTGATTTTTGACAGGCTTATTATCTTTGGTTTTCCAGCCATTCTTTTTCCAGCCTTTAATCCATTTGGTAATGCCATCTAGGACATATTTGCTATCGGTATAGAGATCGACGGTCGTGGATTGCTTGTGACTGGCGAGAAATTCTAGAGCTGCGATCGCACCCTGTAATTCCATTTGGTTATTAGTGGTTTCGCGCAGACCACCACCAAGCTCTTTAGTACTACCATCAGAGAAGTGAACAACTACACCCCAGCCTCCCGGACCTGGATTTTTAGAACAGGCTCCGTCAGTATGGATGCTGATGATTTTGGACTCGGCTGAATTGGTGATGGTTGATGGGGAATCACTGGTAGTCTTTGTTGATTTAGGGCTAATTTTTTTTGCTTGCGGTTCAGGAATTGCTTCTAGGTTGGTTGCGGTATTTGTAGAGGTGATTTGATCTCGCGATCGCACAATCTCGACAGCAACGGAACCTAAGAAATTGGGAATTGGGGGATGCTTGATAATTTTTACTTCAGCCTGAGTAATTTTCTCATCTTCAAGGAGACTGTCAGCGATCGCCCCAGCTAAGCGTTCAATCAACTTAAATTTTTGAGTCTGGATTAGATTCTCGATTTTCCGAATACAAGAAATATAGTTAACCGTATCTTCAATATCATCGCTATAGCTGGCTTTTTCAAAATCGACCCATAGGGTTGCATCAACCTCAAACCATTGTCCTAATACATTCTCCTCAGGTAGATATCCTATGTATCCGTATGCTTTTACGCCTTTTAAGTAGATTTTGCTTGTCATAATTGCTTGAACTTCTTTTCAGACAATCATTATGACTTAAGCGATCGCCATCACCAGATCTCTTCATGTAAAGTTCACAGATCTAGGATGGCGGTAATTCCAAGGCGATCGCGCCCAATTTGCCTTTACGGAAATCGTACAAAATTAGCCTTGCAACTTTATCGAGATCCCCTTGAAATTTGTTTAAAGCTGCGACTTCATGAATATATTCAATCCCTGACGTTACTGTTGCGGGATCAATCACATAGCGGCTACTCAACTTTGCATTTAGCTGAATTAACAGCTCTACGGCTTCAGCCGCAACTAAGACATTGTCATAGGCAGCTTGTCCGATGTCATCACATATCGCCAACTTCAGTGCCGCATCTTGATCATGTAACAAAGGTGGAATTACCCCTGGGGTATCTAATAACTCAATTTCATCGGAAATCCTGATCCAACGTAATTGGCGTGTCACCCCCGGTTTATTGGCACTTGCTACTACTTTTTTCTTGAGTAAACGGTTGATTAGAGCTGATTTGCCCACATTAGGAAATCCGACTACTACGGCACGCACAGGGCGCGGTAACATTCCCCGACTACGTCGTCTTTCGTTGACTTTTTCGCCAGCAACTTGGGCAGCCTTGAGTAAATCAACCATTCCCTTACCTGCTTGAGCGTCGGTAAAGTATGCCATGCGCTCTTGTTCTGTAAACCAGCGTGTCCACTGCGATTTTGCCGTTGAGGAGATGGCATCAATGCGATTGCACACGAGAATATGTGATTTTCCTTCTACCCATTTTTCGATTTTGGGATGTCTACTAGACATCAAGATGCGTGAATCACGCACCTCAATGACCACATCAACCAATTTTAGTTGTTCTAACAACTGCTTTTCAGCTTTGGCGATATGACCTGGATACCACTGAATTGGGCTTGCCATAGGAAATAATACGGAGAAGGAGTATTTTTAACTATATACTCTTGTTAAGATATTAAGAAATATTAAGATTAGCCGTTAGTTTAACTTTTAATAAAAATCATGATTAAGCCCACCCTACAGAGATTTGTCCAGAAATTGACGCGGAGATTTGGCGCGATCGCGATCGCCATAATTCTACCCTTAGCGCTTGTCTTTACCCATGTTCCTGCGGCTCAAGCCTATGATGCACCAGAGCTATTGCCAGAAAAATATACTAATGTGATTGATCTGGGGCGATTTTTGACAGATTCTGAAGAGTTGGCGCTTGATCAAAAGTTAACGAGATTTGAGGAATTAACAGGTTGGAAATTGCGAGTGCTGACTCAGGTAGATCGCACCCCCGGTCGTGCAGTTAAGGATTTTTGGGGACTTGACGATCGCAGTGTGATGTTGGTTGCAGACTCACGGGGGCGCAATTTACTGAATTTTAGTGTTGGTGATGAGGTTTATCCTTTGCTATCCCGTGGTTTCTGGATTGAATTGCAATCACGCTATGGCAATCAATTCTATGTGCGAGAGCAGGGCTACGATCAAGCAATTTTGTCTTCCATTGATGCTATTACTACTTGTCTTGATCAAGATGGTTGTGCGGTCGTCCCCGGGATTCCCCAAGAGCAATGGATTCTAACCTTGATTACTTCTATTGTGGGTGGTGTTGTTTTTGGCTTTGCAGGACATCCACGGAAGGAAGGCGAAATTTTTGCTTGGAAATGGGCCTTGATTTTCACACCCTTGTGGGGCATGTTGTTTATTTCCTTTGGTCTAGGTCCTGTCCTCACTCGGACTAGTGAATGGGTTCCTATTGTGCGGAATGTTGCAGGATTTGTAGGTGGTGCAGTGATTGCTTATCTAATTCCTTCGCCAAAGCGGGCTATCCCCAAGCCAGAGGCACGATAAACCCAGACAAGAATAGCGGCGTGCGCCGCTATTCTTGTCTATAGGTCTTTGCTGATGCTTTTGTTCGTTTTGCTTGTTTTTGTTGGTACATGAGCCGATCGCCATCTTGCAGGAGATCATCAACGGATTGATGTCTGTTGGCATCAAACTCAATTGTGCCGATGCTGCAAAGAATATCGTAACCACGAGACTCCTGTTTATTAAAGCTTTCCCGTATTTGATCCAGACGATGGAGAATTAATTGACTCTCTGTTAGATCCGCATTGGTTAATAAAGCAACAAACTCGTCTCCGCCAAGCCTACCGATAACATCTGACTCCCGAAAAGTCTCTTGTAAAATTTTACTGAAACCAACTAAGGCGCGATCGCCTTCTGCATGTCCATAGCGATCATTAATTTCTTTAAATAAATCAAGATCAAAGAAGAAGAGTGAGGCGGGTTTATTCATCCGCTTACAGAGATTTAGGGCATGGGTTGCCAAGGATTTAAACCCACGCCGATTAGAAATTTGGGTTAATTCATCGATGGTGGCAAGTCGGATTGCGGCTAACTCTTGCTCTGCTAACTGTCCTAAATCGCGGAGTAATTCTTGCTCCTCTTCACTGAGTGTCCGAGGTTGGTGATCAATCAAACAGAGAGTACCAACGATAATACTATCTCCAACAACGAGGGGAACTCCAGCATAGAAACGGATTTTTGGTTCATCTGTCACCAGAGGATTATCATAAAAGCGTTGATCAAGAGTGGCATCAGGAATAATTAAAATGTCATTGCCTAGGATCGCGTGACCACAAAAGGAGATGTTTCTTGGCGTTTCTTTGAAATTTGCTCCTATGCAAGACTTGAACCATTGACGATTCACATCAATTAAGCTAACCATCGCGATTGGTACTGCAAATAGCCGTTTAGCTAATCTCGTTAGGCGATCAAAACGTTCTTCTGAAGGGGTATCGAGAATATTTAGCGATCGCAAGGTCTCAATCCGAATAGATTCGTTTTCTGGGTAGCTTGGTTCTTGCATAGAAACCCTAATAACTTTTTATACCGTCGTGAATTCACCGTGCTAACCTTATAGCAAAATTTTGATCCTGCTGACCTCTCAATATCCAATGGAAATAACATCCTTAGATGCGAAAGATGCACCCCCTATATCCACGGAAGCAAGTCCAGATTTAGCTAGCTTAACCTCAGATTTTGTGACAAGTCGATTGAGTAAAGTTGCTGATAAAAATCCAGCATCAGATCTTGCATCATTTCCAAGGGCAGAAGCTCCAAGCACTTTGCCAGAAGGTCTATCAGGGCTGAAAATTTCGCATACTAAGCAAAAGGGGGATTGCTTATATATTTATAGTAAAGATCGAGAGGTTGGTTGTGCTACTCAAATTTTAGAAGCGATCGCTCCTAGTACACAGGATCTAGAGAGTTCAGTTTTATTTGCCGAAGGGATTCGTCGCCTCAAATTACATGGAAATGCTTGGGCGTTAGGTGTGGACTTGCCGATCGCCCCATCAGCGATTATTGCCGCAGAAATCATTGCCGCCTTACTCATCAGTTTTCAGCAAGATCCAAAACTAGCCCAAACTAAGCTGAAGTTGCTGTTACAAAACAATTGCCTCAATTTGCTGTGCGAAACAAGTACCAAGATCTTGCAAGCAGAGATGGCAATACCGATGTTAAATACTTTGCGAACTGTCAAGTCATCGGAATATTTTCAGGCGGTGACCGTCTCCAATCGTGTTATTGGCGAAAAAAAGCCTAATTGGTCTTTTGAGATCGATCTGCTGGCGATCGGCATTCAAAGCCCTAACCTTGAAATATCCGAGTCATCGGAAGAATCTCATCACGAAGTAGCCGAAATTAGCAGTCCCGAATCCGTTGAACTTCAACCTTGGCAGCAGGTGCTTGCTTATGCGGACAATTGCTTGGGTTTCTGCGCGCAAACTTGGAAATTAATTGGTCAAACTTCTCCCCAAATACCTTCCGTGACGATGTGTGTGGCAAGTTTAGCGATAGGTTTAGGGGCAACTGTAATGCTCGATCGCACCCTCAATCATTACGCCCAACCCCATGAGCAAACTAAGTTGGTAATCGCTGACCCCAAAATCAACCTGCAAGAAAATACTCCTGATAAAGGGATTGCCAATAAACCTGCACTAAATTTTAATATCGCGTTATTTAACGAAAAATTGGCACTGCTAGATTGGCAAATCACTAATAAAAAGCGATCGCCCGATGTGTTGATCGTTGGTAGTTCTAGAGCATTGCGGGGTATCGAACCCAGTGTATTAGAAACAGCCTTGATCAATAAGGGATACAAAGGCGCTAGTGTTTTCAATCTAGGTATTGATGGTGCTACTGCCAAGGTTGTGAATTTACAAGTCACGCAAATTCTGTCACGTCCCCAACTCCCAAGGATGATCATTTGGGCAGATGGATTGCGGGCTTTTAATAGTAGCCGTAGCGATATTACCTATGATGAAATTACGGCTTCTACAGGCTATAAGCAATTGCAGGAAACGTTAAAAAACAATGGGATTAATCCCGATCCTCTCTCTCCCAACATTGCCACCAAACCTGAAAATCCGATCGCCCAAGCGTTCAGTACAATTTTTGCCACTTCTACCAAACGTCAAGAGGTAAGGACTTCTGTTGTTAAAGGTTTTGATCGTAATACCCATCTGCTCAGTAATAGTGAAGCTTTAATTGCAGCGACGATGCCTAGCACTGCTACTGCCCTTGATTCCAAAGGATTTGTTGCCTTTGACGTTACCTTCGATCCCAATACCTATTTCCAAAAATATCCCCAAGTCCCTGGAGATTATGATCTTGACTATCGTAACTTTGACACCACTGGATCTCAGTTCGATGCCTTTGCTAATGTGGTCGATTTTTGCCGCCGTAATAATGTTGAGCTTTTGGTGGTGAATATGCCCTTACATAACACCTATCTTGATGCTATTCGCACTCGCTATGAGGCTAGTTTTAATAGCAGAATGCAGGAGCTTTCCCTGCGAGAAGGATTTACCTATCTTGATATTTCCCAAGCAATCCCCAATCAAGCTGAGTTATTTTCTGATCCTAGCCACTTGAATCAAAAAGGCGCGATCTCAATCTCCCAAATGCTTGCCCAAAGCCCCAAAATTCCTTGGCAATCTCTCAAAAAACGTTAGCAAAATTTTTAAGAGAATGGCGGCGCTTTGCGCCGCCATTCTCTTAAAAATACACTTAACAACAGCTATAAATATCGATATTTTGTAAAAACTATGAAACAGTTATGGTATTTTTGCCCCATATAGTTATGTAAACAGTTATGATCGCTTTGCTATCGATCCAGAACTGGGAAGTTTTTTGCAATATTTCTTTACGATCCTTTAACTAAATATCTAAAGAAATCATCAAATAAGTATCTACAATTCTAGGCGATCGTAAACTAATTACAAAAACGTCCAAAACATTAAAACCACTATAAAAGTACAGACATGGCTTAGGCAAATCTCTACCATATTATGGTTTCATATGTTTGCAAATTACTTGGGTAATGAAATCTTAGGAACTCTTGGGCTATGAATACATCAGATCAAGCGCCAAATACTGCCGCAAGCAGAAACAGAACCAAAGCTCTTGCCAAACGAGGAGGTCGTACTCCCTTTGAGAGCAAACTAATTCAAGAAGGACATGCTACCTCCGACCAGTTCGATCGCGCTGTCAAGGATAGTCAAGAACAGAATGTTCCATTTCTCATGGCCCTAGAGCAAATTTTGGGTCAACAACTTGCCCCAGACATTACCCGCTATTACAAGCGCCAACAGCTTTTTGAACTGCGTGTCCTTTACGGCATTGAACCGATCGACCCCGATGTCGAAGTTGACAAATTTGACATCCCTACCCTCAGTGCCTTACTTGACTCCAATATTGTCCCCGTTGCTAGTTGCCGCGACTGTGAGATCCTCCCTCTCATCAAAACCGAAAACAGTATTACCATTGCCGTAGTTTCACCCGACAGTTATAAAGTCCAAAACGAGATTGCGCGACTGCTCAAAAATATAACGGTGATTAAGCGAGTGATTGCTCGTGAGGATTTTCATCGCACATTTGATAATATTGTGCAGTTTCAAATCAACAAGAGTTCTAAAGCTGAAGGTGCAATCAGTGACGAAGATCTTCAAGTTAAAGATGATGTCTTTGGTGAAGATATAGCTGATACGGATCAAGGTGATGAACTTATGGTTGGTGGCGAAAACTCCGCCCCAATCATTAGCCTTGTAGATAAAATCTTAGTCAGAGCGCTCAAAGAAGGTTGCTCAGATATTCACATCGAGCCACAGGAAAAAGATCTTTGCATTCGTCTGCGTAAGGATGGTGTATTGCGCGAGTACTTCTTCCTCAGCGAAAACAAGCGTTTACCCAAGAACATTATCAACGCTGTCATCTCTCGCTTCAAGATTATTTCTAACCTCAATATCGCTGAGAAAAGGGTTCCCCAAGATGGCAAGCTGAAGCGTAACTTCCAAGGTCGTCGCGTAGATTTCCGCGTAAATACCTGCCCCACTCAAAATGGTGAAAAAGTATGTCTACGGATTCTCGATAACTCCAATACCCAACTCGGACTGAATAAACTGATCAGTGATCCCGAAAGCTTGGAACTGATGCAAAGTTTTGCCAAACGTCCCTATGGACTGATTCTAGTTACAGGTCCTACGGGGTCAGGTAAAACCACCACTCTATACTCAACCCTCGCTGAATGTAACGATCCCGGTATTAACATTAGTACCGCCGAAGATCCTGTCGAATATAATCTCCCTGGTCTGACCCAATGCCAAGTCCTACGGGAAAAAGGCATGACTTTCGCCAGTATTCTCCGCGCCTTCCTCCGTCAAGATCCCGACGTAATCCTTGTGGGTGAGACCCGTGATGCAGAAACCGCTAAAACTGCGATCGAAGCGGCGCTGACAGGTCACTTAGTCTTAACCACGCTACATACCAACGATGCTCCTAGTTGTATTGCCCGTCTTGAAGAAATGGGTGTCGAACCATTCATGGCAAGTACAGCGATTATTGGTGTACTTGCTCAGCGTCTACTCCGCCGAGTCTGTGACAACTGTCGCATCCCCTACAATCCATCGCAGGAAGAACTTGATCGCTTTGGCTTGCCCAGTAGCGATCTTGAAAAGACCTTCTACCGAGCTAATATCGTTAACCGTGAAGCTATGCTCCCTGGGCAGCGCGTATGTCCAAAATGTAACGGCTCTGGATACAAGGGTCGGGCAGGGGTTTACGAAATCATGAAAATGACCGAGCGTCTGCAAAGTGCGATTAACAAGGGGGCAACCACCGAAGTGATCAAAGAAATTGCCGTCCAAGAAGGGATGAAAACCTTAATGGCATATGCCTTTGACTTAGTCAGGCAGGGTGCAACTACTCTTGATGAAGTGCTGCGTGTAGTTTACACAGACAAAGGAAGAGAAGCCGAAGAACGTGCGCGTCGAGGCAAAGGACTTGAATGCGACAACTGTGATGCTATGCTCACACCTGAAACCGTCGAATGTCCTTACTGCACCACACCGAGAACCTTCTAAAATTTGTAGCGTTTAAAACTTGCCTTAGTTGTAGGTTTTAAACGCTACAAATTTATCTATCTAGTTGATCTAGAGATCTGCTCTTCTAGATAACGTTTTTGAGATAACTTGTGCGAAACAATTTTTATAAACCGCAAGTTTCAACCGAGATACAGGGAAATATGCAACTTATTAGGATTTGATCAGGAGAATTGCCCACTATGGTAATGGACTATATCATCGAGGACTTGATGGAAGAAGTGGTAGAGCGTAAGGGGTCTGACTTGCACCTCTCCGCAGGTCTTCCACCCTATATTCGCATCAATGGTCATCTCACCCGTACCGATCGCGACCCTCTTACACCTGAAGAATGTCAGCGTTTAATTTTCGCAATGTTGAATAACAACCAGCGCAAAACCCTCGAACAAAGCTGGGAACTAGACTGCTCCTATGGGGTAAAGGGATTAGCAAGATTTCGGGTCAATGTGTACAAGGATCGCGGAACCTATGCAGCTTGCTTACGTGCGCTTTCTTCCAAAATTCCTGATATGGACGATCTCAATTTGCCGCCGATCGTCCGTGAACTGAGTGAAAAACCACGGGGATTAGTACTGGTGACAGGTCCTACTGGATCAGGCAAAACCACAACTCTGGCGGCGATGATTCAAACTATCAACAAAACCCGTGCTGAACATATCCTCACCGTAGAAGATCCCATTGAGTTTGTCTACGAATCCGTAAAAAGTGTGATTCACCAACGGCAAGTTGGAGAAGATACCAAAACCTTTGCCAATGCACTTAAGGCTGCTCTGAGAGAAGATCCAGACGTAATCCTTGTTGGGGAAATGCGTGACTTGGAAACAATTCAGCTTGCGGTATCTGCCGCCGAAACAGGACACCTCGTATTTGGGACATTGCATACTAGTTCCGCTTCTCAGACTGTCGATCGCATGGTGGATGTATTTCCTCCTGAGCAGCAAGGACAAATTCGCGTACAACTTTCTAACTCCCTCGTAGCAGTATTGAGTCAAACCCTTGTCCCTCGTCATAATCCTCAACCGGGGCAGTTTGGACGGGTAATGGCACAGGAAATTATGGTAGTTACACCTGCGATCTCTAACCTCATTCGTGAAGGTAAGACTGCCCAAATGTATGGCTTTATCCAAACAGGTGGTAAAGATTCTATGCAGACCCTTGAATCGGTTTTAGCCAAGCTATATCTAGATGGAGATATTACCTTTGAAGCGGCGATGTCTAAAACTTCACGTCCTGAAGAATTACTACGAGTAGTTGGTCCTAACCCTGCACCTGTAATGAAACGTAAAGCCGCAGGAGATCTGCGATCGCCAGATATGGTTCGCTCAAGATCAATTAGTGGTTAGATTTTGGTTTTTGCTCTGTTCTTACCTATTTCAACCTGTAATTTCTTTATAAAAGAGGTGCAATTATGGCAAAGTTTCAAGCCAATCTAAAGGACATTAAGGGTAAATCTGTACAGCAAACAATGGTTGCCGAAACCCTCAAAGAGGCTCGTGATACTTGGCGACAAAAGGGTTTTGTTATTCAAGATATCAAAGAAGTGAAGAGCGGGTTTAGTTTTTCCGCTATCACAATGAAGAAAGTAACGGTCAAGGATTTGGCGTTATTTTCCCGACAATTAGCAACCTTGGTCAATGCAGGGGTATCAATGGTGCGTGGTTTGGGGGTCATGGTTGATCAGTGTTCCAATCCCCGACTGAAAATCGCCCTCACCGAAGTTCTTGATGATGTGCAGCAAGGTACTAACTTCTCTGATGCGCTACGGAAGCACCCCAAGGTATTTGACAAACTGTATTGTGCGATGGTGCAAGCAGGGGAAACGGGTGGTGTGTTAGATGATGTCTTAGCTCGTCTAGCGACATTGCTCGAAGATTCAGCACGTTTAACTAACCAGATTAAGTCAGCGATGACCTACCCGATCGTAGTTACGTCGATCGCCGTAATCATCTTCTTAGCCATGTGTATTTTCATCATTCCGATCTTTGATGGTGTATTTAAGAGCTTAGGTGGTGAGTTACCTGCATTTACACAAATATTGGTCAATATCAGTAACTTCTTAAAGAGTCCCTCGGTCTTGATTTTGCCGATTACTTTCTTTGGATTGGGTATTGTTTACAATCGTGTGTATGCAACCCCTGCGGGTAAGCTCTATTTTGATGGATTGTTCTTGAAATTGCCTTTGTTTGGTGATCTCGTTGTCAAAACTGCGGTTGCTCGATTTGCACGGACATTTGGTTCACTCTCCCGTGCAGGTGTACCAATTTTGGCTTCACTGGAAATTACTGCCGAGACCGCAGGTAATCTGGTGATCTCGAATGCGATCGAGTCTGCCAGAAATGCGGTGCGAGAAGGTGGTCAGATTGCACCTGCAATGGAAAAAACGGAAGTATTTCCTGTGATGGCTTTGCAAATGGTCAGCATTGGTGAAGAAACTGGGGAAATCGACAAGATGTTGATGAAGGTGGCTGACTTTTACGAAAATGAAGTTGAGGAAGCGGTCAAAGCACTGACAAGTTTAATGGAACCTTTGATGATCGTTGTATTAGGCGGCATGGTTGGTTCGATTATCGTCGGGATGTACTTACCGATCTTCTCGATTATGGACAAAATCAAATAATAAAAAGCCCTGCATAGCAGCGCTTTTTTAATATGGACAAAATCAAATGACAAAAAAGCCTTGCATATAGCAATCCTAGAGGGTTTGTGAAAGCGCACCCTAGGGGTGCACTTCCACAAATCCAGAAATTTACAAATAAAAAGCCCTGCATAGCAGGGCTTTTTTATAGCATTGCGATCGCATCTTCCCAATTACTTCCCGTCGGCAACCAATGAATTGGTAAATCGCCATTACCCGAACCGCGAAACCATGTTCTTTGGCGTTTGGCAAATTGGCAGGTATGGATAATCGTGAGTTCTTTTGCCGTTGCTAAATCAGTTTTATTGGCTAAATAGTCCGACATTTCACCATAGCCAAGGGTTTTTAAAAGGGGTAGATCCACACCATAGCGCTGTTGCAAATCACGAATTTCATCAAGCCAACCCTGTGCCAACATTTGCTCAGTGCGATCGCCTACTAATTTCCGATAAGCATCGAGATCGGCGCAATCCAATCCAATCTGGACAATGGGATAACTTGGCGGTTGCTCGTATTGCTGAGATGAGAGAGGCTGACCCGTTACATAAAACACCTCTAGCGATCGCAAGGTTCTAACTTGATCGTTAGCATGGATTTTCGTTGCACCGACAGGATCGACCTGTTGTAAGACTTGATAGCAATAGTGTTGTCCTAATTCCTCAAGTTGCGATCGCAGATGTGGTTGCGGTGGCACACGGGGAATCTTTAGCCCTGCGGTAATTGCCTTAATATATAGCCCCGACCCACCAACTAAGATGGGTGTAACTCCCTCCGCATGGAACTTGGCAATTAAAGTTTGGGCTTGATCTTGATAGTCAGCAAGGGTCAAGGTTTGGTCAGGTTCAATAATATCGATCAAGTAATGGGGAATCCCTTGACGTTCCTTGATGCTTGGCTTGGCTGTACCAATGTCGAGATAGCGATAAACTTGGCGCGAGTCAGCACTCAAAATTGGCGCATTGAGATGTTTCGCTAGAGCGATCGCCAGACTTGTCTTTCCCGTTGCCGTTGCCCCTAAGATTACAATTAAACCAATAGAATTCATTATTATTTCAGCATATTTCTTGATCAATCCATTTGCTGGAGCGCCCCAGATACTGTAGCAGTTTTAACCTCAAGCTATAACTCTCATTACCTAAAAAGCTAGGCGCAATTAAATATAAAACTCCAAAAGCTGTGACACATGCAGAGCGATCACCACAGCTTTTTGGGTTTTATTATGTCCAGCTACTTAGCCATTTATATGACATTACAAATCTCCATACACTTTGGGGGTTTATGAATCTTTAGAACCTATTTATACAGTTGATTAAATCATGATTTAGGATGGTTTCCTAAAGATATCTCAATAGTATTTTTGCTTATATGAATTGCTATAAAAAAGTGTTATTTGCTTTTTTGCTGATGATCTACAAAACCTCTTTAACAATATATTTCAGTCTGTTTGTACACTGAGAAGACATGATTTTATGATTATTGCGATCGCTTATATCTTTTATAAATAGATAGTCTGGCAAAAATAAAAAACAGAAGAGAGTTGTATCACTTTGCGCCACAACTCTCTTCTGTTTTTTATGTCTTAATTTAGTACATATGGATGAAGACATAAATATTAGTTAAACCGATAATATATGTAAGGCATTCCTCAGAGAGAGGAGGGCAAAATGAAAACTAAATTAATTGCAATGTTAGCTATATTGGGCAGCATTTGGTGGGTAAAACCTGTAGCAGCTTATGATCCTGTGCAACTTCAGCAACTGCTCCAAACTAAGCAATGTGGAGGTTGTGATCTAACTAATGCCAACCTTACAGGGGCAAATCTAAGCCAAGCCCATTTGATCGGTGCAGATCTCACAGGTGCAAACCTCAGGGGTTCCAATCTCACAGGTGCAAACCTTGAAGGTGCAGATCTCACAGGTGCAAACCTTGAAAAAGCTAATCTCACTAGAGCTTTTGCCACCAATGCTATTTTCAATGAAAGTAATTTAACGGGAGCCAATTTAACTAACGCTTCGCTGTTACATGCCAATTTACGCAGAGCAAATGTGAGCAACACTATTTTTAAAAATGCCAATCTAGCTGGCGCTGACTTTACTGGCTCAAATTACAACCTCGCGATCGCTGATTAAATTAAATACACTGTTCTGCGATGTATTTAATTCCCTAATTGACGGCGAAAGTCTCTAGGACTGAGCCGTAGAGGGTTTTGTGTGTCCCAAATGCCTAACTCTTGCAATCTTGCCTTTGATTGGGCGCGGCTAATCCTTGCGTCATACTTTACATTGGGTGGATAGGGGTCAGCGATCGCTAAGCCCTCCGAGACTAAATATTGATTTACTAATAAATTATCTTTCCAAATATAGGCAAGCAGGCGATCAGAATTATCCTTTTGCTTCACATCAAATTCGAGGATGACCTTCTGCTCCTTGATCAAGTCTGATAGGCGTTGACGAGAGCGATCGCCCCAAGGGGACTGTTCTTTGAGTGGCGCACTGATACCGAGCAATCGTACTCGCTGCACAGTCATATTCGGATTGCTCAAAATAGAAGCTTCGACGGTTTGCCCACTCACCACGCGATTAATTAGCCATAGCTCACCATTCACCTTTTCCTTAGGCTGCATCATCGCGATCGCAATATTGGCGATGATTAGGAAGGCAAGTAACAAGGCAACTAAAATTAATGGACGGGTCAAAGAATTATCAAGCGATCGCTTCTGCCCAGTTTTAGAATTCATCAACTTTTGCATATTCGCAGCAGTCATATTAAAGCCTAAAAATCGATAAAGAGGTTTGCTTAGCAAACCTCTTTATCGATTAATCAGCCTCAATCGGTAAACTAAACTCAAACCACCGCCGTTTCCGCTGAGCAAAAAAGTTACCAAACTGTAAGCGGTAGACCTCATCTTCGTCCTGAGTTTCTAGATCTAGATCTGAGAGCGCATATCCAGAGCAAATCAGCGCATATCCCTCATCCTGCAAGGTCTTAGACAAACCAATGACTTCATGCTGATCGATTTGTCCAGACTTAACCCGCATGGCACAGGCGGTACAAGCACCATTCAAACAGGAAAAAGGGAGGTTAATCCCTTGATCTTCTAGGGATTCCAGAATATAGCGATCGCCTTCGATGTCAGCTTCGTAGAGCTTGTCATTTTGGCGATCGTGAATGCGAATGTGATAAGACATAGTTTTTTATCTTTAAAAAGATGTTCAATACTTCGCTCTGGGGCGCAATATTTAAACGCGAGTAGGAATCATGCCCGTTTGACGTGCATAGTCAAATAAGCCACCAGCATCAATCACAGGACGGACATCACCTAAGGATTTCAAAGTAAAGGTTTCGCCCGTTGTCTCATTAATAATGACATTGTTATCAAAATCAATCGTCGCTTCTTCACCAGTCTTAAAATGCTCAACTAAGCGTGCCTCGGATTCCCAAGGATATAGCTCACCTGTTGCCGTGCAGTTACGGAAGAAAATCCGCGCATAGGACTGAGCAACTACTGCTTCGAGTCCCGCCGCACCAAGCGCGATCGGCGCATGTTCACGGGAGGAGCCACAACCGAAATTTTCGCCAGCCACAATAATCGAGTAAATTGTCTTGCTTTCGCCTTCGGCAATAAAGCGATCGTAGCGATCGGGTAGACCAATCAAGGCATAGCTACCAAGCTTCTCGTATTCATCGGGCTTGGATGGTACAAGGGTCAGATATTCCGCAGGAATAATTTGGTCGGTATCAATATTGTCATCCAAGACAAATACTTTGCCTTTAATTGTCGTACTCATAATTTAGGTTGTTGGAACTAAACGTAGGATGGGTTAGCGATCGCGTAATCCATCATCTTTAAATCAATGGATGTGTTGCGTTGCACTAACACATCCTACAAATAATTAAGACTTATTACTTAATCAAAATAGAATAAGGTTACTACCTTGCGCTGTTCTTCGGCATCACGACAGGTCTGTAGCAAAGTCTCACTGCCATGAAAAGCAAAGCAAATCAGTTGCTGACATTTAGAAATAATTTCTTGGTTGCATCGGCTACTTGCTTCGGCAAGAGACAGCGTGTCATTCTCGCTATGTTCAATTAGATGAATGACATTTTCTAGCTGCTCGCGAGACTCATAGGGCTGTCTATCGAGACTTTGTGGCAAAATCACAGTCAATAGATTGGGATCGGCACGCAAAGCGCCCCGAATAGCAGCAAAATTTGTACCTGTTGCCCCAGAGGTAATAATACTGTTCCCAGATAGCGCCAAGGCATAGCTGAGCAGTTCGATCAGCAATTGGTGAGTCAATGGCACATGGCGGGAACCTAAAAACGCGATCCGCTTCGAGCCTTGCTGCTGGATCGTCGCAAGCTCCTGCAAAAAGTCGTCTAGCTTGGGTAGATTAATTGACTGAGTCAAACAAATCCCTCTCGTTTACTTACTGAACGAATAACTACACAATATCATTAAATCCCAGTTGGTAAACCATCGATGCTCTGGCGATTCTTGTTCTGACGATATTCGTGAACCCCCTCTTCACCTTTTGTTTCTGCCCATTCCTTGAGTGTGGGGCGATCGCCTAGAAATTCATAAAAGGGAACCGCAAACCCACAGGAGGTTTGCACTGATTCGACATTGACGCGCACGATTTGTCTTGTACCTGCGATCGCGGGAAATAGGGATAGATATTCCTGCCATTGGGCATCTTTAGAGCGGATGGATACGCCTTGACCATAGAGACGCAGGATTAGCGGCTTTTCGGTAAAGCTACAGAGCATGATCGTAATTCTGCCATTTTCCAGCAGATGGGCGGCGGTTTCATTGCCACTGCCTGTGAGGTCGAGATAGGCAATTTCTGATTCACTAATAATTCGTAGCGCATCCATCCCTTTGGGAGAAAGATTAACACGTCCATCATTAGGAGCTGTTGCCACAAAGAAAATGTGCTGAGCTTCGATGAATGTTTGTAACTCAGTCGTCAGGCGGTCATAAAATTTAGCCATCCGTTTAACTGTCCAATCTTTGTGAAGTACTATTTCTGTAATTCGTCAGTATTTTCAATAACTCCTCATTCAGCATTGTATAACCTTGTTTATTGAGGTGCAGAAGATCGCGGCTATAAATTTGGCGAACTTTACCACGCTCATCTGCTAACAAAGCCGCCGCGTCTAAAATAATAACGCGATCGCTTTTGAGTGATTTGATAAATTGATTAACCTCAATAATTGCGCGATCAGCTTCTTCTGACCATTGGAAGGATTGCGACTCACCTGTCGGGAAAATCGTAGTGAGAATGACAGTTGCCTTTACTTCTTTGGCTAATTTATCAACAATTTTTTGAATATTTTGTTTGCAGTTATTGATGATATTACGTGGCGCATTGGGCAATGTCGTCAAATCTGCTAGGTCGTTTACGCCGACTTGGACAACGACGATTTGGGGTGATAATGATGCAACATGAGCTGATAGCCTCCCTAATACTTGTTCAGAAGTTTGTCCATTAATGCCGCGGTTGATAAATTCAAAGGGGATATTAGGGATCTCTGTCCAATCTACTGTACGGGAGTCTCCAAAAAATACAACTAAGGGTTTGTTGAGATCGCGTTTTGTCAAATCTGGATTAACAGGATAGGTTTTTAATTCGTAGGGATCTGAGCCTAGAATTTCATTGATGTTGTTTCTGAGAGTACGATCATCTAGAAGCCCCAAATTTAGACCTAAATATCCACAAATCAAAATCGCAATGATTGCTATAGGGAAATAAATTTTGTTCATAATTAAGGCTAATAACAAGAAAAGGCGGCACACTGCGCCGCCTTTTCTTGTTATTTTATTTAGAAACTAAAAATTTTTTTCGATAAATTGGCGAATGCGATCGCAACCTTCGTGAATTGTTTTTAAGTCGGTCGCGTAGGAAAGACGAATGGCATGATCGATACCAAAAGCTATCCCTGGGATTACGGCAACTTGAAAGCCATCTAGGAGTTTGTCACAAAATTCTAAAGAAGGGATACCAAAGGCTTTGATGCTAGGGAATAGATAGAATGCGCCATCGGGTTTAGGGCAGGTAATGCCTGAAATGGAAGTTAGCAGGTCATACATCACATCACGGCGTTCCTCAAAGGCTTTCCGCATTGTTTCCACACAGTCTTGAGAACTGTTGAGAGCTGTGACTGCACCATACTGGGCAAAGGTACAGACGTTCGAGGTGCTATGTCCTTGGATGGTAGTGGCAGCTTTAATAATGTCTAACGCGCCTGCGAGATAACCAATCCGCCAACCCGTCATCGAGTAGCCCTTGGCAAAGCCATTACTAATGATCGTGCGATCGTACATAGTCTGGCTAACCGTGGCGATGCTGAGATGGGTTGCACCATCGTAGAGAATCTTTTCGTAAATCTCATCGGAGACGATATAAACCTGAGGATGTCGCTCTAGGACATCCGCCAGAGCTTTAATTTCCTCAGGCGAATAGACCATGCCTGTGGGATTAGAGGGAGAATTGAGAACAAATAGCTTGGTCTTAGGAGTGATCGCCGCTTCTAATTGCTCAGGAGTAATTTTGTAGCCATTGTCTTCAGAGGTGACGACAAATACGGGTGTTGCCTCGGCAAGTTTTGCCATTTCGGGATAGCTCACCCAGAAAGGCACAGGAATAATGACTTCGTCGCCCTCATCCAAGATCGCCATCATCAGATTGTAGAGCGAGTGCTTGCCGCCATTGGTGACGATGATTTGTTCGGGCTTGTAAGTTAGGTGATTTTCGCGCAGGAGTTTGGCGGCGATCGCTTGTTTGAGTTCGGGTATACCTGAGGCAGCAGTATAGCGAGTCTTGCCTTGATCGAGTGCTAATTTAGCAGCAGCCTTGATGTGATCGGGGGTATCAAAGTCGGGTTCGCCAGCACTAAAGCTACAAACATCAATTCCACTAGCCTTCATTGCCTTAGCTTTTGCGTCGATCGCTAAAGTTAAGGAAGGCTGAATATTACGAAGTCGTTTTGCCAGTTGCATTTTTTCTGGAGGAGCGGAGGCATCTTTACGGGATTCACTTGGCATTGTATCAAAGCATACTTGTTTGAGTTTGCTAGATTTATAACAAAGTAACAAAAGTACGTTTATTAACGGCATGTATTTGTGACACACCGTGCAAATTTTCACCCCCCTCAGTCCCCCCTTGAAAGGTGGGGAAGTATAAATTCTCCACCTTTCAAGGGGGAGTGAGAGGGGGTGAAAAGTATGTTAGTGCCTTATTGATAAGCACGAATCATTGCTTGTGTGCCCTGTTCTGCACCTTGACCATCATCAAGTTGACTCACCTTTTGGAAATTCTCAATGGCGAGGGCGATCGCGGGTAAATTGGTGGCAAAATCTTGGGGATCTGAATCTTGAGCAATTCCCTGACTAATTTCTTGGACGAGGCGCAAGTCCTTGAGCATATGTTTAATTGCAAATCCCGGTTGATAATCGCCTGTGGCAACTTTCATCCCAAGATTAGTTAAAGCCCATGAACCAGCCGCCCCACTTCCACAAACATCGACGACCAACTGTGGATCGATACCCATTTTTTTCGCCATCTGCATCGTTTCGCAAAGGGCAAGCATATATACAGATACAAGGGTTTGGTTGCAGAGTTTTACAGCTTGACCACTGCCGATCGCTCCACAATGTTTAATATTGCTGCCCATCGCCTCAAAGAGTGGTCTACATTCTTGTAAATCCTCAGGATTGCCACCGACCATAAAGGTTAATGTGCCATTGCGTGCGCCCACATCTCCACCCGATACTGGCGCATCCAAAAAGCGTAAACCATCGTGCATTAAAGCATTGGCAATAACTTTGGCGGCATCACTGCCGATGGTGCTGGTATCGATAAATAGGGCATTGGCTTTAGCAAAATTCATGGCTCCCTGCTCGCCAATTAGTACCTCGGTGACATCAGGTACATCACCGAGACAGGAAAATATGACATCGGCATCGCTGACTGCTTCTTGTAAAGTCTGGGCTAATGTACCACCTGCATTGGTAAATGGGGCGATCGTGGGGCGACCTTTAGTACGATTCCATCCGATGACTGAATACCCCCGTTTCACCAGATTGGCAGCCATTGCCCCACCCATTAAGCCCAAACCAAGAAATGCAATCTTCTGAGTCATGTTGAAATAACTTGCAAATATTGAATTTAAAGATACAACAATTTGTGTGTGTAGTACTTTTCCAGTAAGCGATGGAAATAGAAGAGAAAGGGGGCGCTTTGCGCCCCCTTTCTCTTCTTTAATTTACAAATTGTTGAATGGTGGCGGCGAGTTGCTTGAGTTTAATTGGCTTACTCAGATAATCATTAGCACCTACTTCTAGACATCTCTCGCGATCGCCTGTCATCGCGAGAGCCGTAATCGCAATGATCGGTAAATCAGTAGAATGATTGCTGCGAATCCATTTGATTGCGTCTAATCCATCTACCTTGGGCATCTGGATATCCATGAGTACCAAGTCAGGATTTTGCGATCGCACTAAATTAATCGCTTGTTGTCCGTCCCTCGCGACGATTAGCCGATATCCCTTTGCCTCTAGATAGCTGGATATGGTAACAATATTGGCTTCGTTATCTTCAGCTAATAAAATAAGTGGTGATTTGTTAATATCAGCATTCTCTATAGAACTTCCAGTAAAGGGTAGGATATTTACTGATTTTCTAGAGAATTGGTGTTTTCTCTCAGGACAGGGAAGTTCAATTGTAAAGCGACTGCCAACACCTATCTCACTAGTCACACTCACATGACCTCCATGTAGTTTGACAATACGTTTGACTAATGCTAAACCCAATCCAGTACCTTCATATTTGCGGTTGAGAGCACTATCGATTTGGATAAAGGGCTGGAATAGGCTTTTTAAGCCTTCAGCTTCAATACCAATGCCTGTATCGATTACGGAAAATCTTACCCATTGGGCAGATATAGATGCGTCGTCGTTATCAGTCCCATTTTCTAAAGTTACTTCGAGGTTAATGCGACCTCCCTCTGGTGTGAATTTCACCGCATTATTGAGTAGGTTGATGAGGACTTGGCGAATACGACGCTCATCGATCTCTAGATCGGGTATAGGTTGAGATATCTGCATCTCCAGTTGTATCTGCTTTTGCATTGCTTGTTGTTTGACAAACATGATACTGGACTGACAAAGCTGATTGATATTAGTATCTGTGGATTCTAAAGTCAGTTTGCCTGCTTCGATTTTGGATAGATCGAGGATATCGTTGATTAACTCCAATAGGTGATTGCTGCTCTTCTCAACAATTTGCAACATATTATTCTGTTGTTGATTGATCGAGCCAAAGACTTCTTCGATTAGACCTTCAGTAATGCCTAAGATCGCATTGAGGGGAGTGCGAAGTTCATGACTCATGTTAGCGAGAAATTCATCTTTGAGACGGGTCGCACGGGCGAGTTCACGATTAGAGATTAAGAGTTGTTGATTGATTTGTATCAATTGTTGTTGGGCAAGTTTACGTTCCACAATTTCCTGCTGAGCTTTCTCAAAAATCGTGGCTTGTTGAATGGCGATCGCTAATTGATTTGCTACCTGTTGCAGGAGCTTAGCTTCTGACTCTTGCCATATTCGGCGTTCTGCACAGGCATGGACAACCAAAACCCCCCATAGTTTTTTAGTTCCTGCGGTTGTAACCCAGCGATGGGATTTGTCGATATGAGTGTCTTGGATAATTGGTGCAACAATTTTGGACTGAATCCGACCTTCGATGGAATATTCTACTAAGCATTCTGTCCAGACATCATTCATTACATCAGGGACGATGCGGGGAATGCCTTGCCAATAGCTATCGAGAATTTCCTGTGACCAAATTTCATCTTCCCAACTAAGGGCTTTGAGTGTAGGGAAGTCGCTATGCACAGATTCTTCGACAATTTGGCTTTTGCCATCCGCAAATAACTGGAAGATGATCGCGCGATCGCAATCCAGCACATTTCGGATTTTTCGAGTTACTGTCGCAAGGATTTCTTGAATATCCAGTGATTCACGAATTTGTTGGGTGATTTCCTCCAAAATTTGTTGCCGTCGCAATTGTATTGATATTTTTGCTTCGGCTTGCTGACGTATTAATAGCTCTGCATGGAGTTGTTCGTAGAGATCAGATTGTTGAATAGCGATCGTTAATTGGTTGGCAATTTGTTGAATTAAATCAACTTCATGCTCTTGCCATTGGCGAGTATGAGCGCATTGATGGATGCATAGCAATCCCCACAGTGTTTTGTCACAGAGTAATGGAATTACTAGATTTGCTTTTACCTGAAACTGTGCCAAGACATCACGATGACAGTCAGCTAGTCCAGCATGATCAATATCATTTACAACTTGCACTCGACCTTGGGCATAGGCGGCGGCATAGTTTTCGCCAAAGCAATGGTCGTGAATGTGAACTTCCACGGCTGAGCTAAATCCATCGACAACGGCTTCGGCAACAAATTCACCATCATCAAAATTAGATTCAGGATAGAACTTAAAAATACCGACGCGATCGCATTGCAGTAATTGCTGAATTTCTTGACAAGCGGTATCAAAAATTATTGGGAGATCGAGGGATTGACGGATACGTTGAGTAATTACAACCTGAAGTTCTAACTCAATATTGCGATTTTCTAGCAGAGCTACTTTTTCTGATTCTAGTTGTTCTACTTTTGCCTCTAAAACCTTGGCTAAATTATACATTTCAATCGGATTTAAGGCTTGGAGCAAACTGGTCTGTGTGACGATTCCTAATAGTTCGCCAAATTCACCTGTCACCGCTAAGCGCCGAACCAACCTCTGCTCCATAATTTGCTGCACTGTCAACAGGTTATCCTCTGGCTTGACCGCAAAAATCGGCGTGCTCATCACCGTATGCGCGATACAGGTTTCAAGGTTTAAGCCTAGAGCTTGAAACTGCACAACATCACGCTCGGTCACTATTCCCACTGGAATCTGGAGGGAGTCATCTGTTCTGCATGTCTCAACAATCATCACCGAACTAATTTTCTGCCCTGCCATCATTTGCGCGATCGCCAGCATCGAGCAATCGGGAGCAGCACACACTACATCAGAAGTCATCACCTCAGACACCAATCGCAGCCGCATGAGATCGATGGGACGAGAAATTTGTCGTAAACTTTCGTGAGTTACCATTCCCACAAGCAGACCATGATCATCGAGGAGTGGCAAATGGCGAATATGGTATTGCTGAAGTAAATTGACTGCTAACAATAAATCTGTAAGGTCAGACTCGCGCAAAGTAATTACAGGATGTGTCATCACTTCTCGCACCAGTAGACGATTGAGGTCTTGCTGCTGAGCGCTGAGGCGAACCACATCGCGCTCAGTCATTATGCCGATTAACTTTTCACCTTCTAATACCAAGACACAGCTAGAGCTTGCCTCTTGCTGAAATTGTTGCTGATGATTGTCGCTATGATTTTCCGCATCACATTGCGATCGCCCACTACTCATTAAGGCGATCGTCTCCATGACAGTTACATCAGCAGAAACTACTAACGGCTCACGAATAATTGCTAATTTCAGTTCAAATAATGTAGATGTGAGCACAACTTTTTCCGACCATATTTAAGAGTTTTAAGAGGTTCGCCTAAAACTTGATTTTAGATGAATCTATTAGTGTTTTTTATCTCAAAAAGTAATTCTTAAATTTTGTGATTATAGGATTACAAGCCCCCTAAATCATCGTAGCAGTCTATACTTCAATAGGCACAATAATCAGCAATGTTACACATAAAAATCATTCAAAATGGTAGTCCTAAAAAGGAAAGGTTTTATTGTGGTAAGGATGGGCGGCGCGAAGCGCCGCCCATCCTTACCTATTTAGCACTACCTTCAAAATCACTGTAAAAGTTGTTGAATTGTGGCGGAAAGTTGATTGAGTTTAATCGGTTGGGTTAAAAATGCCGTCGCACCTGCTTCTAGATATTGTTCGCGATCGCCTGCCATGCCTAAACCCGTTAGGACAATAACTGGTACATTAACTAAGTTAAGTTCGCGTCGAATTTGTTTAAGTACTTCTAGTCCATTCGTGACTGGCATTTGGATATCCATCAACAGCAGATCGGGTTGATAAATTTTGGCAAGTGCGATCGTCTCCTGAGTATTCTTTGCTAAGAAAATACGATAATTTTTAGCCTCTAAATAGTTAGAAATTGTATTGATATAAGCTTCATTATCATCTATGAGAAAGATCAATCGAGATGTATTGATGACTTGATCTGGAGATCTAGACTTAATATTTGTGTTTTCTGCTGACGTTGATGGTAAAGGAACAGTAGGCGTACAGGGTAAATCAATGGAAAAGCAACTACCCACTCCCAGTTCGCTAGTTAGTCCTACCCTACCAGAATGAAGTTCGACAATACGTTTTACTAGTGCTAGACCCAATCCAGTTCCTTGATATTGACGGTTGAGCGCACTATCGATTTGGATAAAAGGATGAAATAGCTTCTGCATATTTTCTAGTGCAATACCTATGCCTGTATCGATTACAGAAATTCGTAAGAAGTGTTGTTGGGCAGAAGTCGTGGTTACTAATTCGGGAGGTAGTATTTTAACTTCTATGGTGATGCGTCCACTCTCTGGGGTAAATTTCACTGCATTGTTGAGTAGATTGATTAAAACTTGACGGATGCGCCTTTCGTCTGCGATGAGGCTGGGTAAGTTAGGTTGTAGTTTCGTCTCTATCTGGATATTTTTTTTCAGCGCTTGCTGTTTGATAAAAATGAGACTAGCTTTACAGAGCGTTTCTACAGAAATAGGAGCATATTCGAGTTCGATCCGCCCCGATTCGATCTTGGCAATATCGAGAATGTCATTAATCAGTTCTAGTAAATGAGCACCACTGCTCTCAATCGTTTGCAAAGCCCTAATTTGCAGCTCATTTACTTCCCCAAACACCTTGGTTTGCATCCCCTCAGCCATTCCTAAGATCGCATTGAGCGGTGTGCGGAACTCGTGGCTCATGCTGGCAAGAAATTCATCTTTAAGTCGAGTTGCACGGGCAAGTTCGGCATTGGTTCTTTCGAGTTGGGCATTGGCGGCGATCAGGTTAACTTCAGTCTGTTTTAAAGCTTCTGTGCGTTGGGAAACTCGGTCTTCGAGTTCTTTGTTAAGTTGATAGAGAGATATTTCAGCTTGCTTGCGATCGCTAATATTTTGCATTTGCGCGATCAGATACATGGGATGCTGACTAATATCACGGACTAGGGAAACACTCAACAAGATCCAGACTATATATCCGTCTTTATGCAAAAAACGCTTCTCTAGTTTAAAGGAACTAATTTCTCCTGCTAATAAGCTGTTGGTAGCATCTAGGTCTGCTTGCTTATCCTCTTCATGGGTGATTTCTTGGTGAGTTAGAGATAATAACTCTGATTCGGAATAGCCAAGTATCTCACATAGAGCTTGATTAACCTTGAAGAATTTGCCATCGATCATATTTAACGCCATACCGATCGCCGCATTCTCAAAGGCATTACGAAAGCGCAATTCCGATTCGCGTAGGGCGGCTTCGGTTCTTTTGCGATCGCTCATATCCCAAAGCACCATCACCGCGCCATCGATTTCTCCTGACGGTAAATAGATGGGGGATGCACTGTCACAAACTGGTTTTTGCGTCCCGTAGCGATCGATCATCGTAGTAGAATCATTAAGATAGGTTACTTGTCCAGAGCGCAGGACTTGGGGAACAGGATTAGCAATTTCTTCACCGCTATATTCATCGACCAGACGAAAAATTTCGGTTACTTCTTTCCCTAGAGCTTCGTCAAAATGCCATCCTGTCAAGTTTTCGGCAGCAGTGTTCATATAAATAACTTCAGCAACCCGATCTGTCGCGATCACAGCATCATGGGTTGACTTGAGAATTGCGGAGAGTTGTGCTTCGCGTAAGGCAAGTTGCCTTTCCATGCTGTGCTTGTACGAAGCTGTTTCGATCGCTACCCGTAAGTCCCTCTCATCAAAGGGTTTAACGAGATAGCCATAGGGTTCAGATCTTCTTGCTCGCTCTAGGGTCGTATCATCGGTATGGGCAGTGATATAGATTACAGGAAGGTGATATTCCTGCCGTAGGATCGTAGCAATCTCAATGCCATCTCTGCTCGATCCTTTCAAAAGGATATCCATTAACACGATGTCAGGTTTATTTTCGGATATGCTGGCAAATGTCTCTTCATCGGAGGTCGCTAGATCGGTGACAGCATATCCAATCAGGGTTAACTCTTCTGAAATCACTCTTCCAGTAATCACCTCATCTTCAACAACTAAAACTTTGATTGGTGGCATGGATAATCAATTCTCTCTTTTTCAATTTTGAATGCTTGGATATGGGAATGCCCTGAAGTCTCCTGAAGCAAACTAATCTATATCAACATCTGCTTAGGTTTCTGCGACTTATCGCTGTCGCTAGTCTTGTGAGGATACAAATCCAGAAGATGAGTGGAGACATGAAGCGCCGCCTAAGTTCACATTACACTATAGTTTGAGTGTTTTTAGTGAGATTAAGATTTGATTGTAAAGGAAATCTGGAATGCCATCCCACCACGATGATCTAACGTAATTTGTCCTTTTAGCTGTTGGACAGCAAGAGAATAAACAAGCTGTAGTCCAAGGCTTTTAGCATGTTTGAGATCGAGCGCTTCGGGCATACCAATCCCATTATCTCGAACGATTAACATGTAGCGATTATCAGCATCCTGATTAAACTCAATTATAACCTCACCAGTACGACCTTCAGGAAATGCATATTTTAAAGAGTTAGATACTAGCTCATTAATAATTAAGCCACAGTACATGGCGGTGTCGATATCCACCTTAACGGTTTCAGCTTGGATATTTAAAGTGATAGATATTGATGGTGATGCGTAGGAACCTTCCAAATTTAGGGTCAGACTGCGGATATAACCGATAAAATCAATATTTTCTAAATCCTGCGATCGATAGAGCCTTTCGTGGAGCAATGCCATTGATAAGATGCGATTACGGCAGCTTTGGATAACGGTTTTAATTTGCTCGTCTTGGACTTGCCTAGATTGTAGATATAGTAAGCCTGAGATAATCTGCAAATTGTTTTTTACCCGATGGTGGATCTCCTTGATCAGTACAACTTCGCGATCGTAGGCGGCTCTCAATTGGATTTCCGCCTGTTTGCGATTGGTGATATCTCGTGCAATTTTTGACGCATGGGAGATTTTGCCAGATCTGTCCCGTACTGGTGAAATAGTTACGGAAATATCGATGAGTTGACCATCTTTTCGGCGACGGACAGTCTCAAAATGCTCGACTCGCTCACCTTGAGCAATTTTGGCGAGAATTTGCGGTTCTTCTGCTGCTCTGTCTGGGGGAATGATGATCGCCATCGGTTGTCCGATCGCTTCCTCTGCGGAATATCCAAAAATTTTCTCTGCTCCAGAATTCCAACTGGTGATGATGCCTTCTAGGGTTTTACTAATAATGGCATCATCGGAGGATTCAACAATGGCTGCAATTTGTTCACGGGCAATTTCTAAAACCTTGCGATCGGTAATATCATTCCGAATTGCCATGTATTGATAGGGATGACCCTTCTCATTTAAAAAAGGAACGATGGTGGTATCTACCCAATAGAACGAACCATCCTTGGCACGATTTTTGATTTCAGATCGCCAAGTTTGTCCAAGAGCGATCGCTTGCCACATTTCTATAAAAAACTGACGAGGATGATAGCCAGAATTGAGGATGCGATGGTTCTGCCCAATTAGCTCTTCACGACTATATTTAGAGATCTCGCAAAATTTGTCATTGACAAAAATAATGGAGCCTTGAGGATCGGTAATGGCGATGATCGCTGTTTGATTGAGGGCATAGACAACCCTTTCAAGCCAAGCTTGCTTACCGTGAGGTTCATCAATACTTAAGATGTCATGGGTATTCAATAAAGAAGATGCCCTATTTCTATTGAGGTCATTGCGGTTGGGGTCATTTAGGTCAAAATTGGGGGATTCCATACACCTAAACCCTTGAGATTAAAAGATCTTGAATCACATTGTCCAATTGCTTCAGCTTGATAGGCTTGGGAATGTATTCATTCGCACCAGCTTCTAAACATCTCTGGCGATCATTGGACATATTTAGCGCTGTCACTGCGATGATTGGTAAATTATGGAAATTTTGACTGCGGATCTGTTTAATCGCTTCTAGCCCATTCATTCGCGGCATTTGGATATCCATCAGGACTAGGTCTGGTGACTCTGATAACACCATATCCACTGCCTCTTTACCATCTTTGGCTATGAGTATCCGATAACCTTTGCTCTTGAGATACTTGGAAATTGCCATGATATTGATGTCGTTGTCTTCTGCTATCAGAATTAGGGGGGAAGCGTTAGTCTTACTTTGGGTTGTGCCAGAAGTTATTTCAGAATTGATCGCTTTTGTAGATGCTGGTGCAATTTCTGGAGATATTGGTGGTGCTGGTTGGATATAGGGCAATGCGATCGTAAAGCGACTACCTACACCCAACTCACTCGTTAACTCTACCCAACCTTCATGTAACTCAATGATGCGCTTAGTTAAGGCGAGTCCTAGCCCAGTACCATTATATTGACGATTGAGAGCGCTATCGATTTGGACAAAGGGCTGAAATAGTTTTTTGATATTTTCGGGAGAAATGCCAATCCCTGTATCGCTCACAGTAATACGCAGAAATTTTTGCCTCGATGGAGCATCGATCGCACCTTGAGAATCGAGATAAAAGCTCGTAACTTCTAAGGCGATTTTTCCGCCTTCTGGGGTGAATTTGACGGCATTATTGAGCAAATTGATTAATACCTGACGGATGCGGCGTTCATCAACAACAATATTAGCTAGATCTTGTTCGAGCTGCGTTTCAAGCTGAATCCGTCTTTGCATTGCCTGTTGTTTGACAAATGCCATACTCGACTTGCATAGATCGGTAATAGCAATAGGAGTTAAATTTAAAACAATTTGTCCCGCTTCGATTTTTGATAAATCGAGAATGTCGTCAATCAGCGATAAGAGATGGGTTCCACTCTCTTCAATGACTTGCATTGCTGTAATTTGTTCTGGAGTTACTGCCCCAAAGATCTCTTCTTGCAAGCTTTCGGTCATGCCTAAAATCGCATTTAACGGTGTCCGCAATTCATGACTCATGTTGGCGAGAAATTCATCCTTGAGTCGGGTTGCCCGCATTAGCTGCTCATTGCTTTGTTGCAGTTTCTCTTCTGCATATTTGCGATCGCTAATATCTTGATAGGTTCCCAATACCCCTATTATTTCACCTTGGAGATCTCTCAAGGGCAATTTGTTTGTCTCTAACCAGATCATCTGTCCATCGGGGCGATGTTGGGGTTCGATAATGCCTAGTTTGGGGCTACCACTTTCGATCACTGAGCTATCATCATTACGATAAAGCTCCGCTTCCGTCTCTCCCCAAGGCATTTCATAGTCTGTTTTACCAATAATTGCTGTAGAATCCTCCATGCCTGCGGATAGGGCAAAGTTTTGATTGCAACCTAAATAAGCCAATTCGCGATCTTTCCAAAATACAAATAGCGGGAAGGTATCTAGTACCGTTTTCAGGAATTGTTCGCGCTCTTGTAGCTCTTTGGTGCGTTGTTGCACACGCATTTCTAAATCTTGGTTCCAGCGTTGGAGCTTCTCATTAGCTATTTTGCGTTGCAATTCGGCAGAGGCTCTTGCTGCAAATACCTGCAAAATGGAGATTGATTCAGTACGCTTACGTTCTGGTATGGGTTTGGTATCTAAAATACAAAGGTTGCCAATCCCATTACCATGTTCATCTTTGAGAGATATACCTAAATAGCCTTCAGCATTCATCGTCACAAGGTCAAAGTCCTCTGGGAAAAGGACTTGAACGCATTGCTCACAATGATATTCCCCTTCTTGCAAAGAAATTTCGCAGGGAGTACGTGCAGGTATATAGGAAATTGAAGGCTGTAAGCTTCCATTCGCCCAAAATCCTAGCGTATGGAGCCGATCTTCGACGAGTTCCGTAATTAAGGCATAGCTGATATCTAAGGCTTCGGCAATGTGACGTACTAGGGCAGGAAAAAAGTCTTCTCCAGTAACAGCAGCAGTTCCCGTGATGATTTTTTGCAGGGTCAACTCCGCTTTTTTGCGATCGCTAATATCCGTAATTGTCCCCACATAGCCAATGATTTCGCCGTGAATATTGCGTTCTGCCAAGGCTTGCGAAAATACCCAAGTCGTCACCCCATCTGGGCGCAAAAAACGACATTCGATCTTAAATGGACGATTCGCTTTCACGGCTTCATACCATGCGGCGGCAACCATCTCGTGATCGTCAGGATGCAAGGCTCTTGCCCAGTTACCGCCTGCAACTTCTTCGGGGCGGAGTCCTGCAATTTGACACCAGCGATCGTTAACGTAGATGCAATCACCTATTGTGTCCGTGCGGTAAATTCCCACAGGGGCAGCTTCGGCTAAAGATGCAAAAAGTTGCTGACTTTCCCGCAAGGAAATCTCGATCTTTTTGATCTCGTCAATACTAATTCCAACGCCTAAAACCCCGATGCGATCTGAATTAGGTAGCTTGATTGGTCGTTTTTGCCATTGCTGCCATTGCTCACCGACACCCTCACGATAGGCTTTTTCTTCGGGGAGAAGGAGATTTTGTTGAGTTTCAATTACTAGTTTATTTTCGCGGAGATAACGGGCGGCTTCTTCAGGATCTATATTAAGGTCAGCATCAGTTTTGCCTAGTATCTCGTCAACCGTGAGGCTATGTAAATCTGCGATCGCTTTATTGGCTAAAATAAAGCGACCTTCCCAGTCCTTGACAAAAATAAAGTTGGGATTGCTATCAATGACTAAACGAAAGAATTCTTGCTGTTGCTGAAGTAGGTCTCGACTCGATCGCAATGATGCTTCTGTCTGTAAGCGTTCTTGATTTTCCTGTCGCAAATCAGCGATCGCTTGCTCTAGCTGAATAGTTCGTTCTCGAACAACTTTCTCTAAATTATCCTGAGAATTTCTCAAAGCAATTTCAGTTTGCTTGAGGGATGTGATATCACGAATTACACCAACTCTGTTTGCACAGTAATTCTCTTGGATACAAGACTCTGAGATTAAGGCTGTGAAGGATGTACCATCGCTGCGATACATCTCAATTTGCCCTTCGATCGTGTTACCAATTACGGGACAAGCACTATAAGAGTTTAACCAGTTATTAAGGTGGGGCTGTCCTAAAATATTGACAGGCTGCCCGATCGCTTCTTGCTCAGAGATATTACTGAGTTTCGCAAGGGTGTTATTGATAAATTTTAAGCAACCCGCTTGATCAATAATGTAGATGCCATCCCCAATGCTCTGCATTGCCCGATTAAGCAAATTTAACCGTTCCTCGATTTGATGGCGATTCAGAGTCTTTTCGATTGTTATTGGTAAAACTTTGAGATAATTGCGATCGGCATCCTTAATTAAATAGTCAGCAGCCCCTTGATTGATCAGCCTGATGGCAGTTTCCTCATCACCTCTACCCGTCAAGATAATAAACGGACAATTTTGGGATTTCAGAATAGGAAATATTTCTGAAGAATAGCCATCACTCAATTGATAGTCTAAAACTACAATCTGAAAATTGGGGCTTTCGAGAAGCTCCTGTGCCTCAGCGATGGAGCTAGCTAGTACATAGTCATAGGGTAATGCAAATTGTTGTACATGTCGCTTGAAGGCAAGCCGATCAAGGAGGTCATCCTCTACATATAAAACCTTGACTCTAGATGCATTACTGACTGACAAGTTAGCTCTCATAAATCCCATCTGAATGAAGAAAAGAGAAGTTACTAAAGATAATAATCCGAATAAATTGAACGTTCTATATTCGTATAACTCTTGGATCAACTATAAATGGAGAGATGTATGTAAAGTTGTAGAAATTTGTACTTACTGCCTAATTAATACAGAACCATCGCTCCATAAGGTAATCGTGTGTACAGTAGGGGCGGGTTTTGCATATAGATCTTGCGTTAGCACAAGAATTATCAACTAAAACCGCCCCTACTTTAGAAACTTCCACGTAACATCAGTTATTAATAACTAGTGTTACGTGGAAGTTTTCTAAAGCCCTCACCCCTAGCCCCTCTCCCGCAGGAGAGGGGAACAAGACAAAATATGGGTTTTTCTCCCCTTCTCCTGCGGGAGAAGGGGTTGGGGGATGAGGGGCGATCCTAGTTCCACATAACATCAGTTATTAATAACCAACTATAGAAGCAATATAGAAGCAATTTAGTTATTCCTATGATTATAAAAATTGTTGAATTGTGGCGGCGAGTTGTTTGAGCTTAATCGGCTTACTTAGGTAGTCATTAGCTCCTGCCTCTATACACCTTTCGCGATCGCCTGTCATCGCAAGAGCTGTCACCGCAATAATCGGTAAATCTATGAAATTCTTGCTACGAATCTGTTTGATAGCTTCAATCCCGTCCATACCAGGCATTTGAATATCCATCAGTACGAGATCGGGCTGTTCGGATATGACTAAATCAACTGACTCCTTTCCATCTTTGGCGATGATCAGTCGATAGCCCTTTGCTTGCAAATAGCTAGAAATGGTGATGATATTGGCTTCGTTATCTTCTGCTAGTAAAATTAGAGGAGGAGCGATCTTATCTTCGTTGTTCACAGAAAGGGTCATAGATTCTATGGATGTGTTAGTTAATTCCGTAAAGCTGGGCGGTAGGTGATCGGAGTTACAGGGCAGAGCAATCGTAAAGCGACTACCAACACCAAACTCACTAGATGCGTAAACATAACCACCATGTAATTCGACGATGCGTTTGACTAGGGCGAGACCTAAGCCAGTACCTTCATACTTGCGATTGAGGGCGCTATCAACTTGGATAAAAGGCTGGAATAGTTTTTTGAGATTTTCAGGAGTAATACCGATTCCTGTATCCGTTACAGTAAAGGTTACCCAGTAATTAACATTGTCATTACTGTCATCACTAATATTGGGGTTAGCATTGGACTCTAGGGATACATCTAGGTTAATGCGTCCTCCTGATTGAGTAAATTTTACGGCATTGTTGAGCAGATTAATTAACACTTGGCGAATCCGTCGCTCGTCGATCATCAGGTCAGGGATTGTGGAGGCAAGATTTAGATTTAGTTGTATTTGTTTTTGGATTGCCTGTTGGGTGACAAATACCACACTGGACTGGCAAAGCTGATGAATATTTGTTGAGGCAACCTCTAGGATGACTTTCCCTGATTCGATTTTGGCAAGGTCGAGGATGTCATTAATTAGTTCTAGTAAATGGTTGCCACTTCGTTCAATTGTGTGCAGGACACTTTTTTGTTGATCATTGAGTATTCCGAAGACTTCCTCAACTAAGCCTTCGGTAATGCCTAAAATTGCATTGAGAGGTGTCCGTAGTTCATGGCTCATATTAGCGAGAAATTCGTCTTTGAGTCGGGTCGCACGGGCTAGTTCTTCGTTGGAGAGGGCTAATTGTTGATTGGTGCGCGTTAGTTGTTGTTGAGCTTTTTGCCGATCGCTTAATTCGCGTTGGACTTGCTCAAATAGGCTTGCTTGTTGGATGGCGATCGCTAATTGGTTGGCGATTTGTTGGAGTACTTGTGCTTCTGCATCCTGCCATACCCTTTTTTCTTGGCAAGCATGGACAACTAAAACCCCCCAAAGTTTATTGTCTTGGGAAGTATCAACCCAGCGATGATTTTCTTGCTCATGTAGCTCCTGTAGGATGGGGGCGACGATTTTCGACTGGATCTGACCTTCGCGGGAATAGTCCACTAAGCAATCTGTCCAGATATCATTCATCACATCAGGGACAATGCGAGGCTGACCTTGCCAGTAGCAATCGAGGATTTCTTGAGACCAAACTTCATCTTCCCAATGCTGATTTTTGAGACTGGCAAATTCACTGGATACTCTTTCTTCCACAATTTGACTGCGCCCATCGTGATAGAGACGGAAGACAATCACGCGATCGCATTGCAAGACATTTTTGACCTGTTGGGTCACGGTTGCAAGGATTTCATTGATATCGAGGGATTCGCGAATGCGTTGAGTAATTGCTCCTAAGGTACGTTGTTGGTTGAGTTGTTGGGCAATGGCAGCTTCAGCTTGTTGACGGATCTTTAGTTCTGTTTGGACTTGTTGATAGAGATTGGCTTGATAGATAGCGATCGCTAATTGATTAGCAATTTGTTCTAATAAGTCAATTTCCCATATTGTCCATTCATGGGGGGCGTTATTGTGGTACATCGCAAATAGTCCCCACAGGCTATCACCCACAAAAATTGGAGTGATCACATAGGCTCTGGCTTGAAATTGTTCTAAGAGGTCGATGTGGCAGAGTTGTAAGTCAGCTTGATAAATGTCATTAACCGTCATGGTTTCATGATTACGGAAGCGACCACCGTGGGTTTCTTGGAGATAGGTATCTTCCCAAATCTTGTTAACATCATCACTAACTAGTTCTACCCAACCATTAGCTCTAGATTCGATAATAAATTCACCACTCCAATCGGACTGAAAGCGATAGATAGCAACACGATCTACTTCTAATAGCTGTCTTACCTCAGTTACGGCTGTATGGAGAATGTCATCAATATCAAGAGATTGGCGAATTGATTGGGTAATCGTCAAAAGCAGTTGTTTTTGCTTTGCCTGCTGTTGGAGTTGCTCTTCTATTAGCTTGCGCTCGGTAATGTCTTGATTAATACCTGTCATTTTGACAAGCTGACCTTGGGCATCAAATTGTCCTAACGCCATCGACCTAATCCAGCGCAATGCCCCATCAGGTCGATGAATCCGAAATTCCATATCGACTTGCTGTTTGCCTACGACTACTTCCTGAAGTCTTTGGTTAATTAATGAAATATCATCAGGATGTAGCATTGTAAACCAATCCTGATATGTAGCAGGACGATCTAGATTTTGTAAGCCATGAATTTCATAGCTACGCTGATCCCAAACTACTTCGTTTCCTAAGCTCCATTCCCAAGAACCGATCGCTCCAGCCTGTAAAGATAGATTGAGCCGATGAGAGAGTTTGCGTAGTTGATCTTCGGTTTGCTTGCGATCGCTAATATCAATAATTACGCAGATAGCTTCATTATTGCTGCCTTGTAACAATGCAGCCCCAATTAAAATTGCAATTCGACTACCATCTTTACGGTAATATTCCTTTTCCCAAGGGGTGACTTCACCATATTTAGTTAACTGCTCCATGCACTCATAATCTTTAGCCAGATATTCTTCTGGTGTCATCGCCATCCAATCAATTGCTCCAGACTCCAGATCTTGTCTAGAGTATCCAATCATATCTAAGAAACGATCATTCGTATCGATAATATGTCCTTGGAAATCAGCAAAGATCATACCGACCGCATTAGAGTCAAACATCCGACGGAAACGTTCTTCACTCTGGCGTAAAGCTTGTTCGATCTTTTTGCGATCGCGAATATCACGGAAAATTCCTTGAGCGATTGGCTTGCCATCAAATTCGATTACTGAAGCAGAAATATCAACGGGAATGACTTCTCCATTCTTACTCAGGAAATTGACATCAAATACCTGAGCGATCTCTTGCTTAGCGAACCGCTCAAAGGCAATGATGATATCAGGTAAATCCTCTGGAGGATGTAGTTGGCTAAAGTGCATGGTGGCAAGCTCATCACGGCTATAGCCCAATAGCTCTTCTGACTTACTATTGCACTCTAAGATATACCCCTGTAGATCCGCCAATATAATCGCATCGCTGGCTCCATCCATGAGGGTGCGATAGCGAGTTTCGCGTTCTTGGACTAATCGGTTGACTCGCTCCTCTAGCTCAGTATTGATCCTTTCTAGTTCTAATTCCGCCATCTTCAGACTAGTGATGTCTATTACTGTCCCTTGCGCTCGGAGCGGGATACCATCTTTGGCATACAGGGTTTCGCATTGAGCCTGTATATATTTAATTCTGCCATCGGGCATCAACAGGCGATGGATGACGTTGTAGGGAGTGCGATTGCTTAGTGATTTTGTATAGCCAGCATCTACCCATTCGAGATCGTCAGGATGCACCGCATTGAGAAATACTTCATAGGATAAAGTAACTTGCTGTGGATCAATCTCAAAGATCCGAAAAACCTCGTCCGACCAATAGAGGGTATTCTCAATTAAATTATGTTCCCAATTACCGAAATGGGCAATACGCTGAGCTTCTCTAAAGAGTTGAGTAGTCCGCTTTAGATCATTTTCGGCTTGTTTGCGTTCAGTCACATCTAAGACGATTCCCACCCAATTAACTTGTTGATTCTCTAATCTTTCAATTTGGGCGTTAGCTTGTAACCATTTTATTTTTCCTGATGGGGTGATAATCCGCCATTCATGCTGAAAATTTTGCATATTAGCGAGACTTTGTTCGCCTGCTGCAATATAACCAGCTAAGTCATCAGGATGTATTTGGTTAAGGAGAAGACTAGAATCAGCCAAGGCTTCAGCAATATCAATTTCTAAGATTTCTGCTGCGGGGGGACTAATGTAAGTGAACTCCACAGATCCATCAGGATTTTGCACTAAGGTATAGAGCATCCCCGGGACAGTTGTGGCAATTTTTTGTAAATGGGCTTCACTCTTGGCAAGTTTTAGCTCATTGATCTTGCGATCGCTAATGTCGCGAGCAATTAAGAGTACTTCATTTTCGTTATAGGGAACGACACGCACCTCTTCAACGTGAATATTCTCTTCCGTTGAAAGATCCTGCTCATAGGTCTGCAATGACTGGGTTTGCAATGCTCGCTCTACAAACTCCATACGTTTTTGAGCCAATTCAGGTGGTAGCGTCTCTGATACATGCGTCCCTCGCATATCAGCTAAATCACCCACAATTCGATGCTGATTGGGAATACTGGCAAATTCTAAATAGATACCTTCGCGATTAGCGCGCATAAATAGATCAGGTATTGCCTCAATTAAGGCGCGTTGATGAGCTTCACTTGCTTTTAGAGCCTCTTCTGCTTGCTTGCGATCGCTAATATCCGCGATCATTCCAATTAAGCCTATCCCTTCGCCTTCACCATTCATCAACCACTGATTACGATCTTCTACCCAAATGTAATGCCCTGCTTGATGTCTGATCCGATATTGCCCCAAAAATGGTGTTTTGTTAGTAAAGGATGGCTCAACTAGTTGCTGAAAACTGACTTGATCTTCAGGATGAATTAACGCTAGCCAATCACTAAAAGTATTGGGCATGGACGCAGGGGGATAACCCGTAATTAGCTCAGCATTTGCGCCCCAAACGATAGCATCATTCACAAAATCATATTCATAGAGCATTTGACCACTTGCTCGTTCGGCGGCTTCGTAACGATTGCGCCATGTGGTCAGTTCCGCTAATTGATGCTGGACTTGTTGATAGGCAAGGGATTGCTGAATCGCGATCGCTAGTTGGATCGAGATATCCTGCAAAAGTTTTGCCTCATCTGTTTGCCAATGGCGATAGTCATTGCATTGATGGGCGATCAATAATCCCCATAATTGACCCGATAAGTTGATGGGAACAACAAGATTTGCCTTAACCTGATATCTCTCTAACTGTTCGATATGGCAGGAGCTATAGCCGACGGCGTAGATATTATTTACGACAATAGGTTCATTTTGTTGATATAAAGCGATCGCTCGCGCATGAAAACAAAAATCATTAATCTGATTGCCTAACGAAGCAATCACTCCATCCTCCACTGATTCTGCGAGAATGATGCCACTCCAGTCAGGCTGAAACTGATACACCAATAGGCGATCGCACTGGATAAATTCCCTTAGATCCGCTACACAGGTATCCAAGATTTCTTGGAGATTGAGGGAGCGCCGAATGCGATCGGCAATTTGGGTGACCATCTTTTCCCTTGTCACCTTGGCGATTAAGGATTGGGTGCGGACTTCTACCTGTTGCTCTAGCTCAACATTGCGGTTTTCTAGTAATAGGATCTTTTCTGTCTCTAACCGTGATACTTTGGTTTCTAAAATCTCAGCTAGGTGATAAAGCTCTAGGGGATTAAGAGCCTGTAATAAATTGCTTTGGGTAATAATTCCCAATAGCTCCCCCTGTTGACCTGTGACTGCTAAGCGACGAATAAATTGTTGCTCCATCATCTCTTGTACAGACCTTAGAGAAGCATCTGGCGCGATCGCAAAAACAGGCGTACTCATCACCGATGCTGCGGTGCAATCTTTGAGGCTTAATCCCAAGGATTGAAATTGTACGAGATCTCGCTCAGTTACCATACCCACAGGACACTGCAAAGATTTTCCGCCAGAAGGAGCGTTCAATGGCTCCACAAGCATGATGCAGCTAACCTTGTATTTGGTCATCTGTTGCGCGATCTCTAGCATTGAGCTATGGGGTGCAGCACAAATCACATTACTAGTCATGACATCGGCAACTGGCCGTAACCGCAGCAAGTTCATCGGTTTGAAGCTTTGCCGTAAACTTTCATGGGTGATCAGTCCCACAAGACGATCTTGTTCATCGACGATGGGCAGATGTCGAATATGGTGCTGCTGAAGTAAATTAATCGTTAATAAAACATCGGTGAAGTTCGATTCGCGGAGGCTGACGACTGGATGCACCATCACATCGCGAATCCTTAATTGATCAAGGGGGATTTGCTGACCACTAAGGCGAACGATATCGCGTTCGGTCAAAATGCCAATGAACTTGTCGTCTTCGACCACCAATACACAACTGGATCTGACTTCTGTAAGATGCTCATCAATATGAGCAGTACTAAAGGATGTGTGGCAGTGCGATCGCTCCCTAGTCATTTCGGCGATCGCATCGATGACCATCAAATCAGGCTGAACCACTAAAGGATCACGCACAATTGCCGATTTCAATTCAGATACTGTGAGTGGCGATATGTTCACAAATACTTCCCAATAGATACTTAGATGTTCACAAGATGTTCACGGTAAGAGTGTGTTTGAGAAGTACCCTATTTAGCATAAATTTCTGCTTTTACACCCCTTAATCCTCCCCTTATCAAGGGAAGAAACTCAAATCCCTTTGTAAGGGGAGTTAGAGGGGGTAAAAACTTCTCAAACACGATCTAAAAATCACCCAAATTATTGCTTTTATGATTTGCCTCTATACCAATATTTAGGTATAAGAGCTTACAAATTAGTAGTACATACTAACTTGCAAGATTGAAATCAATCTCAGCAGGTTTTGAGATTTTTTTGGATCTTTAATTGACGGTTGCTAGGCTACACATCGTGATAATTGCTAACAATACAGATGTTACAAATAATTATTTTCCCACCCCCCTATCTACACTCTACTTATATACACACTTTTATATAGATTGCCTTTTGCTCAAAAACGAGGACTGTCTTTGGAAAAGATGCTCTAGAGAGATGTGTAGGTTTTGTGTATTAGGATGCAAATTTTTAAAATAGCCTAGGCAATTCTTAAAATTTGCTACTAAGAATATTCTTAACCTTGTAAATATTTTATCAATTTAATTAGATCAATGTGCATTAGATTAAGCTGCACTGATAGCGTTTTCTTGGTTAGTGAAGTAGGGGGCTGTTTTCCCTCCTTTGGCGGGGAAACAAATCTCTGTAACTCGCTTGTTTGAAAAGCTCTAAGTAAACGCGAGTGCGGGATAATTTGAAACGGGCTTTGAGAGAGGGGTTGCTACGCAACCCCTCTCTCAAAGCCCCAAATTTGTCAGCTTAACTCGAACTGACGTTGATATGGCTTCTTCATGCATAAATTGTTTTTAGGATGATTTGATGAAATTTGGTAAGGGAGAATTTCGCCACAACCAAGATGGTGTAAGCACTTCACCGACAATTCCTCCTGCCAATGTTAAATATATGCGAAGATCAATAACTAACTGATTTTTAACAAAGGTGATCAGCGGCGCTTGGTGCTGCCAATCCTAACTCTCAGATCATTACTAAAAAAATACTGATAAAAAATGACAAAAAATGTATGGATATTTCCCGGACAGGGATCGCAAGCTGTAGGCATGGGCTTAGATCTAGCGGAAGTGGGCAAGGATAAATTTGCTAAGGCAGAGCAAATTCTTGGTTGGTCAATTTTAGAAAAGTCGCAAACTGATGCCGCCGAACTTTCTAAAACGCAATTTACTCAGCCTAGTTTGTATGTAATATCCGCAATTCTTGCCGATGTCCTAAAAGCTAAAGGAGCAAAACCCGATGCCGTAACAGGGCATAGCTTGGGTGAATATAGTGCGCTCTATGCGGCGGGTGTGGTGGACTTTGCCACAGGTTTAGAATTAGTCAAACAGCGATCGCTACTGATGTCAGAGGCAAGCGGTGGGGCAATGACCGCTTTGATTGGTTTTGATCGCACACAATTAGAAACAGCGATCGCCCAAACCGAAAATGTCATTCTTGCCAATGACAATAGCGCCGATCAAGTCGTCATTTCAGGAACAGAAGCTGCTGTCAAATCGATTGTGGCACAGGTAAAAACGAAGCGGGCGATCCCTCTAGCTGTGAGTGGGGCGTTTCATTCCCCCCTCATGGCAGAGGCATCGGCGAAGTTTGCGACAATTCTCGAACGGACAATCTTTAATGATGCGGAAATCCCTGTGATTTCTAATGTTGAGCCAAATGGTGCTACGACATCAGGACAGGCTCTGCGCGCTCTCCTCACTCAACAGATGACCTCCCCCGTGCGTTGGCGCGAAGTATGTTTGTATCTCGCTGAGCAAGGCTATGAACAAGCGATCGAAGTTGGTACAGGCAAGGTTTTGACAGGACTAGTCAAGCGTACTGCACCAAGCTTAGCCCTAGTAAACATTAGTACTCTAGAAAAGGCGATCGCCTTTTAAGTAGCTCAGCATAGCTATAAACCAAACCCAGATGGTTGTACCGCCTGCTACGCGGGCGGTACAACCATCCAATAAAGGGAGCGCTAGCGCTCCCTTTATCGTAATAAAGCTGCGATCTCCTCTGCTTCTAAAGGCTTAAATAGATAATATCCCTGACAAGCATGGCAATTATTTATCTCCAAAAAGTCTAACTGTTCCGCCGTCTCTACCCCCTCGGCAATCACATTTAACCCCAGATTGATCCCTAAAATAATAATCGCTTTGACGATTTCACAATGTTCAGACTCATTTTTAAGACTTGTAATAAATGAACGATCAATTTTGAGAGTATGGATGGGAAAACGATGCAAATAGCTTAACGAAGAATAGCCTGTCCCAAAATCATCAATACAAACTTGAATATTTCTGGCATTGAGATCGCTTAAAATTTGTGTCGCTAAGGAAGTTTTTTCAATTAAGATACTTTCCGTAACTTCTATCTTTAAATGAGAGCTATCTAGATTGCTACTTTCTAGTATTTGTTCTATTTTACGAATCAAATCTGGCTTAGTGAAGTGCTTCCCAGATAAGTTAACATTGATTGTCATAGTTTTTGCTAGAGGAAACTGAGCTTGCCACTTGTGTAGTTGGGTGCAAGCCTCTTGCAATACCCAAAAGTCGATCGCCCCAATGAGTCCGATATCCTCCGCAAGGGGAATAAATTCCGCAGGTGAAATCAAACCATCCTCAGGATGTTGCCAACGCACAAGAGCTTCAAACCCTAGTATCTGTGATGATTTCAGACAAATAATTGGTTGGTAATATACTCGTAGCTCTTGTCGTTCAATTGCTCTTCGCAACTCATTCTCTAAGCGGAGCTTTTTGAGCGCTTCTTTGTGCATTGCGGGATTAAAGATTTCATACCGCTCCCTACCCTGTTCCTTTGCCTGATACATTGCGGTGTCTGCATCACGCAGTAGTTGATCAGGTTGGGTGTATTCACTGGAACTGAGCGCAATACCAATACTAGTACTTATAAATACTTCATTACCATCCAAGGATATTGGAACCTTTAAAGCATCCTGAATTCTATGGACAACTTCAATGACATTATCAAGCTCTTGAATGTCTTCCAGCAACATCACAAACTCATCACCGCCTAGCCGCGCTACCGTATCACCACCCCTCAAGCAGTCAATTAAGCGATTTGCCACAACCTTGAGCAACTGATCGCCTGCTAAATGTCCGAGGCTATCATTGATCACCTTAAACCGATCTAAATCTAAGAAGAGAACTGCAAACTTATCGGTAAGACCTTCGGAATTGAGATGCGATCGCCTTTGTAATAGTTGTAAAGCATGACTAAGGCGATCGAGGAATAAGGCTCGATTTGGCAAACCTGTTAACACATCATGAAACGCATCATGGCGAAGTTGCTCTTCCATCCTTTTGCGCTCCATCAGTTCAGATTGTGCATTTTGATAAAGTTCTGATTGATGAATGGCGATCGCACATTGATCGGCGATTTCTTTAACTAGAGATAGTTCGTTATCTGTCCAAATACGTTCGCGATCATTTTGATAAATACTAATGCCCCCAAAATAAACTTGTTGATAAAACAGTGGTGTCAGTACAAATGATTGCACACCAGAGTTATTAGCAATTTGGCGAACTTCTTCCTTTACAATCTCATTGATTTGATGGATTGCAATCTGCTTTCCCCTTATTAAGTCGGCATGATAATTGGTGAAAAAGTCGCATGGTAGTCCCAGCATCTTCTTATTATTATTATTGGGATCATTGTTTTCATTATTCACATAACTTACAAGTATTTGTTGGTCGCTATTTGGCTGAAGGATCAAGCAATAGGTGGCTTGTAGAGCCTCATGTAAGAGATTTGCCGTTGTTTGCAAGACATCCTCTAAAACCAAAGTTTCCCGCATCGCTTGGACAATACGATTAATGATGGTTTCCCGCCATGCTTGCTGTTCAATTTTGGCGATCGCTTCTTTTTGTTGACGGCGCAGTGTAAATTCTTGCAAGGCGCGTTCTAGCACACTGGGCAACCGAAACAACCGATCCTTGAGAACATAATCAGTCATTCCTGCCTTGATACATTCTACTGCTGCCTCTTCCCCTAAGCTCCCCGTAATTAAGATAAAAGGAATATCTTGACCTGATGCTTTGAGTAATTTAAAAGCCTGTAATCCGTTAAAACTAGGTAATCGGTAATCCGAAAGTACAACATCGTAGGTTGCACTGTGCAAATATTTCTGGCACTCAACTAGGGTCGCTGTTACATCATAGGTGAAAGATATATTTGCTGATTCGAGCGTCAGTAAGATTAACTCCACATCCGCCTCAACATCTTCAATCATCAAAATATGCAGCGATCGCTGTGATCGTTGTTCGGTTGACCCCGCAAATTCTCCAAACTCTGATATCACATTGCTCATGGTTTACAGACAAAGACACAAGTTTAGAGCTTTGAAATTTTTGTCTCGCCTTAGACAAAACAAAAACTCAAAAGCCTTACTGCAATTGATTTTTTGTTTCCAAATGACTGTATACCCCTTTGAAAACTGCTATAGCTAAGTTAGATCTTAAATATTTATAGCAGTGCGTAATCTTGGGAGTTACAGACAAGAAGGCTGACACCTCCTATTTTACCCAGATATTCATTATCTCATCGCGTACTTTCCCAGTGCATGAATTATAAAACTTGTATTCCTACCGATAGAGGAACACAAATCTAGCCTTCGATAGACTGGAAAATGCTATAGATCTGAAAATTGCTATTAATGAAGCATTAAGTATTGATGCCTGACTTCAAGTATATCTAAAAAGAATAAGTGCCTGAACGAATTAAATATAAAAACTCAAAAGCTATGATTTAACCTGCACGTTTACTACATTTTTTGGCTTTTGTAATTAACGTCAGTTCGATATTGTCATTTACGCCGTGCCTTGCATAGCGTAAATGTAAGAATCGCTTAGCGATTCTTACCATTTCTCGCTTAACTCAAACTGACGTTAATTAAACGTCAGTTTTGCCTCCTATCTCAAAGAGGTACATAAACCAAAAATCTGGCTCTTTATCAAATCGGAGAACTCTAAGTGCTGGATGGTAACTGATTGAGCATCATCCAGTAAAATCCTACTTGGCGCGACATCTCCACAAATTGCTGGAAGTCTAAAGGCTTGACAATGTAGCTATTAACTCCTAAATCGTAACAAGCTTTTAAATCACGATTTTCCGCAGAGGAAGTCATCACCACAACTACAAGATTATGGGTACGGGGAGAACTCCGAATCATCTCTAATACCTGAATACCATCAATCTTTGGTAGCTTTAAATCTAAAAGTACTAGTTTTGGCAATGGTTGAATGGGAGGATTACCATCGCGTCCAAATAGATAATGAATTGCTTGTTCACCATCTGAGGCGATATCAATTTTATTAACAAAGTTATAACTATCTAAAGCTAATTGAATTAGCTCGACATCATTAGGATCATCTTCAACTAGTAGAATTTGAGTTGGTTCCATATACATAGCCTGTGATATTTTCTAAAACATTTCAACAATGCACAATCTAAAGTTTGATTAAAGTTTGATAAAAAAGGTTGCGCCTTGATTAGGATATCCTTCTGCCCAAATGGAGCCACCATGACGTTGGATAATGCGTTGAACGATCGCTAAGCCGATTCCTGTTCCTTCAAAGTCTTTTTCGTTATGTAACCTTTGAAAAACTCCAAAAAGTTTATCCGCATATTCCATTTGAAAACCTACGCCATTATCTTTAATTCTAATTGTCTGATCTGGTAGACTATCAATCTCGATCCGAGGTTGGGGTTGATTGCGGCTAAATTTGATAGCATTGCCGATGAGATTGCGAAAAACCTGCTGCAAAAGTGTCGGATCGCCAACGGTATTGGGTAAGTCCCCGATCATAAACTCCACGAGGGAATTATGGTTAGGATCGCTGCGAACAATCTCGATCGCCTCATCAACTAGTTCACGAATTGATATTGGTTTGGACTCTAATGGCTTTCTTCCGTAGCGAGACAAAATCAGCAACCCATCGATTAAATTCCCCATTTTTTGACTACTGCTATCAATTACCTGCAAGTAATGCGTAATTTTGGGGTCATTTAACAACTCCTGTCTTTTTAGATGCTGTTGTAATGCATTTGCAAATCCATTGATATGACGTAATGGCGCTCGGAGATCATGGGAGACAGAGTAACAAAAGGATTCTAATTCTCGATTGGTATTTTCTAGTTGTCTTGATGTTTGCAAGATTTTAGCTTCAGATTGCTTTTGAGCGCTAATGTCTGTAACTCTGACTAGGTTGATAGTTTGACCAGCCACGATAATTTGCTTAACTGCGAGATTACCCCAAAAGCGGTGACCTTTGAGACTGATATAGACAATTTCTTGACTCCAAAAACCTTTGGTTGACAGTTCTAAATTAATTTGCTCCAGTTCTGCTGAAGAAAATTGATATTCTTGTAGGATATGCCCTTCGATTCCCATTAGTTCTGATTTGTCCGAAGCTTCAAACAAATGGACAGCAGGAAGATTGCAGTCAGTAGTTACTAATGTGTGAGGATCGACTAGAAATAGGGCATCCGTAGATTCGTTAAAAATAGCTTCACGCAAATCGTGACTACGCTTTAATTCTGCTTCTGCTAACTTGCGAGCAGTGATGTCAAAGTTGATGCCAATCATCTTCTTTGGTTTTCCTTCTCTATTTCTCTGAATTAGGGCATAGGCTTTAATATGGCGGATGCTATCGTCAGGGAGTATAATCCGAAACTCGATATCGAAATCTTTTGCCCCTTGGAAGGCTAGTTGGATTGCGGATTCAGCGCTTGCTTGATCGCTTGGATGCAGACAATTTGCCCAAGTTAAATAAGTATTAGTAGATTTGTCGGGGACAACTCCATAAAGTTCATACATCCGTTCATCCCAGAGGAGAATATTGTTAGGGACATCCCATTCCCAAATGCCAATCGCTGCTGATTTTAAGGCGAGCGTTAAGCGATCGGTGAGATTTTGGAGATTTTGCTCAGCAATTTTGCTATCGGTAATATCAATAGCAGTGCCGATGATGTGAGTTAATTGTCCTGAGTTGTCATACACCATTTCTCCCTTGGCTAATATGTAGACTAATCTGCCGTTAGGTTGAATGATGCGATGTTCTAGGTCGTAGGCTTTCTGATGATTGATGGCTGTTTGGACTGTATGATGAAAATGTTCCCAGTCATCTGGATGGATATATTGCTGAAGTTCTTCATAACTGGGCGGCACTGTATTAGGCTCTAGTCCATAAATCCGAAATACTTCTTCTGACCAAGTGAGAACCCCTGTACTGACTTCAAATTCCCAACTACCTAACTTCCCGATCCGCTGAGCCGTTTTGAGATGGGTATCGGTTTTGATTAACTGTGCTTCGGCTAACTTGCGATTGGTAATATCAAAGTTGATTCCGAGCATCCGTTGGGGTATACCCTCATCATTACGTTGGACAGTCGCATAGGCTTTGATATAGCGAATACTGCCATCCTGTAGCACGATCCGAAATTCGGGTTCGTAGTCTTTTGCGCCACTTAAAGCTAGCTGTACCTCGTTCTCAGCAAATTGGCGATCGCTCGGATGAACGCGACTCGCCCATGCTAAATAGGCATCAGGCTCATGATCGGGGTTTACGCCATAGAGTTCATAGGTGCGTTCATCCCAAATTAGACAATTGTTGGCAATATTCCATTCCCAAATGCCAATGGATGCAGATTTTAAGGCAAGGGTGAGACGATCGGTGACATTTTGAAGCTCTTGTTCAGTTTGTTTGCGATCGGTAATGTCACGCACAATTACTAAGAGTTCATTTTCACAATAGGGAGCAATTCGTACTTCTTCATAGACAGTTTTGCCAAATTTCGTTAACTGATGTTCATAGATTTGTACTTCTCCTGTAGCGATCGCAGTTTCATATATCTTTAACTGAGTTTGGAGATCCTCTGGCTCTAATACTTCTGAGATGTGATGTTGGATTGGTAAATATTTAGACTTGTTTTGAGATGAAGGCATGATGCACTGTAGACAAGTGCCATCGGGCTTGAGCAAGAGTAATAGATCGGGCAAGGCATGAAGAATCGCTAGATTTCGGGCTTCGCTTTGGAGTAAATCAATACTACTTTGTTCAATTCGTTTCTCTAGTTCGAGATTAAGTTGTTGCAGGGATAGTTCTGATTGTTTGAGTTCCGTGATATCTCGCCCCACTGACTGAATTTCAACCAGTTTACCCTGAGCATTAAAAATCCCTTGATTAATCCATTGTGTCCAGCCGATTTGACCATCAGCACGACGGTCACGATTGACAGCAATAAAACTGGCTTGATCTGGACTGAGCAAATCTATATTGGTTAGGACTCTTTGTAAGTCATTGGGATCAGCAAAATCAATCCATTTCTGACCTAAAACTTGATCTAAGCCACATCCCAATATGTTACAAATAGCTTCATTCGCAAAGATGATCGTAGTGTCAGGTAGTGAACGCAAAATTAAGTCAGTTTGTCTTTGAATAAGGTCATAGTAACGACTTTCCCCCTCCAAAATAATTTCTATTTCCTGATGCTTTTTACTCTCGACTTTATACTGATCACTAATTTCAGTGGCGATCGCATCAAGGCGAATAGGCAAGCCTGAGTCATCTTTAAAGATTTTCCAACGTACCGAAAACCCGCATCTTTTGCCGTTGGGCATTTGCAACTGATAACTGAGATGCGATGAGCCTGATGTTTGAGCTTGGGCGATCGCCTCCTGCATTTTGGGCTGATCTTCAATAGCGATCGCCTCTAACCAAAGCTGCGAATTGGCAAGTAATTCTTCGCGATCGCATTGATAAATTTGGACAGCAGTTGCATTGAAATAAATGGGAGTGAGATCGGGCAGAGCCAGTGACCAAATCATCGCGTCAAGGTTATCCATGATCTGATTTCCCCAACTTTCAGACGGATGGATGAATGCTTGGACGTGACTCATATCTGAACTCAAGCGGCAACGGCTATATTTATTATAGGTAACATGTCTAAAAAAATAGGGAGCCTTAGCTCCCCATATCTTTAAACCTTGACTAGTTGTTTTTCTATTAGTCCCGTGAGGCTATTTGTCCAATGGGTCGCCAGATCAAGAGTTTCAGCTTCCACCATGACCCGCATTAATGGCTCTGTACCTGAAGCACGGACTAAGACTCTACCGCGATCGCCTAAGTCCTGTTCTGCTAAAGCGATCGCCTGAACGAGCGCGTCACAGGTTTGCCAATTGCGGCGCAATTCCCGATCCTCGACGCGCACATTTTTGAGCAATTGGGGATAGGGATGGAAACTTTGATCCATTAATTCAGCAAGAGGTGCTTTTTGCTTTGCAAGAGCCGCCAGATGCAAAGCGGCAAGTAAACCATCACCACTCACGGCGTAGTGACGACATAGCACATGACCCGACTGTTCGCCACCGAGCATTGCGCCCGATCGCACCATTTCGGCATGGACATATTGATCGCCCACGGCAGTACGCACTAAGTTACCGCCTAGTTTTTGCCATGCTCTTTCAAAGCCGAGATTTGCCATCACTGTCGTGACGATCGCACTGTCGGGCAGTTGATTTTTTTCCATTAGCTCCTGACCCCAGAGATACAGGATGTAATCGCCATCAACAACACGCCCATTACTATCCACAGCCAAGACGCGATCGGCATCGCCATCAAAGGCAAAGCCCATATCTGCGCCATGTTCTTTCACGGCGGCGCGGAGGGGTTCGAGATGGGTGGAGCCGCAATTAACATTAATGCGATCGCCATCGGGTTCTTGGTGGAGGCAAATCACCTCTGCGCCCAAGTTACGAAATACCTCTAGGGAAACGCGAGTAGCCGAGCCATGAGCCAGATCGAGGACGACTTTGATGCCTTGTAAGTCTGTCGCGATCGAGTTTTGCAGAGAATCTTGATAGTCAGAAATTAGATGAGCTTTCTCGTGATACTTGCCCCAATCCGTAGAGGAATTAACAAGATCGGCGTGAAGTCTGGATTCGAGCAAAGCTTCGATCGCCTGTTGCGTTTCGCTACAAAGCTTTGTGCCATTGTCGCCAAAGAACTTAATGCCATTGTCTTCGGGGGGGTTATGGCTAGCGGAAATCATTACGCCGCCAAAGATTTCGGGGGAGTTGGCAGTGAGATAAGCAACCGCAGGCGTAGGACATAGCCCTATATGCCACACATCCCAACCTGCTGCCGTCAAACCTGCGGAAATTGCTGCCGATAGCATATCGCCCGATGTCCGAGAATCTTGCCCGATCGCAATTACCTTTGCTACCTTTACTGAAGCATTAAGGCGATCGCGCTCCAATTCCACTCGCTCTTTTAAAATTTTACCCGCACTAATCCCCACTTCTAGGGCTAATGGGGCTGTCAAAAAACTACCGACATGTCCACGAATGCCATCCGTACCAAACAATTTCATAACCTAAACTCCACACACCAGACAGTATTTTGATGAACTCTGAGGAGGTTGGCTCCGTAGGAGCCAACCTGCTAGAAAATTTTGATGACCTTTTATCCAATTCAACCTGCAACTAATGTTACGTGGAAGGTTGTAAAGCCCTCACCCCTAGCCCCTCTCCCGCAGGAGAGGGGAACAAGAAAATAATATGGGCTTTGCTCCCCTTCTCCTGCGGGAGAAGGGGTTGGGGGATGAGGGTTCCACGTAACATTAGTTGCACGAGGCAACTTGATAGAAATTAATGACCTATATATTTCTAATCAAGTTGCCATGAAAGTCAATAGCAATAAACAAGAAGGCTCACATCGTGAGCCTTCTTATAAAAAACTATGCTGCAACTTCAAACTTTGGGCGTTGATTAACCACTTCATCGATCAATCCGTAAGCCTTTGCCTCATCGGGAGCCATGAAGAAATCGCGATCGGTATCCTCAGCAATGCGATCGATGGGCTGACCAGTATGGAAAGCCATCAACTCATTCAGACGATTCTTGTGATACAGGATTTCCTTAGCTTGGATTTCGATATCTGTGGCTTGCCCCTGTGCGCCGCCAAGAGGTTGGTGAATCATGATACGGGTATGGGGCAAAGATAGTCTCTTGCCCTTTGCGCCACCAGTGAGCAAGAAAGCCCCCATACTTGCCGCCAGACCGACACAAATGGTCGAAACATCAGGGCGAATGTGCTGCATCGTATCGTAAATTGCCATACCTGCGGTCACAGATCCCCCAGGGGAGTTGATATACAAGAAAATATCTTTTTCGGGATCGTCGGCTTCGAGGAAAAGCAACTGAGCAACAATGATGTTGGCAATGCTGTCGTCAACCTGTTGCCCCAAAAATACGATCCGCTCCCGCAGCAGGCGCGAAAAAATATCAAAGGCTCTTTCGCCACGACCAGACTGTTCGATTACGGTTGGGATCATAATTAATCTTTACGGTTTACTCTCAGTCTATTGTACTGATATGTAAACACCGAGAACCTCTCTCTCTATTCGGATTTCACCCCGCTAACCAAAAGATGGCGCTTCGCGCCATCTTTTGGTTAATTATGGCGATCGCGATAAATTGCCTTAGAAACGCGATTTTGTTCGCGAGTGAGACGGGCGGCTTCTTGACTGCTCAAATGTCCATCCTTGAGATAATTGCGACGTTGGGCTTCGATACGTGCCTCACGTCTTTCTAGATTTAGGTATTCGCGCTGGCTGATTGTGCCTTGTTGCACGCCTTTATAAATGCGTTCCTGTTGATTAACTTCGCGATTATAGATTGTGCCTGCGGAGGCGGAACTGGGATTAACTAGGCTGAAGGTGCTAACTACTGAAGTAATGGCAAGAATTGGCAGAATCAAGCTTTTCATAATGTTACCTTTGGCGATCGCCTTGAATCGAATGTTTAACGATTTACGCTGATTTAGACATTTGCCCCTAGCCAAAAGGTTCAAGTTATTTTTTGCGGTAATGACGCTTGAGTTTTTTGCTAATGTTATATTTAAATATAACTAATAAAGAAGTTATGCACACCACAAATCTCCGTAAAGTCGGTGGCTCGATCATGTTAGCGATTCCTCCCGCCGTTCTCGAAATTTTGAACCTACAATCAGGTACAACTGTGGGGGTTGCGGTTGATAATGGCAGACTGATTATTGAACCTCAACTAAAACCACAATACAGCCTATTGAGGGAAAGAGTAGTACAAGATAAGCTAGGATAGCAAAACCCAAAAGAGAGTAAAAAATGGCACCTTACTCACTAGATCTCAGAGAAAAGATCGTAGCAAACTACGAAGCAGGAAATACATCGATTCGGGAAGTAGCGAAGCAATTTCAAGTCGCGACGAAAACAGTGCAAAAACTACTGAATCAATACCGAGAGACAGGAGAACTAAACCACAAACCATTAGGTAGTCCAATCAAAAGTCCCCTCGAAGCGCATCAGGAGAAAATCCTCGAAATTGTCTCAGAGCATCCAGATTGGACACTATGGCAGTACTGTGAAGAAGTAGCAGAACAAACAGGAGTATCAGTGACCACAGGCAGCATGTGCCGATTTTTCCAGAGGCATAACATCACTCTAAAAAAAAGACCTATCGCCATGAAAAGGTAAAAAGTGAGGCAGTACAACAGCAAAGATGTGAATTTTGGGAAGCATTGAATGAAGTGAAAGCTGAAGATCTGATTTGTATTGATGAAACGGGAGTATGGCAGGGGATGGAACGCTCTGTGGCAAGAAGTGAATGTGGCAAAAGAGTATTCAGTCTTCGTCCCTTTTACAAAGGTCAGAAATACACAATAATTGGCGCTATTTCAGTTGATGGGATTGTTTGCCTGAAAACGATTCAGGGTTCTATGAAAGGAGCAGATTTTCTCACCTTTGTCCAAGATGACCTAGTACCTAAATTACGTCCTGAGCATAGGATCATCATGGATAACCTCAACTGCCATAAAGTTGAGGGGGTCGCAAAAGCAATTACAGCGACAGGTGCTAAGATTTTGTACTTACCCACCTATTCTCCTGATTTTAATCCAATTGAGATGATGTGGTCGGTTCTCAAATATTTTATTAGATTGCTTAGACCTCATTCTCAAAAACTACTTCAGCATTTAATCAACGTTTTCCCTTACTTGTTAGAAAAAGATTTCTTCAAAAATTGGTTTACTAAGTGTTGTTACTGTACTACTTAATCCCTCAATGGACTGTATTCACTGGATGAGCTTTTAGCACAGTGCAATCCGAATGCGCCGATAACGGAAGATGATCGTATTTGGCTAGATGTCGAACCTGTGGGGAATGAACTGTGAAACGTGGTGATATTTATCTTGTTTCGCTTGATCCAACGGAAGGACATGAGCAACAAGGCTCTAGACCAGTTCTGATTGTCTCTCCTGAGAAATTCAATGCTTTAACCAAAGTTCCGATCGTGGTTCCAATTACATCGGGTGGAAGTTTTGCAAGAACCGCAGGTTTTGCTGTTTCTCTGGATGATGCTAGAACTCGCACTAAAGGTGTATTTCGTTGCGATCAACCCCGTCCTATTGACTTATCTGCTCGTAAGGCTCGAAAGTTGGAGAGTGTGCCAGATGCGATCGTTGATGATGTTTTGGCTAGGATTGTTACTCTATTTAGTCCCTAGTAATTTCGCGATCGCTAATGATGTCGAAGGTGCGATCGCCTATTCACTACAAGCTCAAATAATCTGATACAGAAGGGAATTATTTATCATCAGCAAGAATTGATTCTAATATTTCAGGGGTTAGTCCATTACGTGAGGCTTCATCTGCAAGAGCATCCATGCTTTGCATAAGTGATATTGTTTTTAGCTCTTGTTGTACTAATAGAGTAAATAAGTATTCAATTCTCTTTCGTTGCTCAGGAGTTATTTTGCTGTACTCTCTAGCAATGTTTTCATCTACTTGAATAGATATCATTTTCATTGTTTCTCTCTAATGATGAAATATCGGTTCGGAATTTGCTGTATTTTGTAAAATCGAAAAAATCTTATCTCTCAAAATTTGCTAGAATTATTAGGATTATAATCTGTAACATCTAAACCTTAAACAACATTGGGGATAACTGAGTAATGCAAGCATCTGAAACAAAACTACAACAAATTATCGAAGGCACAAAACAATATGTTGTACCTTTGTTTCAGCGTCCTTATAGCTGGAAAAAGTCTGAATGGCAAATGCTATGGGACGATCTTATCGAACTTAGTGAGTCTGACAATCCCCGCACTCACTTTATGGGTTCTATAGTCACAATACCCACAACTTCAATTCCTGAAGGTGTAAGTAAATACTTATTAATTGACGGTCAGCAACGTCTGACAACTATTTTTATCTTATTGTGCGCTATTCGCGATCGCGCAAAAGAAACGAAAGATGAAGAACTAGTTGCAGAAATCAATAATACGATCTTGGTTAATCCTTACAAAAAGGGGCTGGATTATTATAAATTGCAACCAACACAGATAGATCGTGAGGTCTTTCATAAGTTAATTAGAGCAGAATCTGAAGTCAATTCATCTGAAATACAAGAATGCTATAACTTCTTCTTAAGAAAAATCAGACAGAATCTTGCGGATATCTATAAAATCCATAAGATAATTTGTAACAATCTCTCAATTGTTAGTGTAGTCCTTAGTACCGAAGACGACCCTTATCTTGTTTTTGAGAGCCTCAACGCCAAAGGGCGGGCTTTAACTCAAGCAGATTTAATTCGCAATTACTTTTTTATGCGAATTCATTCAGATAATCAAGAATCCATCTATAAGCAATATTGGCAACCAATGGAAACGCTTTTAGGCGCAGGCTTAACTGAATTTATTCGACATTACCTCACTAAGGACACCATAGATGTCAAGCAAAATGAGATTTATTTACAAATTAAAGAGAAAATCAAACAAGATGATGCACTACCACATCTTCAGGACTTACATAAATTTGCAGACTACTATTCACGACTACTAAATCCAGAACTAGAAAACAACCCAAAAATTCGTAAATATTTAAAGCGTATTGATCGTTTAGAAGTTGCAACCGTTTATCCGTTTCTATTAAATTGCTATGAAGAATGGATACAAAATAAAATTTCTGAAGATGAATTCATATCTGTTTTCCAAACACTTGAAAACTTTATTTTGCGGCGTTTTGTTTGTGATGTTCAAACAAGAGGACTGAACAGAATTTTTGCCCTGCTATATTCTCAAATCATCAAAGATCCTAATGTTACTTCTGGTTCATTTGTTGAACGCCTCAAAATCATTCTTCAGTCTAAAGATTATCCAAAAGATAGTTCATTTAAGGAAAGATTGCTAGATGTTAAATTGTATGGAAGTAATCGAACTGAAAAGGCTAAATTAATATTAGAATCTCTTGAAGAATCATTTCAACATAAAGAACAAGTAGATCTTAGTAAAGTCTCAATAGAACATATAATGCCCCAAACCTTGAATAACTGGTGGAAAGACCATCTGGGCGAAGATTGGTCAATTACACATGATTTATTTCTTCATTCATTGGGAAATCTAACTCTGACAGCTTATAATTCTGAGCTTTCTAATTCTGATTTTATTACTAAAAGAAATGAATACAAGAAAAGTCATCTTGAACTAAATAAGTATTTTGAGAAATGTGATGTATGGAAAAGAGAAACTATTGAAACTAGAGCCGATTACTTAGCAAATCGTATCATTGAAATTTGGAGCTATTTTGGGGATGAATCTGTAGGAACAATTGAACCTAATGTATTAACTGGAAAAGTTCCTAAATTATTGTTCATGCTTGGAGAAGAATATTCAGTAAAAAGTTGGCGGGATGTTTTAGAGATTACTTTAAATAATATTGCTGAAATTGAGCCAGAGCATTTCAAAAAGATTATGGAACAGTTTCCTAGACTAGTAGGGGCTGATGAAAAAAGTTTTCGTAGTACTCGAAAATTAAAAAACGGTATATTTATTGAAACTAACTTGTCAGCTAAATATATTTATAGTTTGTGTTTACGTTCAATAGAAATCGCTGAGCTTTCTCTTCAAGATTGGTATGTTGACACAGTGAAATCATGATTTGTATATTTAGTGATCGCCTTGCTAATTCGTGATGAAGGATATAGGCGATCGCCTTGATTACCCCCCAAATTTGACACTAGGTTAATAACGCCTCAATTTTGCCGATAACTTCATCAATAATACTTACAGAAGCCTTCTCAATAAAATCGATCCTTCTCGCTTGCCAATCCAAACTCTTAATCTGATCCGCAAGAATCACTCCCTTAGTCTTAGTATCCGTGAGTAGAACCTCAAACTTCCATCCCTTAACTTTAGAAGTAATCGGACAAAGCAGAGCCAAATTTGACCTTTGATTATAGGCGATCGGCGAAATCACAAAAGCAGGACGATGCCCAGATTGTTCATGCCCAGCCTGTGGATCGAAATCTAACCAAACAATATCACCACGATCTGGAATGTATTGCTTTACCATGCCTCATTCCCAACAGAAACACCCGTAGAAGTTTCTGCATGGAGATGCTCGGAAGTCATCCCATCCAGCAATTCATCTAGAGTGTATTTTTTACGTCGATGCGGTGTCAAAACAATCTTGCCATCAATAATCTCAATATTGATTTCGCTTCCAGCCTGAATTTGTACCTGTTCAGCTATAGCTTGCGGAATGCGTACAGCTAAACTATTACCCCACTTCGCGATCGCGGCAGTCATAAAAATCACCGTCAATGTATCTATATTGTATCTACATTAGCTTAATTTACGATCTTTGGTTTCTTTGAAGGGATCGCCTTGCTAATTCGTGATGATAGATTTTAGGCGATCGCCTTAGCTACTGATGTTTTGCTAAACTACGAATAACTTAAGCGTGAGAAAAATAAAATGACCACCTTAGAAATAGCGATCGCCAAAATCAAAAATTTACCCGCCGAACAACATAACGAAGTGATTAGATTTATTGAGTTCCTAGAATTCAAAGTAAGTAAACCTAGTGATAGCCAAACAAACATAAGAACTGAGGAGAAAGAGATTTCTTTTGCTGAAGCTGCCAAAGACTTTATCGGTTGTTTAGATAGTAATCTCGAAGATTTATCTTATAACCCCAAATACATGGAAGGATTTGGTAAATAATGTCAAAAAGTGTCATTCTCGATAATAATCCTTAATGCGGCGTTATCAATCTGTACCAATGTCCATAGCAGATGCTTGTCTAGTGCGGATGTCAGAAATTTACACTCAGAGTTCAGTTATAACACTAGATAGTGATTTTAGAATTTACAGAAAGAATCGCAATCAAGAAATTCCCGTAATTATGCCTGAACTGGATAGATAATTGGGCGATCGCCTTGTTAACTTGTGACGATAGATTTTAGGTGATCGCCCCACAAGATGCGATCAGATCCTTTAAACTGGAATAGCTCTAAGATTTTCTGTCTAAATCTTGAAAATCATTTCCAAATATTTCCAAAGCTAATGTCAAGCCCGACCCATTTACCTGAAGCCATCGATCGCATTGTCCAGCGATTTCAGAGGCTCTCCGATCCAAAGCTACGTTATGAGCAACTGATTTTATACGGGAAGAAACTCGAAGCATTTCCCGAAACTCTCAAAACCCCTGAAAACAAAGTGCAGGGATGTGTATCACAGGTATATGTGGTAGCGAAATTAGATACCAACGAGCGAGTCGTATTTGCAGGTGACTCGGATGCGCTGATTAGTAAAGGATTTGTCGGTTTGCTATCGGTCTGTATGGGCGGCTTAACCCAAAAGGAAATTGAGTTGCTCACACCCGACTTTATTAAAGACACAGGTTTAGTCGCCAGCCTTACGCCATCTCGCGCCAATGGCTTTTATAACGTCTTCAAAAAAATGCAACAACAGGCGATCGAAATTGAATTACCCAGTGTTCGCTAAATAAAAAGCCTCGCTTTGCGAGGCTTTTTATTTAGACGGTGGCGGTAATTGGACTGGTAGTAGAAACCATCGCCGCCAGAACTTGGCTAGGGGAAACAGTGAAGGGTAAGCGATGAATATCGGAATTGGGCTGACAGGCGATCGCGGCAATATGTTCTAATTCGGCAAGAGTGACTTGACTTAAGCCGAGATCGGCAAGGGTGGTCGGTAAGCCAATCTCTTGATAAAACTTCAGCAATTGATGCCGCGACGAAGCAGCGAGTTGATTGCCTTGAAATTCCTCTAGACGCAATTGCACCAAAATGCCATAGGCAACCTTTTCGCCATGCAATGTGCCGTGGGTTTGATGCAGATGCGTTAATGCATTGTGAACCGCATGGGCGGCGACAGTGCGACAATTTGCGCCACCGATCCCACCGATCGCACCCGCAAGACATACCGATGCATCGACAACTTCGCGCCATGCTTGACTATTGGGGTTAGCGATCGCTTCGGCAGACTTTTGAAACAAAATATCACGCAGGATTCTTGCTTCTTGTACGGCGGCGATGACCATCGTTTTCTCGCTACTGCCACTACTGACGGAGGACTCGTACCATTTGGCGATCGCATCGCCAATGCCTGAGACGAGGGTGCGCTTGGGAGCCGTAGCGATTACGTCATAGTCCACAAACATCATGTCAGGACAGCGATCGAGGGTCACGTCATAATCAAAGGCTCCATGAGCATCATAGACATTGCTAAGGGCTGTCCATGCGGCACAGGTTGCACCAGTGGTCGGTACGGTGACAATCGGTAACTGACATTGATGGGCGACTAATTTCGCAGTATCAAGGACTTTGCCACCACCAATACCGACAATCACATGGGGATTTTCCTGCTGGACGAGGCGACGCAGCATTGCTAAATTTGCATCACTGCAATCGGCGATCGCTGGTGCATGGATAATTTCGCGATCGGTATTTTGGAAATAGCTTGCAGTAACTTGACCTGCGGTTTCCCCAGCAATGACTAGAGCTTTATTCCCATAGCGTGACAAATATTTCGGGAGTTGCGCTAAAATCCCGTTTCCCCGTAAAAGTTGGGCTGGTGCGATCGCTAAAATCGGTAATGCTTCCACCGTAAGTGTGTCTGACATCAGGTTAAGACATGGTAAACATAAGTTTTATTCTATCTCTTCCACTTCTAAATCTGCCAATTTTATAGCGCTTTTCAAGCAAGAGAGGTACAGAGACAACCCTCTGTACTAGAAATGATGACGCTTTGCGTCATCATTTCTAGTGAAATAAGTTCAGGCTAATTTTTAATGAACTTTGCCCCGTTGAGCTTCAGCATCAATGGGTTTGAGTAGATACACCAGTAGCAATTGCCAGAAAATTGCGAGGAATAGGGGCCATTTTTGTAAGGTCTTCACAAATTGGGGGCGATCGCTATCATTAATTGCCATCAGTTGGAAATTGTAGTCAGCACATTTCTCTAATCTAGGGAAAAATTCGGGATGACTGGTATCTAATACCGCAGGAAAGGCACTGATCGAGGTTTTGTTAGTATTGATCACCACGTCCTTATTGTATTGGCGAGCATCTAAACCGATGGATTTATAGAAATCAGCCCGTTCAAATACAGTGATTGTGTGGGTGGCAAATACGGTCAACAGGAAGAAACGCGCCCAGAGTTTGGCTTGCCATGTTCCCCATAAATCGGGCTGCGATCGCAATAGCACCTTAAAGAAATCGCCATGACGATTTTCATCTTGACACCAACTTTCAAAGTATTTGAAAAGAGGATAGAAGCGGTTTTCAGGATGATTCTGCATATGATAATGCACGAGAATATAGCGCCAATAACCAATTTTCTCAGAGAGGTAAACCGAGTAAATTACCCATTCTGGTTTGAAGAAGGTATAGCTGCGTTTTTTCGTCATATTGACCAAATCCAGCGATAGATGAAAATCTTTCATTGCTTTATTTAAGAAGCCTGCATGGCGTGCTTCATCTCTAGCCATCAGGTTAAAGGCTTCCGATAAGAGAGGATTACGATCTTTGAGTTGACGCGATAATTCCTTAAACAGCAGAAAGCCTGAAAATTCGGAAGTGCAAGAACGCTCTAGAAAGTCAATGAAGGCGGCGCGGGTTTCCTCATCAATATGTTCCCAAGACTGTTCAAACTCCTTATCGCGCTTGAAGTGATTGCGATTGTAGTCAGTACGCAGTTCTTCGACCACAGCTTCAAGTTCCGCCTGTTGCGAAGAAGTATCCATCTGGGCAACCGCATCATAGTCGGTGGTGTAGAACCTTGGTGTTAATAGAGTTTCTTTAACAGGAATTTTAATGCCATCACGGAGGAGTTCGGGTTCGGGTCTAGATTGGATAGAAACCATAGTAGTAATTAGTTATATAAAGTTTAAAAATATTGGATTTTAATGAGAGCGCTTTGCGCTCTCATTAAAATTGTCTTTTTGAAAGAAGCGAATCATCTTCTGGTCTTCACCCTTGATGTGGTGAGACAGCCATTCAGTCAGGAATTGGGTGATATCGGTAGTAATGGCATCGCGATCGCGAAATTTCTTTAGTAGATGAGACACCTTATTGACGAGATGATCATGGGTCTGTTTATGTCGCTCATAGTCAGGATAATTGATGGACAACATTAAGGTTTCTTCGGTCTGAAAATGCTCAACTGTGTGACTAGCTAAGCGATTTAAGATTTCATACATGGTGTCAAAGTCCTGCTTTGTGACCACGGCATCATGCAAAACATTCACGATTTCAAAGAGTTCTTGATGTTCTTGATCTACCTGTAAGTTGCCAGTTTCATAGTCTGTATGCCAATAAGCGATCGGTTTCGTCAAAGTCAATGTCATAGAAATTAATAATAGATACATCGGTTTAGCACTTTGCGCTAAATCACTGGTGTTATGTGGAAGCTTACAAGACCCTCACCCCTAGCCCCTCTCCCCTTTTGGGAGAGGGGAACAAGAATTTAGTCTTACTCCTCCTCTCCCTTAATGGGAGAGGGGGCTGGGGGGTGAGGGCGATATCTATTTCACGTAACATCAGTTAAATAGATTTAGAAAATCTGCCTGTTTCGTTTTTGACGAGATAGCTATCAAAGACCGAGGCAATATTACGGATCAGCAACCTTCCCGCAGGCTTAACCTCAATGTGGTCTTGTCTCAATTCAATCAAGCCATCAGCCTCTAACTGGCGCAACTTTAAGCGTTCGTCGGCAAAGTATTTACCAAAATCGCGATCGCAGGTTAGATGATATTTAGATTCAATTTCCCTCTGTGAAAGTTCAAATTGACACATCAATTCCATAATGATGGAACGACGCAAAATGTCATCGGCATTCAGCTTGACACCACGTTCGATGGGTAACTCACCTGCATCGATCGCCTTGTAAAAGTCTTGCAAGCCCTTATGATTTTGGGTATAGACATTTTGCAGCATACTGATCGAAGTCATCCCAAATCCCAAGAGGTCAGACTCAGGCTTGGTGGTATATCCCTGAAAATTGCGGTGTAGTTTTCCTTGACGTTGCGCGATCGCTAATTCATCATTGGGCTTAGCGAAGTGATCCATACCAATGAACACATAGCCATGCTTGGTCAAAGTTTCAATTGTCATTTCCATGATTTGCAACTTCTCTTCAGGGGAAGGCAAAGTTGCGGGATCGATCTTCTTCTTTTGTAAAGGCTTTAGCCAAGGCACATAGGCAAAGTTAAATACGGCAACGCGATCAGGATTGAGAGCAATGGTTTTCGCGAGGGTTTCATGGAATGTCTCTAGGTTTTGATAGGGCAATCCATAGATTAAATCCACATTCACGCCTTCAAATCCCACTTCACGCATCCAGCGCATTCCATCAAAGAGCATGTCTTCAGGTTGAATCCGATTGACTGCTTCTTGAACTTGGGGATTAAAATCCTGAATGCCAAAGCTAATACGGTTAAAGCCGAGATCTCTTAAGCCCTGTAGATATTCTTTAGTTAGCGATCGCGGATTGACCTCAATGGAAATTTCGGCATCTTGCTCAAAGGTAAAATGCTTTTGGAAAGAATGCCACAGACGTTCCACTTGATCGAAAGAGAAATAATTGGGAGTGCCGCCGCCCCAGTGCATTTGTTGGACGAGGCGATCGCGATCTACCGTTGCGGCAACCTGCTCAATATGGCGAATCAAATATCCTAGATAGGGTTCCGCAATTTCTTTGCGAGTGCTAATTACGGTGTTGCAGCCGCAAAAATAGCAGGGCGCATCACAAAAGGGAATATGGGCATAGAGGGATAGTGGTGTCTTCTGCAAGTTTCCTGCAGCGATCGCTCCACGAAAATCGATTTGTTCAAAATTTTCGTGGAGTTCTGTTGCAGGAGGATAACTTGTATATCTTGGTACGGGCTGGTTGTACTTATGTAAGAGGTTAATGTCGAACTTAACTGTTTGCTCTAATGTATTCATCAAATCTTATAAGCTTTATTAAAAATATTGAATGAAAACTCGCTATACCGTTACAGGATGTCCACGACGTTCGGTACTACCAACCCGATCCTGTTTGGTTAGTAGTTCAAATACATGGGGATCAATGACCGCTCTCACATCTGCTTCTAACTCATCAACCACATTCCGATTGAGGGTAAAAGCATAATTTGCCTCTTCGACAATTCTTTCAACCGTTGCCTCATCCACCTCAAGGGAATCCAAAGCTTGACGATATTTATCTTTAAAATCCTTCTTGGCTTCTACCGTTGGCAATTGGTCAAATTCGTAAAAAGTTGTACCATGCTCATCGGGTAAGTCGAGTGCCGATCGCACGATATGCTTCAAGGCTTGACCGCCAGATAAATCGCCCATATAACGGGTATAGGAATGGGCAATCAGCAACGCAGGATCAGTATTAGAAATTTCCTTGAGGCGATCGACGTAGGCTTGTCCTGCTTTTAAAGGCACAATTTCGGAACGCCAATTTTCACCATAATAGAAGGCTAAATCCTGTTCTAAATTTTGTTGGCGATTGAGTTCTTGGAAATATAATTTGCCAACAATAGGATGTTGCTGATGCCGACGAAATTCCTCTTCGAGGGTGCTATACACAAGATAAAGATTTGCCAATAATTTCCTAAAAGGAACGGTCTCCACAATTCCCTTGAGAAAGCATTTCATAAATGCAGTGTTCTCTGCGGCAGTATGTGATTTCTGTGTACCTTCGCGCAGACGGTTAGCTAGGTGACTCATCGACAGTTACTCACGAATTTTAATGGCATCATCCTAGACCTTATACTTATATATAATGTCAAGCAAAGTTATGTTAAGTATAAGCTCGTGACTTTTATACGCTCTTCAGCTTGTGAACGTTATTTATGTGCGATCGCTTAACAAGCGCCATAGAATTTGTTCAGATGATCGATATCAAAGGTTTTGTAGCATTGATGTAAAGGAAGCGATCGCTTGTTTGTTCTTTCACAACGGTAAATCCTAAACTGTCGATTAAATCTAGCAATTCTTGTTTTTTATCTATCCATCGAGTGATGGTTTCAGCGATGAGGAGACTGCCGCCGCCCTTGAGGGTGCGATGGGCTTCTTGAAGATAGTCAGCGTAGTTTAGACCCATAAGAGATAGGGAAAAGATGGCGACATCGAGGGTTGCATCTGGGAGAGGTGTATGGGAGATGTCACAGGCTTGTACTTTTGCGTTGATGGCGATGTGGTCGAAGGAATGGACTTGGTGATTGGGAAGTAATTCGGCGAGTTTGGCTTCACCGCAACCGAAGTCACCGATCTGGAGATTGGTATAGTTTTGAAGTTTTTCGGCAATTTTTTCGTAGGGAATTTCCTGCCATGTTTCACGGGCGGCGCGATAGAGGTGGTGGTATTGATACCATTCTTCGGGATTGGCTTTGAGCCGATCGCCTGTGGTGTGGCTGTAGGAATTATTGAAGCGGTTGTTCATCGCTGAGAAGTCCCCAAAGCGGCGTTGTAGGATTTTAGCGATCGCTTCGGGTAAGGTGACGCGTAACTCTTCACGGTTGATTTCGTAGATGTCGCCACTGTCAACGCGATTGATCCATGTTTGTAGGGCTTCTCCTGCTTTTTGGAGGACGACTTTTTCCGATGCGAGTTCGCCTTTGGGAATTACGCCATCGATCGCGGTGTCAGCGAGGGACTTTTTCCATTGGATGCGACTCCATCGGTATTGGCGATCCCATGACCAGATATCGCCTTGATGGTCGAGGATAACTTGGGGAATGATTACTTCGACTTTAGCAAAGGATGATTTTTGGCGATAGATGCGCCCGACTAGTTGCTCGTATTCGGCATGAGTCCAAGGGAGGCTGGCAATAATCAGGCGATCGCAGACATATTGCAGTCCATCTACGCCTGTGCCGATGGGAGCCGTGCCGATGAGAATGTCGATTTCTCTGGCGATGAATTTCTGTTTGGCGGAATCACGGTCTTTAGTATCTTCTACGCCTGTGAATAAGCCCACCTTGTAACCTGCGGCGGCGATCGCCTTGCGGAGTGGTTCGACCATACCATCGACATAGTGGGTATAGATGAGGGTTCCTGTTTTGAGATGGGCGATAATGGTGTCGATTTTAGCTGAGAGGAGGACTTGCTCGACGGCGAGGGGGCTGGTTTTGATGGCGGCGATGAGTTGGGGGCGCAGGTGTTCGCCTGAGATTTCGGGAAAGCTTTCGGCGATCGCAATCTTGTAATTGGGACGATAGCGGATGCCATGAAGCATCAGTTTTTCATGCATGGCAAGGGCATTGGCGATTGTGCTGAAGGTTTTCAGCTCGTCAAATTTTTCGCCTCTAGTCATTTCTAGCAGTGCCTTGGCTTCGTAGAGGTTGTTGATTACGGGTGTGGCGCTCATGCCTAAGACGCAGAGTTCAGGATTTTGGCGGGATGCTTCGGAGAGTAGGTAGTTAAGGGTTTTGCGGCGTTTGCTTTCTTTGTTGGGACTGGGATCGCGTTGTTTGACGTTTTGGATTTCATCGATGACGACAAAATCGATCTGGTGATTGGCGAGGATGTTGCCGACAAGTTCGGCGGAGTAGGGTTGTTGGAATTTCTCGAAGTTGAGGATGAGATAGTTATGTTGTTTGCGATCTACGCTGATTTCACCGCGTTCTTTTTGGTAAATGATGCTGTCGGGATAGACTTGGGCGATCGCTTTTGCCCATCCTTCGATGGTGCTGTTAAAGGCGATGATGATCGTGAATTTGGCGTTAATGACGCGACTGGCAAAGATAGCGGATATGGTTTTCCCTGCGCCAACTCCTGACCAGTTGCCGATCCTTCTTTCCGTGAGGATGCGATAGGCAGTGAGGCGTTGCATCAGGTTGGGTGGATATGGGAAGTTATAGCCGTTGGGTATGGTTAGGTTTGCTGCGCCATCGTGTTGACTGAGGAAGCGATCGCGGATCGTCTGAAAGTATGTGCCGCCTGTTTCGTTGCGAAGTCTGTCTAGGTCAAAGGTGGGGTCGTTGTTTAGGCAGGTTTGCCATAGGGCGCTAACGCGATTACAGATTAGAAATTCTATGGTTTCATAATCTGAGGTAATTCCTGCTTCTACAAGTAAATCAACTGCTTTTAGAGAGTCAAAGGATTTTAGTTGAGGTAGGTCATTAGATACAGTCTTAGAGTCATCAGGAACTACATCTTTTTCTAATTCTTCGGTATCTACATCATCATCAAGATCACTTTCAGTATTTTCGGGTTTACTTTCTTCTTTGTTTGTTAATTCTTCTAACTGATTAACTATCTCATTAAATTTAGCTTCTTTATCTTGATCTTCATCAGAACCTAAATCTTTAATCTTTTTAAGTGTTTCAGCATTTTTCTGTTTGTTCCCAAGAGAGGCAATCATGCCATTTTGTCTCATGATTGCATAAAGTTCAGAAGACTCTAAGCTTAATAAGATAGGCTTTAGGCTATATAAAAAGCTCAGAATGGCATTTGGTCGCCATAAATTGATGATACCTAACCAGTCTCCATAACCTAACCAACTTTTATTCTTATATACATCATGAGGATTAGTAGGGATGTCTTCAGGCTTATTTCCTGATTTTGTCCACTCTATCCACTCTTGCCTACTTTTGATATTAAGTTGATGTACAAACTTACGAGCTTCCTCAAATGAGCGATATTTACGATTAAAGACTGCAACTGTACCAGTTCCTAACCAATCACCCCAACCTTTCCAACCTTGATTCTTGTAAACTTTAGTAGGATCAGCAGGAATATCATCAGGTTGCAAGTTAGTTTTTACCCAATTATTCCATTCCTGCCTACTTTGTAATTGAAGTTTATGGACAAATAGTTTTGCAGACTCAAATGATCGGTAACTTTTATTTTGCGGAGCAACTACATTTGTACCTAGCCAATCACCTAGACTTTCCCAACCCGTATCTTTATAAACTTTTTCAGGAGCAGACGGTATGTTATCAGGTCTGGCTTCTGATTTTCTCCATGTTGTCCATTCTTGATTATTTTTTAACTGAAGTTTATGAACAAACTTTCGCGCTTCCTCAAAAGGTAAAAAGCTACGATCAACAACTGCAATTATCCCTGTCCCCAGCCAATCTCCCCATCCACTCCATCCTGAATTCATATAAACCCCAGCAGGATTATTAGGGATATCATTTGGCTTCTTCCCTGAGCTTATCCAAGCTATCCATTCTTGCCTACTTTGTAAGTTTAACTGATGTATAAACTGTCGAGCATCTATAAATGATCGATAATTTCGATTGAATACAGCAACTGTTCCTGTACCTAACCAGTCACCCCAACCAGTCCAGCCATTATCTTTATAAATCTGTCGAGGGTCAGCAGGTATATCTGAGATCTTGCAGCATTCGTGAAAGAGTCAAGTGGGAATGGGTTTGAGAATAATTTCAAAGCCATGACGAGCAGCAATATCGGCACTAATTTGAAGATACCTGAGAAGTTTCAACCAAAGGACAGAAGGGAATAAAACAGAAAGGGTTAAATCACAGGTAGCTTTCCAGTCCAAGATGGGAGGAAACGACCATTGATCAATCCAATGAGCCAAAAGATAAGAAAGCAGAGAGAGGATAAGCCAACGATAAACGCCAAGTTTTGTAGATTGCCCAAAACAATGCAAACCAAAGCGATGTTTGATGGTTTTGAAGAATCCCTCAATCGCCCAACGCTTACGACCTAACATCACCAGATAAGCGCCAGAATAAGGATGAGAAGAGACCACAAAGCGTAACTCCCGTTTACTATCGGCTCTTTTGAGCCAGAACCAAGAGATCGTCAAAGGCGTACTTAGCCCTTCCAGTAAAATTAGTTGTCCACGTTTGCCATGGGGATAAAGTTGTTTGACGGTACGTCCATCTTGAAGTTTACGATTGTTGCGGACACCGACAACGATGCGCCAAGACTTGGCGCGGACAGCATTGAAAAACTTCACCGTACTAAACTCAGTATCAGCAAGGACAATCACAGTCTTGCCTTGGGTTAGTTGCTTGGGTACTGTCCCCAATAACTTACAAGCTAAGTCAGAGGGACTGGAGTATCCTTTGCCGCGCCATACTCTAAAACTCCATGGTACGCGCCACTCTCCATAGACCAGATACAGTACAACCAGATGTAGTCCTCGCTTTCCGTTGAGGATTCTCACCCATGGGTCTGGTTCGTTTGGGGTGGGATTGCTCAAATGTAAAAACTTGCCGCTTTTTTCTAAGGTGGTCAGGTCTATCAGTATCTTTAATGGCACTCTCTTCGATGGGCGATGCTTGGCGATTTGCCCCAAAATTGACAGCCTTGTTGCTCGAATTAGTCCTCTTGTTGACCAGTTATAGTGATTGAGAAATCGGCTTAATGCACTCGCTGATTTTACCTGTGTATGTTCTGGATAGGGATGCCCTTGCGCTTCCAGAAATAGCCCTAATATTGCATTCAGACTTGCTTTTTGATACACACTTGGCATCAGACAAATTAGGCTATACACTAAACCTTGGGCGTGCTTAACGATGCTTTCCATAATCGTTATTTAATTTACTACTACGCCCTTTTTTTCACATCTTTACTCTCTTTGCAACCCCTTTCCAGAATGGTGCAAGTTCTCAGATATCTTTCGGTTTGGATTCAGTTTTTGTCCAATCTGACCATTCTCTTCTGCTTTGTAAATTAAGCTGATGGACAAAAGTACGAGCTTCTTCAAACGAGCGCCAGTTTGTTTTTTTTACCATTCGATACCTATACTAATCCATACATCAGCAACTAAAATTACAGACTTTACACCACAATACCTCATTATTCTATTGCAATCCCAAGTTTTGCTTAGCAAACAATACAGCAAGCTGAGCTATGGCTGCAAACGGTGCGTTACCGCCTTTATCTTTCACATAATTAAGTGTTTTTTGCCAGACAGAATTATTTTTAATGGAGTCGAAAAATTCGTAACCTTCCCAAGTTAAGTTAGTCAAGGTCTTGGCTACAGGAAGAACGTCTGCCATTTGATTGTATTTTGTAGATTTCTTGCCTTCTGCTAGTCCACTATCAATTAATAGGTAGGCATTGTAAGCAATTTCTTCTTCCGAGTATCCATCCACTTGTAAAGTTGATACATATAGTTCTGCTTTAGAATCTTCTAACCGTAAGACAAGTTCGCGAATTAGATTCATATCTCTTTTCATAGCCATTGCCTTTTTGATGGTAATACCTGATTTTATCAAATAATTTTTAGGCTTGGTGAGGGGCGATCGCTGTTTGATGTGGGGAATAGGCGATCGGGTTTTATGGGTGATGAGGGTGCGATCGCTGGTTGATTTGCAGAGAATAGGCGATCGGGTGTTGGGTGTTGAGGGTGCGATCGTTGTTTGATGATGTGGGAAAAGGCGATCGGGTTTTGTGGGTGATGAGGGGCGATCGTTCTGTAAATAAAGATATAATGTCAGCAAAGCAGCATAAGCAAAAAATTATGATTCAAACCTTAGATGCTCTCTTTGATGGCGTAACCCTTGTTCCTGAAGTGCCTCTAAACATCAAATCAGGCACAAGAGTACGGATTATTGTTGAAAGTCTTTTGCCTGATGCAAAACCACCCAAAAAATCATTCTTACAAACTGCTAAATCTTTAAACTTGCAAGGCAAACCCGATTGGTCAGAAAACATCGATCAATACCTTTATGGGGAAGATATCTCAGAAAATGCGTGAATTTTTTTTAGATACATCCTTTGCGATCGCACTATCCGCAATTACAGATCAAAACCATGCAAAAGCAGTAGAACTAGCTGAACAGATTGAATCTCAAAATATATGCCTAGTAACCACTCAAGCAATTTTATTGGAAATTGGAAATGCACTTTCCAAACAAAAATATAGAGCCGCCGCAATCCAACTTCTTGAATCACTAGAATCAGATCCAAACGTTAAAATAGTTCCTCTAACAAATGAACTATATGACGCTGCATTTCAATTATTCAGAAGCCGCCAAGATAAAGAATGGGGATTAGTTGATTGTATTTCATTCGTAGTTATGCAAAGTCATTCAATTACCGAAGCCTTAACTGCTGATGACCATTTCAATCAAGCAGGATTTCGAGCATTATTAAAATGATTTTCGCTGTTTGATTTGAGGAATAGGCGATCGGGTTTTGTGGGTGATGAGGGGTGTGATCGCTGTTTGATTTTGAGGGAATAGGCGATCGGGTTTTGTGGGTGTTGATGTGGCGATCGCTGTTTTGTGGTGAGATTTAGGCGATCGGGTTTGTATGTGGTGAGGGGGTGATTGCAGTTTGGTTTTGAGGTTTAGGCGATCGGGTTTTGTGGGTAGTGAATGGGCGATCGCTGTTTAGTGTTGAGGGAAATAGGCGATCGGGTTGAAGGGTTATTATGCTTTGATTTAGTAGTTTATTGTAAAACTTTCCCCGATTCTTCCTGTTCCTTTGCTTGGCGCAAAATTTCATTAATCAGACTTTGATAGCCAACTTCTCCCGCCTTCAATTTGAAATACTCAATAAGATTGGCATCTAAGGAAATAGTAATACTTTGCTTACGTGGCATAGGTTTAAGTGCAATACGAAACTTTGCCCGATCTAAATCTGATTGTGTTACTTCGGAATATTCATCACGATCATTAGAGGTTTCTGAAGAAGAGAAGTTGTTCATTTTTGTTTGCCTCACGCATGGAAATAATACGTATTTCGTCTTCGGTTTCAGTATGTACAATAACAACAACTTTCATGCCCAAGAGTCCAAGCGTTACCCAACGCTGTTCTCCATAGTTTTCACGGTTATCTTCAAACGTGAATGTCGAGCCTGTAAAGACTTTTTCAGCATTCACAAAATCGATAGCGTGCTTTTTTAGGTTGCTTTGTCTTTTAACTTCATTCCAGATGAATTTCATATATGATTTTCATTATACATACTTTAAATAACTCGTCTCTTGAGATTAAAGTTTAGCATTTAGAATATGGCGATCGCTGTTTGATATTGGGAAATAGGCGATCGGGTTTTGTGGGTGATGAGGGTGCGATCGCTATTTGATGTGAGGGAATAGGCGATCGAGTTTATGGATGATGAGAGGCGATCGCTGTTTAATGTTATATAAACTCACACGAGTCATTGATTGATATAACAACTCCTGCGGGTAAAGAAGTAATCACTTCACTTATTCGCTCCATCAACGGAAGTAAATAATCAGGTCTAGTACTACGAGCATCCGAAACGACAATTCTCAAATTCTTCCCCACTAAATTTTGCTGATAACGCAAGTTCTTATCCGCAGTAATAAAAGCATCAAAGGGATGATTCTCAGCTAAGCGAAGAATTTCACTATCCTTAAACCCACGCCATCCCATATCATCAACATTGTAAACTTCATGACCTCTAGATAGAAAAGACTGCTTGAGTTTTCTACTCAGAAGATTTTCATCCAATAATATAATCATCAAGCAGAACGTTCCTGAGCAATTAATAATTTGGCAGCACTTTCCAAAACCCTCATGACTTGTGATTTTAGATAAGGAAAATCATCAATAAATTCGGCTAAACCTCCCTCACCTTCAAGATAGTCAAAAAAAGTCTGCAAAGGAACTCTCGTTCCCTTAAAAACTGGAACTCCACTCATAATATCGGGATCGCGATGAATAATCCCTTTCATTTCCAATAAGTTATTTAGTGTCATTACATAGCACGATATAACTTATTTCATTATAAAACAAAAGCATAGAAAGGCGATCGGGTTTGCGGGTGATGAGGGGGCGATCGCTGTTTGATTTGAGGGAAAAGGCGATCGGGTTTGCGGGTGATGAAGGGGCGATTGCTGTTTGATGATGAGGAAATAGGAGATCATTCATCTAATCATAAATTTCCCTGCGATGTCCGATTTGATGAATAATGAGACTTTTTTGTGATTGGGCGATCGCATAAATAACCCGATAATCTCCAACACGCAGCTTAAAAAAACTTGATAAATTGCCAGAAAGAGATAGAGGTGTAATTTATTCAAAATTCGAGAGTGTAAAGTGAAGTGTGTAAAGTCTGGGATATATACAGAGAGATGATCTAGACACACAATTACCAACACTAAAACTGATGAATATACGCAAAGAATTGCTCGACGAATTGCTGCAAGAATGTAAAACACCACCTGACCTATTCGGAGAAGGAGGCATTCTGAAACAACTGACAACCGCGTTGGTGGAGAGAGCATTGGAAGCAGAACTATCAACCCATCTGGGATACGGTAAGCACGAACCAAGACCAGAAGGACAAACTAACAGTCGCAACGGTTATAGCCAGAAAAAAGTGCAAGGTGACTTTGGCGTAGCCGAAATCGCAGTCCCCCGAGATCGGCAAGGGGAGTTTGAACCGCAGATGGTGAAGAAAGGACAAAGTCGCTTGTCAGGACTAGATGAAAAGATCATTGCTCTCTACGCACGAGGTATGAGTGTCAGGGATATTCAAGCCCAGTTGCAAGAAATGTATGGTGTTGAAGTATCACCAACACTTATTTCCAATGTTACAGATGCAGTAATTGACGAGGTGAAGCAATGGCAAAACCGTCCCCTGAGACTGTCAAGTAAAATGTGTAAAGTCTAGAAGCTAGACGTGGAGACGATCCTCGAAGAGGATGGCAAAGCGATTAAGAGCAGGTTTCCAATCACGAATCGGCATCGTCCACTTCTTCGAGATATTCCGCATTGCTAAATAAACGAGCTTGAAAGCAGCATCATCAGAGGGAAAAATCTGTTGGGATTTAATCACCTTCCGCAAACTACTGTTCATCGACTCAATCGCATTGGTGGTATAAATCGCCCTGCGAATCTCGGTCGGGAAAGCAAAGAAGGGGATAATGTTTGCCCAATGACTGCGCCAAGACTTGGAGATTGATGGATATTGCTTGTCCCACTTTTCAGCAAAGAGTTCGAGATTAAACTCAGCCTCCGATTCCGTCGCCGCGCTATAAATAGCCTTGAGGTCAGCACAAACTTGCTTGCGTTGTTGCCAAGGTACAAAAGCGACCGAGTTTCTGACCATGTGGACAATGCATAACTGCACCTGAGTTTTAGGAAATACCGTCTCAATCGCATTAGGGAAACCAGTCAAGCCATCGACACATGCAATCAAAATATCTTTGACCCCACGGTTGTGAATTTCGGTGAGTACTGACAACCAGAATTTCGCACCTTCATTCGGAGAAATCCACATACCCAGTAATTCCTTGTACCCGTCCATATTCACGCCCAAGGCAAAGTACAAGGATTTGTTAATCACTCTGCCATTGTCTCGGACTTTGATGACTAGACAGTCCAGAAAGACGATTGGATAGACTGCTTCAAGGGGACGGTTTTGCCATTGCTTCACCTCGTCAATTACTGCATCTGTAACATTGGAAATAAGTGTTGGTGATACTTCAACACCATACATTTCTTGCAACTGGGCTTGAATATCCCTGACACTCATACCTCGTGCGTAGAGAGCAATGATCTTTTCATCTAGTCCTGACAAGCGACTTTGTCCTTTCTTCACCATCTGCGGTTCAAACTCCCCTTGCCGATCTCGGGGGACTGCGATTTCGGCTACGCCAAAGTCACCTTGCACTTTTTTCTGGCTATAACCGTTGCGACTGTTAGTTTGTCCTTCTGGTCTTGGTTCGTGCTTACCGTATCCCAGATGGGTTGATAGTTCTGCTTCCAATGCTCTCTCCACCAACGCGGTTGTCAGTTGTTTCAGAATGCCTCCTTCTCCGAATAGGTCAGGTGGTGTTTTACATTCTTGCAGCAATTCGTCGAGCAATTCTTTGCGTATATTCATCAGTTTTAGTGTTGGTAATTGTGTGTCTAGATCATCTCTCTGTATATATCCCAGACTTTACACACTTCACTTTACACTCTCCGTCCCCTTGAAGCAGTCTATCCAATCGTCTTTCTGGACTGTCTAGTCATCAAAGTCCGAGACAATGGCAGAGTGATTAACAAATCCTTGTACTTTGCCTTGGGCGTGAATATGGACGGGTACAAGGAATTACTGGGTATGTGGATTTCTCCGAATGAAGGTGCGAAATTCTGGTTGTCAGTACTCACCGAAATTCACAACCGTGGGGTCAAAGATATTTTGATTGCCTGTGTCGATGGCTTGACTGGTTTCCCTAATGCGATTGAGACGGTATTTCCTAAAACTCAGGTGCAGTTATGCATTGTCCACATGGTCAGAAACTCGGTCGCTTTTGTACCTTGGCAACAACGCAAGCAAGTTTGTGCTGACCTCAAGGCTATTTATAGCGCGGCGACGGAATCGGAGGCTGAGTTTAATCTCGAACTCTTTGCTGAAAAGTGGGACAAGCAATATCCATCAATCTCCAAGTCTTGGCGCAGTCATTGGGCAAACATTATCCCCTTCTTTGCTTTCCCGACCGAGATTCGCAGGGCGATTTATACCACCAATGCGATTGAGTCGATGAACAGTAGTTTGCGGAAGGTGATTAAATCCCAACAGATTTTTCCCTCTGATGATGCTGCTTTCAAGCTCGTTTATTTAGCAATGCGGAATATCTCGAAGAAGTGGACGATGCCGATTCGTGATTGGAAACCTGCTCTTAATCGCTTTGCCATCCTCTTCGAGGATCGTCTCCACGTCTAGCTTCTAGACTTTACACATTTTACTTGACAGTCTCCAAAATTCTCGCTTAACCACTTGATTTTACGAGCTATCCGTATTTGATTAGTGCGATCGATTTTCGCAAGATCTGCGATCGCCTCAGAAGTAAAATCAATGCTATAGCTCATCCCAATTAAGCCCCAATGATTGCATAGCTTGAACCGCAGGAATAACATTTGGTTGCTGTTGTTGTCGTAATAAACGCTCCACAACTGCTGTTTTTAACTTCTTACCTTCATCTAGATCGATATATTCTTCTAATACTTCAATCACAACTTCACGAACTAGTAAACGAAACTGTTCGGTAGTGAGTTCTTTTATTTGCATAACATTACGGCTCTACTACTTGTTTTGCATTAATTCTAACGTAATCGTCAATATAAATTAGCAATGCGATCGCTGTTTGATGTTGAGATTTAGGCGATCGGGTTTTGTGGGTGATGAAGGGTGCGATCGCTATTTGATATTGGGAAATAGGCGATCGGGTTTTGGGTGGTTAGGGGCGATCGCTGTTTGATTTGAGGAAAAAGGCGATCATGTTTTGCGGGTGGTGAGGGGCGATCTCTGTTTTATGTTGTGGGAATAGGTGATCGGGTTTTGAGTTTGAGGGGCGATCTCTATGCAACTCCTATGATTTACAAATAGCTTTAAGAACTTTAAGAATCTGTATAGAAGGCTCAGATTCGATCAACGATAGAGAAGGAAATAGCTGATAGCTTGGTGATTCTCCTGCACAGATACGGATAAACTGAAAATGCAAACCATTTGTTGCTAAACCCCAAACTGAAGACTGAGACTGCAAAGACTCATGAGCATAAGTTAATAATTGTGGAATTCCTGTAAAAGGTTCAATCCCCGCTCTCTTTGCTTCAACTATAAGCACCCAAAGCTTGGTTAAATTTGGAACTCCAGATTTTTTAACCGCCAAAATATCATATCTACCCGTAATGCTGGTATCCGATTCAAGAATGTCGATACGCTGAATGTTTTCTTCTAAAAGTAACTCGATCTCTTGATTATAGTAACCTGTCAAATTCATTAGAGGTGCAAGCGCAAGAAACTTAATTTGTCCTTCGGAAACTCTACCTGATAGAAGGTATCGACGAAAATTAGTACAAATCTCAGTTAGTTCTGTTTGCTCAAAATCAGAAATAGATTCCAGATCAAGATAATCAGAAAAAATACCCATCTCTCCAGACTCGTGAAAGCCTAATAGATGCTGTACATCTTCAAAATTTAAATTTTTCGCGGCAAGTGTAACCATCTTGACCTCTTTAAAACTAGCAATATTTTCTATCTTAACATCTGAACAATTGCATTGAATCTTAGTAAATGGCGATCGCTGTTTCATTTGAGGGAATAGGCGATCGGGTTTGTGTGTGTGAGGTGCGATCGCTGTTTGAAGTGGAAATAGGCGATCAGATTTTGTGGATGTTGATGGGGCGATCGCTGTTTGATTTGAGGGAATAGGTGATCGGGTTTTGTGGGTAGTGAGGTGCGATCAGTACGAAATTCTAAGCCGCAGCAAGCTCATATTGCAAAGTAAGAAATTCATTAGCCTTCAAATAGGCGATCGCAAACTCACATCCATCAGAATCTGCAAACTCCACCAGATAGTCAACCCCTTGATTATCCTGATGAATATCCACAATCGTACCCACCAACCCCACTGGCAAAGCCGAATTAAAATCATATTCCGCTTCCATTAGTGAAAGCCTATCGACAGAAATTGGTTTTAGAATAGCGATCGTATCAAGTAACTGTGGAGTTTTCATTGTTTCTCTCTCTTTAAAAAAGCACTAATCAAACGTGGATAACCAGACACTAAACTAACTTCCCAAATAGTCCGTAACTCAGCACCTCCTGTATCAGGGATTTCCCAATCAACTTTATATTCTTTACCGAATTTCGTATTACTCTCCTGCACAACTTCACCTTCAACTGCTGCAATTTGAATTAATTCAACCAAGCGATCAGCATTTTTTGTAATACCCAGCTTAGATTGAAATACTCTCGCTTTATCTTTACCCTTGTCATGGTTGAGATTTAAGCAATACCCTAAAATCTTTTGCATAGAAATTTCAGGGCGATCGCTATTTGGTAATTTCATAGGCAAAGGTAATACTAAGTTAATTTTAGTATATCTAAACTCTGAGGCGATCGCTGTTTGATGTGGGGAATAGGTGATCGGGGTTAGGGTTGGTGAGGGGAGATCGCTGTTTGATATTGAGGAAATAGGCGATCAGGTTTTATTGTTTTTGATTGGCGATCTCTGTTTGATGTGAGGAATAGGCGATTTGTCATTTGAGCTTTCCTATCTTTCTATCGAGCAAAACCTTTAGTTTTTGTCCATCTACGCTTAGATTTATCAACCACAGTAATTCCAGTTACGGAGAAAAAGCCACTGTCAATATCATTAGCCATCGCAGGAAGTAAAAGCCTCACATTGTTTTCATAGTTGAACTTCCAAATAGTAGATAATTTCTCCCTGCCATCTTCATTCACATAGACGGTCTTATCTTTAGAAATTAATACCATTGCTACCGATCCCGAATTTTCCGTCACCACTAACACAAAATTATTGCGATCAGCCTTCAAACCTGCATACCATTCCTGAAGATGTTCCTCTAACTCAAATTTGTACAAATCATAATCCATCTGTTCTTTCTCAAGCAGAGCTTTGCTCAATAAATCCGATATTTCTTTGGTTCTACTCGACATAATGCTATTGTCACACTCTAAGTTGTGTTCTATTTTATCGCACGGTTACAGATGGGCGATCGCTAGTTGATTTGAGGGCATAGGCGATCATTTTTTTTGTGCTGAGGGACGATCGCAGTTTGATTTTTAGAAAATAGGCGATTGGGTAAAAACGTCTTCTGTTGTTGAATCTCTTACTAAATTATAGATGATTCCAGATTGCTTTTCCATCTTGGTAGTAATCCTGACTGTTTTGAAGGTTTTTGAATATAGCAGATTGAACATGTCATAGATTGCTCTATGACTCTGCTTATTCCATAGAAATTTTGATTGTAGAAGTCTGTCTCAGATAAAGCTTAGGGGCATGCAGGAAAATAAGGAACTCTTAGCTAGATTAAGTCAGATATATTGTCAACAGAGGGAGCATCTTTGATTGCTGTATCAGAAGCAAGAAGATACTTCTTAATTTGTTCACCAATTTTTTCATTGCCCGATGCCTTCGATATAAAGGCAGTTGCACCAACAAAACGAGACCTAATGCGGTCAATCAATGTGTCATTACTGGTCAAAATTAAAATTGGCGTATCCTTAAACTCTGGAATACGACGGATTTGCGAACAAAGTTCATATCCCCCAACAATTGGCATAACTAAATCTAAAATAATCATCTCTGGCTTATGTTCAACCAGTAGTGGTAATACTTTAATAGATTCTTTAATTGCTAAGAATCCAAAACCGAACTTTGAGACAATCTGGTCAATAGTTGCACATACCTGATTGCTATCATCTACGCAAGCAATAAGAGGACGAGGTAAAATTTGCAACTTGTTTTGACTCTGGTTACTTTCTAATGCTTGGGTAGAGTCCTGTTCTGCTTCTCTACTTGATACAATAGCGGGAAGAGGAGCTTGGATGTCAGGAACTTCTGCTAGTCCAATCAACCCACGATGATAATAGGCAATTAGAGATTGAACAAGAGGAAGTAAATCTTTTTTCATCCATGTAGATAGTTCCCGTAGCGATCGCCTACCATCAAGGATCGTAATTAAAGTTTTATAGGTAAGTTCTGAGGCTTCTTCCCTAAGTTGTTCAGGACGCTTAATCCAAGGAGCAAGATTTGGCGAAAAGTCAGCTATTCCTAATTTACGCCATGTAATCCAATCTTCGTGAGCGCGCTCAATAGCATGTTCTGCATGGATCAGAGAAATTACAGGGGTGATTTCATCTTCAAAATCACAGTAATAGGTGATTCGCTCATTAGCTGCACATTGAATAATGTCAAATAATACTTCATGAACAAAGCTTTCAATGATTGGTGAGATTTGGTCACGAGATAAGACCATACGTTTCATGAGGATGACCAGCACATGGTAGTCCCATAGTCTAATTTCTTCGGGGGTACGGAGAGAGATTTTATTAAAATCGATCTGTAATTTGTACTGCCCCATTAATCTGCGCCAACGTCGATGGTTATGTACTCCCCCCGAAGCCCATACCAACCTACCGTGGCAATAGTAAATAATCCATTTATATTCTTTGACGCTATGAAGTTCCAGTTTTCCAGTAAACTGCTTGCGACCATAGCCGCGTAATTGTTCTACAAGGCTATAAACGGCTAGATTATCTGTATCCATTTGTTATCCATGCGTCTTAGAAATTGATTTTTCTAGTTAGAAGGATCCGAAAAATTGACTTTTAGAAGTTGAAAGTAATTTCAGAATGCGTAATTATTTGGAAAATTCGTTTCGTGAAATATAACGCATCAAAAACTATCAAGGATTGGTTTACCCTATTGCTAAATAATCCTACGGTTAATTCCATCGACATACTCAGACGGTTACTAAAAATTTAGTTAAATTTAGATTTTTTGCAAAAGCTTACTCAATATAATCAATATAAGGAATATATACTAGTTCTAAATGATTTGTATGAAGCGTACCCGCATAAGTACGCTTCATACAAATCATCGCAATCTTAGTAAATGATTTACGATTGCTATATAGAAATTACTATAATACTGCCAGCATACCGATAGCGCTTTAAACTAAGGGATGAGCAGGAAAATAAGGAACCGATTTTTTGGGTGAGGCGAAGCAGCACCAAAAAATCTGTTTTTTATTAAATTGCAGAAACCTAAGGGGCAATACCAAGCTTTCAAAAAAGTTTTGGGTAATCGTCTGTAACCAAATCTGTAGTATCTTGATTGAGATTTGGCGCTATCAATATTTTGATGTCTTGCAACTTTTAGGTTTATCCCACATCCATGTCAAAGTCATCCAGAACTAACAAATCTAAACAAACCAAACAATCGACTCTGTTGATGTACATAGGCATTGGCGCTGCTGTGGTTGCCACAGGCGCAGGGGGAGCCTATTTCTATTTTTCTCAGCGATCGCAAGCAACTAAAGGAATTTTGGGTGCAGCCGCAGCGATCCCCCAAGAAGCACAAATTGTAATGGCATTTAATACCAAATCTGAGCCTTGGAATAAATTGGCGCAATTTGGGACACCTGCATCACAAAAGCTAATTAGTGATGGGATTACTAAATCTCCGCTTAATTCTTTGCTAGTCCAAAGCAAAACAGAATATGGACGTGATGTGCAGCCTTGGTTAGATGGTTATGTGATGACAGCACTTGTTCCAAATGCAGCCCAGCCACAGGCTCCTGCGGCAACTTTAGTTATTGCCCCAACCCGCGATCGCGGCAAGTCTGATGCCTTTCTGTCCAAATATCGTGAAGCTCTAACGCAGCAAGGGGCAAGATTTACTCCTAAGCAGTATAAGGATGTTACCTACTATGAGTCACCCACCCGTGACCCCAATAATAGTGTTGTGACCGCAGATTTTGGCGGGCAGTATGTGGCGCTCTCTACCAGTCCTGCCTTGATGCAGCAGGCGATCGATACTTACAAAGGTACCAGTTCTTCCCTTGCCAAAAAGCCGATCTTTGCCAAGATTTATGGTTCTGCTAATCAAACTAAAATCGCTGATCCATTGTTGCAAGTTTATCTGGATGGGGAAGTAGCGCTAGAGTTTATCGGCTCTCAAGCAAAGCTGAATTTGAATGAATCTGCAATTACCCAGTCCCGTCGTGAACTGGATGCGATGACGCTTACTGGTGGAACCCAAAAGGAAGGATTACGCTTTGAGATTAATACCTATCTCAAGAATGAGAACTCTAATCCACTGATAAATAACGAAGCAAAGGTACTCAATCTTTTGCCACAGGAAACCTTTTTATTAGTGTCAGGGGTGAATCTATATCAGTCTTGGCAGTCCTTAGTTGCTCAGTCTAAGGGAAATGCTAGTTCGGCTCAACTGATCGAGCAGATTCGCAAAGGGGTAAAAGATACGACTAAGCTTGATCTAGATCAAGATATTCTCAAATGGATGAATGGAGAATTTGCGATCGCTGCCATTCCTAATAACCAAGGGATTTTGGCAAGCCCCGGATTTGGCTTTGTGGCGATCGCCCAAGCTAGTGATCAAAATGTGGCTCGAGCAGCACTCGATAAAATTGATAAAGCTGCCCAGTCCTCCAGTGGATTATTGCCCAAAGGGGTTGAGCTAAAGCCAAAGCAAATTGGGGACAAGTCCGTAGTAACTTGGGCGATCGCTAATACCACCATCGCAACCCGTGGCAGCTTAGATAACAATTTTGTCTTTTGGTCAATGGGCGATCTTGCCGATACCTTTATCCCTAAACCTGCTCGTAACTTACCTGAAAGTAGTCCCTTCCAAATCTTGACTACAGGACTTCCCAAATCTAATGGTGGGTATTTCTATCTGAATATGACTACAGCCCTGACTCTTGCCGATCGCCTATTACCTCCCGAAGTTAAATCTAATCCCAGCTTTACCGAAATTCGGGCTGTTTTAGATGCAATCAATGGGATCTCAGTTACTTCCACCAATGTTGATGCCAAAACCACCCGCTTAGATTTTTTGTTTACACTTAAGCCCACACCCGGAAATTAAATCTCTAATGATGCGCGTGGCATGACATACCATGAACATCACTAGGCTCATAGGGTTTCGGGATAAAATAGAAAAATACTCAACACGTTTAACAAAAAATGGTTACAGCAGCCCCAGACACTAAATTTGATACTAACGCCCGTGATTTATTTCAGGCAGCTTACGAAAATCGCTATACATGGGATAGCAACTTCCCTGGGCTAACCGCCAATGTATCGGTAGCGATCAATGGTGTGGCTCGCACAGGAAAAGCCCGCATCAATGGGGATCTGACTGTGGAAGTGAGCATGGATGAACCTCAGTTAGTTGAGCGCACCAGTCGCACTCCTAGTGGTGAAGAAAAGACGGTATCCGTTGATGAAGGTCAGGAATGGCTGTACAATCAACTGCGCGATGTCGTTACCCACCGCAAACGCAAGACCTTTGAAGAAGCTCATGGGAAATCGAGCTTTAATCTTGGCGAAACCGATGAGTCAGGAGCTGTCGAGATTTTGGTAACGGGTGACTCGATGGGATCAAACTACAAAGTACGTGGCAAAGAGATATCGATGGTTAGCCGTGTCATGGGTAGAATTGGCTTTGTGATTAATCACCTCGATCATTTGGATACAGGCGAAGGTTACATTTCCTCTCTCTACACTGCGGTTTTTCGTAATCCGATGAATGATGAGATTGTCCGTCAATCTCGGTTTGAGGATATCTACGAAAAGATTGGCAATTACTATGTAATGACTAAGCAAGTTGTGCAATCCAACGAGCAAGGGCAAACCAAAAACTACGAAATTATCTTTAGTGATATTCAGCTACTAGGCTAAAACTTTATTAAAAATCTTGCGAAGTAAGATTTTTAATCCTAAAGAACAAGGGGCTTAAGCCCCTTGTTCTATGATGATGACAACGATAGTAGCCAAAATTATGAGAGCCGATCTGGAACGGTTATTAATTTCTGAAGCAGAACTTTTGGAATTGACTGGTTTTGATCGCCAGAAGTTGTTGCAATCAAATCATTTAACACCGCGACAGATAATGATTCAGCGTGCGATCGCTTTAGGCGTTGGGGCAGTCTCCTTTGCTATATTTGCAGGTATGTTTTTACCAGCATTACGATTTACAGGAATTATCCTGTTAGTTAGCTTACTATTGGGGGCATTGAGTATTGCTATTGAAATTGCTGAAGTTACGGTCGTCTGTTTTTGTATCGCTTTGGCAGCATCAATTTACTCAATTTATGTTTTGATGGGTGCTACTTTAGGGACGATTTGTCTATGTTTGATTTTAGCGATCGCCAGTGGTATTTTGGCTTGGTTTTTGACTAAATGGATCGATCAAAATTGGAAAAAGTCCAAACAGCCTGTACTAGAAATTCCCAAAATTGTGATACGCCTATTTACGGAAGTTGATAAGTGCAATAAGGTTGTACGAGATATCGATGTGTTTGATCAACTAAAAGAAGCAGGTAATACGATCAAATTAGAATCTCGAGAAGCCGCGATCGCGGCTTTGCGGATGACTCGCAATGATATCGTTAGGGCTTTAAAAACGGAACGGATTTTACGCGAACATCCTGACTTTCATCCTGATCGCTTTGATATTGATTTAAATGCCTTTGAGTCTATGCAGGTAGGGGAGCAAGCAAAGGAATATGGACGCATTTTTGATACCACCTTGCAGATTGCGATCGATGTGCAGAAAACGATGTCGGAATTGCAGAAGACAAGCCCAGATTAACTTAAAAATAGAACTAAGCCCTGTGTTGTATGCTGCGCGTACAACACAGGGCTTGTTGTTTTATATTTAATTTCGCCCAGCTACTTATATATTAAACTGGAGTGAGAGTAGGAAAATATTTATGACCGAACAAAATGCCCCATTAAATGAAAGTGAATTGCTTCGTTTGGGAGGGCAGAAAACATCTAACTTTGTAATTTTGCCTGCTCAAATTCGATATCACCATATTAAACTGGATGATTTAGATAAACCCATAGCTGCAATTACTTATAACGGTTTTACCTATAGTCTATTTCGGACTAGTTCTAACTGGACGGAAGTGGAAAAATTAACTAGTCGCCTTTCTGTAGCTTATGTAATTACAGTAATTGCTAAAGGGTGGGCAATTTGGGTATTTGAATATTAATTGAAGGGCGCTATGCGCTCTCAAATTAATTTCTTTGTGATTGGATTTCGGCAAAGGCTTGTTCAAAATCTTCATTCGTAATTCGCAAATTTTCTAGTTGATTTTCTAATTGATTAGAGTAATCACGTTGATGACGACGAATCGCAAAGATCGCCGCACGGTTACTTAAGAAAGCAAGATCAGCTCCATTCCAATTTTCCGTCCGTTCTGCCCAGATTTCTAAATTGAGATGACGATCAAGGGGGCGATCGCGATTATGTACTTCCAAAATCGCACGACGACTATCGGTATCAGGTAAATCCACCATCATATGCAGTTCAATTCTGCCCGATCGCAATAATGCAGGATCGATAAAATCGCGACGATTAGTTGCGCCAATTACGAGTAATCCTTCCGCCGATTGCAACCCATCGAGTTCTGTGAGTAGTTGACCAATTACGCGATCGCTGACACCACTATCGCCTTGATAGCTACCTCGTGCAGGAGCAAGGGTATCAATCTCATCAATAAAAATCACACAGGGGGAAGCCTGTCTTGCTTGGGCAAATAACTGACGGATGGATTGTTCAGAAGCTCCTACCCATTTTGTCAGTAACTCTGAACCTGCAACGGAAATAAAATTGGCTTGAGCTTGAGTGGCGATCGCCTTTGCCAGTAAAGTCTTTCCTGTTCCAGGTGGACCATAGAGTAGCACACCACGCGCCGCCTTAGCACGAGTATGGGCATAGAGTGCGGGATCGACTAATGCTCCTGCCACAGCTTCTTGGAGCGTTTGCTTGACTGTAGCGAGTCCGCCAATTTCTGCCCATTGGACTTTGGGAACTTGAATTTGGAGCGATCGCAATACAGCAGGTTGGACTTGCTTCAGCGCAAATTCAAAGTCTTCACGATTTACATTCAGATTCTCAGGAATATCAACTACACTGGCAACCTGACGACGCAGAGCATTAGTTGCCGCCACTTGGCATAGTCCTTTAATATCTGCTCCCACATAACCATAGGCACGATCGGCAATATCTTCCAAATCCACATCACTGGTTAATGGCATTGATCGCGTATGGATTTCGAGAATCTCTCGACGTGCTTTGCGATCAGGTATGGGAAAAATAATCTCGCGATCAAATCTCCCCGGACGACGGAGAGCAGGATCGATCGCATCAGGACGATTAGTTGCTGCTAGGACAATCACACCCTTGGTTTCCGCAAATCCATCCATTAAACCTAGCAACTGTGCTACTAGGCGCTTTTCTACTTCTCCTTCCACATTTGCCCGATTGGGAACGAGCGCATCAATTTCATCGATAAAAATTAGACAGGGGGAGGATTTGGCGGCTTTCTCAAATACTTGTCTTAACCGAGTTTCCGCTTCGCCATAATATTTGCTAATAATTTCAGGCCCCACGATCGCAATGTAATTTACGCCTAATACATTGGCTAGCGATCGTGCCGTCAAGGTTTTGCCTGTTCCCGGAGGTCCCACTAATAACACACCCTTAGGTGGTTCTAAGCCCAACTTGGCTAGTACATCTGGGCGTTTGAGAGGAATCTCTACTAAATCCCGCAATTGCGCTAGGGTATCGCCTAAGCCACCTACTAATTCGGCGATCGCTTGGGGCTTGTCCTTGGAAAATTGCTCTGAGGTTGGTTCAGGTTTGACCACATCAGGCGATGTTACTTCGCTATTTCCACCTGTTGCCGTAGCAGCACGGGGCGATCGGGGAATATTACTCCGTCGAGGAATGCTGGACAAAGGACGTGATGTGACATTTACCTCTGTGTGAATCTCGCCAGATTTTTGTTTCTCTTCGAGTTTTTGCGCCAGATCGATGAGCTGATCGAGATTTAGCAACTGCTTGACATCATCTACTAGAGATTCTAGACCTTCCACTTTAAAGGCAAATTTGTCCTTAAAACTATCTTTGTCATTACTCATCGATGCTGGTTTCCTATTGATAATCTTCTGGACGGCGACTACATTCTATGTTAGCTCTGATATAGGGGCGATCGCATCAGCATAAAGTAGAAGCGAGTTTAGACTTCGCTCAACCCATGAATATAAAAATATCATGACAAAATCATGACAGAAAATCACCCAAGTCCTGACCAATGCCATGTCTTTGTCTATGGCACGCTCAAGCCTAACGAATCTAACTATGACCAATATTGTGCTGGTAAAGTAATCGCTCAGCAACAGGCGATCGCCTATGGTGAATTATTTGCTCTGCCGATGGGTTATCCCGCGATGACCATTGGTAATATGCAGATATATGGATATGTGCTTACATTTCCCGATGACATTATCTTAGAAGCTATGGATGGGTTAGAAGACTATCAAAGCGATCGGGCTACTTCTGAAAATTTATATAATCGTCAAAAGATAGAAACTTTTGATCTCGCAGGAAGTTTTCTAGGCTTGGCATGGGCTTACTTAATGACCAAAGAACAGGTAATCAAATTTGCAGGCAGCGCTCAGACTGATGGATGGTGGAGTAGTTTTTCAGGCGATCGCCCCAAATTTTGAAAACCTTGTGTACACGGAATTGTGATAACTTAGAGTACTGCAAACAACATTTTAGAGATATTTTCGGCAACGAGCAAAACTCCAAGCTCCTCGAAATGTTGCCCTAGAGATCCCAAAACAAGCTTATTAATATGGCAGACATTACAACCCAACAAATTCAAGAACTACGCGCCAGAACTGGTGCAGGTATCAAAGACTGTAAAGCAGCTCTAGTTGATTCTGAAGGCGATTTCACCAAAGCTACCGAATACCTCAGACAAAAAGGGCTAGCTTCTGCGGTCAAAAAAGCAAGCCGTGCTGCCACAGAAGGCATCGTTCATAGTTATATTCACTTTGGTAGCCGTATTGGTGTGCTAGTCGAAGTTAACTGCGAAACCGACTTCGTAGCCCGTCGTGAAGAACTTAAAGACCTAGCTGACAGCGTAGCTAAGCAAATTGCTGCTAGCCCTAACGTAGAATACGTCAGCGTAGCTGATATTCCTGCCGAATTTGTCGAAAAAGAAAAGCAAATCGAAGCAGGTAAAGACGACCTTGCTAGCAAACCCGCAGCCATCCGCGACAAAATTGTACTTGGTCGTATCGAAAAGCGCCTCAAAGAATTGTGCCTACTCGATCAGCCATATATCAAAGATCAAAGCATTACCGTTGACGAGTTGGTTAAGCAAACTGGTGCTAAACTCAGCGAAAACGTTAAGGTGCGTCGCTTTGTCCGTTTTGTAGTTGGCGAAGAAATTGCTTCTGAAACTCCTGAAGCCCCTGCTCCTGTAGTAGAAGCCCCTGCTCCTGTAGCAGAAGCTCCTGCTGAAGAGCCTAAAAAAGACAAAAAAGAAGATAAGAAGAAAAAGAAATAAAGTTCAAGAGGTTGGGTGTTATGTAATATCCAGCCTCTTAGCTATATAAGTTTTCAAATGAGCATATGCTCATTTGAAAACAAAAAATCAATCTCAGTAAGGTTTTTAAGTTGTTATGTTGCCTCAGACAAAATAACAATCGCTGTAAATACTGTGCATTTTTGAGCTGTGAATTATGACGACGCTGGTGCGTATTGATAAAGATATTCAAAATATCCAACAGTCGATCGCTGATGTGATCAGTCGTATCGATGTCATTCATCTAGAGTACTCACAGGCGATCGCCAAAGCTGTGCAGCAACAAATTTTGCTCACCGTCTTTAGTTTTTGTACTCAAAAATGTCCTGACGCATTTCTGGCACTATCCCTATCAGAGCGGCAGAAACTGCAAGCATCTCTACGCAAAACAATTCAGTCTCTCTGCGATCAGATGCAAAAGACCCTCGAAGAATGCGATCGCGACAGTCGCACCAATCAAGAAAATCTCGATAACCTCCTCAGTAAACTCCTCAACAAAAGCATCGAGACCCTAAACCAGCTTTTAGTTGAGCATAAAGTTTTAAACGCCCCAGACCCCAAGGCTCAAGACGATAAAACGCCTCAGATGACCATTCGTCTTGCCGAAATTGAGTTTACCGATCGCAATGTGATGTCCTGTCGTGGCGAAATGCGCGTTTTATCAGCGAGACTAGCGCATTTGCAAAATGAGTTAGCCAAAAAACATCAACAAAAGATGATTGCTGAAGCTGAATTAGCATGGCGATCGGCATGGACAGAATCATAGTAAAGAAATGGCTTAAGCCTTTTTTTACTATGATTTATAAAAAAAGCTATGACTAAAAATCGTGTAGTTTATCGAGAATTCGGCACACCAGAAGAAGACGATGCCGATAATAATGGGGTTGATTTGCCACCACAACAGCAAAATATTCGCATTCAAGCTACTCGCCGAGGTCGTGGTGGTAAAACTGTGACTGAAGTGACAGGCTTTCAAACTACACCCGAAAATCTCGCTAAGCTCACCAAACAGCTAAAAAATCAATGCGGCGCAGGTGGTACAGCAAAGGATCAAGCGATCGAGATTCAAGGTGATTGCGCTCAGAAAATATTACAAATCTTGCTAGGTTTAGGCTACAAAGCCAAAGTAAGCGGTGGTAAATAATAAGGAGAAGTCGCGCCGCGCCCCCTCCTCCTTGTTAGCGTTTTAGCCAACCAAAAATTTGATTGGGCGTAAGTTGTAAAGCCATCTCATCTAAAACCGTTAAAGCCATATCTCCTCTAGCCAGTAGTAAAGGCTGATCGGGTACAAAGACCATAATTACCTCTTCTTGGCTATCAATTAACCAACCAAGTTGCGTACCTTCGGCTAAACAATCCTGAATTTTGGCGATTAATTTAGTAACGCTTTGGTCTACCGATAGAATTTCGATGATCCAGTCTGGCGCACCTTGGATTGGCTGATTTGCAACAGGTATACGTCTTTGATGGACAATTGTTATATCTGGAACTACTGAGTTTTTGCTCAAAATACAACGCAGTTCTGGAAAAGCTTCATAGATACTGTTGGTATTGTCGATCGCCCTAACTAAGTGTTTTTGTAAAAGACTGTGATAGAAGGTAGGCATTGGCTTCTGCAAGACTTGTCCATGGAGTAGTTCCCAAGCTGGAGATTCTTCGATGTTGTGAAGTTGCATAAACTCAGTCAAGGTGACTGGTTGTAGGGCAGTGGAAACCATAAGCCAAGAACCCACAAATAGGATCAATTTCTAAACCCTATCATAATCAGTACTTATGAAACTTAACCGATCACTCCCATACTTGACTTAACACGTCGATTAGAGGCAAAGTCAAAAAACACTCCTAACCAAGACCTAGTAAAGATTTAGAGGTTTTAGCGCATAGTTAATTGCATGGTAGAGCGCTGATCAAAAACTACTAAAAAATATGATCCAAGCCCTCTCTTATAGTAACCATAGAAAAATACTGATGAAGTTAGGTATTTTCATTTAGAGATATCTTTGCAATAATCATAGAAATTTAATTATGGTTTTTTGTAAATAAATAGAGTTTATATGATAAACAACTGGCTGGACACGATCTGGCTGATTCCCTGCTATTCCCTGATAGGAGCGATGCTATCGATCATCTGGTTTCCCGCGATTACCCGCAAAACGGGACCAAGACCAGCAGGCTACGTCAATATCCTGATGACATTTTTATCCTTTGTTCATGCGATCGCCGCCTTGACCGTAGCTTGGGGACAGCCAGCATACTCACTATCCTTTCCTTGGCTAGCAGTGGGAGGGCTAAACTTTACCATTGACCTCCAAATTTCTGATCTGAACATTGGTGCGATCGTTTTGATTGCGGGCATCAATCTCCTCGCTCAGATCTATGCAGTGGGTTACATGGAAATGGATTGGGGCTGGGGCAGATTCTTTGCTTTACTCGCACTCTTTGAAGCAGGGATGTGCTCTCTCGTTCTTTGCAATTCCCTCTTTTTTAGCTACGTCATTCTGGAAATCCTCACCTTAGGAACCTACTTGCTGGTTGGTATTTGGTATAACCAATCCCTCGTGGTAACTGGTGCAAGGGATGCCTTTTTAACTAAGCGCGTTGGCGACTTATTTCTATTAGTTGGTGTAGTTGGTTTGCTACCCCTCACTGGCACTTGGAACTTTACCGAACTAGCAGAATGGGCAAGGACTACCGATATTAATCCGACGACTATTTCTCTCGTGACCCTAGCGTTAATTGTTGGACCTATGGGTAAATGCGCCCAATTCCCATTGCATCTTTGGCTCGACGAAGCAATGGAAGGTCCTTTACCTAGCACCATCCTGCGTAATTCCGTAGTTGTGGCAACAGGCGCTTGGATATTAGTAAAACTTCAGCCTCTCATTTCCATATCCCCTTTGACACAGCAGGTAGTGATTGCCATTGGTGCAGCGACTGCCCTTGGAACCGTCTTAATCTCCATTGCTCAAATTGATATCAAGCGATCGCTATCCTATTTGACCAGTGCATTTATGGGACTAATTTTTATATCCGTTGGTGTTGATGATATTCACAGTGCCTATACTTTGATTTTGTCCCATGCCTTAGCGATCGCCCTACTATTGATGTCCATTGGTAGCATCATTTCTAACGCAGTTACCCAAGACCTCTCTTTGATTGGTGGTCTCTGGAAACGCCGCCCCGTTTCTGGTTTATGTTTCTTAGTAGGCATCCTTGCCTTGATTGCATTCCCTCCCTTTGGTGGTTTCTGGGCAATGCTGGATTTGATTTCCGAACTTTGGCAAAAGAACATCGCCTTAGCCGAACTTTTGCTATTGATTAACGGACTGATTGCCTTCAGCTTAATGCGTGTATTCGGACTGATTTGGGGTGGTAAACCCAAGCAAATGACCGAAAGATCCGTAGAACCGCTATGGCTCATTGTTCTACCGATGACTATTTTGGCAGGTATTGTTTTACACACTCCTCAAATGCTGACAGCTTGGGGCATTATCCCCGCTTGGGCAGTCATACTCAAGCCTGAATCTTTACTGCTCTTAGGTTCAAGCAGCATGGGACTAGCCGCAGGTGGATATCTCTATCTCAATGAGCAAGTCAGTAAGCCAATTCAACTTCCTTGGCGAGATCTCCAAAATTTCTTTGCCTACGACTTCTATACGCCCAAACTCTATAAAGTCACAATTGTAGGACTGGTAGATAGCGTCTCACATGCGATGTACTGGTTTGATCGCTTCTTTGTTGATGGAGTCGGCAATCTTTTTGGTCTAGCCACCCTGTTTAGTGGGCAAAACTTACGTTACAGCACCTTTGGACAGTTACAACTCTATACGCTAACGATCATGGTTGGCATTGGCGTTCTCCTGTTATTGCTATTCAATCGGACTCTCTAAATCTGGATCTTTTAAGTTGGACATAAAATTATGCTCAGTGCGTTAATTTGGCTACCAGTAATTGGTGCTTTAGCGATCGCCTTGCTACCCCAAAATCAATCCAAAAAAGGCGCAATCATTGTTGCCAGTGCCATCCTTATCCTCGATGTGCTACTTCTGAAGCAATTTGATACTAATCTTGCCGCTTTTCAGCTATCCGAGAACCTACCTTGGCTCGAAAATCTTGGCTTAAACTATAGCCTTGGTGTCGATGGACTCTCCCTACCTTTAGTCGTCCTCAATGGCTTACTTACTTGGCTGATTATTTGTTTTTGTGAGCGCCAAATCAAGGAACGCTTCAAGCTCTTCCAAGTATTAATGCTATTAATTCATGCAGGGGTAAGTGGAGCTATGCTCTCAACTAATACCCTCTTGTTTGTCCTGTTTTACGAATTAGTATTAATTCCCCTATATCTCATCATCGCAGTTTGGGGAGGTTTACAGCGTAGCTATGCTGCAATGAAGTTTCTCATCTTCACCGCAGTCTCAGGCATACTCGTATTAGTTGGCTTCTTAGCTTTAGGTTGGCTTACCGCTAACCCCACACCGATCTTTGACTATGCCACTCTCCAAACTCTTTCCTTACCTTTAGAAGTTCAACTTACTTTGCTAATAGTTCTACTATTAGGATTTAGCATCAAAGCGCCCTTTGTCCCATTCCACACTTGGCTACCTGACACCTACGTGGAGTCTGCAACCCCCACAGTAATGATGCTCGGTGGTATCGTTGCAAAATTAGGAACCTACGGTCTATTTCGTTTTTGTGTTGGTCTATTCCCCGATGCTTGGACGCTCTTATCTCCCTATATCGCAATTTGGGCAGGTTTAGGGGTTTTGTATGGAGCAATGGTAGCGATCGCCCAAAAGGATATCAAACGGATGGTAGCCTATAGCTCGATCGGTCACATGAGTTATATTCTCTTGGCTGCTGCTGCTGCAACTCCTCTGAGCCTCATCGGTGGTATTGGTCAGATGGTTAGTCATGGCTTAGTTCTAGCCTTATTGTTCTATCTAGTTGGCGTAATCGAAGAGAAAGTTGGAACCAGAGATTTAGATTTGCTCAATGGCTTGCTCAATCCCTTACGTGGTCTGCCAACTACAAGCGCTCTGTTGATCTTAGGTGGGATGGCGAGTGCGGGTATCCCCGGACTAGTTGGATTTATTGCGGAGTTTCTAGTCTTCCAAGGTACTTTCACAAAATTCCCCATTCCAACGATTTTCTCCATCCTTGGCACAGGTTTAACTGCCGTTTATTTCGTGATTTTGCTCAATCGCACCTGTTTTGGCAAATTGGATAATGCGACGGCATACTATCCCAAAGTGAGTGGTCTTGAACAATTACCTGCCCTAATTTTGACTGGATTGATTATCTTCCTAGGAGTTCAACCAGTATGGCTAGTCAAATGGAGTGAAAAGGCAACAGTCAAGATTGCTGAGCAAGTAGAAGGTAATATCCTTGTTTCACAAAATCTAACTGAATCTCTGTCATCTCCTCTCATTAAAGACTAATGGACTAATTACCGTAATTAGCTTCTGGGTCGCCATTGAATGCAAGTTGCTCTATTAATACAGGAAAGATCAATACAGGAAAGATAAAACTATGACAGCTACTTTAGTGCCACCAACCACACAACTGCCTCCATCCACACATCCCTATGCCGAAGTAATCCATAGGTTAGAAGCAGGCGGCTCCATGCTACCTGACACGCCCGAAAACTTAATGCAAATAATCGGACTCTATAAGGCTTATGCAGTGCCGATGGATTTCTATTGGCGGGATTTGCTTTACATAGCGGAACAGGTATTTCTAGAGCCACTTCCTGCATTTAAGTACTTTTTGCCTCAGGAATACCTCGATTTACGCAATCACTATGCAGGTGATGATGCTGATTGGCGTTTTTGGCGTGGTGAGGCAACAGCTCATCCTGAGTTGTTAGAGTTTATGTCTAAGGGAGAACTGAACGCGAAAATCCCCAAACTCTTCCATCATCTCTATCACGATCGCATCAATATGGAGTTTGCCGAAGAATGTATGCGGGCAATGTTCTGGCATCGGAATATGGGCGGCGAACTAGAGCCTTATATGGATTCGGAGGAATATCGCCAAAATGCCGATCGCGCTATTCGGGCTTATTTTAAAAACAATCCCGTCATGTTGGGACTGTATAAACTCTTTCCTGAGTTATTTTTAGAGCAATGTCGTCAAGCAACCATGACCTCAGTTTTAGGACTGTTCTGGGAAATCATGGCTCCCGTATTTTTCGAGATGTCTGATATTTACGACGAAGGCGGCTTTAAAGGTGTCCCCGATGCGATGAATTTCTTGGTAAATGGCATCTTTGCGATCGCAGGTCGTCCTATTTATCATCGTGTCAATATTGGTGGTGAATGGCTGGATATTGTCCCCAAATCGAAGGGATTCACTTGGCTCTATGAAGCAGCATTCCCCTATGTTGAGGCAGTGTTTTATCGTACTTCTCCCTTCCGTGGCACTAAGTCCTACAATGCTCAGGCAAATGAAATCCCTAAGGATCAGAATGATTTCCACTATGGGATTTTATATGCAGATAAATTCCCCGTAGGTTCAGCAGGGATTCCCCCAACTTTGTTACATCAGGATATGTACCACTTCTTACCTCAGTACTTAGTGGACTATTACAAGCAATTCTGTCGGGGTGAAGATGACACCTTGATTCAGTTGGCAGTGAGTTTTCAGCGATCAATGTACAACGTTACTTCAGCCGTAATTCAAGCAGGTAGAGCTGCATTTCTCTATCCTCTTGATGATCCTAATCCCAAACATCTGTTAGCCAATCGCCATTATTTTGAGGGACAACTCAATCGCTTCTGCAACCCTAAATACGGCATGGATAAGGCTGCCAGAATTGCCATGATTCAAGATCAAAACTATCGTTAATTACACTCAAACTAACCACAAGGAATTTTTTAAAAGTCTTGCGGAGTAACACTTTTAAAAAATTCCTTAGTTCAGGGTTGAGTGAAAAGCGCTGTAAGTAACTGATGTTACGTAGAAATAGGCTCGCCCCTCATCCCCTAGCCCCTTCTCCCGCAGGAGAAGGGGAGCAAAACCTAAATTATTTTCTTGTTCCCCTCTCCTGCGGGAGAGGGGCTAGGGGTGAGGGCTTTAGAAGACTTCCAAGTAACATCAGTAAGTAATTAAATCTCAGGAACTAACTATGACTACAATCGTTGATATCGCTGTTAATAATGAAGGCTTTTCTACCCTTGTCACCGCAGTATCGGCAGCAAGTTTAGTAGAAGCATTACAAAGTCCAGGACCTTTTACAGTATTTGCTCCCAATGATGCGGCTTTTGCAAAACTCCCTGCTGGCACAATTACCACCCTAGTTCAAAATATCCCTCAATTAGCACGTATTCTGACCTACCACGTAGTTGCAGGCAAATATAAAAGAGAAGACTTAATCGGCATTAAATCCCTCACTTCCCTTGAAGGTTCTCAAATTGATCTTAATATTTCAGAGGAAGGTTTTGAAGCAAATAACGCGACGGTGATTGCTGCGGATATTGAGGCAGATAATGGTGTTATTCATGTAATTGATACAGTTATGTTGATGCGCCCCCATTGGTTTTATCCAATTATGGAGTCGGGTAAGGTCGGCGTATAGTAGTTTGTTTTACTTATAGTAAAATCCAACTTAAAAACTTTAGAACTTACGCGAGTGGATGTGAAGTGGGCGAAGCCCGCACCACATCCACTCAAAACCAGAGAAAAAGCTGGGGCGCACGCTGCGCGTGCGCCCCAGCTTTTTTATATTCTAAGCAAACTTGCATTGCTATAGCAGTTCTAAATCATTTTTAAATTTTGGGGTTTGTGGAAGTGCATCCCTTCGGGGTAAGCTTCCACAAACAATTTAGGATTGCTATAATTTGTTGAAATTAAATACATGATGGGTAAGCGATCGCATAATCCATCATGAGATGTCATTAATTTAAATAGTTGGTTTAGAGGAGTTTCTGAAATTAAGAGCAATTGTTATGACTATAGAAAGCCTTCTAACACTTTATAAGTTGCCCGTTCTTCTGTTAATGATTTTGACTCCTTGGATCGCTTATTACATTTGTGTACTCATTCCAGGTACTAAAGAAGAACCTTTTGTATTAAGCGTAAATTTAAGTCTTGCCGCCTTTGCTGCTATGGTTTTTGCTGGTTACATCGCCTATGCCAGTAACACAGGAGGATGGGGAAGAATAGGCAAAGAAGCTGATATCCTCCTATTATTATCTGCCCCATATCATGTAATTTGCTCAATTATTCTTGCGAAGAAGCGCTTACCCCTCAACAGGATTCCTGCCTTTAAGTTTATTCAGGGGTTGATGTTGATGTCATTAGTTTTTATATTCTTTTCGTGGATTTCCAATCGAATTCATTTCTATTTCTTCTCATATATTCCCTTCAATGTATTCTTGATGGTCTTAGGGGGTGTTCTGTTGATAGGATATATCGGATATACCAAGGTCTTTGGAGAAGATTAAGACAATTTTTATAGCATTGCTTATTGATGTTGGACTTGGGCATAAATTAAAAACTGGTGGCATTTTATGGCACTCAAAATTGGTAGGGTTGAAGTTGGGCTGCGTTTATTGGTCTCTTTCACGACCATCGCGATCGCCTATGGATATTTAGGTAGTTACATCAGCACATTAATCACTGATCATAATTACCCGATCGCAAGTTTGTTATTGGGTTTAGCCGTTGCGGGGATATTTGCCATACCGCAAAGTCTGGGTGGACTACTTGCCGCGATCACATCGGTGATAATTGTCTATTGGCAAGCTGGTCTGATTCCCAGCCTGATCACCTTGGGTGTCTGTCTAGTCCTGTACTGGTTAGGTTTTGCGGATGTTGGTTATAGTGCTGAGCCTGACAAAAAACTTTCAATCATTGAAATTCTCTCGACAATAGTTACCTTTGCGCTGTCGATTGCCTTTACCATTTCCCTATTTCAAATTCCATCAAGTTGGATTGCTAGTTTGGCGATCGGGTTACTTGCCGCGACGATCACCCTAATTGGTAAGCAAATCCAGTACCTCGAATTAAGCACGATTAAAAATTTCATCATTCTGGGCATCCTTACAAGTAGCAGTCTCGCGATTGGCTTTGCGATCAGAGCAATTTTTTACACCCCTAAACCAACAGATTTTTTGTAACTGTAAAGCCCTTTTCACCCTGAAAAGCAAGGAAAAATGGTAAAAATCGCAAAGCGATTTTTACCATTTTTCTCTTTGTTGAACTGACGTTATGTAAACTTGCATTTCAATCTTTTGGAGCTTTTGGGCAAAATTGGGGGTGTACTTTACACTGCATTCATACCTGCCTAACTTGTAAATATGACTATGACTATCTCTGCGGTAAAACAAGATCTAAAACAGGTTTTGCTATGGATTGTTTTATGGATTCTTGTACCCTTTGGCATTTATTTCTGTTCTCATCTTGTGCACCCAGATTGGTATAAGCACTTTGTCTATCAAGCCTCAGGATTTTTGCAAGGGCGGCTTGATCTGTTTAATTTGCCAGAATATTATGTGGATTTAATTTACTGGAAGGACAAAATCTATCTGCCTAATCCACCCTTGCCATCAATTTTACTGATGCCTTTTGTGGCGATTTGGGGCATTGCCACAGAACAAATTCGAGTATGTATGTTGTTTGGGGCTGTCGATGTATTTTTAGTATGGACATTGTTGGGGCGGATGAACTTGCAAGGTGCTATGCGCGTTGGCTTAACCATTCTCTATGGCTTTGGGACTGTGCATTACAGCGCAAGCATCATTGGCACAATTTGGTTTTATGCCCATGTTGTCGCTGAGTGGGGAATGTTATTAGCTTTGGTGGAGTTTTTTGGGAAGCGAAGATTTGCGCTGATAGGATTCTTTATGGGGCTTGCCTTTCTCTCGCGTCAGGCTACAGTTTTGGGATCGCTATTTTTCTTAGGTTGGCTACTATGGGAACGTCCCGAAAAATGGATTCAAAAAGGCATCAGCTTTGGAGCAGGTTTTACACCACTTTTTTTATTCCAATCTTGGTTTAACTGGGCAAGATTTGGCGATCCTATGGAGTCGGGCTATATGCTGCAAAACTATTATTCATCAGTCCAAGCACCTGCGATTGAGAAGTATGGTTTGTTCAATAAAGCCTATATTCCTAAGCACATCAAGCTGATCTTTACAGAAATGCCTGAATTCTTACCACAATTTCCCTTTGTGCGCCCAAAACCAGAAGGGATGAATATCTGGCTAACGACACCTGCATTTTTCGCTCTGTTTACGGCTAACTGGTTTGATGTATTTGTAATTTTGGCGGGATTATCAGCATTTTTAATCTCGCTGCCTGCGATGATCTATACAGCAACGGGTTGGGTGCAGTTTGGCTATCGCTATGCCCTCGATTATTTGCCATTTTTATTTGTAGCGATCGCTAGTGGTCTACAAAGAATGCCTCAAGCCTTGGCATGGATATTAATTACTTTATCTGTGATCGTCAATGTATGGGGCGTTTATTGGGTAGTCAAACTAGGATGGTAATTCAATAAGAACAAGGTGATCTAAGACGAGTTCATTTAATAAAAACTTGAGTTCATCTTGGGCTTGGCGATCGCTGAGTTTGCCAACGGGTGCAACTGAGCCACCGATAATGGTCGAAACTTGGCGATAGGCTTCTAATCTGGGTTTGTGGCTACACCAATAGGTGACAATCTCTGCAAATTTACAGGGACGCTGCCAGAGAAATCGCAAGCAAAGAGTTACGGTGAGGGCATCAAGATGAGGTCGATGTAATTTTTGCAGATTGGGATTGGGGCGCATTTGGGCGATCGCTTGATCGAGGGTTTGAAAAAACTGAGATGTTCGCAAAACAGGATGCAAATGCATCATTGCTGAATTCCACATCCCTTCTGACCATTGACTGATCTCTACATATTCAGGCGATCGTCCTGAGTGACCGCACCAAATATCCAATAGACGGTTAACGGGTTGAAGCAGTTCAAAGGCATGGAGATTTTGCTCAGCCGTAGCCTTAGCCAAAAATTGAGTGAATTGCTCTGGCATTCCATTGGGAAATATATTTTGCCAACGCCAGTCCGCAGGATTGATCATGCTCACAAATTCTAAATTTGCCGATCGCAGCATTTGAAAAACATCTGGAATCGTAAAACCCTTATCTTCCTGCATCACATAATTCATCAAAACAAAGCCAAAGGATTTATCAGAGGGAGTCCAAGTACTTGCTTTGAGCATGGTTCCATCGCCTAAGGCTTCCATAATTGTGTAAATTTGTCTGTACTCTGTTTCCGTGGGATTACCGTCCAGAAATCCTAACAATTTGGCAAAGGTTTGGGCGCGAAAAAAATCGGCGCGTTGATATAGGCTATGAACATTAGTTCGTAATAAACCTTCAGATTTGAGAACCGATCGCATCGCTTGCAATCCTTCTGCTGGTGAGGGCAAAAAATAGAGCGTGTCTTCGCAGTTAATATAGTCAAATTCGATCCCCTGTTCTTCTTTGAAGCGTGGAAGCTCAGCGATAGGCAAATTATAAAATTCGGCATTAGGGAAACCATGATAAGTGAGGCGATCGCTTGCCAATTTTAAAGAAGCCTCCGATAGATCTATTCCCACAATCCGCGCCTTAGGATTTGCCATCGCTAATGCCAAGGTAGTTACACCCGATCCACATCCAATATCAAGGATCGTCAAATCTTGGCGATCGCAAACCCGTTGAGTTTTGGCATACCAAGCCGTGACAAAAGAATGCAAAATCAAACCACGATCGCCATCTCCTCCCATTTGCGATGCAGGTAGATTGGGATAGGGCATTAAGTCAAATTGCTGACGAATTTTTTCATTGGGGTTTGTATTCATTCTATTTAGAAATAGCAGGTTGGGCTTTGAGCTATATCTTTACCATAAACATAGAAAATACTGAATGAAAAATTATAAATTTTAGTGATTTACTCTAGCCTCGAAAAAATATGTCACTAGAAAAAAGATTTGTTAAACTAAGCTGTCACTTATCTAAAACAAAACATCAATGCAATGTCCTTTATGTGATAGTACACAGTTTAATAAACATGGCAAAACTATCAACGGGAGAAAAAATATAGTTGTAAAATTTGCAACAATATTTGGATAGATAGAAATGACTAAAATCTCTACTTCCCTGAAATTAATTTTCAAAGATTTAAAAATAAAAATTTAGGTCGAAAAGCATTGATTAAATTTTACGAAATAAACTATATTCTCAGATCTCTGATGCTCAAGTACAAGCTTGGCTATGCGGCTATTATAATTGTCTTTTGTACTATAGTCACATTTATTATTTCTTATTCTATAAGTGGTCATTTAGATGGCAGAAGTGGAGAAATGTTCTATGTACAAGCTGAAGCATTTTTGCAAGGTAGAGTTAATCTTGATGTCAATTGGGATCTTGATTTGATTCCATTTAATGGTAAATTGTTTCTCGCAATTCCACCATTAAATAGTTTCCTAATCCTACCATTTGTCTATTTTTTTAAAGGCAAAATTACAGAAACCATATTTTCTTTAATTCTCTATTTTATTCTTATTATCATTCAATTTATATATGTGGAGAAATTCGCCGCAAATCAAAAAATTGGTCAACGTAGTCTATTATTTATCTTTTTAGCACTGGGGACGATGCTGCTACCCTGTACAGTCATTGCCTCGTCTTGGTTTAATGCTGTCCTCGGTAGCTGCTTGTTCCTATCGTTAGCTTGGTTAACTTTTTATCATTCTAATAGTTTAAAACAAGATATTATTGCCATTACTTTACTAGCGATCGCCTCAATTGGTCGATTTCATTTAGCAGTAATTTTCCCAGCCTTTATTCTTAAAGCTTGGTTTCGTCGTTATTCAGGAAATCTTAAAGCACTGGCTGCTTTATGTATTCCAGCAGTTATGTTTATCATGTTTGTCGCTTGGTGGAACTGGGTGCGTTTTGGTAGTCCATTTTCGATTAAGTATGAAGAGCTTCTCTATGCAGACTTTTTTCAAGAAAATATTCAAAAATATGGGTTTCGGAATTTAATCTATATTTTCCCAAATATTTATCACGGCATTATTGCTATCCCAAAACTTGTTACTCAATTTCCCTTTTTCAAGATTGATGATATGGGTAATGGTATTTTGGCAATTAGTCCTTTATTTATATATGTTCTGAGAGATAACAACAGAGGCGATTCTTGGAAGAATTTTGCTTGGTTATGTATGGCGATCATTGCTATACCTGTATTTACACATTGTTCAACTGGTTGGCAACAATTTGGCTATCGCTACTTTTTAGATTTCTTTCCATTTGCTTCTTTTCTATTACTGAAATCTAAAGTTGACCCTACTCGTGCGCTTCCACTCACCTGTATCTTAATTTCTATTTGGTTTAATATGTTTGGTGCAGTTCTATTTCTAAACCCTAAACTATTTGGCGCTTAATCTTAAAGTTTGAAGTGCTATCAAATTTCTTATGTCTAAACTTGATATTTCTAAGTTTAAACTCCATAAATATCCATGTCCTATATGTGGTGGAGCAAGCCATCAAAAATTATACTCAATACATGGGTTTGATATTGTGAGATGCTCTACATGTAGTATGTCATTTGTTAATCCTAGAATTAGTAATAATTGTCTCTTTGATGTTTATCGCCATGAATATTTCCATCGCAATCAAGATGGATATAATGACTATGAAAGCATCGCCAATTTAAGAATTAAAACCTTTGAGAAATGGTATAGAGATCTTGCTCCATACTGTATCAACAAAGGAATTGCGCTAGATATCGGTTGTGCCGCGGGATATTTTCTTGATGTTTTACAAGAAAATCAGTGGCAGGTTGAGGGGATAGAACTGGAGCATCGTATGTATGATTTGCTTATTCAGAAAGGATATACGATCAGTAATGAGCCTCTAGAATATTTCACTGCCGCACATCAATATGATCTGATCACAATGTTTGATGTAATTGAACATTTACCTGAGCTACAAAAAAATTTTGCGAAAATTAGTAGTTTACTTTCTGAGCAGGGTATTATTGCGCTGTCCACACCTAATATTGATAGTCTCCAATATCGAATTTTTAGAAGACGATGGTTTCAGTTTAAACCTGTGGAACACTTATATTACTTTTCTCCTTCAACATTAAAACGATTGGCTCAAGCTCATGGATTGCGAATAGAAGTGATGAAAAAATCTGGTCAATACTCGGATATTCCCTTTATTGTCGATAGACTAGAGCATTATGGATTTTATAATCTGGCAAGATTATTTAGCCTGATTGTTAAATTGTTTGGTTTGGGTAATCTGAATTGGTATGCTGATACTGGAAGTATATTTGTTATTCTTCGTAAAGTTGAGTGAACTGAAAATGTAATTAGAAATGTAATAAGAATGTAAATAATGATCACATTACAAAGGTTTCTATTTCTCTCAAAAAATATATTTAACAGGGGATCTGGGGGAGATGAGCATATTGAGAAATCTCATGTTGCGGTAATGGATGGTTTACGGGGAATTGCCATTCTACTAGTATTTATTTTTCATGTCTGGCAATTATCTTGGCTGGATTTTACAACGGTATTTAATAGTCCCGTATATATAAACTTTATCGCCCGATTTGGATTTCTTGGGGTTGAAACTTTCTTTTTTATCAGTGGATTTTGTCTTTTTTATCCCCATGCTCGCCATTGCTTTGAGCAGTATCCACTAGCTTTATGGCGAGATTATTTGCGTAAACGCGCCTTAAAAATATTGCCTTCCTATTTGTTGGCAATCCTATTAATTCTGGTTTTATTTGAGTGGGAATTTCCTAAAGAGCAATTGTCTTGGCATTTAATTACCCATTTTCTCTTTATCCATAACTTTTTCCCTGAAACCCATTACTCGATTAATGGAGTATTTTGGTCTTTGGCTGTAGAAGTGCAGTTTTATCTAATCTTTCCTATACTGGCGAAGTTTTTCCGTACCCGACCACTACTGATTACGTTCTTGATGACAGGATGGGCGATCGCCTATCGCCAGTACATTATGGCAACACAGCAAAGTAGTGGAATGTTGACCCCGTATCTAAGCCAGATGCCTGCATTTTTAGATTTATTTGCGGCGGGAATGTTGACTGCCTATATTTTGGTCTGGCTCCGCAATCTGCAAAATATAGACCGTTACATGCCAATTTTTTCGATGATTATGCTTTTAGGTTTAGCTAGCTTTATAGCTCTCATCAAAGATGTTGGGACTGTGGCAAGTTTGCCTAATGGCATGATCCTGTGGCAAGCCCGTAATCGATTATTTATAGGGATAGCGTTGATGTTTGCCGCGATCGGTGGACATTTTGCTAATCCTTGGATACAAAAGATTTTGAATAATCGCTTTTTAGCATTTTTCTCCTTGATTTCTTATAACCTATATATCTGGCATCAGTTTATCGCTGCCAAATTATTTCATGCACGTTTTCCTGAGCCACTAACCCCAGATCCCCATGATGATCCACAATGGCAAATAGTTTTTACAGTCTTTGCTATGGGTTTAGCCATTGTGATTGCAACATTGATTACTCTGTTCTGGGAACGTCCTTTTTTGCGTCAGAAATTTAACTTTTTGCAGGCGAACCAACGTGAATAAAAAATTGCTGATCGGTATCTTTGCTCTGACTGTAGTTAGTGGCTGGATTACCTTTACTCACATTGATGGGTTTAACCAGATTCAGGATATTGTCCAAGATGTGGGACTGTGGGGCGATGCGATTTTTGTAATTGCCTATGCGATCGCCACTTTACTGATTTTGCCTGTGACTGCCTTTAATATTGCAGGTGGGGCGCTTTATGGTGGTGTAGAAGGTTTATTGCTAACCTCCTTAGGAGCTTTACTTTCAGCATTGCTAGGTTTTATTCTGGCGCGATCGCTTAGTCCAGAATTCACAGAAAAATTCGCATCAACCAATGAGCGATGGTCAACGGTGAGTGCAAATCTTGTGTCAGGAGGGATCGCCTATTCCTTTGCCGCAAGATTACTGCCCCTAATTCCCTATGGTGTAGTTAGTTTTGCCGCAGGTTTGAGTCCCATTAAGCGTCGCGATTATTTACTGGGAACTCTGCTAGGTACACCTTTAGGGATTGCGCCCTTTGTGTTTTTAGGTAGTACAGGAGTAGAAATGAGTACGAATCATGATGTGCTACCTTTGCTGGCGAGTAGTATGGGGCTAGCAATATTGATTGTGGTAGGGACATGGTACAGATCCCAGAAAAGCTAAACAAAGTCAATGCGTAGCATTGACTTTGTTTAGCTTTTCTGAGCGATGAGTTAGTACAGGACAAATATGCAGAACATAGAAAACAAACTCGATAAGAATGTTGATAGCCTTGAGCAAAGCCGATCTCAAGGATGGGATTGGTATTTGGTGTTAGGAAGCTTAGGAATATTTGCGATCGCCTTATTTCTCCATTTTTGGCAACTAGGCAAAATTCCCTATCCTGTCTTTGATGAATCCCTTTTTGGGCAATATGCCAAAGAATATCTAGAAGGAAACCCCACTTGGGAAGGTCATCCGCCCTTGGGGAAATATTTCATCATGTTGGGGTTGCTGCTTTTTGGGCAGAATGAAATCGGCTTTCGGATTCTCAGTGCAATTTTTGGTTCGGTTCTGCCCCTATTGGTGATTGGACTGATTTATCGTCTTACGGCAAAACGGAACTTTGCTCTGTTGTCAGGTTTATTTTTATTCAGCGATGGTTTGTTTTTGGTTGAGTCGCGTTTAGCCCTACTCAATGTATTTTTAGTTGCCTTTGGATTAGTCTCACAGATGTTTGTGTTAGGCGGATTAGCGGTACAGGGCAAACTACGCACATTTCTGCTATGTTGTGCGGGACTGATGCTAGGAGCAACTGCTGCGGTGAAATGGAACGGATTAGGATTTAGCCTGTTGCTATTTTTAGTTATTCTGCTCGTATGGGCGATCGCCAAATTCTTTCCCAAAAATCTTGCCAAGCTGGGGATACTTGCCGAACTTACCAAACTGCATTGGTGGCAATATCTCCTATGCTTTATCTTCATGCCGATCGCCTTTTATCTGGTGCAGTGGATTCCCCTGTTTTTACTAAATTCAGGTGGGAATGTTGCCGAAAATGCTTGGCAGGCGCTCAATGCTTTTCCAAAATTCCTAGTTGCAGTTCACAAACATATTCTCTGGTGGCATTCCACTGATATTGTCACCAGCATCGATCCTGACCATCCTGCCCATCCTTACTGCTCCTCAGCTATTTCTTGGGCAGTTTTAGCCAGACCTGTCGGTTACTATTTTCAAAGTCAAAATGAATTCTTTGCCGTGATCCAAGGACTGGGCAATCCACTTTTGTGGTGGTTCTCGACCTTGGCGATCGTCATCATCACCTTTGGTTCGATTTTGCCACAATTTCGGAAGTCCACGAATATTGGTAGTACTAACTATTTACTACTGGGATATTTCGCCAACTATGTGCCTTGGCTAATTGTAAAGCGCTGCTTATTTCTCTATCACTATATGTCTGCTGCGGTGTTTAGCTTTGTAGCTCTCGCATGGCTAGTCTGTCAAATGCTAGAGCAGAAGGGCATAATTCGTTATTTAGGCTATGGAATTATTGCCACCGTGATTGTCAGCCAGATTTTCTTTATGCCGATTTGGTTAGGGCTCCCTATCTTACCTAGTGAGTTCTATCAGCGCATGTGGTTTATGCCCGATAGAATTGCAGGATTTAACTGGATTTAAAGATGCAAAATTAAGTCCTAGAAAAAGAACACCGCTTTGCGGTCTTCTTTTTCTAGGTTTTAACGACATCGGCGATCGCGATATGATCGCGGCATTCCTGTTTGAGTTGCCAGCATTCCCAAAACATTTTCAGGATGACTTTGATATTTGCCCCCGTCGCTACGCCAAATTTGCGAGGAAAATGCCGTACAGGTAGTTCAATGATTGGCTCAAGCATAGGCAATTGCTGCAATTTTAAGAGAAATTCAGCGCTAAATAAGGCTCCATCGGACTTGATCGGTCTAATCGCTTGATAAATGCTACGGGGAAATAGTTTAAAGGCACAGTCAATATCTCTGACTTTGATGCCTAGTACCCACTGAATAAAAATGTGATAGAGCCAAGCATTTAGCGATCGCACAAATACATCGGCACGTTTTGCCCGATAGCCAATTACGACTTGCGAATGATGCTGTGAATTTTGAATATAAGGCAGAAAACTATCGAGGTCGCTAATGGCAAATTGCCCATCACCATCGGTCAGGAAAATATATTCATGGAGAGCCTGATCAAATCCACTGCGTAGGGCTGAGCCATATCCTAAATTGTGGGGATGATTAATTAGGCGAATCCTTGAGTTTTGGGAGGCTAACTTCATGACGATCGCCTTAGTTGCATCGATAGACCCATCATTTACCACAATAATTTCATATTGCATCGGGCGATCGCTCAAGTAATCAACGGCATTGGCAATCACCCGACCAATATTTTCCGCCTCGTTATAGGCAGGAATTACTACAGACAGAGATAGTGAATGGTTCATAGGTGAATAGCTCATAGTGCTGAAAGTTTGTTTGGCAATGGTTGCGATCGGAAGGTGTGGGAAAGAAGGACTACAAATAAGATGACGTTTAAGGCGCTTACTGTGTAGATTACGCTCTGAAACCACATTGTGGGAATCGTATTAAATAAAGCTTCATGGTTATAGCGCAGATAAACGTAGCCCACATTTATCGCCCCCGTAACCGTAAAGCCCCCATAGATCCATTTAATTGTGGGAATCACCGCAATCGCGATCGCCAAAAAAGCTAGTCCATACAACATATAACGTTCGTGCATTCGGGTCGGCAACATAAAAAATCCGATCAGTAATGTGGAGATCGCGAGAGCTTGAGCACCAAAATGACGCTGCTGATAGAGAAATATCCCCAACCACAGCATAAGGATTCCCAAAAAGGCTAAACCAATTACCTTGTAGTTAATTCCCAGAAATTTTGTATAGTCCCGTTCCCAATTTGCCCAACCCCAAATATTAAAAGCATTCACCGAGGCAAAGTCATAATAATCGGCAGTACTTTGCAAACGTTGGTAGAGCGCTAAAAATGGTGTAGCAAGACCATCTTTTAGCCCATAAAATGGCTCTACGATTAGCCAGATCAGGGCAAGTCCCCCAATTGCGATCGCCACCCATTTCCACCAAGCTTGTCGAAACCATTGCGAAAGTACCAAAAATGGCGCAAGAAAAAGTCCCTGCGGTTTAAAGATCACCATCACCGCAATTAAGAGTCCCGATCTAACCAAATAATTTTGTTGAATTAAATAAAAAGCTCCTAACATCAACAAAATCATTACCCCGTCAACCTGTCCCCACAGTGCTGATACAAACAACATCAATGGATTAAAGGCGTAGAAGAGAGCGAGTTTATGGGCATTGTGCAGTGAAGTATGCGGTTTGAGGATTTGGGCAATCAACCATGCCGCGCTGATATCCGCCAATATCGGTGGTAACTTAATCATTGCCATGAATAATAATCCATCCCGATGACTCAGAGTTGGATCAACAAGCTGATAAATCTTGCCAATCAGCCACAGTATATAGAGATAGGCAGGGGGATAGTCGCAGTTGGAGTAGCCATAGAAATGGGATATACCTTGCTGCACTAAATCTAGTGACCAAGCCTTAAAGAGATTCATATCAATCCAAAAGGCTATGGGAAAACTGATCAATATCAGGCGAAAAACTAGGGCGATCGCCAATCCTAGATGAAACCGACGGGAATCTAGTTCTAATGGGGCTTTTGCAATATTGGTCATTTTTTCGGATCTGTCACCAGACAAGTAATATAGCAATCGCTAGTCCAGAAAATCGGAACAATTGATTAATTGTCTCTATATGATCAGCAAAGATGAGTGGCGGCGCTTTGCGCCGCCACTCATCTTTACCCTAAGCAAAACTTTCGTTGCTATAGCAGCATAGGTAATGTGGCGCATCATCCCATCTTGAGGACTATGCCTGTTTTTTGATCAGATCAAAATATTTGCAACTTTTACAACTTGCTTGGGTAATATATTTCAGTCAGGTTGGTAGAAACTTTTATGTCCGACTCCAAGCAAAGCCGCAAACTCAATCGTTTTTTTGCCGAATTTCTTGCCAAGATTAGAAAATGGCTAAACAAAATCGGCAGCCCAATTCGGATTAGTCGCCGCTTTATCCGTCTATTGCTCAATGGCAGTAGTGGAAAAAAACGCAAGGCGGGCGGTTTCATCTTGCCAACTGTGACTTTGGTGACTTTAGTTGTCAGCTTGCTGGTAGTCTCCACAGTTGCCCGCTCAACTGACCGTGCTAGAGAAGCTTCTAATGCTCGAGTTGAACAAGTATATCGCAGCGCTAACTCGGCGATTCTCGATCGCGCTAGGGCAAAGATTAGCGCCCTAATCGAAGATCCCACTCTACCTGGGGGAACTCCACCTGAATCTTCCCTCTACCAAGCTATTACTAGCGACAATGGTAACTACACCTTTGCCGATGAAGTTCGCCTCCAAATCGTCGATCCCGCAGTAAAATCTCCATCTAACGTCATTAACTGGGGAGCAGTTGCGATCTCTGATAATGATGCTGTTGGTACGACTTGGAAGTTCCCTGTTGATACTGACAGCAATGGTAAGTTTGACTCCTTTGCAATTTACACTATTCTGTTCCGTACAACGCCACGGGATACGGTTACTAACCTCAATACCCGTGCGGTTAGCCCAATCGAAGTCCGCACACCACCGATGGACAATGGGGTGCTAAGTGGTGCTTGTGTAAATGCGGCTTCCTCTGGTGCTAGTACGACGGAAGGTTGGGTAACGACATCGGATAACGCTCTCAAAAAGAGTTTCTTTGTCTATGCACTAACGGTTCCAATTACTACGCCACTCAATGATCCATCTAGCCCTCTTACCGCAGCAGAGCAAGCGGGTGGAGCCTTTGAAACTTATGCTGGTAATCCATCTTTCAGTGCGCTCGAACTCCAACAAGACCGTGCGCGATCGCCTCAAAATAATAATGCGGTTTGGTTTGAAGGGGACTTAGAAATATCACGGGCAGCAGCCTTTGACTTGAACGGAAGAATCTATACAGCTGGGAATCTGATGTTGGGGGTTGAAAGTTCTCCGATCAGGCTTTTCCAAGTTAGTAGTCCTTCTTCTTGCTATTACAAAGAAGAAAATAGCAAAATTTCTGTAGCAGGGAATGTTGTTGAAGGGGATGCTCTCGTTAGTGACAACTCATTGAGTGTAAATTCAACGGTTGGGGTGCATTTGTTCCGAGGAGGTGGGGTAGATCCTACGGGTGGGAATCCTAATACTTTGGTTGGAACTAATGCTGGAGCTGCTGCAGGACAAATCAAGATTATTGATAACTCAACCCAAAGCGTAGAAGACAATGATTCAAATCGGGGACGTGATGTTGCTTTTAATGACTTTGCCTATAACTTTCGGGTAGATGCACTGGTTAACTTAGCTGATGCCACATTTTCAGGGGCGAATGTCATTACTTCAGGATTACCTTCCTACGCATCGATTACAGATAAGGATGTTCTGACCAGTGATCCACTGCCTGTCAAGTTAGATATTGTGAAGCGAGTAATTGATGAAGGTCTTACTACAGAAGCTGACTTTAGAGTTGCTCGCAGAAAGGCTTTAGATGCCTATTTTAGATTGCGGACACGCAAAGTTCCCTATCGTGAAGTTCCCTATGGTGCTTCCGATAGCGTAATTTACGGTGGAGTTACACCCGCAATTACTACAGTTACCACAGCTAGCGGGTCAGAATGGCAGCCTCCAATCGAGTGGATGTTTCCTGCCTATTCCAATGCAGCTCCAATGACAGGAGATGTCTCTGTAGCCGCCGATCTCGTGAATATTAAGGCTGGTAAATCTTTAATAAGAGGAAGTGCTGGCACAAATCCAACTACGGTTCCGCCTACAGTGGCAAAAATTGGTGACTTGACCCTAGGAAAAACCAGTACGATTTCATCAGCATCGATCGCTGCTTTGCCTGCCACCAAGCCCGAAGATGAGAAGGTTACTTACGAGCAATTTTTGGGCGATCGCGTATTAGTTGGTAATAACTTACCTGCACTATGGCTCAAAAATGATGGTGGCATCAATCGCTATGTAGGTTTGACGGAGGCAAATTACCTCACCAGTAACGATTCAATTCGCTGGAACAATACGGAGACTTCGGCGATCGCTGCCTCCACTGCTAACAGTCGCTATCGCTTTACCCAATCAAATTCGCTCAAGTCTTTGGGTGTGTCAGATCGAGGCGGTTTCTGGGAACTCAATGCGGCTGACAACCCCGGATTTGACGCTACTGGTAAGTCAACTCCCACCACCACACCAGTTAGTGGTGGTCTCAGAGTTGTTACTAGTGCAGGGGTGTATAGTCGTAAAGCAACCCAAACATTTCTACCCGCGCCACCTGCTTTAGTTGATAACCCGATTACCTCTAATGACACTTCCACTTCATCACCAGAATCTGATTTTCGTTACAGATTAAATGAAGCGAATTTCCCAGTTGTCTGGAGTGATGCGATGCCAATGACTGGCTCGGTCAAACTAGATACTTCCGTAACTCCTAATGTCTATCGTCCTTGGAATTGGACTGCTGGGCGTTGGGCAAATTCTACGGATGCTGCAACTGTTACTATCGATGCTCTGGGCAATACTGCACCCAATCCTGACAATCGGAAGGGTGATTTGCAGATGCGAGCCACTGCGGTCTATCACTACAAAACATCGGCATATGACCCAGCCGCTCCTGCTACATACCAAGCTCCGATCGCCTGTGTCAGTAGCTACTACGATCCCACTAATTCCGTTACTGCTCAAGATGTTTCTGTAGCAGGTGGGCGCTCAAATAATGGATATTCCTATGCTGTTGGTCAAACTGCTGCTAACATCACATCTGGCATCACCTTTACCAATTCAACAGGGCTATTTACAGTCACTTCTGGAGCTGACGATCCTGCGGACGCAGGTGTTGCTCTATCATCTCGTCTGGCATATCAAGCAAACTTAATGTTCCCTAATGGTAGATTTGCCAATGAACCATTACGGAATGCACTCATCAAAGTTTCAGGAAGCCAGACTCTGACTTTGCCTGACCAGTCAGCCATAGACTCGACACTCTGTTCACTACAAATTCTCGATGGAACGATCGCTAAGAGTACGACTCTTTTCCCTAACTTTGCAGTGAAGGAAGCCGCATTCTTAGATGGTCGTGAAGTGAAGGCTCTTAATCAAGATGAGTCATTAACCACACCAATTGCGAATAGTACCAATCGTTCCGATCTCTATAATCTCGAAATAGAACAGCGTGAGCCGCTAGAGATTCGGGTGACGGATCTCGATATGGAAATATTGCGATCGACAACTATCTCAGGGACTAACAACACTACTAATGGCGTAAATCCAGACTACTTACTACCCTACAGTGGCGTTGTCTATGCGACTCGTGATGATTCACTACCTGACCTCAGTTATTTTGATACTGACACAAGCGGAAATCCTGTCACTACTTTGATGAGCAAGCGGCGATCGCTAAGTTCAACCGATTTTCGTCTTGATCCCTCCCGTCGCCCCAATGGCATTCGTCTACGGAATGGAACTCGTCTCTGGCGTGGTACTGGTACTACGCAGCCAAATTATAGTACAGCCACCCAAGGCGAAAAGGGATTGATTTTAGTTTCTAACGATCCTGTATATGTCAAGGCTGACGGTGGTGGATTTAACCTGCATACGGCTGAGGAGTTTACAACTGCACTGGCTAGTGATTGGAGTAATTTCTACACTCGAACCACTCTAAATCCTAACTTTGCCTATCGTCCAGGACAGGCTCAAGCCTCATCAGGAGGATCTGGTGGTGATCAATGGCGACCAGCGACGGTAATTTCTGATGGTATTACGGTGCAGTCGGGTAGCTTCGCAGAAGGTTTCCGCGATCAAGGTGACTATGACCTTCGCAATAACCGTAACTCCTCGACCAATACGAACTGGGAAGATCGCAGTCAAACTACTAAATTACTCAGTCAAACGGTTGGGTTAGGCAGTGCTTCTCTCTCAGAGCGCCAAGATTTACCATCGATCAAGCGCCTGAGTATGGGCTTCTTGAACAATAACTTTGTCACTAGTTACAACTGGCTGCCTGATGCAACTGTTGCCGATACAATCTCAGGAAATTCGGGAACCTACCCCGCCTTTACCGCTCTTGGTGCTGCAACTGCTACCTCTGATGTTGACTCCAATCTCTGGCCTGGACTGGGTAGCACGAACACTAATAGTTATCTCTCTAATGGTGTCACTCCTGTCCAGCGTCGGGTGATCTTTGGTGAATATGGCATGGAGATTTGCCGTAAGGTTCCTGCCTCGGAATGTACTTTTAGTGATTGGGTCAAAGATGGTGCAGGGACAACAGCACTACCAAATGCTACTGGTACGACTGCACCAACACCAGCGGCTGCACCTCGATATATTGCGTCTGCGGATGAGCGGTTCCCCCGTCGTTTGTCATTCTTGCGCTATGACGATATCTATAATGATGGGAACCAAGCACTTATCATGGCAGCAGGTTCTTGTCCTGACCTCAACAACTGGTGGCCGATGCCCATTGGTGTTGTTAATGGGAATACTGATGCAACGGCGGCTTCTAATGCTGGCTATACCTATCCACAGGTACTAGGCGATCGCACTACACCCTTTAGTCTGTCTAACAGCACCGCCTATGGCAATGTTGGCTGTCCTTCAATACATCCTGTAGTCAGATTTGATAACAATAATGACATTGGTGACGTTGAGGGTAGAAGTATCTATACCTTGCCCCAAAGTCCTCCTGATGCGGGTGACCCCTTGCTTTCAGGCGCAATCACATCTTCTAACCCTCAGAACCCACCTCTACGCCAAGGTGATCTCCCCACAAGTTATCCTGCCCCAACTACTGCTAATACAACAGCATCCGACTATGTAAAGACCAATGACTATGCCCCGATTGTGGCTAGTGGCAATCTGCCCGAACCAAACTTTATTGTTCCTAATACCAATAACTCTACCGACAACCCCGTCACATGGCCCGGACATACCAAACGAAATGTTGTTCGTCAGTATCCTCCAGCCACTGGCACAAGTACAACTCTAGCTACTAATGATGGATCAGGCAATACCGCTTCCAATCCTCCGACAAACCTAAGATTGAACAATAACGCTATTTATCGCCCCTATACATTTAGGGTAATTGTTGATAATCCCAACACTGCGAATAACAGCGATCCAGCTACTGGAACTCCTGCAACTCCGATCACCGTGGAGATTTCTACGGAAGATCCTAATCCCACCTCATTAACGGGATTGGATAGTAACGCATCACATATTGCTAAGCGCGGACTGTACTTAGGCACAGGGGCAACAGGGCTGCAACCTCAGGTGAAAAACACTTCCTATGGAGGTAGTGCTACTCAAACTACGCCTGCTAATCAGATTGGGCTTGAAGAAGCGATCACCGCTCGTGGATCTGGTACTGGTACTGACTATCTCTCGACTATTTATCGATGGAATGGTACAACTTGGGTTCCTGCCGACTATGTGGGTACTCCTGCGGCGGGCGGTAAACAAGTTCTCAAATTCCCCGACACCACTAATCCTCAATGTTCAGCAATCACTTCTGGCACTACTACCTGTTTCCAATGGGTAACAGTCTTGGTTGTCCGCGATAGTGCGGTTGAGGAAAGAGAAAGATTCCGTGTGCGGATTGATAATCCGAATGAGAAGGATACAGGTGCTGTATTAAGAACCGTTACTGCTCCTAGCACCACAAGCAATGCCAATGCTTGGGATTATCGTTGGGTCAGGATTGACAATGACGATGCGCCATCAACTGGTGGAACACCAACACCAACACCAACGCCAACACCAACGCCAACGCCAATCCCAACGCCAACACCAATCCCAACGCCAACACCAGTACCAACACCAATCCCAACGCCAACACCGAAACCAACACCAACACCAGTACCAACACCAACACCAACACCGAAGCCTGTCACTCCAACACCAGTACCAACACCAACACCAGTAGCAACACCAACACCGAAACCAACACCAACACCAACACCGAAACCAACACCAACACCAACACCAACACCTATTCCTATTGGTCCTGGAACGATCTTCCCTCAAAGAGCCTTTAGTCATACACGCTTGCCATTCTCGGCAATCATGCCTCGTATTCCTGAATCTAGCCCCTTAGCTGCTGCCTATCCCGCAGCTCCTACTGGCACAACTAACTATCCTTTCCCCAGCTATGCAGGATCATCTGGCTATTCATTTGTTCCTAACACTAAAGGCAATAGTGCTTGGGGCGTACCTGTAGCCAACCAATTCCCCGACATTGCCCCTGATCAAGCACCTTATGTCTCTGGTGGTACTGCGGCAACTGAAAATGCTCAGACTCCGATGTTGCCTGGAATGTCTAAGCTTGTTCCTCAGAGGGTAGCGCGATCGCTATGGTATAGAACTACCTCTGCCAACAGCGATCCGACTGGTGATAGTGCTGACACCCAATATGAAAACACGCGCAACCTATTTATCTACAACACCAGCTATGACTCAACCGCAGCTAATCCCGCATCCAATGGCACATTTAACACCAATCAACCTGCGCCATTAATCTTGCCTGAAACAGTTTGTATCAATCCCACAACGGGCTTGGTAGATAAAACCTGTACTGATGCAGGAGCGACCCTCAATCTCAATTTACCTGCTAACACTACATTCCCCAATGGTAGTGCGACCAACCAACCTGCATCGTCATTTACAGTTTGTGGTGCAACGGGTGCTTCACGTCGATATCAAGCAACTCAGCAGCTTGGTACGACATTCCTCAATGACATTACAGGTAATAGTTGTCCGACTACATTGGGCAATCCAAGAAGTGCGATCGTGAGTTTTGCCTCAGGTTTGACTACTACTAACTTCACCACTGGTCAAGCAGTATCGCTGAGTGGGTCTGGTACTACTTGGTCGGTGAATGCCCTTAGCAGCACTAAACCTAATGTCTTAGATTTAACGGCTGCTAATTTCACCTCACTGCTTAATTCGACCCTTACCTTAAATGCCAATGGCAATACCGATCCGACATTCATACTACGCGCACCTGATTCTGCGGATATCACCATTGATGGTTTGTATGTCAAGTTGCAAGGTGTCGATCCTAACAAGGTATTTTGGCTATTCCCTAGATTGGGACCAAAAGCTCTAACGATTCAGGGTACTACTGTTAGCAAACCCACTGTACTGGTCGGTAACTTTATTGGAACGATGCCCGCCACTGGTGGAGCCAGAGATACTGTAACAGGGTTAAATATTGGACCCACTTACAGTGGTCAGGGTGTTGCGATTAGAAGTGCGAGATTCTTAGGATTTAGAGCAGTTAATGTCAAACAAGCTGCGACCGAATCAGCAGTTACACCTGTGGTCTCACCAGCAGCGATCGGAGTTGACTCCACAGCGATGATTACTGCCATGACTACCGTCAATCAGCCCGTCGTTGTTCCCGTGATCCAACTTCACTCACCGATCTCCAAAACAGTCGCAGCTTCTACCCCCGCTGCTACTGCCGCAGCAATGCCACAGCCCACTGGTTATAACCAGAAGTATCTGAATGGTATTAATGGTAATCCTGCCGCCGCCGCAACCCCAGGTGATGGCACAGGTCAATGGACACAGCGAGCAAGTGCCGCTACAGTCAATATTTACTTCGTAGCAGGTAACACCCCATCGCGTTCCTATGTGCCATATACCACATCGGCAACAGCTGTTACACCTAACACAACAATTTATACAGGTGAGACAGGCGGTGGCTTGCACAACTTTGTCCGCTTTATGGAGAACTGGACAGGTCAAACCCTACAGATCTCAGGTGGATTTATTCAAAATACCCGTAGTGTCTTTGCCACTGCACCATTCTCGGCAACTGCACCTTACAGCAGCCTTTCCGTCACTGGATGTACTACGACTTTGTCCTATGCGACCCGTGACACCTGTATTGAGACCAGTAGCGATATGCAGACTTGGTTTACCAATCCTTCTGCCGTTACTGATCCCCTCAGCAACTTTGCCAAGTATTACCAGTCCGTCACAGTGCAGTCAGTGCCTTTCTACTCACCACCTCGCAGAAAATGGGGATTTGACGTTGGTTTGCTAGTCCAACAGCCCGACTTGTTCGCGCAAAGGTTCTCGCAAGCGTTGCCTAACCCCAACGAGTTCTTTAGAGAGGCAACCAAAGATGATCCTTGGATCAAAACTATGCTCTGTGCCTTACAGCCTGATCCCACTAAACTTGAGACAGACAATACCGCAGCCGATATCATCAATGTTGGCTATAAGCAAAAACTAGGTACTAAACCCTCAAATTACACAAGCTATGCACTTGGTAGCAAAGAGCGTCCATCCGATTGCGATACGCTAACTGCAAACAAGGTCTATAATCCTGCTTAGATCCTCTAAAGAAAAAGTGTTTTTTTCATACGTCCTGAGTCTATGAAAAAAACACTTTTAGATCTTTTTTAAATAAGTTCTTGGCAGTAAAATCTAGAGCTTAGAATTTACGGAAAATAACTAAACAGACTAGTTGTATCAATCGCTCCTCATTAAGGTGATCCGCTATGCGAAAAATAAATACTCGTTTATTCCTCATCAAGTATTTGCTATCTACGCAAGCAGGATTTTCGCTGCTAGAGGCTCTTATGGCAGTGGTCGTAGTGAGCATTCTCATGACTGCGATTTTGCCTATGATCGTATTGACTACTGCTACAAGAGTCCAGTCGCGGCGAGTTGACCTAGCTACACAGGCAGCCCGTGGCTATGTCGATGGTGTCCGCTCAGGTGTAATTGACATCACATCGACAGGGGCATCCTTTCCATTTTTGAATACCGACACTGCCCGAAATCAATATTTCCAAAGTACACCAGCACCAAACAATACTAATATCAGTAGTCTGAATGCGATCCAAGGGGTCAAGATAGATACTAATTCCAATGGCTTTAGTATTAATGATCCGCAGGATTTAGTGATTCAGCCGATGCGTACTACTGGTACAGATTTATCAACGCAGGGCTTTTATATGCAGGTGCGGGTATACCGAGCTGATGCTTTTCAACAGGATGCTTCAGGAAATCTCACAGCACTGCAATCAGGACTGACATTGCAGACAGGAAATGATGAGTCAGCCTGTCCAAATGGTCGTCAAACCATCACTAATACTGGCGGAGCCAAAAATTGTCCTTTGGTAATTATGAAGGTTGATATTAATCCTCCAACAAGTACGCTTAGTCAGATTAAAAGTCGTTTATAGAGATGACTTGGATATTTGAAATTTTATAGATTTTTATTGAATATTCATTCTTAATAGCAACTTCTATCCCAACTTTTTGGACTGCCATGATTTTCTCAATACGTAAATTATTCAGGGTTAATCGTTCTTATCAAAGGCTGCATGGCGATCGCCATTTGCGGCTGTGGTTTGAGCTAAAGATATTTTTTAAACGGTTGCTCTCAAGAATATTCACTACAGGCGATCGCTGGACTGCGCGAGTTAAAGGTTTCACTTTAATTGAACTATTGATTGCGATTTTGATGGCTACTGTGATCATTAGTACATTGCTTGCCTTTACCGTCAATATTATGGATACGGATCGCAAGGAACAAGCAAAGGTGGAATCTCAAGGAGAAGTGCAAGCTGCTCTCAACTACATATCTGACGATTTACAAGAGTCTGTCTATATCTATAACGCTGATAGTTTAAATAACAACAGTCCCAACGGGATCAAAGATCAGCTTCCCAGTTTTACTAATAGCACTCCAGTTTTAGTCTTTTGGAAGCGTAAATACTTTGCGCCTACAGATATCGTCAATGTAGGCGGCGCAAACACCAAAGCTGTAGGCTGCTTGGAATATGGAACATCAACGACGAATGGAACTTGTAGTCCAACTACGCCAACTGGATCTGGTCGATATACCTATTCTCTGGTGGCTTACTATCTGATCTATGACAATGCTAATGGCGCAAATACAGACTGGTCTAATGCCGCAAGATTAGGACGTTGGGAAATCAGTGATGGTCTGCGTGCATCTTGCCAAGCGGATTACAATGCTACACCTACAGCTTGTAATGAGCCGAAGCCAATTGACAGGGTGGATGTGACTCCATCGACATCTACTCCATCTTCAGGAGTTAATTTTATTAATTATTGGACTTTACCTGATCGAGGTTTTAGACCATTTGATATTCAAGGTGGAACTTTAGAATTCCTCATGAATAAATGGACAAAAACTAGTGCAGCCTACACTGGTAGTTTGACAACCTTGATAGATTTTATTGATGACACGCCTTACAACACCTTGCAAGACAATACTACCCTTGGTGATACCCCCATTGATATTGTGATTGGTCCAAATACAACAGTTTCAGGTAAGACAGTTAATTCTGACTGTTTGGATCAGGGCAAAGGAGTTGGTGGCACATTAACAGCAGCAAATACAACTACTCAAAGAATTCCTGGTGCATTTTCTACTACTTCCTCTAATGCGGCGGAAAAGCTGAGTAGCTTTTATGTATGTGTGAACTCTAGTCAAAATGTTGCAAGGATCTATTTGAGAGGTAATGCTATAGCAAGGTTGAGACCAAATCAAATCGAAAGTCAAAGAAGTATCTCTACAGACAACACTGCATTTTTAACAACAGGTAATGTCAGAGCTTTTGGACGAGGTAAGGTTTTTACTCAATAGTTTTTTATTTTTCTATTGGGGGACTGCCCCAAGCAAGACCTCAATTCGCAAATCCTTTAGGAGAGATTCCAATGCTGTGGTTATCTAAACATAATAGAAAGTTATTGTTGCTATTAGTACGAAATCGCGATCGCGGCTTTACCTTGATTGAGGTTTTAGCAGTATTGGTGATCGTTGGGGTTTTATCAGCGATCGCGGCTCCCGGCTGGCTAGGATTTTTGAATAATAATCGTCTCAGCGCTTCTCAAAGTCGAGTTTTTAGTACGATCAAAGATGCTCAATCTACGGCTAAGAGAACTAATACACCTACAACTTTTACAATCGCTAACTCATCGAATGGAGCTTATGTTGTCACTAGCCGATCACAAGCTCAATATTTAGAACAAGGTGTACAGGTTCTATCGGTTAATAAACAGACTGCACCAACATCGGTTACATTACCATTAACAATTTCGTTTAACGCACAAGGACTGCCTACTACGGTTAATAATGCTGCCTTTACTGATTTTCCCCTGCGGATCACTTTAAATACTCCCGATACTCCCAACCGCAAACGCTGTACCACGATCACGACAATTTTGGGTTCAGTCAAATCAGGATCTGATACAGACTGCCCTTAAAATTAACGTCATTTCGACGAGGGCAGAAAATGGAAAAAATCGCTAAGCGATTTTTTCCATTTTCTGCCATTTGTGCGGCGCGAAGCGCCGCACAAATGGCGTTATCGAACTTACATTAAAATTAACCTCAGTTCGGGTTAAGCTGGCAAATTTTAAAAGCCCAAAAGAAAAAGCTTTGCTACGCAAAGCTTTTTCTTTTGGGCTTTGAGAGAGGGTTTGCGTAGCAAACCCTCTCTCAAAGCCCGTTTCAAAATTATCCCGAACTCGCGTTAAAATTATCTGTAAATAGAGTGTAAATATAGGAATAATTTGCTAAACTGACAATTACCCGATAATTACACTTAAAAGTCATAAGATACTATGTTACGGACTGTGAGGGGATATCGCCAAAGAAGCCGCGATCGCCATCGTAAAGTTAGGGGCTTTACACTACTGGAAATCTTAGTTGTCATCGCAATCATCGGCATTTTAGCGGCGATCGCGTCTCCCTCTTGGCTAGGCTTTGTCAACAACCAAAGGTTAAACGCTACCCAAAGCCGTACTGTTAGCATTTTGCGCTTAGCTCAGAGTAATGCCAAACGGAGCAACACAATGTGGCAGGCTTCTTTTAGAAATACGCCCAATGTTTCTCAATATGCAGTGCATCCTGCGCCTACTGCCAATACCAATCAAGCATATTGGGATAATCTACCTTGGCAAAACTTTGACGAAGGAGTGCGGATTGTCGAGAATACAGAAACTCCACCCAAGACAACATTGACGCAATTGACGGCAGTTCCTGAGCCAGATGTATATCGTGTACAGTTTACAGAACAGGGGAATCCTAATGGAATTGGAGAATTGGGACGGATTACGTTTGTCGCTAGAGTGGGCGATCGCAAAAAATGTGTGATTATTTCAACTTTACTAGGCTCAATGCGCCAAGCTGAAAGTTCGGGATGCAATCAAACTTAGCAAAATATCTTTATCTCTTTCGAGGTTTAGGAATAATTGTCTCAATGGGTAAATCTTCGCTCAATAGATAGGTAACGGCTTTATCACTAAGGAGCATGGCTTTGGAGAGAAGCGATCGCGCAGTGCTATGGTCAGGTAAATATAGCTTGAGGATTTTGCGCTTGATTAATGGAGCTGTTGTGGAAAGTTTACTTCTAGCATTGCGCCACTCGGCATCAGAGCGACAAAATAGGCGCAGAGCAAGATCAACTGTTGGCTGTCGGCAGTTGGTATCGTCATTATTCAAAAACGTAAAGAGTCTTTCATAACGACGGCTAATTTCGGGGGCAAGGCAGAGAATGAGTAGATCGCGCTCGAAATGACCTAGCTCTAAGCGATCGCACAGGGTCGGAATTGCTAAGCGAATATTATGGTGTTGGCTTGCTTCAAGGCGATCTCCATAGCGTCCGAGGGGATGGTGAATTTGGGGCGGGTGATTAGGAACTAAACTGCCACCTTTAGAAGGATCGATCGCGATAAAGCCTTTCCACCAATGACTGGTCGAGCGATCAATAGTTGACTTTGCCACACGATCAACCTCTTGATTAGTTTGACGTTGTTTTGATAGCGATCTCATCAACACACGATCAAGCCATGCCAGTTCCGCCTTGAGATACGACCAGTTATCCGCAAAGGGCTGCACATCAGGGAAAGTAGGAACTTCACCTGTCTCTGCGATCATGCTACGCCTCGGCGCAAAGTTCCACGAATTAATACCCCTACGCATAAACCAAAGCTCAATAGGGCGATCGCCGCATTAGCGATCGTCATATTTCCCCAAGGGGCTGTAAAGACAACGCTATTCCATGCCCATGTACTGTGGCTATAGACATAGCGAATTGGCTCAATTGCCCAAGATAAAGGATTGAGACTAGCGATCCATTGCAACCAAGTGGGCATAAATGCAAGGGGAGCAAGGGCTGTGCTTGAAAACATCAAGGGCAAATTAACTAAGAAAATAAAGGCAAGCATCTCTTGATGACCCGGCATCGCAAAAGCGAGACCTAGACTCAACATCGTAAAGTCAATAATTAGCAAAATCAAAATCAAGGACATAACGCCTAAACCGCTTAGACTGGGCAGCCCCGCCCCCATCAAACCACTCACTGAGACGATCGCTAGGGTTTGCACCATACTCAAAGCGATAATAAAAATTGCTGAGGCGACAATAATCGAAAATCGCGATACGAGTGGTGCAACTAAGATGCGATTTAAAAAGCCAAATTCGCGATCGAATAACATTGGCAATCCCGAATTCAGAGCGCTACTAAAGGCTGTAAAAACAATTATTCCCGCCGCTAAAAACTGTACATAGGTCTGACCATCACCCACTAAACCTTTAGGCAAACCACTAAACAATGCTCCAAACAGCAGCAACCACATTAAAGGTTGTAATACCCCTGCAATTAGTGTTGTCGGACGACGACGCAATTGGATAAATAGACGCTTGGTTAAGGCTGATACTTCTTGCCGAAAATCTGCCGACCATACAGTGGGTTGAGGGCTTTCGGGCGTAGCGAATTGCTGGATTTGTGTTTCTTGGGTTGATAAAGGTGGAAGGGAGGTTTGAGTCATATCGTTAATCTGCACAAATTTAGCCACATCATCCATCATAACGTTTTGTCAGGGAATCACTTCGCGATCTCAGCTAACTCACAATTACAGCGCTTTGCGCTGACTTGAAGCCTAGAGGAATTTTTGAAAGCGCAGCTTTGCCACGTTTTCAAAAATTTCTTTGTGCTAACTAATTTAAGCCTCAACAGGCTGTAACTAAGGATTCTCCGCTTGAGATTTTTTGTGGTGCGGCAAAGCTACACTACAAAAAATTGGTTCTTTAAGTAGGTGGACGCAATTAAATATAAAATCCCAAAACCTGTGGTGCACGCTGCGCGTGCGCCACAGGTTTTAGCTCTGATTTTTAATTATGCCTAGCTACTTACATCCAGACAAAGAAATATTAGGTAAAAGTACTTGGTTGCGCTAATCTAGGTTTAGTTTTGTAAAGTCACTAATCCGTCACTTTTTCCTAAGCACATTTTCTGATGACAGCCTTAAACCTTTTGCAAGCTCCGAATACTCCTTCTCGCGCTCAGCAACCTCTGAGGATTACAGCTTTTGGCGATAGCATTATCTATGGCTATGGCGATCCTGTTAATGGTGGCTGGGTAGAGCAACTGCGGCGGCAATGGATGGGGACAGCCGCAGGTCATGTTCTCTACAACTTAGGAGTCAGAGGTGATACGGCTGCCCATGTCAATCAACGCTTAGAGCGCGAATTTTTACTGCGGGGTGAACTTCGCAATAAGCTTCCTGATTTGATGATTTTGTCTGTTGGGGTGAATGATTCCGCAAGAGTTGCCAAGCGCGAAGGCAGAAGCATTACCGATTACGATCGCTTTACTTTAGAGATGGTTAACTTGCTCGACAAAGCACAGAGTCTCTGTCCCGTGATCTTTGTGGGCATGGTTCCCGTTGACGAATCAAAAATGCCTTTTCTCGATTGCTTACATTTCAATCACGAAGATCAATTCCGCTATAAGGAATTCACAAAATCCGCTTGTCAAATGCGAGATATTCCCTACTTAGATATCTTCGATCTATGGCAAGAACGGGGACAAACTTGGATGGGCGATCGCATCTGTCAGGATGGTTTACACCCAAATACTAATGGTTATCTGGCGTTGTTGGAGGATATTCGTAACTGGCAGCCATTAATGCAGTTGGAACAACTGGGATCTGTAGCCTAAGTTGATGTCGAGATACTTACTCAAGCATCAGGCGATCTCCTACTTCCCAATCAATGCTGGGTCTAGGACAGAATTTATTTTGTTATACTTACAACAATAATTGTGAATAAATAGGGAGGCAGGGATTAACATGCTAGATTTCCAGCTATCTGTACAACCACAAACAGAACGAAGACTAAAAAAAATCCTTAGCCAAGTTCAAAATACAGAAGCATTTGCTCTAAATATTATTGCTTACCAAGTTTCTGAACTCCAAAAGGGAATTCTAAATCTGCGTCTGGAATTAGATGATTTTGAGAGAAAATATAATATGACATCTGCCGAGTTTCATCAAAGCTTTTCGGATGGGCGTTTAGAAGATGAAGCGGATTTTATGATATGGGCGGGACTGTATGAAATGCTTTGTCAAAATCAGGTACAGCTTAGCGAACTACGATGATTGAAGATTATTTTGTGCAGCTTGAAGAGATTATCAAAGAGTTTCCCAATATACGCTTTGTCTCAATAACCAAAAAAATTTACAACATTTCGCAGGGGTATATTAGTGGTTCAATTATTTTTGAGAATAATTATCGCTTAGACTTTGTGGAAGTCAAGAATATTGAAGTTCTGAATAAAATAAAATATCGATATCATTACATGAATGATGAGCAGGTAATGATTTTTCGCTATGATAATGCTCCTCATCATGCAAATATTCCTACTTTTCCACATCACAAGCATGATGGAGATAATATTAGAGAAAGTGCTGAACTAAGTTTAGATCAAGTGCTTTTAGAAATATCTCGTCATCAGAGACAGCTATGAATATACATATCGCCCAGAAATGTAATGTAAGTAGCGAAGAGGGTAGAGCATTTGCAAATAGAGATTTTGGTGGGAAATTGAGGAATAGTAGTGCAAATGCTCAACCCCTACGTTAATTTTTGGCATATAGATTTGATCGATTAAAATGGGGGGTAATCTCTTACTACCCTAACAATATGATTGCAGCTAGAGACAACTTCCCTCAACTCACTCCTCAAGAATACTTTGCTTGGGAAGAAAAGCAACTACATAAGCATGAGTATATCGAAGGTGAAATCTATGCTATGAGTGGCGGTAGTGTTAATCATGGACGTATTGCTATTAGATTTACTAGCTTATTTGAGTCTCATCTAGAAGGGAGTAGCTGTATTGTCGGTAACTCTGATATCAAGGTGAAAATAGCTAAATCCGAAAAATATACTTATCCTGATGTCAGCGTCACCTGTGATGATCGCGACAAAACTACCACTCAATACATTACCTATCCATCTCTAATCGTTGAAGTTTTATCACCCAATACTGAATCCTATGATCGCGGTGGGAAGTTCAGACTATATCGTAACAATCCTGTATTAATAGATTATTTACTGGTTAGTTCCACCAGCATCGAAATAGACCTCTATCACAAAAAAGATAATGGGGAATGGATAATTATTAACTATCAAGAAGGTGACATGATCGAGCTAAAGAGCATTAATCTCATCTTTGCGATCGCCCAAATTTACCGAGGACTCACCCTGACTCCAGAAGATGATTTAGCGCAGGCTTAGCCTATGCCGCATCTAAATTTTCTGAATTGGTGCAATTTTAGGATCGATGATTTTTTTGCCTTGACCTGCGAAGGAAACTGCTAAATACATCTTGTCACCAGTACCTAGCAAATTCGCGACTTGACCTTCGCCAAATTTATCATGCATCACGCGATCGCCTACTTGCCAATTAACACTAGGCTTGGGTTTGACAGCATTAACCTTGGCAGGAGGTACGGATCTGAGGGAACCTTTGACGCTGGTAGCTTCAGCGCGTTGACTTGCCTTACTGATAAATTTATCGATGCCATGTCCCGTGAGATATTCTTTGGGAAGTTCGGCTAGGAATTGAGAAGGGATGGCATATTCACGATTGCCATAGAGACGACGGGCTTGAGCATGGCTCAGGAAGAGTTTCTCTTGGGCGCGAGTGATGCCCACATACATGAGGCGACGCTCTTCTTCTAATGCCATTGGATCATTAATGGAACGGAAGCTAGGAAATAGTCCTTGCTCTAAACCAACGAGAAATACCACAGGAAATTCTAAACCCTTAGCGGCATGGAGCGTCATCAGCGTCACTTTCTCCGCATTCTCGCTACTGTCATCGAGGCTAGAGGCTAGGGCTGCATTGGCTAAAAAGGCATCAAGGGAAGCATCTTCATTTTCTTCAGCAAATTGCACTGCTGCATTATAAAGTTCCTGTAAGTTCGCAAGGCGATCGTTTGCCTCATCATTGCTTTGAGCCTTCAGTTCATCGACATAGCCAGATTCTTGGAGAATCCCTTGAATGATATCCGCCGCAGGAGTGACGGGTACTTTCGCTTGCCATTTCTGCATCAGTTCCACAAAGGAGAGAACGCCACGCGCCGATCGCCCTGCGAGGGTTTTAACTGTAGTTTCATCGCTGATGATTTCCCAAATGGGGACGCTGAGTTCTTGGGCAGCCTGTTGCAGCTTATCGAGGGTTGCCTTGCCGATGCTGCGTTTAGGAACATTAATGATTCGCATCAAGCCAAGGGTATCGGAGGGATTCGATAGCAAGCGCAAATAGGAGAGAATATCTTTAATTTCTTTGCGATCGTAAAATCGTAAGCCACCTACGACTTTGTAGGGGATGTTCCAACGCACTAGCATTTCCTCAAAGGGGCGAGATTGGGCGTTAGTACGGTAGAGGATGGCGAAATGTCCGAGATTGGCGCTTGGAGTTTTGGACTTAACCCGACGAATTTGTTCAATTACAAATTGGGCTTCATCCACTTCATCATCGGCGCGATATAGCTCGATCAGGTCGCCATCGGGACGGGTTGCTTTGAGAACCTTATCAATGCGTTGGGAATTGTTGTCAATCAGTTGATTGGCAATTTCGAGAATATTCGCCACAGAACGATAGTTCTCTTCGAGCTTGATCATCGTTTTAGTATGGGCATCGGGCAAGCGATCGCCAAAAGCCTCTTGAAATTCCATCAAGATTGTGAAGTCGGCTGAACGGAAGCTATAAATCGATTGATCCGCGTCACCAACGACAAAAATGGAACGATTCTCCCAAGTGGGTTGATCGTCATTGGTGGATAGTAAGCGAATTAAATCGTATTGGGTGCGATTGGTATCTTGGTATTCATCAACGAGAATATGTGTAAAGCGATTGTGCCAATATTTAAGAACTTCAGAATTTTGCTGAAACAGTCGCACTGGCAAAAAGATTAAATCATCAAAATCGAGGGCATTATTGGTGGCGAGCTGATTTTGATAGAGATTGTAAACTTGCGCGATCGCCCGTTTGCGATAGGGAGAATCATCGCTTTGTTTCTCGTATTCTTCAGGAGTCCAGCCTTTGTTTTTAGCATTACCGATCGCAAAGCGTACCGACTTTGGCTCAAATTTCTTTTCATCGAGATTTAGTTGATTCACCACAATATCTTTGACTAAAGATTGCGCGTCCGAATCATCAAAAATCGAGAAATTCTTTGCCCAACTTCTACCATTACTATCTTTGTATTTATCAATATCTAGCCGTAAAATTCGACAGCACATACTATGGAAAGTCCCCATCCAGAGACCATCTTCAGCAAAACTATTGATATAGCGCTTATAAACTTTCTTCCGTAGTTTCTCCTGTTCCCATTCATTAATTTCGCTGAGAGCCTTCCCTAATTCTCTTTGAGCAATTTCTTGGACTAACAAAGATTGAATGCGTTCATTCATTTCTTTGCCCGCTTTATTGGTAAAGGTCACTGCAAGGATTTGCTCAGGTGCAACACCATGATTGAGCATTAAGTTGGCAATACGATAGGTCAATGTTCTTGTTTTCCCTGACCCCGCACCTGCAACTACTAGCATTGGCCCGTGAAGATGGCTGGCTGCTTTTTGTTGAGCAGGGTTGAGATGATGCAAAAAATTGGAACTCATGGGTGCAGGAGGGGAAAACTTAGGTAGACTCTAATACAGTATGCCAAAAATGTTTACTCATACGTTTGCACAGTGGATATTTACTGCACGCGCCCCAATTGTACTAAGCCTTTAAATTCCTTTGCTGACCTTGATAGTGGCAATACTCTCAAAACAATTACCCAAAAGTTTTGTACGAGTTGTGGGATGCCCCTATTGCTGGGTGGGCGCTATATCGTCGAGAGTCCGATCGCCAGAGGTGGTTTCGGTGCGACCTTTTTAGCCCGCGATCGCTATACGCCTGCGATGAAGCGCTGTGTGGTGAAGCTATTACAGCCCATTGGTTTCACCAGCGCTCAGATGGTGGTTGCTAAGCAAATGTTTGAACGTGAGGCAACGGTTTTAGAAGATTTGGGGACACATCCGCAAATCCCTGATCTGCTTGCCTATTTTGAGGTGCAGTCGGGACAGGATGAATTTTTTTATTTAGTCCAAGAATTTGTCGATGGCTTTACCCTAGAGCAAATTGTCGAGCAGCATGGGGCGATCGCTGAGGCAGATGTTTTAGAAATTATGCACAGCCTTTTGCCTGTCTTGACATTTATTCATGACAAAGGCTCGATCCATCGTGATATCAAACCTGCCAATATCATGGTGCGTAAGTCCGATCAGTCCTACTTTCTCTTGGATTTTGGTGCGGTGAAGCAAGTGGCAGGAGTAGCCCAAGGTCAAAAATCTACGGGCATCTTTACCCCCGGCTATGGCGCACCTGAGCAGATGCGCGGCGATACTGTATTTCCCTCAACGGATCTCTATGCCTTTGCCGTGACCTGTCTCTTTTTATTAACGGGTAAGGAGCCAGACGAATTATTCGATGTGAGTTACAACAAATGGCAGTGGGATCGCTTTGTTAAGCTTAGTCCTAATTTTAATAATGTGTTACATAAAATGTTGGAGTCGGCTCCCAGCGATCGCTTTACTTCAGCAGCAGATGTTCTCCAAGCCCTGAGTTCTCAAGCATCAGTACCATCAGTACCAATGGTGCAACCATCCGTACAAACCCCTGTAAAGCCAGCGCATCAGACCAGTATCCAAGTCCCTGTTCCTGCCCCTCTGCCCAATTCTGCCCCCGCAGTCCCCAAACCTGCTGCCTCGCGATCGCAAAAAACGCCTTGGTTACTATCAGCATCGATTCCTACTCAATTTATTGGCGCTTTTTTGTTAGGGGTAGAGGCGATGTTGCTATGGCAAGTAAGTACGACAGTTGGCATAGCTGTGATCGGGACTCCAGCTAATTTAATTGCTTTTGCAGCCGTATTGCTAGGCATCATTCTACTGAGAATTAGTTCTATTCTCGACAATAAAGATTTATTTGTATTCGTCAATTTGCTAAGTTTCGCCGCAGTATGGGGAGGTCAAATATTTGCCAAAGTTCAGTTTCAGAACTTCCCAAATTGGAGCGAAATTGCTCAATATTGTGGAATTGCAGGATTTAGTGCGATTGCCCTGATGGCAGCCTTTCGCCTCATCTTCCAATTACTCTATTCATTTCTATAATTCCAAAAGGCTCGCATAGCGAGCCTTTTGGATTAAATGACTCGATCATTACCGCCATCAATGGGAACTTGAGCCGCAGTCGTACAGGCAAATAACGCTCCACACATCTCCGCCGCAAGTTCAGCAACATGGTGACTCGTCACTTCTACTTTAAGCAGATTATTGGTTTTATATTCCTCAATCGTTAATCCGTAATGCTTGGCGCGAGAAGTTAATACTTCCTCTGTCCAGATGCCCGTATCAAAGACAGCATTAGGATGCAGGGTATTAATGCGAATGCGATCGCTACTCCACTCAAGAGCCGCTACTCGCATTAATTGGGTGAGCGCCGCCTTAGATGCTGAATATGCTGCAGCAGCAGGCCCGGGGGCAGGGACATTTTTCGAGCCGATCGCTACAACTCGACCACCGTTAGGCGCAAGTTTCAGCAATGGATAAGCTTCACGCATGAGGACTAGATTGGCTTCAAGATTGATCTGCATCACCTTTTGCCATGTGGCGGTATCGAGATTTTCGATGCGACATCCTGATGGGAAAATCCCTGCATTGAGAATGAGGATATCTAGACCACCAAAGGCTTTAACGGCTTGATCGAGCGAATTCGCGATCGCACTTTCATCACTGACATCGCAAGTAATGCCGACAAAATCGGGGCGATCGTAAAGCTTCTCAATGGCGGGATTAATATCTAAACCCACAACTGCCGCACCTCGCTTTAATAAGGAATCCACGCAAGCTTTACCAATGCCTGAAGCTGCACCTGTGACTAGAGCAATTTCACCAGTGAAAGCAGGAGAGGAACCACCTTTTTTCAATTTCGCCTGTTCTAATTCCCAATATTCCACCGCAAAGATATCGCTAGCGGGTAATGCTTGATAGCCGCCCAAAAGTTGCGATCGCTGAATGATTTCTATCGTGTGTTCATAGATATCCGCGACGATCTGGGCATCTTTTGCGGATTTACCAACGGTGACTAAGCCTAACTGGCGATCGAGAATCACGCGAGGTGCAGGATCGAGAATCGTGACTGGTTGGGCTGATTTAGGCGCTTCTTCGGCAAAATAAGCGCGATAGGATTCGGCATAGGCTTTGACATCTCTACCGACTAGGGGCAAGCGCTTCGTGCGAATCACATGATCGGGAGTCGCGCAACCCTGTTGGGAAATGATCTGCACATCTTCTCTTTGAGCAAAGGCTAAACTTTTCTCATCAGTATGGGAACTTAGAACGACGGGAAACCCTGCGACTTGAGAAACTTCAGAACGTAGCTTGGCAATCTCTAATCTCTGCTCACTTTCCCTAATCAAAGAAGCTGGTGGTGAGATCTCCCAAGCATGATGTTTTTTGAGATAAGCCTCTGCGCGATCGACTAGTGCAATCATACGTTCATAGGATTCTTGGGCGGTTTCGCCAAAGGAGAAAATACCGTGATTCATTAACACCATACCAATGGTGCGATCGCTTTTCTCCGCCGCAAATTTCTCGGCACAGACTCGCGCTAGGTCAAACCCCGGCATCACATAGGGAATGATCACCACATCATCGCCATAGATTTCTTGAATGCGTTCCCATCCATTGGCGGTATTGGTCACGGAAATGACCGCATCAGCATGGGTATGATCAACAAATTTATAAGGTAAACTCGCATGGAGAATTGTTTCAACCGATGGCGCAGGTGCACTTGCCTTGGTCATTTGCGTCTTCAGTTCATTCACCATTTGCGAATCGGAGAGAACCTGTAACTTTGCTAATTTCAATAAATGCGCCATCCGTACAGGTGCAAAACCTGCCTCTGCGATCGTTTCTAGATCCCAACCACTTCCTTTAACATACAGAATCTCTTCTTCTTCACCAACGATATTTTTTTCGCGGATTTTGACGGAAGTATTGCCCCCACCATGTAAAACAAGCGATGGATCGCGCCCCAACAACCTTGATGTATATACCCTTAAGCCTAAGTCGGTTTTATATTCAGCAGCTTCGCGATCGCTCCACAAACTTTTCATTTTTAAAATTCCTAGATATTTTTTAAATAACGTACAAAGAAAAAATTTATACTGTCCAATCTTCAATCCTTAGATTTGGTATCTTTTCAAAGTCTCTTCGGTTTCTTGTCAAGAGGATACCGTTATTGGCAATCACAATTCATGCTATACGCATATCCTGCGTGCCAACACGAATACGTTGAGCTTTTAGTGATTGATAAATTTCGCGGGCTTGAGCATCGTATTGCAAGACATCAAAATCTGACAGCATTAAAATTGTATCTGTGAGAAGTTGATACGCCGCAGATTGATTCTCTCCATCTTTTATTTCAGAAATCTGAGCTAGACGACCTCTTAATTGTTCTTCAACATTGATAACAGTTGTATTTAGCTGTATTTGAGTTGCTTGAAGTTTCGCAATTAAATATTGGTTAGCACGTCCATAAAGACTAAGGTGATCTGTGTCAAAAATGTAGCTCTTCATCAGACATCTACTTCTAGATTTGCTTCCTCACGGATACTTGTCAATTTCTCCATGAAATCATCAAAGATAGGATCATTAGCCAATATTCCTGCATACTTCCTCTGAGGAATGGGATGAGACGACTCAATGTTTGAGGTTATCTCTACGCTTACAAATTTGCCCCTAGCTAGTTGAGCTTCTAGAGCCGACTTAGCCTTAGAAATTGCTTCTTCCTCGGTTTTGCCCTCAGTTGTTACGCTCGACATACCCACAACTGAAGCTACAAAGCTTTGTTGAGACTGACTTTGGACAAAAATTTGATATTGCATAACGGCACACTTTTTGACACCTTCAACTATTCTAGTTGATTGATTAATTGGATAAGGTGGGCATTGCCCACCCTACTATTGAGATGCTTAGATGGCGACAATGCACTCAATTTCGACAAGGGCATCGAGGGGAAGGCGAGCGACTTGAACCGTAGAACGGGCAGGGAATGGAGCTAGAAAATACTTACCGTAGATCGCATTTACCTTGGGGAAATCTGCCATATCTGCGAGAAACACGGTGGTTTTAATCACGTTGGTGATATCTGCGCCTGCCTCAGCGAGAACGGCTTGAATATTTTTGATCACCTGTTCGGCTTGTTCTTCGACTGTGTTAGCAACGATTTTGCCAACGGCAGGATCGATCGCAATTTGTCCCGCCATGAACATTAATTTGCTAGTTGCCGAAACAGCGATCGCTTGGTTATAAGGTCCAACGGGTTCAGGAGCATTGGCGCTACGGATAACTTCTTTTTGACTCATCGTTATTATTTAATTACATATTTAGGATGGGATTATATAACGATCTCAAAGTCAAAATACTATTAGCAGCACCTCCTTGCTATATCTTTTGAAGGTTTTGCGTTATTCCAAACCTAAATCCTTCTTCAGTCTTGCCAAATAACCATCCTTACTGAGCAGAACATTAGGGCAACCGCACACGTTTCTTAACAATTAACGAGATTTAGACAGCGACTATGTTTAAGGCACTTAGGACATCCTTAAGATAGTTATTGTTCCAGCCAGCTTTAAGACGTTTAGTCTTGACCCCGACCTTACTAGTTTTATCTCTTGACAACAAATTTAAACTGATATGACGTATAACAGCTAAGTTTTCGGCAATATAGCCTCGACAGGATTGAGAAGCATCCTCATTAAAGCCAACATCGAGAATCCAATGTAGTCGATTTTCAATACTCCAGTGATTTCTGACAGATTGGGAAAATCTGTGGACATCACTCTCAAGACTAAGCAGATAGTATCGCTGTTCAGTAGAAATAGTTCCATTTATAATTCGATCTGATTCAACCATACCAATACTTTTCAAACCTATCCATTTCTCCGCACCAATTAAGTATTCGGTATTACCCATTGTCCAATAGCGACGGGTTTCAATGCGCCCATGTCCTTTCTCAACCGTTTCATAGAACTGATGTTCAATATTTTTGAAGTTCTGTTCTCGTGCAGAGGTAAATAGTTCACGCACATCTTTATGGAGATTACCTTGATTGCCTTTCAGCGCTAACACATAATCTGCTCCCTCTTCGATGATTGTTTTCGCGATTTCGGTCTGACATCCCATTGCATCTATGCTCACCACTGAACCTCGTATCGCTAACATTTTTAGCAATGATGGAATCGCTGTTATTTCATTGGATTTCTCGTCTACTTTTTTCTGTCCCAATACCAAATGTTGTGATGCTGACCACACACTCACCATATGAATCAGACTACGTGAATTTCCTGATCCCTTTGCCCCTCTCAGAGTTTTGCCATCTATGTTAATCAATTCTCCATCGGTTGATTTATGGACTGCTTCCATCCAACTAATAAAGCTTTTTTGCAATTCTTCTGGCTTTAGTCTCGCAAATAATCTCTCGAATGTATCTACTGATGGTATGCCGTTGGCTAATTCCAAAAATGTCTTTAACCATTCTTCTTTCTCTTTGCCATATTCGGCGATTGCGATGAAATTATCAGCTCCACAGATCACTGCACAAATCGTGATTATCAATATGTCGAGCAGCTTATGCAGGATACCGTGTGCTGCTCTGGGATCTTGCAAGTTCCCAAAGTGGGTTTCGATTAATCCGATGGGGTTGACTGTATCTAGCATTTTGGGCTGCTCATTCTAAATATTCTCTATTCTCTCGTTTCTACCTTTTTCTCCTTGTTAAAAATGCTTACTAGTTTGTTAAGAAACGTGTGCGGTTGCCCTAAGCAGAACATGATATTCCTTGACTGCTAGCTCTTTTTGTGGGATCAGTTTGAACCAAGCTGCGAAGAAATCCTTAAAATTGCGTACGTCGTAGACAACTTCATTCAAAATAGATTCATTCTCGTTCTGTGCTTTCAAATTATTCCATTTCTCATCAGTGTTACCTTGAATGCGATCGCCATTGGTATCGAAAATGATGCGCTTCCCTGCGTGATAAAATCCTTGTGCTTCAAATGGAACGTGGGGAACTAGATCGCCTTGATTGACAACGCGAAAATGTGTGCCATTAAAGTTTGTATCCAACTGATTTGCAAAATTCTTATTGCCAACACGAGGCGTACCAAAGGTATAGAGACCTCGCACATTAACTTTTTCAATGGATAGCATTGCTGTCATTAATACTGCTAAGGCTCCACCAAGGCTGTGACCAGTAATCCAAATATTTTTGGTTCGGTTGGGATCGAATTTATAAATTGCGGAGATAATTGAGATTACGACAGGGTAAAGAGCATCTTGAAATCCTTCATGGACGCGACTATTCAACAAAGGTCCTGGATCGGTAACAAGTTTGATATTAGTAATCCAATCTGTAGTAGATTCGCTACCTCGAAAAGCAATAATAAGGTTTCCCTCCTTTTCGGCAACAAAACCTTGAGTGTCAATAGATACTCCCAGATTTTTATTGAAGAATTGAAAGTTAGTAAATCCCCATGATGCTTGATTAAATGGTTGACTATACTTGTTACCATCCCTTTCCCAATACTCTTTATCATCTTTAGGGTTATAGGCATAGGCAAGCGCACAGGCAGAGGCAAAGGCAATTGCATCCTTGGGACTGTACTCGTTTGTCGTGGAAAATTCAGGAGTAAAATACTGCGCTAATTCTGGCATTTTATAAACCTCTTGCTAGAAGCATTTAGTCACATTGATAGTTGATTTAAATAACCCAAGTTGCTACCTATTCATTTAAGACTAAAGTTAAAATAAAAAATGCTAGATTTTTATATAAAAATAGCGTCATTTTGGACTTAGCGAGGCTGTTTTTAACTTGTTTTGAGCCGATTTTTAATAGGTAGCAACTTGGGTTAAATATAACTTTAGCCAGCATTTTTATGATACAAATCCCAAAATATTAAGAGGTGTTGCAACGCAACACCTCTTAATATTTTGGGATTTGTCAAAGAAGATTTTAAGTATTTTTATTTTCCTTGAGCATTTTTGCATATTCTTGATCCGTCAAATCCTGCTCAGTGGTGTAGGCAAGATTATTTTGATCGATTACCTCTTGCTTAGTGGCAAAGGTACGCGCAAAGTTCAGCTTTTCGCGCAGAGTCGATGAGGGATTTTGGAGTTGCTCAGCACGGGCGGCACGTTTTTGGTTGCGATCGCTAATCCCACCATTCAAATACTGCAAGACAAAATAGCGCACCAAAGGCGTAGACAAGAACAAAACGGCATAACCTAGCAAGAATCCATAGGCAGCTTTGATAAAGCCTAAAAATCCAACCAGAGATGTGGCTAATCTGGGATTACCTAACAAACTGCCCAAATAGAGCGAGGCAACTAGATAGAAAACACCTAAACCGATCGCTAGGGCAATCTTGCCTTGAGACGCTTGGCTAAACTGCCAGAGCTTTTCTTGCAAATAGGAATGATTAACCTTGGCTTTGCGCTCGGAGGCAACTTTTTGTAAGTCAGGAAACTTATAGGCAAGGGTTCCCGCATCACTAACTTCGGGGAAACCGTTAAATTTGGACAAGACAGGAATCACAAAATATTCATCACCTTCTAGGCGGCTAGTTTCATCGAGATAGGGGGCAATTTGCTCAGCAACGACGACACCATTATTACTGCGAATCATCGCTGCAATCTCGCGCCAACGACGCTCTTCGAGATCAGCGTTAGGATTGCCATCACCAAATAAAAATGAAAATACGCTTTCTAAAAAGCCCATTTCATCGGGATCGCGTTGGCGGATGCGCTCTGGCTCGTAGTAGTAAGGATCGAACATGATAAACGGATTACCAAAGGGATTGCCCCAGCCCCCTAGCCAGATAAATCCGCCGCCACCACCGCGATCACTACGACGATCATCACGGTCATTGTCATTCTTTTGGCTATTCAAGGCGATCGTAGCGGCAATAATGCCTAGCACCACGATAATAATCGAGACAATTAGCAAAATGCCAAAAGAAATCCGAATTCCGTAAAATACCCATTTCCAAACACCTTTAAGCCATTCCTTGACCTGTAGCCAAAATGAACGACTGACTAGGATTTGGCGGAAATTTGGCGCAAATTTATAGGCGATCTCGCCCGACTCGGCAACTTGGAGATTGCCACCTGTTTCCGAGGCAAGGGCTAATATTTCCCGTTGAGCGGTATTTAAATCAAGTCCAGACTGTGCCGCCACATCCCCTATCGTGACCTGATAGTTGAGCTTTTCGACGGCTTCCATTACTGCTGTACGAGTTGCCATAGGCTTTCACTAATCTAACTGCTAGCACTATTATGATTGAAATATAGCTTTTTTAAAGTAAGAGGGTGTCTTGTCTTCGGCAGGATACGCTCTAGTAAGCAAAATCTGAGATGCGTTATATTCTCATCTCAGAGATCCAACAGCAGTTTTTAAGGTATTTGTCATGCAGCAAGAACCAATGCGATCGCCTGCAAATCTAGATTTCACTTCAGAGACAACGGGGGAGGATGACTCTGAGTTTGTATTAACGCCTGCACAGGAAGCCTCCATGTTCTCGGAATATGGCACTGGTGATGATTCTGCTGACGATCTCCAAGATCCCGATGCTGAAAATGCAAATGCAGATCACTTAGCTCAGTCTAAGGATTTATTGCAGGGCGCTGATCCTAACTCGGAAATGAGACATTTTCATAATCATTACATTGGCAATATGGATCTGTTTGCCGATAAGCAAACGGTAATGAAATATTTAGATGCCCATCAAGGATGGTTTCGACGCTGTGCCCATCCCTTTAAAGCTGATCCGATCGGGGAAACTGGCTATGCGATGGGGATTGGTAAGGTGGGAGCCTTAGGCTTTCAGGTTGACGCAAGGGTGGGGCTAAATTTGTTGCCTCCCGATGCCAATAGTGTTTATCGGATTGTGACTATTCCCATTCCCGATCAGAAACCGCAGGGCTATGAAGTGGATTTTCAAGCGGAGATGCGCTTGGAGGAAAAAACTTTGGAATTACGGGCTGGGGAAAAGCTCGGTAATGATCCCTTAATTACATCGATTGAATGGGACTTAAATCTGACGGTTTCCCTTCACTTTCCCGCCTTTATCCAGAAATTATCGATGGATATGATTCAGAAAACAGGGGATAGCGTCCTCGGTTTCATTGTCCAGCGTGTCTCTAAAAGTCTGACTGCTAAGGTGCAAGACGACTTCCATAAAACCCACGCCATCAAGGTTCCGAAACAGATTAAGCTCAGAAGATAGCCTTTGTCCAAGGAAAAAGGAGAAAGGAAAAGAGAAAAATGCTTTATACTTTTGCGATTTTGCTTGCGCCAGCACCAGATGAGCGACCGTTGGGAATTACGGGCAAGCCCATTCAATATTTGCAATGCGATCGCCTGATTGCAGCAATTGAAACAGATGTGGATATCGAAGCGATGAAGCTATTGCCTGAGCAATCTTTGATGCAGGCGATTATTCACCATGATCGCTTAATTTGTGAACTGTTTAACCAGCGCACACTTTTACCTTTACGCTTCGGCACAGCTTTTGTTTCTATCGATGCCTTAGAGACCTATTTACAAACGGAGGGTGAGAGGCTATTCGCCAGTTTACAAAGACTAGATGGCTATGCCGAATATTTGATTACGGGCAATGCGATCGCGCCTAAGCTGGAGGTAGCGACAAATCTTAAGGGTAAAGACTATCTACTCGCAAAGCGATCGCAATATTTACAACAGGAACAATGGCGATCGCAACTACAAAAGGAGGTTCTGGACTATCGTCAGACCATTACTGACCATTTAAATCCTGATAATTTAAATCCTGAATATTCGCCTGAATTTCAGCACGTGGAAACGCAAGGTTCAGAGGATGTGCGTGTTTATGCCTTATTGCCGCGATCGCAGGTTGAGTATTTGCAAGAGGCTTTGCGATCGTGGCAAGAAAAACATCCCCATTGGCAAATTTCATGGAGCCAAGCCCTACCGCCCTATCATTTTTTAACGTGAGTTCGATAGCACCATTTGCGCGGTGTGAAGCGCCGCACAAATGGCGAAAAATGGTAAAAATCGCTTAGCGATTTTTACCATTTTTCGCCTTCGTTGAACTGACGTTTTTTTAAGTTTTGTTTAGGACATAAAAGCCCAAGAGATGAATGGCAGCACTTTGCGCTGCCATTCATCTCTTGGGCTTTTATTCAAGCATTTCTATGGATTTTGGAGCCTAGCAATATTGCCTCATATTGTGTGTAAATAATCGCTATAACACTTCCAAAATTTTTGAAGCGGCTGTTCCATCACCATATAAATTATTGGTAGATGATGGTATTGGTTGACACATTTGATTTTTGATTTTTTGATAGATTTCGCTACTGGATGTCGGTGCGACTAAGTGATTCCATCCTGCATCAACTAGTTCCACCCACTCAGTTTCATCACGTAAAGTGATACAAGGTACTTGATAGAAATAAGCTTCTTTTTGGATACCACCAGAATCTGTAACGATCATTTTTGAGTTTTTTTCCAGCAGAATCATATCGTAATAACTAACTGGATCTATTAAGCGTAATGTTTCTGGGATTTTGTCTAGCATCTGTAGATCTTTTAAGATTTTTTTAGTTCTTGGATGCAAAGGTAAAACCACAAGAATTTCTTGACTGAGTTTACTCAAAGCCTCAATAATTGCAGTTAGGCGATCGCTGGTGTCAGTATTTTCCGCTCGATGTATTGTGCTTAAGATATATTTTTGAGGTTGTAGCTTCAAGCTATCCAGAATGTGACTAGCTAATTCTGCCTTTTTAACATAATAAAGAGACGCATCATACATAACATCTCCAACGAGATGAATTAGATTACTTGCAATACCTTCTTTATATAGATTTTGATTAGCAACTTCTGTAGGAGTAAACAATAAATTAGCAGCATGGTCAGTTAGCACTCGATTTATTTCTTCAGGCATCTTACGATTAAAAGATCTTAAACCTGCTTCCACATGGGCTATGGGAATATGTAGTTTTGTTGCTGCAAGTGCTCCTGCCAATGTAGAATTTGTATCTCCATAAACTAATACCCAATCTGGTTTTTCTTTAACTAAAACTTCTTCAATTGCTCCGAGCATTTTGCCTGTTTGGATACCATGTGTACCTGAGCCAATACCGAGATGGTAATTAGGTTTAGGAATATCAAGTTCCGTAAAAAATACATCGGACATATTTTGATCGTAATGTTGTCCTGTATGTACTAAGACCTCGGTAATATGTTCTAGAGATCTAGCAATTCTAGATACTGCAGCAGCTTTGATAAACTGAGGTCTTGCTCCAACGATTGTTAAGATCTTTAATGAAGAATGTTGCATATTAATTAGGTTAAAAAGTTAGTGCTAATGAAGGGTGAAGTTCAGTATATATGACATGAAACAATTGCTATACATGACGCATACGCTGAAGAATTTTGCTTGCGATCTCTTCCCACGTAAAATTCTTTTCTGCATAATTACGGGCAGTTTTACCCATTATTCCCAATTGATCGGGATTTGAAATCATGGTGATCGCATGATTTGCTAAATCGTGATAGTTGCCATTTTCATGCAAAGTAATAAATCCTTGTGATTCTAGCTCCCGAACACCACGAAAGTTAGAGGATAAAATAGGCTTTCCCGAAGCTGCATAAGCATATAGCTTAATTGGAGAAAAGCCAATATTTGAAAATTCTAATAACGGTAATAAAGCTATATCAAAACAATTAATATACTCATTAGACTGCTCATAAGGAACTTCATTCATAAAGGATACGCATTCAAGATCACGATAGGTTTCCTGCAAATAACCTAACTGGCGACCACTACCTACTACCAACAGTTTTGCTTGAGGGTATACTTCACAAATAATAGGCATTGCTTGAATAGCCAGTTCTGCACCTTTCCAACGCTCAAGATCTCCAATTAAACCCAAATAAAAGTAAGTAGGATCAAGTTTATATTTCTGGAGAATCTCTTGTCGTGGCAAAGGATAAAAGATTTTAGGATCAGTACCATTACCTGCTACCAATACTTTTTCTTGAGGCAACCCATGTTCAATAAGTTTTTCTTTTATTCCTTCGACTACAGTAATTACAAAAGTAGCTAGACGCGCATCAAGTAATTGCATGTACTTAATTACATCAAGCCAAGGACGAGAAACTCCCATTTGCACTAATTCATCAGCAAACCAGCCATTTTGTTCGGTCACAATATGACGAAATCCTTTGATGCGTAAGGCAGCAACCGACAGCGCTGAGATGATGCTACTACGCAAATATACCCAATCATAGCGATCTGATCTTTGCAAAAGGATTGTCAAAATTTGCGCCAGACTATTAAGACTGGTTTTACCAACAGGAATAATTCGGGTTAAAGATGACGTAAATGTGACATTATCAAAAAATTTATCAGCAATTAACTGATTTTGATGAGAATCACCTGTACTTGGAATGATTGCATCAACCGTATGTCCTGCAAGTCGAAATTCCTTAGCGATCGAAGTAAAGTGAACTGTCCCCCCATTAGGTAGTGATAGGTTTAATGTAGAAATCATCAAAATTTTCATAGGCGCTTTCATATTTTCACATCAAATACCTTTAACCACCGACTGAAGCTAATTACACGCCAGATCACACCTTGCATTCCTGAATTACCATCAAGTGTTGCTTGAAAGATTTTTTGAAGCACATCAGGCTGTACCCATTGACCTAAACTTGCTATTGCCTTTTGCAACTCTATCTCAAAGCGATCGCTTAATCCATGTTTTATCCATTGAGATTCAGGTGTGACAAAGCCCATTTTGTCCTGACGAGTGCGGATTGATTCAGGGATGATATTACGCATTGCCTCACGCAAAACTGCTTTAGTTTGCCCTTGCCGAATTTTGGTGGTGTCATCAAGAGAATAAGCAAATTCAACGAGTCGATAGTCTAAGAATGGCACGCGCGATTCAACAGAATGGGCCATTGAATTACGATCTTCCCAATGCAAAAGCATAGGTACGCTGGTAGAGGTGATCTGTAGGTGTGATAGCTGATGAATTGATGTTGGGGTAGTGAGCGCAAATTTAGCACTCACCTGTGGCGCAACCCCCAAAGCTTGTAAGTAACTACCATTGAGCCAACTAGGCACAGCAGTCTCTGACGCATAGCCTAATAGACGACGTAGCGGTTGGCGCACCCATATAGGGAGTAGTGGCTCGATCATGCGTTGGATTTCCGTTGCATTTTGGTAACGGCGGCAGGTAATTAACTCATTAACTAGTTTGCACCAATGCCATTTTCTAAATAAATTTGCAAATAGGGCTGCATAAAACTTCGTATATCCCGCTAATAATTCATCTGCCCCCTGCCCATCAAGCATAACTTTTACACCAGATTGTCCCGCCTGTCGAAATACACACCATTGAGCGAAGATACTGGTTGAACCAAAAGGTTCATCTTGCTGCCATGTTAGATGATCAAGTTCCTCAAATAATTCGCTAGCATTGGGGAAAATGAAGTTTGGGTGTACTTGTGTTTGGGCAATTACATCCTTAATGTACTGTCGCTCATCGTAGCGAAGATCATCAAAACAGGAAGAAAAGGTTTGAAAAGGAATATTATTTGCTGACTCTTGGCGTAATTGATCGCTAAGGCAAACGATTGATGTGGAATCCAGCCCACCTGATAGACAAGAACCAACGGTGACATCTGCTCTTAACCTTAGTTTGACTGAGTCCTTCAACAAATTTTGAAGCTGTTGCTTTGCTTCTGGCATTGAGAGATCTTGTTGGTGTGATGGCAGGCTATACCACTGTTTTACGGTGAGCTTGCCAAAATCAGCATCTTGGCGATCGCTATTGAGCGTTAAATATTGCCCACCGCGTAATTGCCAAACATCTTTAAACATTGTTTCACTAGTGTGATCAAGCATTCCATAGGCAAGGAAGTCGTAGCAGCGTTGGGGGTTTGCTTGAGCTTTCCAGTTAGGCAGTTTTGTAAACTGTTTAATTTCCGACGCAAAAGCAATGAAGTTAGGTGATTGCTCCCATATATATAGTGGTTTCACCCCGAAGCGATCGCGGGCTGCCCATAGTAATTGTTTGCTGCTATCCCATAACAAAAAGGCAAACATACCGTTAAAACGGTCGAGGCAAGCATAACCCCATGCTTGATATGCAGCCAAAATCATCTCTGTATCAGAATGACTACGGAACTGATATCCCAGATCTACTAGTTCAGCTGTCAGTTCCAAATAGTTATAAATTTCACCGTTATATACCAACCAATATTTTTGATCGCCACTAGCCATTGGTTGATGCCCTGCCGATGACAAATCAATAATTGATAACCTACGGTGTCCTAAACCTAAACCACAATCATCATCAAAATAATAGCCACTATCATCAGGTCCTCGGTGAGCGATGACTTGGGTAAAATCCCGCAAAAGTGATCTGTCTACAGGTTTTTGAACACGATTCCAAATTCCACTGATGCCACACATTAAATATTATTGATATATTTTGAACAAATACTAAAAAAGAGAGCAAGCAATTACTTCAAATTAGATTTTTGCGAGCGACAAACCAATAGTTTTGACATAGTGGTGAAAATATTTTTGAAAGTAAATTATCAAGATTATTGTAGAGTTTTGCTAATTGTATTGAATTCGCAATTTTAGGTGGTAAATTCCCCAACCAATTTCTGGGCAAGAAGCCATATGTTTTTATTTCTACGACTTCTAATCCTGACTGCTGGCAAAGCTTGTAGATATCCCCAGAGGTATATCGATATTGATGATGATATTTATGTGGAATTAAGGATGCTAGTGCCTCGACCCAACTAAATTGGTTAGGGAAGTGATAGCAAATAAAGTAACCATCGGGTTTTAAGATTCGATAAATCTCTTTGAGATTTTCTATTTCACAACCACCAGTTTCACGGACATGCTCTAAAACTCCCACAGACACAACAGTATTAAACGAAAAATCTTCATAGGGCAGCTTAACTGGCTCATCGGCATTGCCCTGTGTGAAATAGTAATCATTACTTTGCAATCTATTTAGGGGTGGGCAGGGATTAAGGGAAAAACCCGAAGTATGGTATCCCGACTGGAGCAGAAAGTACGAGAAATGACCATTACCACAACCCCAATCCAATACATGCTTGCCAATTTCGGCGTAGCGTAACACCAAATTATAGAGATGATTATATTGATAAGCACTCACTAGACTTTTAAACTGGAGAAGCTGGTAATTTTTATCTTTAGCTTGCAATTGCACAAGTTCTGATAGTACTGAGTTTAGGCGTTGTTTCACTAGCACTTTCATATCTTTATGGCTCACGACTCCAAATTCCATTGATGCCACACATGAGTTATTTTGATCAACGCTGATAGACTTATTAAACGCTTGCTTGTCTAACTTTACTTGATTATGTGTGTATGAAGGCTATAAACGTGGAGCAACCATCCACTTTTGCAAATTTGCAAACCAAAATTAAAGATCATTCAGCGCTAGTAGGCGTTATCGGGCTTGGTTATGTTGGCCTACCTTTTGCTGTCGAAAAAGCAAAGGTAGGCTATTCTGTGATTGGCTTTGAGCAAAATCCTCAGCGTGCAGCACAAGTGAATGTAGCTGACAACTATATTCCTGATGTCAAATCCGAAGAGCTAAAAGCCATAGTTGACAGTGGCAATCTCAAAGCTGTGACAAGTTATGAATTAGTGTCACAAATGGATGCGATCGTTATTTGTGTTCCTACGCCACTTACGAAAAACCTCACACCGAACTTGAGCTATATTGAGTCGGTTACACAAGAATTAGCCAAATATTTGAGAGCAGGGCAATTAATTACGCTTGAATCTACTACCTATCCTGGAACAACTGATGAGGTAATGCGACCAATCTTGGAACAGGTGAGTGGACTAAAGCAAGGAGAAGATTTTTTCTTAGCCCACTCACCTGAGCGAGTTGATCCCGGTAATCTACGCTACACCACCAAAAATACGAATAAAGTGGTTGGTGCGTCCGATCCACATTCCCTAGCAATTGCCAAGCTATTTTACGAACAGACTATTGATCATGTGGTTCCTGTTAGCAGTGCGAAAGCCGCTGAGTTAGTCAAAGTCTTTGAAAATACGTTTCGGGCGGTCAATATTGCCCTTGTTAATGAGTTGGCAATCCTTTGCGATCGCATGGGGCTTAATGTCTGGGAAGTGCTAGATGCGGCTAATACTAAGCCCTTTGGTATCATGCCATTTTATCCAGGTCCAGGGGTGGGCGGTCACTGTATTCCCATCGATCCTCACTACTTAGAGTGGAAAGCAAAGGAATTTAATTTTGAAACCCATTTCATTGCCTTGGCAGGTGAAATTAATCGGCGCATGCCCGAATTTGTCAGGGAGAAGGCGTGGCGTGTACTTAACCAAGTTGGGGTTGCTCCATCTCGATCCACTATTTTAGTAATGGGTGTCGCCTACAAAAAAAATATTGATGACTGGCGTGAATCTCCCTCAATCAATGTGATTAAGCGCCTGCTAGAAGATCATGCCCATATTGTTTACCACGATCCCTTTGTGCCTGAGATCAAAATTCGTGGTCAAATTTTTCAGTCAATTCCGCTAACAGACGAGGCGATCGCCAATGCAGATATAGTCATCATTTTGACAGATCATAGTCAAATCGATTATACGAACCTCGTTGCTAAAGCTAAGGCAATTCTTGATACCCGTGGCGTGACAAGACATCTACAAGGTAATCTCTCTAACGTTACACTTTTATAAAATTTATAAACTGGAGTCTTGAGACGACTCTCAAAAATTACCTATGCAAAAAGTTATTGTGGTTGGGGCAGGTAGTTGGGGCAAAAATCTTGTCCGTAATTTTCATGCCCTCGGTGCATTGGCGGGTGTTGCCGAAATGAGTCCAGATCTGCGTGCAGGGATAGCAGCCAATTTTCCCGATGTGACTCTTTACAACGATCTGCAATCCGCCTTAGAAACGGATGCAGCGATCGTCCTTGCAACGCCTGCACCATCTCATTACAAACTTGCCTTGCAGGTTTTACAGGCAGGCAAAGATGTATTTATTGAGAAGCCGATGACCCTTAAAACGTCAGAAGCTCGGCATCTTGCAGAGTATGCAGACAGCCAAAATCGCATTTTGATGGTGGGACATTTATTGCTATATCAACCTGCGATCGCGTGGATGCGCGATTACTTAGCTACGGGTAAGGCGGGCAAAGTTTTTCATGTCTCTACCCAGAGAGTCAAACTTGGTAAAGTTCGTCGCGAAGAAAATGTCTGGTGGTCTTTTGCCCCCCATGATGTTTCAGTGATTTTAGATCTATTAGGAAATTCTTCAACAAGCCTCAAATTGCAAACTGTTCAAGCCAATGGTCATGCGATGTTACAGTCGGGCATTGCTGATAATGTGCATGTCGATCTGCAATTTGCAAGCGGTCAAACTGCCCATGTCCATACCTCTTGGTATTACCCCCTATCTCAGCGCTCGACCATTGTCCTCGCGGAAAAGCAAATGCTGGTCTATGACGAAGTTGCCCAAACCGTAACTATTCACAACAAAACTATTGATGCCGAATTAAACAATCAGGATCAAGGTAGTGAGATTGTGGAAATAGCCGCAGCAGAACCACTCAAAATTGAATGTCAACATTTTCTTGATTGTCTTGCTACAGGTCAGCGTCCAAGATCCGATGGATGGAATGGGGTAGCGGTTGTGGAAGTTTTAGAAAAAGCACAGGAGGCAATGTATGGTTGAGATAAATTCTGCTAAGGTATCCTCAAGTTCTGATTATTTTGCCCATGAGTCAGCTTATGTGGATGCAGGTGCAAATATTGGTACAGGGACAAAAATCTGGCATTTCTCCCACATTATGGGCAAAGCCAAAATCGGGAATAACTGCATCCTCGCCCAAAATGTATTTGTCGCTGATAACGTGATCATTGGCGATCGCTGCAAAATCCAAAATAATGTATCGCTCTATGAAGGCGTAATTTTGGAGGACTATGTGTTTTGCGGACCTAGCATGGTGTTTACCAATGTGAAAACACCACGCTGTGAATATCCTCGCAACACTAGTGCTGACTATGCAACGACAAGAATCAAACATGGATCGAGTATCGGTGCAAATGCTACGATTGTCTGCGGCATCACCTTAAATGAACGCGCCTTTGTTGCCGCAGGTGCAGTAGTTACTAAAGACGTTCCCGCCTATGCCATGGTTGCAGGAGTTCCCGCAAAAATCATTGGCTGGATGAGCGCCTACGGCGATGTCCTTGAATTCGATGCTAAAGGATATGCAGTAGACTCAATCGGTGACAAATACCAAAAAATATCAGATATAGAAGTCAAAAAATTAGCATGAGCGATTCAAAAGTACCAATTCTCGACCTCTCTCCCCAGTACCAAAGCCTCAAATCTGAAATTTATGCGGCAATTGATCGAGTATTGGAATCAGGTCAATTTATCATGGGGCCCGATGTCAAACAGTTCGAGCAAGAGGTAGCAAATTATTTAGGTGTTAAACATGCGATCGCCGTTAATTCTGGGACAGATGCTCTGGTGATTGGCTTGCGATCTCTCGGCATTGGTGCTGGCGATGAAGTGATTACTACGCCTTTTTCCTTCTTTGCTACGGCTGAGTCGATTAGTAGTGTTGGCGCAACACCCATTTTTGTCGATATTGATCCTAAGACTTTTAACATTGATCCTGCCAAAATCAAGGACAAAATCACATCTCGGACTAAGGCAATTATGCCTGTGCATCTCTATGGTAATCCTGCGGCAATGACGCAAATTATAGAGATTGCCCAAGCTCATGGATTGAAAGTAATTGAAGACTGTGCCCAATCCTTTGGTGCTCGTTATGCAGGTTCCTGCTCAGGTTGTGAGAACTCTTGTAGTGACTCGATCCGCGCAGAAATTACAGGCAAAATGACAGGGACAATTGGTGATGTCGGTGCATATTCCTTCTTCCCTTCTAAAAATCTTGGGGCTTACGGAGATGGGGGACTCATCGCTACCAATGATGATGCGATCGCTGATCTTGCTAGAATGCTCCGCGTTCATGGCGCTAAGAAAAAATATCACAATGAAATCATTGGCTATAACTCACGTCTCGACACCTTACAAGCTGCTATCCTGCGGGTCAAACTGCCCCACATTGATGAGTGGAACGCAGGTCGCCGCCGTGTCGCCAGTCTATACACCCAACTGCTAGCAGATATCCCTGAAGTAGTTGCCCCCGAAGTAGTAACTGGGCATGTATTCCATCAATATACAATTCGGATTCTCAAAGGCGATCGGGACAAAATTGCCAGTACCCTTGCAGCACAAGGTATTAGCACCATGATCTATTACCCCATTCCTCAAGATCAACTCCCTATATACGCAGGTAAGTATCCGCCTAATCCTATCAGTGACGAACTTGGTACACAGGTATTAAGCTTGCCAATTTGGCCAGAACTGGATGAAGTAACTATCACGAGAATTATTGATTCTCTCAAGTTGGCTATTTATCAATAAGCTATAGATTTTTGTGTAATTCAATCAAAATACTTAATTAATGGACATTCGCGGTAAAAATATTCTAGTTATTGGTGGAGCTGGCTTTATAGGCAGCCATGTAGTTGCTGAGCTTTTAAAAACCGATGTAGGTCAAGTAGTCATTTATGATAACTTTGCTCGTGGGAAATTCAGTAACATTGCCACTTACTTACAGGATTCCAGATGCACTATTTATCCTAAAGGAGGGGACATAAGAGATATCGATGTCCTCAATGATGCAATGCAGGGAATTGATGGTGTTATCCATCTGGCAGCAATGTGGTTGCTTCACTGCAAGGATTTTCCGCGTACTGCTTTCCATGTCAATATTGAAGGCACTTTCAATGTGTTGGAAGCCTGTGTAAAAAACAATATCCAACGATTGGTTTATTCGTCATCCGCATCAGTATATGGTGATGCTGTAGAAGTACCGATGACTGAGGAACATCCCTTTAATAATCGTAATTTCTATGGAGCAACAAAAATCGCTGGTGAAGCCATGGCAAGAGCTTTTCATGATCGCTATGGACTTAGTTATGTAGGTTTACGCTACATGAATGTATACGGGCCACACCAAGATCAAACTGCTGCCTATACAGGCGTAATCCCAATCATGTTGAACAAAATAGATGCCAATGAAGCACCAATAATCAATGGGGATGGCAGTCAAGCCTATGACTTTATTTCAGTTCAGGACACCGCTAGATGCAATGTACTAGCTCTACAAGCAGATATTACGGATCAGTTCTACAACGTAGGTACAGGTATACAGACCAGTATTCGAGATTTGTGCAATTTGATTTTGGAACTCAAGCAATCAGATCTCAAGGTTACTTATAACCCCTACAGTGCTGATGATGCTCGTCGATTAGTACAAAACCGAATCGGTTGTCCAGAAAAGGCTAAGAAGGATCTAGGCTTTGTTTATAAAGACTCATTACGAGATGGTCTGCTAAACCTAATTTCTTGGCGTGATGCTAATCGGGGACAATACTAATGGAAAAGCGGAAAATTGCGATCTCTTTACCTAGTACTGGAGATGACGAGTGGCAAGCAGTCCGTGAACCTCTAAAAACTGGATGGCTCACTCAAGGTCCGAAAGTAGCTGCATTTGAAAAAGCTTTTGCCAAGCGTCATCAAGTTAAGCATGCGCTTGCTACAACTAGTTGCACGACTGGCTTACATTTAATCTTAGCTGCGGCTGGTATTGGTGCTGGTGATGAGGTAATCATCCCAGCATTTACTTGGGTATCTACAGCAAATGTTGTCCTTTATTGTGGTGCAACACCAGTATTTGTCGATGTTAGTCCAGTCACCAATAACATAAATACAGAAGACCTTGTTAAACGCATTACTCCTAAAACCAAAGCAGTAATCGCAGTACATTTGTTTGGATTATGTGCTGATATTCCATATATTCGTTCAGTACTGCCACCTGAAGTACTTTTAGTTGAGGACTGTGCCTGCGCTGCTGGTGCTAGCCTCAACGGTATACATGCTGGTGGGTTAGGAGATGCTGGAGCATTCTCTTTTCATCCCCGTAAGTCTATCACCACAGGTGAGGGTGGTATGGTGACCACCAACAATGACGCTTTAGCAGAAACTGCGAATATTCTCCGTAATCACGGAGCAAGTATTTCAGAAGAACAGAGACATACTGGCTCTAGTCCTTATTTGTTGCCAGAGTTTAATTTGTTAGGGTTTAACTATCGGATGACCGACATTCAAGGGGCTGTAGGTTTGGTTCAGTTGGGCAAATTAGATCGATTTATCGCTGAGCGACAACAATGGGCTGAGTTTTACCGTGAGCAATTGTATGACATTTCTTGGCTACGATTGCCATGCTTCCCGACCAATGGCAATCATGCTTGGCAAGCCTTTGTCACCTATGTAGATCCAGATAGAGCGCCAGTATCTCGTAATCAAATCATGGAGCAATTGCAATCTAAAGGTATAGCGACTCGTCCAGGTACTCATGCTGTCCATATGCTGGGGTATTACCGAGATTTATTGGGCTTAAAGCCAGATGACTTCCCTGGGGCTAAACAATGCAATGACAATACAATGGCTATCCCTTTGCATAACCGCATGACTGCGGAAGACTATGAATATGTGGTCAAAGCGCTGAAGGAAATTTAGCTTATGTGCGGTATCACTGGCATTTTTAATCTTACTGGTGAGCCTGTCTCACCAGTGATCTTGCGAAAAATGACTGATGCGATCGCCCATCGTGGTCCTGATGGCGAAGGATTCTATATTGATTGTTTCCTTGGTTTAGGACATCGGCGCTTAGCAATCATTGATCTTTCAGCAGCGGGACATCAGCCCATGATATCGAGAAATCAAGAAGTTGTTCTAAGCTATAACGGTGAGATCTATAATTTTCAAGAACTACGGGTAGAACTTGAGTCTTTAGGTCATCAGTTTCGATCACGTACCGATTCTGAGGTAATTCTCAATGCTTGGGTGGAGTGGGGTGCAGCCTGTGTTAACCACTTTAATGGTATGTTTGCCTTTGCCATTTGGGACAAGCGTGATCAGTCGCTATATTTAGTACGCGATCGCTATGGTATCAAACCTCTTTACTATGCATGTTGGGGGCAGACTTTCCTATTTGGCTCAGAGCAGAAGGCAATTCTGGCACATCCTGAGGCTAAACGAGAGTTAGACAAAAAAGCTTTACTAGAGTATTTTACCTTTCAAAATATCTTTACTGATCGCACCCTATTAGAAAACGTAAAACTACTTCCTGCTGCTAGTATTGCTCGTATTGCACTCGGTAGTAACGGCATTCCCAAAATTCATCACTATTGGGATTATCGATTCCGTGAGCCAGATCATCCACACGATCCTAGAGAATATCGCGAAGAACTAGATCGCCTCATGCGTCAAGCGGTCAGCCGTCAACTGATAACGGATGTGGAGATAGGAGCGTATCTTTCTGGTGGCATGGATTCGGGAACCATCACCGCTTTAGCATCCCGTGAATTACCTTATATTAAAACTTTTACTTGTGGTTTTGATTTAAGTTCAGCTTCAGGTATTGAACTAGCTTTCGATGAAAGAGGTAAAGCTGAAGCAATGTCGGCTAGATTTAAAACTGAGCATTATGAAATGGTACTCAAAGCAGGTGACATGGAGCGATGTTTACCTAAGTTGGCTTGGCATATTGAGGAACCAAGAGTGGGGCAGAGCTATCCCAATTACTATGCTGCTCAGTTAGCAAGTAAGTTTGTTAAAGTTGTGCTATCTGGTTCAGGTGGCGACGAACTCTTTGGTGGCTATCCATGGCGCTATTATCGTGCGACTGTTTGTCGAGATTTTGAAGACTATATAGATCAGTATTATTTCTACTGGCAAAGACTGATCCCTAATACCTCAATTGCTAAGGTGTTTGCCCCTATCTGGAATGATGTGAAAGATGTCTGGACACGAGATATTTTTCGAGATGTTTTTTTTACCCATGATAACCAACTTGAAAGACCAGAAGACTATATCAATCACTCACTATACTTTGAAGCTAAAACTTTTTTGCATGGCTTATTTGTGATTGAAGACAAGCTCAGTATGGCGCATGGGTTGGAAACTCGTGTTCCTTTTATGGATAACAATCTGGTGGATTTTGCTATGAGTTGTCCAGTAAACCTAAAGCTCAATAAACTGTCTTCGGTAATGCGGATTAATGAAAATGAGATAGGAAATAAACAAGTCAAGTATTTCCAAAAAACAAAGGATGGCAAGCAGATTCTTCGTGATGTTATGGCAAAATATGTTCCAGAAGATATCACTAATGCCGCAAAGCAGGGTTTTTCAGCCCCAGATGCTAGTTGGTTCAAAGGTGAAAGTATCGACTTTGTGAAACGAAAGCTAATAAGCGGAAATGCCCAAATATATAACTGGTTAGATCGAGAGACGTTGCAGAATCTAATTGGTGAGCATCTTTCTGGTGAAAAGAATCGTCGATTGTTGATATGGTCGTTATTAAATGTTGAAATATGGCTTGAAGGGAATTAATTTATATAACCGATAGGTCATCAAATTTGCAAATTAAGTTTAGGGTTATATGAAGCATATCCTTAAGATATATGAAGATGCTTTTCAAAAGTATGGTGATTCGCAGCAAGCTGTACTTTGGCCTAAGGGACGACAAGAAGTTCGGTTTCATTCGCTAACACGTCATATCAGAGAAGAACGAAATTTCTCATTGCTTGATTACGGTTGTGGACTTGCACACCTAAAGCCATTTCTCGATGAGCGTTATAAAAATGTGGATTACTATGGTGCTGATGCTGTTAATACGTTTGTCGAAACTTGTCGGTTAAAGTATCCTAAATCCCAATTCCTTCACGTGGAATCTCCAATTGATATTCAGGGAGAATTTGATTATATCGTTTCTTCTGGAGCGTTTAATATATTGTATAACGCTGATTTTACAGTGCACCGTACAATCGTTTTCGAGATAATCAAAGAACTGTTTCGTAAAACAAAAGTCTATCTCTCAGTGAACATGATGACGGATATAGTCGATTTTCAGCAATCAGGTGCTTATCATCAAAATGTCTTAGACATATATAGCTTTGTTTCTGAAAACTTGTCGCGCAGATTAATACTTGATCAGTCATATATGCCCTACGAATTTACGCTAACAGTTTGGAAGGATCAGCACATTCAGCGACCAGCAAACCTTTATGAAATTAGATGATCTGTCTATTGTTCAAATCAACTCAGTAGATGAGAATACCTATAACAACTTTGTGACAGGTCATTCCGAGTCAATGCTTTATTACTCTTTACCGTATATCAGAATGATTGCATCAATTACTGGCGGAGAAGAGACAACTTTAGTAGCGGTAGATAAATCCAATACAATCAGAGGCGTATTACCCATAATTGAGAGAAATGGTTTATTGGGGCGTGTATTGAATTCTTTGCCATATTATGGTAGCCACGGAGGCATATTAGCATCAGATTCGATAGCATCAGAGGCTCTAGTAAATGAATACAATAAGCTTGTATTATCAGATGAAATCTGCACTGCGATGGTTGTTGGTAATCCACTCTCTACTACATCTGTATCTGGATTAAGTTATTCGATTACGGATTATCGTATTGGACAGTTTACATGTATTGATTATAAAGAAAGCCATGCTGAGCAACTGATGCAGTCTTTTCATAGTAAGACAAGAAATATGATTCGTAAAGGAGAAAAATCCTATATTAGAACAAGTGAAGAGAATAATATGGTGGATTTTCTCATGAGAATTCATTTCGGTAATATGAAATCAATCGGTGGACGAGCAAAGTCGGAAACATTTTTTCGTCTCTTTCCAAGATATTTTCAAGCAGGCAGGGATTATAAAATTTTTGTTGCCCGCATTGGGGGGGAACCTGTAGCAGCACTACTACTATTTTATTTTCGCAATACTGTAGAATACTTCATGCCTGTGATATGTGAGCCATACCGTGAAAAACAGCCGCTTAGTCTACTGATCTATCATGCAATGGTAGAAGCATCAGAACGTGGTTTTTGTCTGTGGAATTGGGGTGGAACTTGGGCTAAACAAGAAGGGGTATATCACTTTAAGAAACGATGGGGTACTTATGATATTAACTATAAGTATTACATTCAAGTTAATAATCAAGATGTTTTTAATTTAAGTCGAGAAACTATACTAGAGCAGTACCCAGATTTTTTTGTCGTTCCCTTCAATTTACTTACATCATTGGATTGAACTATGACGGGAAAGATTGTAATAAGTGGTTCGGGTATTTCAGGATTGTTGTGCGCCCTACTTCTTTGCCTCAAAGGTCAAGGCGACAAGATAATTATTATTGAAAAAAACAATGAGCTAGGTGGTTTACTTAGGCGTTTTCATTATGGAGAATGGGGCGATTTTGATTATGGTATGCACAACTTACTAGAAACGGGTATCGATGAACTTGATGCCCTCCTTTTTAGTCTTTTGCCTGAAGAAGAATGGCAAATATTAGATGATAACAAACGCGATCTTGCGGGGATTTACTTTAATGGCAAACTCCAACAACACACACCTTACATAGACTTGCGAAGTCTTTCACAAGAAGATTATCATGCTTGCCTTGCAGATTTTTTGGCACATCTCGATAAGCAGAACCTAAAGAATGCTGCGGAAACTCATTTGACTGCATATGATTATGCTATACAGCGCTTTGGGGAATTATCAGCAAGCAAAACAATTCTTCCTTCTATTGAAAAAGTGCATAAGAAGAAAGCCTCTGAGCTTGATTTTATGGCAACCATATTCACCCCCATGACACGTCTTGCTTTCTGCGATGAAATTCTTGCTCGTGAATTAACTTTGTCACCTTTGCTCCGCGACCATATTGCTTGGTCTGACCAACGCACACTTCCCAAAGAGCGTACATCTGGGCGAAGAGCTCTTTATCCAATAAACTATGGTATGTACCGAATTGTGGAAGCGATCATTTATAGAATTAAAGATGCGGGTGCAAAAATATTCACTCGTTCAGAAATTATTGAACTTAAAAAAAGTAATGGAAAAGTTCGGAGTGTAACATTTAGCTGTAATGATCAGAATCAAAATATTGAAAATGTTGAACAACTGATCTGGACAGGAAATATCCCGATGTTGGGGAATTACCTCGGCGTAGATTTTACGGGTTTAAAATATGACAAGCCACTAAAAACAATCGTTGTCAATATGGTGGTAGACGTTCCTCCGAAATCGATGGGAGATCTATACTATTTTTTCTGTTACGATAAGCTATTTCATACTTATAGGCTTACCAATTTTAGGAATTATTGTCACGGTGCAGGTCGAAATGGTGGTTATCCCATTTGTATGGAGATGCTAATGGACGATGAAACAGTAAAAATGTCTGATCCATCTCAAATTGCTAGTCATGAGTATAAGCTTTTTGGCTTTTTAGAAAATTCAAAAATCCTTTTCTCCAAAGCTGAATTTCTAGATAGCGGATTTCCAATGCCTACAGTTAATAACATCAACAACATTAGAGTAATCCGTAACGCTATCTATGATATGAATTTGGACAATGTTCAACTTCTTGGGATACTAGCGAAAGACAATTTGTTTTTTCAGACGGATGTGCTTATTGACGTTTACCAAAAAATGATTTGGAATTAATTTATGGAAAAACTATCTCTCGGACAGATTTCTTTTTATTGGCGGATGACATCAAAACCTAACGTCCCTATAAATCCTGTTCCTGATTTTGTTGAATTTGAATTCGATTTTCTTAAGGATTATCAACTTATTATTCAAAGTCGTAACGAGAAAACGTGGACTTATCTAGAAAGGATTTATCGTGAAAACTACAATGTAGGATATTTGCAAGAAGGGCATTCTCTAGCGGACCAATATGGCGGCGATTTTATTGCCTGTATCGAAAGCGCGTTAGCCAAGTATAGTCCAAAAGCAAAGCGGATTACAGAGATAGGAGCAGGTGGAGGCTATATTCTCAAAAAGTTTAAGGAGAAGGGCTATGAAGTAGCGATGATCGATCCTAGTCCTATTGCTGCTGCAAAAGGTAAAGAATTTGACATTGAGGTTATTCCTGAATTTTATCCAACTCAGAGTTCCATTCCCAACTCAGATGTTATCTTGCATTACGATGTCCTAGAGCATATTCCAAATCCATCTGATTTTATTTCTCACCATATTGCTAATCTTAACCCTAACGGAATAGTTGTCTTTGCTGTTCCAGATTGTTCGCCCTATATCGCATTTGGCGACATTTCAATGATTTTGCATGAGCATCTCAACTATTTTGATGCGGAATCATTGCGTAATGTAGTTGAGGCAGGAGGTCTAGAAGTATTAGAAATTCTTAAAGGTGGATATGGTGGTGTATTATATTGCATAGCTAGAAGTTCTAATGCTAATCCCCAGGTTTGGAGTTCAAAGAGTGGTACAAATAAATTTAATGATTTTATATCTAGTGTGAAGTCACTTAGCAGCCAGTTAGATCAATTTATAACTGAAGGTCTCATGGCAGGAAATACTCTTGGGTGTTATGTCCCTCTACGTGCTATTCCTTATCTTTCGAGAATTGGTGTGACTAGTGGGTTTCGCTTCTTTGATGATGATTCGGGTATTTACGGGAAATATTTTGATGGCTTCCCAGTTCCAATCGAGAATATGAATGATTTGAAAGAAAATCCAGTTTCGCATTTAATAATTCTGAGTTTTGCTTTTGGGAATAAAATCAGAGATCGTATTAATGAACAAATATCTGATCATAAGATAAACATTTTTTGTCTGAGCGATATACTACCAAATCTATGATTATTTTTACTGTAGATATTGATTGGGCAAATGAAATTGTTATAGCTGATACACTCAATCTTTTTTCAAGTTACAACGTAAGATGTACTTTGTTTGCCACGCATAACTCCCCAGTATTAAATAAATGTGATCGTTCGTTTTTTGAAATAGGACTGCATCCAAACTTTAATACACTTCTACAAGGAAAAGGTGGAAACCCAGATAATATTTTAGACGAATTACAAACTATATATCCTGAAGCAATTGGTGTTCGCTCACATAGCCTTACTCAAAATGGCTGGTTGCTAGATAAATTTAAAGAAAAAGGTATGTGCTATGAAGTTAATCAATTTCTACCTTACCATCAAGGACTGAAACCATTTAAACTATGGAATGGCTTATGGCGTATTCCGTTTAACTGGGAAGATGATTATCATTTTGCATTTGGATATGATTTTGAAGATACCCGAATTGATCTTAGAGACGAAGGTTTGAATATCTTTAATTTTCATCCTATTCATGTTTTTCTTAATTCAGAAAACAATATTCGCTATCTTGCAGTAAAAAATAATCTTGAAAATATCGATATATTGAATAAAATGCAGAATAAATCAAGCACAAAAGGAACACGAGATGTTTTGATTTCACTACTCGAATATGTACATAAAAATAATATTAATACATTATTGCTTAAGAATATTTATAAGTCTTGTGAAGCTATTAACGAAACTTTACTATAAAAATATTTTGTATTAAAACTTTCAAATTCTTGTTGAATTAAAGACCTATTAAGCAGAAAATATTTAATTAGTTAGGAGGAATGAATGATCTTATTGTTGGAGTCGGAGCTGCGTTAATGCGTATTGCAATTATTGGTAGAACTGAAATTCTTTATGAAACTGCATTACTGCTGAGGAAAAATGGTTATGAAGTAGTTTTAATTTTTACAGCAAAAGAATCTCTTGAGTACACTAAAACCTCATCAGATTTTCTAGCACTTGCAGATGAGTGGAAAATACCATTTATTTGCAGTCATCACATTAATGAGATGATAGATGTTATGCAAGATATGGAACCTATAAATATTGGTGTTAGCCTAAACTATACTGGGATTATTCCACAGTCAATAATAGATCTTTTCTCAATGGGTATTCTCAACGCACACGGTGGTGATTTACCCCGTTATCGTGGTAATGCCTGCCAATCATGGGCAATTTTAAATGGAGAAAGTTATGTAGGCTTGTGCATTCATAAAATGATTGGTGGTGAAATTGATAGCGGTGATATTATTGCGCGTGATTACTATCCACTAACTCTTAATACCAAAGTTACTGAAGTTCACTCATGGATGAGTGAGAAAATTCCTCAACTATTTGTGATCGCTCTGCAAAAACTTGAAAAAAATCCCAACTATTTTTTAGAGCAACAATCTAAAGAGCCTAGAGATTCATTACGTTGTTATCCGCGCAAGCCAGAAGATGGTCGAATAAATTGGGATAAGAGTAATGTAGAGATTTTACGACTTATTAATGCTTGTAATAGACCTTACGCAGGTGCATTTTGTGAATTTAAAAGCAAAAAAGTAATCATTTGGGATGCTGAATTAGCCATAGATGAAAACTTTTTAGCAATATCAGGACAGATTACTTTTATAGGTGCTGATTTTATTGAAGTTGCAACGGGTAGGGGTAAGTTGAGAATTAAAGAAATTGAAATAGAAGGACAATTAAAAAATCCAAGTCTTGTCTTTCGTTCCATTAGACAAAGACTATCTTGAAGATATTCAAGAATCTTCAAGATTAACTTACAAAGCTTAATCAATATGTATGCATTGGCAAATTAATGAAGGATAGATGTTAAAATACTCATCTAATGTAGACAAAAAAGATACAAATATGTCGATCTAGATTTAAATTTTTAGTACCTGATTTTCATAAGTTGTTGCTTTTATTCTGTGTTTTCTTATACAGACTAGATTAAATAAATTTTTTGTTTATATTGTATGGAGAAAACATTGAAAGTGCGAATAACCTTTATACTCTAACTAAGTGATTTTCTGAGGTTTTCCTGCTCAATGGCTCTTACACAAAAAATAATTGCGAAAGGTGAAAAACTCTTCAAAAAATATCTTAAGTGTTTCTGGAATCAAGCAAAGAACTTAAAGAATCTTCGTGATTATTCAACTTGTCCACCTACAGACCTTGAGAAAATTGCTTTGGCTGATGAGTATATCGCTGAAGCGAACCGATTTATTAATTTGGGAAAGCCCGCTAATGCTGTAGATTATTATCAGAAAGTTCTGGCTATATACCCAAACCATGCAAGGACATTTTTTTTTCTTGGGATGGCTCTTGTTGAGTGTAATAAAATTGATGCTGCCAAGGATGCATTTTGTAATTCGGCTAGATTTTTTGAAAGAAAAGAAACTGAGTTGATTTGGGGAACTGTTCCATTAATCAATAACAAGTACTTATCAAATGCAATGTCAGATATTGGTTGGAAATCAAACACCCTTGTTACTCATTATTACTCAGTGTATAAGAGAGAAGATTTTGATATCTACTTTGAGGAGCTCATACCAACATGGCTAACTAATGAGATATTAAAAACGCGATTATCTCCATATTTTTCAATGCTCTATATCCTAGAACATGCAAGTATTGTATTTATTCCATTTTTAGGTGGAGCCTTTGGCTCTACACCATTATGGGATTTTGAATCACAATTGCTACAACAAGCAGGTATTAAGACTGTTCTAGCTTCCTATGGTGGAGATACATGGCTTTATTCCCAAATCCTCAATCCTTGTCTTAGGCATGTCTTAATTTCAGATTATCCTCAAGCAGGAAGATCTGAAGAAACTATTGCCGCTAAGGTGAGATATTGGCAAGAAAATGCCGACATTGTAGTCTTTGGGGTAGTCGATGGTATTAGTCGATGGGACGTGCTACCAGTTAATTATGTATGCATTGATGAATCTCAATGGCAACCTAAAAAATATTATTCTCAGAATGACGGAATTAATGGAGTTGTGAGAGTCATCCATACTCCCAATCACAGAGCAGTTAAAGGAACAGAATTTTTACTTCATGCCGTTGAACAGTTGAAGGCTGAAGGCTTACAAATTGACTTAATTTTGTTGGAAGGAGTACCAAATGAACGAGTAAGGGAACTTATGCAAGAGGCTGATATCTTAGCAGAGCAGTTTATTCTTCGCTATGGGCTCAGTGGTATTGAGGGAATGGCATCAGGTTTGCCAGTCATGTCACCACTAGATTTTGAAGTATATACTCGGTTACTTCGTCGCTATTCTTATTTAGATGAATGTCCTATAGTATCTACTACACCAGAAAACTTGCTCATAAACCTAAGGACTCTAATCAAACATCCAGAACTAAGACAAGAGCTAGGTATTGCTGGCAGACAGTATGTGGAGAAATATCACTCCCGTAAAGCGGCACAATATATATTTGGATCTGTTTGTGAAAAGCTTCTCTATGGTAAAGACATAAATTTGATGAATCTTTTTCATCCACTCTTGTCTTCATACAATAAGAGTTCTCCATACATACATCATCCTCTACTGGAAAATAATTTGCCTAAAAAGTACCTAGAATATTAATAGCCTAATTTGCTATAATTTTAGTCTGCAAAAAACATGTTCTTACGTCAGAATAGTAATTCTAACTCATTTTTGAGATGAAATTATTAGAGGGCGTTTATACCCATTCGATGTCTATTCTCCATAATAACTTAGAAATCCTTGCCATGGATACTTTATTTAAAGATTTAATTTAGGAAAAACAATTTAAATAATAGAAAATAGCAAATATCATGACTAATCTCAACAATACTGAAGAAAGTTTTAGGAACAAATGGTCTAATAATCCTGATACAGCTTTTTTAGAAACACTTCGTGAAAATTCAGATATTTTTAATTGGATTTTGACTAGAAATGGATTTAAAAACAAGCAATCTTTACAAAACTTTCTGTCTGCGAAGAAAAAAATCCTAGATGCTGGTTGTGGCAATGGTAGAGTTACTGCATTACTAAGAAAGTATTCCGATCCTATTGTAACAAAAATAGTTGGGTTTGATATAGTCTCTTCTGAGATTGCAAAAGAAAATCTATCAGGCAGTGAAAATATCTTTTTTTACAAGAAGGATCTTTTAGAAGACTTATCTGATTTAGGTCAGTTTGATTTTATCTATTGTCAAGAAGTTCTTCACCATACAAATAATCCAAAACAATCATTTCTTAATTTAGTTGATTTACTTGAAAATGAGGGAGAAATTGCAATTTATGTATACAAGCAAAAAGCTCCAGTCCGTGAATTTGTGGATGATTTTATAAGAGAAAAAATAGCAGGCTTGCCATATGAAGAAGCAATGAAGATCTCTGAACAAATTACTATGTTTGGTAGGGCTTTGGCTGAACAAAATAAGTTAATAAAAGTACCTACTGTTGAAATTTTAGGAATAGAGGGGGGGGAATATGACATTCAAAGATTAATTTATCATTTCTTTATGAAATGCTTTTGGAATGCTGAAATGTCAATGAGAGATAATATTGTAATCAACTATGATTGGTATCACCCGCAAAATTGCACTAGACATACTGTTGAAGAGATAAGAGGATGGTTTGAAAATGCCAACTTGTACGTAACTCACGAGTATGTTGATTTCTATGGCATTACTATGCGAGGTTCAAAAAAATAACTTATCAGAAATAAAAATAGTAATATAAATTGCATCTGTCCCATCACAACAGCAGGCTTAAATTATTCGTAGATTTTGAGTTTGAGGAAGCTTCTACAAAATATTTAAGATTGCTATGTATCAACTATTGTGTTTTGTAAAATTTAAGAAACAATTATTAACTATGATGCCACGGATACTGATTACTGGTGGAACTGGGTTTATCGGGAATCACCTTCTTACAAGATTGCAGCAAAGATTTCAAATATATGCTTTTACGAGAAATATAGCTGCTACTTCTAATAATGACGCAGTTCATTGGATTGAGCAAGACCTAACCAAGCCTCTGGATTTTAAATTATTGCCTGAAAGTATTGATGGAGTGGTACATCTTGCTCAGTCCAAAGATTATCGCTCTTTTCCAGAAATGGCAATAGAAGTTTTTCAGATAAATACTTATAGTACTATTCAATTATTAGATTATGCGAGAAAAGCTAATGCTAAAACTTTTATTTTAGCATCCACAGGTGGGCTTTATGGCTATGGAGAATTACCATTTCAAGAAGAAGAAATAATTCATCCTGAAGAGTTCCACAAGATGCCCCTTTCACATTATTTTGCATCGAAATTTGCTGCAGAGCTATTTGTTAAAAGCTATCAGAACTTATTCTCAACTATTATTTGTAGATTCTTTTTTGTCTATGGCGCTAGACAAAGTGGACAACTTGTAGCCAATCTTATAAGAAAAATACAGTCTGGAGAATCAATATCAGTCGCAGGTAACCCAGGAATTATGATGAATCCTATCTGCGTTTTTGATGCTGTCAGAGTTATTGAATCTGCACTCCTTTCAACAGAGTCTGGGATATTCAACATTTCTGGCGATGAAAAAGTAACAGTTACCGATCTCGTCCATCTGATCTCTAAAGTAACTGGAAAATCATCAGAAATTGTTTATAATTCAGATATTACAACTGGTAATGTATTAGGGGATAACGCAAAAATGAAAAAAATATTAGGCGTGTATCCACAGATATCATTGTTAGAAGGACTACGTATGATGATTGATTAGCGTATATACGAGATAGTACATAAATGTCTTCTTTTACCCATGAACACTATAGATACATAATGCATTCTGCATTGCAAAGTGGTTATAAGTTTATAAGTTATAGTGATTTAAGACACCATCTTACAAGCACACAAAATATTTGCTTATTACGCCATGACTGTGACAACGATCTCAGTGCTGCCTTATCAATTGCGCGAATTGAATTTGAAATGGGAATCCGTAGCACTTATTTTGTAATGCTGAGATCTGCAATCTATAATCTTATGAGTTTCCCCTGCAAGAAAATTGTTAAAGAGATAATAAGTTTGGGGCATTGGGTAGGGCTTCATTTTGATGCTCAGCCATATGAAAATTTGGAAAGTTATGAAATAGCTATTCATGTTGATCAGGAAAGAGCATGGTTGTCAGAAGAATTTAATGTATTGGTTGATGTTGTATCATTTCATCAACCCTCATTTAGGATTCTAGATAACCAAATTAAACTAAATTGCTTAAACACCTATGATCGTTTTGATATGGCTGGTGTTCACTATCTATCTGATAGTAATATGAGTTGGAAAGAAGGGTGTCCAAGTGATCTATTTTATCAACATCAGTATCAAAAGTTGCAATTACTTTTACATCCTGAATGGTGGACTAAAAAAGAAATTAACCTAGATCAAAAATGGATGATGATTCTCTTTAATCAGTTTGATATTATTCAAAATAGTCTCATGGAACGTGAGGCGACTTATAATAGTCTAAGATTATTTCAAATTGATCATGTAGATATTGCAAGTCTTCAATAGTAATTTCCAAAGGTTGACTATGCTTAAATCTACCCATATATATCTGAGTCCGCTATTGCAAGAAGATTTGTCTATTTTATTTACTTGGATAAATAACCGAGAGCAAATATTGCTTAATTCTTCCTATAAACCAGTTTCTGAAATACAGCATCAAGAGTGGTTTGATTCCCAAAGTATTAAGAAAGACTCCTTTATCTTTGGTATTCGATTAATAGAAAAAAATCAATTGATTGGCTCTTGTCAATTACATAGTATTCATCCAATCCATAAATCTGCTGAGTTACAAATTCGTATTGGTGAACCAAGTTATCGTAGACTGGGGTACGGAACACAAGCATTAAAGCTTCTCTTGTATTTTGCATTTTACGATCTAAATTTAAATCGGATCTTCTTACAAGTTTTTCAAGATAATATAGCAGCTTTGAAAGTCTACAGTAAAATTGGTTTTCTCAAAGAAGGTGTTTTACGACAGTCAGCGTATATTGATGGTAAATATATAGATGTTATTATTATGGGGCTTCTTAGAGATGATTATATTGTGCAATAATAACCGTAATAGGTAAGTTTTGATGTTAATAAAGAATTCTCAGAAGCCAAATATCGTTGTTGCAATCCATCAACCAAACTTTTTTCCTTGGTTAGGCTTTTTTAACAAGATTGCACGCAGCAATATTTTTATCCTCGCCGATACTATGCAATTTCCTAAAAGTCAATGCAAAGGCAATTGGCTAAATCGGGTCAGAATATTAATTAATGGAAAACCACATTGGATAACTGCTCCTATACAACGTTCTTATCATGGAGTTTTACCAATAGATCAAATTCAATTTGATCCATCTCAACCATGGAGACAAAAGTTATTAAGAACTGTTAAGATGGAGTATGGTTGCTCACCTTTTTTTAATTCTGTCTTTCCATTTCTCCAAGATTTAATTGAACAACCAACCTCAATGCTTTGTGATTTTAATGTATCTGTAATTTGTGCAATTGCTAAAGAACTTGATCTTAATTCTATTGAAATAATCAATACATCCTCATTGGCACTAGAAGGCAAGGCGACAGATCTGCTTATTTCAATTATTAAGAGTGTTGGAGGTGATGCATATTTGTGTGGTGGCGGAGCAAGTGAATATCAAGAAGATGAAAAATTTTCTAAAGAAGGAATTGATTTGATTTATCAAGATTTTATACATCCACACTACTCACAAATCAAATCGTCTGAATTTAATGCTGGGCTCTCAATTATTGATGCACTTATGAACTGTGGATTTGCAGGAACCCGTAAGCTAATTCAATAGATAGGGAAGAGAAATTTTTAAACTTAGTTAAAATATAAATGTGATAACCCTACAAATGATTTATTGGCTATATCTGTTTTTGTCTTTATTAATTGTTGTTGCTATTGCTGGATTAGTAATAGCACTTTTATTCTTTAGACGTGCCTATAGAAGATATAAAGAAACCCAGAATTCATTTCGTAGTAGAATTAGCCTGTTAGAGGGCAAAATCGATTTACTAGAGTGTAGACTTGGCTCATTAGAAAGCAAGCTTACAGCAAAATTTAATTTCTTGAATAGAGATTTAAATCCATTAATTTCTGATTTTAGAATAAAGCAAATGCAAGAGGCTCGTAGAGAGATGCTTGGAGAAGTAGGAGCCATCTCGTATCGCTCTCGCAGTGTCATTTTTTTAAACAATAGTTATTATCATTTCTTCTACCTCGCTCAAGCATTAAGACGTAGGGGGTGGGATGCTATTAGTGTTAGTTATGAAGATCCGATTAATGGCTCGAATGCAAACTTTTATCATGGCGAAGATTATAATCTTTATTCATCTAATCATCAATTGATGACTAGCCAGATAGAAGAACTATTTGAGAATGCCAAACAGCGATTTCAGCTGCTTCATTTTGCAGGAGATGGATTAATGTCGTTCTTTCCCGAACATTATCTCAGCGATCAGCCACCTGACATCATGGAATGGAAACGTATGGGCAAAAAAGTTGCATATACTATTAGTGGATGTAGTAGTGCTGTTTCTCAAACATCTGTTACTTTATGGTCATCTATGGATCCTGGAAAAAATTTTTGCTCTAATTGTCCTTGGCAAGATATACCCACTGTTTGCTCCGATCAAAAAAACTTACACTGGGGACGGAAAATCGATCAGTTTTGTGACGTGATTTTCGCCGAAACATATCCTGCCCTAGATTATCTTGATTCTCCAAAGGTTTATTTTGAGCCAACTACTATGTGCCTCGATCCAAATTTTTGGAATTCTGATCTACCTATTCCTGATGCTTTCAAAGTTGAACGTCAGGTAGGTGAATTGATTGTGTATCATGCTGTTGGCAACTATGAATTGAGAACAAAGCAAGGACGTAATGCCAAAGGAACCTCCTACGTTTTTGAGGTGATTGAGCAATTAAAAGCTGAGGGAATGCCAGTGCGTTTAATATTTGCTAAAGATATGAAAAATTCAGAGGTTCGTTATCTACAATTGCAATCAGACGTTATTGTTGACCAACTTTATGCAGGTAGGTATGGGGCTAATGCCAGAGAGGGTATGATGCTTGGTAAGCCTGTTATTTGCTATATTAATTCTTATCATGTTAATCCCTCTCGTAGAGCGCTTAGTTTGGATGAATGTCCTTTAGTATCAGCGACTCCTGAAACACTGTATGATGTGCTAAAGGATCTGTTGTTAGACGAGAATAAAAGAAAACAATTAGGAAGACTAGGCAAAGACTATGCATTAAAATGGCATAGTGCTGATCTCTGTGCTGAGAGATATGAGATGGTTTATGATGCACTAATGCAAGGGAACCTAGAGCAATATATTGCTATAAATAAAGTTACCTAAAGCACTAAATAGTAATTTTGACCTTTGTCTGTAACCTAAAGATTATGCAAAAAACAACAGAAGATACGGAATTTGCATTGATCTGTGATGATGTCAGTAAGGTCTTTCTGGTTAGTAACACTAAAGCTTATTGGCAAATGCTATGTGGACATAGTTCTCTAAAGAAAATTCTGGCTTTGGAGAATGTTTCTTTAAATATACCTAAAGGGGAAGTAGTTGGGATTATAGGAAATAATGGTTCAGGAAAAAGTACTCTTCTCAGAATTATGGGAGGTAATTATACTGCTACAAATGGAAGTGTATATCTAGAAGGAAGTTTGACAGGTATTTTTGAACTTGGTGGAATTGGTAATCCAAATCTCACAGGAAGAGGTTATGCAGCAAGACTTTTGTCTCTTCAGGGAGCAAAGAGGAAAGACTTAAAAGTTTTACTTGATGAGATTTATGAATTTTCAGAACTCTTCGATTACTTTGATGCACCAATCTATACCTATTCATCGGGAATGAGAGCCCGTCTATATTTTGCAACTGCCACAACTCTAGATTGGGATATTTATTTAATTGATGAGGCTCTTTCGGTGGGCGACGAACACTTCCAAGCGAAATGTTGGCAGAGGATTCGGAAACGACTACTAAAAGGAGCTTCAGGGGTTCTGGTGACCCACGACTTTACAGCTATTCTCAAGCTTTGTTCTTCAGCTTGTATTCTTGAGCGCGGTAGTCTAATAAAATCAGCACCTACCCTTGAGCTTGTTAGATTCTATATTCAACAATCAGCTACAAAAGCTGAATCTTTACAAGGAGCTACTTTTGACAAAGATATGGCAAAGGAGTGGATTGTGAACTTTGGCGAAGATGTTGAGATCTGTTTCACAATTCATTTAACTCTCCCTGTCTCGGTTAGCTTAGCTTACACAATCGAAATGTTTGTTCCAGGGATAGGTTGGGAAGTGATGATGATGCAAGTTAACTTGCCACTCACTTCTAAAGTCGGAACTCATAAAGTGTGTCTGAAGATCCCAAAGTTGCCGCTTTCTCCGGGGCGATATCTACTTGGGTTAGCACTTTGCAAACCTGCAGAGGCTGGAAAAGTTTTTGCTATTGGCTATGATGGACGTAACTGGATCAGTGGTTCTCCGCTCTACTTGATAGTTCAAAATAATGAAAATAAAAATGTTAATGCCTGTGATAATGGTATTAATCTTCCTTTGAAATGGAATAGACTGGAGAACTTGTCTTAAAAATGTTTATTCGTGTTAAAAATCTCTCAAAAATTTACCATATTCAAGTATCAGAGGTTCAACCTTCATCTCAAGGCAAGCGAGCTAACACAATGTCTAAGGGAAGAAATGACAAGGTTGTTATCGATGATATCTCTTTTGAGATTTTTAATGGTGAGCGGGTTGGCATCATTGGATCTAATGGTGCAGGTAAATCAACATTACTACAAATCATCGCTGATATTGCTAAGCCAACTTCTGGAATTGTAGAAAAAAAAGGTAAAGTTACGGCAGTAATGACACTTGGTGTTGGTCTACGAGAAGAATTGACTGGTCGGGATAATATTTATATTGATGGTGAAGTTCAAGGTAAAAGTCGTCTAGAAATTGATGAAGTGATTGATAAAATCATTGCCTTTGCAGATCTTAGCGATTTTATTGACTATCCTGTTCGTACATACTCTACAGGAATGAAGAGCCGCTTAGCTTTTTCGATGTTAGTGTGTATTGAGCCAGAAATCCTAATCATAGACGAAGCTCTTTCAGCAGGAGATGCAAACTTTTCAATTAAAGCAAGCAAGAAAATTCGTGAGATCTGTGATCTTGGGAGGATTGTTATTTTAGTTTCGCATTCTATGCCAACTATTGTTGAGATGTGTGATCGTTGCATCTGGATGGAGCATGGAAAGATTGTTATGGATGGCGATCCTCAAACAGTTACCGATGCTTATCTGGACGCTGTGCATCATGACGATGAAATTGCGTTGCTTGAACAAAATATTCGCCTAATCAAGGATACTTCATTCAGGAAAGGTTGCCAAATCAACCAAATTTCTATTAGTTATAGCGATAATCAGCAATCACAAACGATCTTGGTTGCTGGTAGAGATATAACTATTACTTTACACATCAGGGTTGATACTTTACTTGAGTGTCCTGATGTTCGTCTAAAAATCACACGGCTTGATGGCAAAATATTTGTAAATACTTTACTCAGCGATCAAAGTACTATTACAAGTAACGATTTTCATGGCATTCTTGCATTTGTAATAAATATGACTCCACTCGTTTTAGGTCAGGGTAAGTATGTTGTTGCCTGTGAGCTACTTGATAGGGGTGAAATAGTGGCTGCAAAGTCTACTATCCTGCAAGTACTGCCGCCACCTAATGCTCCTACTGGTGGAAGACCTGCACTATTTTATCCATGTTCTGTCGAGACCTATGAAATCTGTTCGGAAACAAATTAGAAAAATTTCTATCGCTGGCTTTACATCACAAGATGCAAGATTTATTTTTAACTTTCTTAAGATGAACATTCATGATCGCTACCTTGGATCAACACTTGGTAGCTTATGGGTGATCTTAAATCCTATGATTATGTTTGCAATCTATACTTTTGTATTTGGTTATGTTTTCAAAGCAAAGATACCAGGTGCAGAAACAAATTTGGGATACGCAATATGGCTTATTGCGGGATATGGCCCTTGGCTGGCAATTTCCGAAGGTTTATTGAATTCTACAACGTCAGTTGTCGCCGGAGCAGGGCTAATCAAAAACCTTGCCTTTAAAACCGAGTTGTTACCAGTTGCTGCGGCTCTTACAGGAATGGTTCCCCTATTTGTGAGCCTTTGTTTTTTGACAATTCTACTAGGAATTGACGGAAATCCCATGAGTTGGCATGTAATTTTTGTGATTCCTGCAATAATACTGCAATTTACATTTATCATTGCGATAGGTTTTTTCTTTTCAGCAATTAATGTTTTTGTAAGAGATTTTGGTATCATTTTGCCAAACTTATTAATTATGCTGGTGTTTGTGACTCCTATTTTTTATCCTGAAACTAGCACACCACCATTGCTACAGTCTATATCTGCCTTTAATCCATTTTATATCATTTGTCAAGCTTATCGACAAGCTCTAATATTTCATCAAATACCTAATATACTTTCTTTAATTTATGTTGGTTTGATTAGCTGGATATTAGGCAATTTTGGATTACAATTTTTTCGGCGACTTAAAGGGAATTTTGAGTCAATGCTATAAGGCATTTTGTATATATTTTGTAAATTAATTGTATATCATTTTTATGTTTTTAAAGGAGGGTTGTTATGCAGGGAGATATTGATCGTAAGAACTCAGAATTTTGGGATGAGCTTTGTGGATCTGGGCTAGCTAAATCTTTAGGGATTAATGAAATTAATAACGCAACCTTAAAGGAATTTGACAAAGCTTACATCGAAATTTATCCATACTTACCTAAATATGTTGAAAATAAGAATCTAGAAGATAAAAAAGTTTTAGAAATTGGCTTGGGCTATGGAACTCTTAGTCAATTACTGGCATCAACTAACTGCGACTATTTTGGATTGGATATTGCTACTAATCCTGTCAAAATGGCACAATATAGGCTAAATCAGTTAGGAAAAGCAAACAAAGACGAGCAAATAAAAGTAGGCTCGGCACTCAGCATTCCCCATGAAGATAACAGTTTCGATTATGTTTACTCAATAGGATGTTTACACCATACTGGAGACTTACCCCAAAGTATATCGGAAGTTTATCGTGTGCTAAAACCAGGTGGGCAGGCAGTTATTATGCTGTACAACCGCAACTCTTTTCGTCAGCTTGTGCAAGTTCCTTGGCAAAGATTTAAGCAATTTTTTAAGAGAAATTCTAAACAAAATTTTGCTACATTTGTCAGATCGCTCTATGATTCTAATGCTGTGGGAGAAGCTGCACCGCATACTGACTATGTGTCTTCTAGTCAAGTAAAAAGCCTGTTTTCTGATTTCTCAAATGTTTCTATTGAAGTTCAGAATTTCGATACATATGTTTTGTTTGACGGGAAGCTAGTAATTAATAGGGAAAGCTTATTGAACAATTTTGCCCGTTTTTTAGGTTTAGATTTATATATAACTGCAATTAAGTAAACCTCAATGTAAATACTTGTAAAAAAAGAAAATTAGATATATGAGTAAAAGGGGGAGGAGGCTAAACATATTAATACTATGTGACATGAACTCACTGTATACAAGTACAGTCAGAGAATATGTTGAAAGTTTCAGCCTATTTTCAATCCATCATATTTTCTATGTTCATGCTACTTCTAGTAACCCACTTTGTATTGACATATCAATATTTGATGTTGTAGTTACTCATTACTCAATCAGGCTAAGTTTTGATTGGCATTTATCCTCTTTTTATCGTCAAGCGCTCAAGGGATATAAAGGATTAAAGATATCATTTGTACAAGATGAATATGATGAAACAGAAACAATAAGGAGATCGATAGAAGAACTGGGTATCAATATATTATTTACTTGTGTACCTGAAGAATTCATTGAAGACATTTATCCATCATCAAGATTTAGAGGAGTAAAGTTTATCCAAACTTTAACTGGATGGGTACCGAGCAATCTAGAAAACAGAAATGAATTTAAGCCAATATCAGAAAGACAGAAAGTAATTAGTTATAGGGGTCGTCCACTAGCATACTGGTATGGAGATTTAGGACAAGAAAAAGTAAACATTGGCAAAGTAGTAAAGGCAGAATGTGAAAAGAGAGGAATATCTGTTGATATAGAGTGGGATGAGGATAAAAGAATCTATGGAGATCAATGGTATACCTTTCTTTCTAACGCCAGAGCTACATTAGGTACTGAAAGTGGCTCAAATGTTTTTGATGACTATGGAGAAATTCGTAGAAATATAAAGGGGGAAATAGATAAGAATCCCGCAGTGACCTATGAGGAAATACATCAAAAGTATTTGGTAGAACATGAGGGGAAAGTAAAAATGAATCAGATTTCTCCTAAAATGTTTGAGGCGATCGCATTGAAGACAGCTCTTGTTCTTTTTGAGGGTTCTTATTCTGGGATACTAAAATCTGAGGTACATTACATTTCTCTCAAAAAAGATTTTAGTAATTTAGATCAAGTATTGGCTAAATTAGATAATATCTCTTATTTAGAACATTTAACAGAGACAGCTTTCAGGGATATAATCCTATCTGGTAAATATAATTATGAGCAATTTATTCTTCAATTTGATGATGTTATTGCTCAATATGAAATTCAAAGTAAGAATGTATCAGGATTCACTATTCAAAAGGCTTTTGAAGAACCTCTAATGATTGATCTACTTAGAATGAATGAATTACAAGACTATATCTTGAAAGTAGAAAATAGCAAGTTTTGGAAATTAAGAGGGATATGGATGAAGTTTAAAAATCTTGTGTTTTAGTATATATAAATACAACAATACAAATCAATATTAATTTGTATGTAAATCATTAAAACTATTAGCGTGATTAAAACAAAAGAAATGCTAAACATATTAATACTATGTGACATGAACTCACTGTATACAAGTACGGTCAGAGAATATGTTGAAAGTTTCAGCCTATTTTCAATCCATCATATTTTCTATGTTCATGCTACTTCTAGTAACCCACTTTGTATTGACATATCAATATTTGATGTTGTAGTTACTCATTACTCAATCAGGCTAAGTTTTGATTGGCATTTATCCTCTTTTTATCGTCAAGCGCTCAAGGGATATAAAGGATTAAAGATATCATTTGTACAAGATGAATATGATGAAACAGAAACAATAAGGAGATCGATAGAAGAACTGGGTATCAATATATTATTTACTTGTGTACCTGAAGAATTCATTGAAGACATTTATCCATCATCAAGATTTAGAGGAGTAAAGTTTATCCAAACTTTAACTGGATGGGTACCGAGCAATCTAGAAAACAGAAATGAATTTAAGCCAATATCAGAAAGACAGAAAGTAATTAGTTATAGGGGTCGTCCACTAGCATACTGGTATGGAGATTTAGGACAAGAAAAAGTAAACATTGGCAAAGTAGTAAAGGCAGAATGTGAAAAGAGAGGAATATCTGTTGATATAGAGTGGGATGAGGATAAAAGAATCTATGGAGATCAATGGTATACCTTTCTTTCTAACGCCAGAGCTACATTAGGTACTGAAAGTGGCTCAAATGTTTTTGATGACTATGGAGAAATTCGTAGAAATATAAAGGGGGAAATAGATAAGAATCCCGCAGTGACCTATGAGGAAATACATCAAAAGTATTTGGTAGAACATGAGGGGAAAGTAAAAATGAATCAGATTTCTCCTAAAATGTTTGAGGCGATCGCATTGAAGACAGCTCTTGTTCTTTTTGAGGGTTCTTATTCTGGGATACTAAAATCTGAGGTACATTACATTTCTCTCAAAAAAGATTTTAGTAATTTAGATCAAGTATTGGCTAAATTAGATAATATCTCTTATTTAGAACATTTAACAGAGACAGCTTTCAGGGATATAATCCTATCTGGTAAATATAATTATGAGCAATTTATTCTTCAATTTGATGATGTTATTGCTCAATATGAAATTCAACCCAAACTAATTTCTTCGTTAACTATCCAAGCTGCTTTCGCGAAAGCCTTAGAGACGGTATATCAAAACAATCAAAAGTTTAAAATAAGAAAATTACTAGGAAAAATAAAGCGAGCAATTTTTGGGATTATTTCAATTAAATAGAAATCAAGCTCATAGAAAATCTAATGGTGAAAGACAATCAAACATCTAACAACTATCTGTTATCTATATTTGACTGTGTGGTAATATTGTGTCTAGAAGAAAATAGTCAAGAATTTAATTTAGAAGAACATCAATTTACAAAAAAATTGTTTGACTATCTTCCTATTGTATATATTGTGCCAGACCTTAATGAAAAAAATATAAACCATGAAATATTAGATAACAAAACAATTATTCTTCATGTTTATAAACTATATGGTGAGGTGCAGTCATCTTTAATCAGAAGATTTATGGTGGAATCGTATTTTATAAAGCCTATTGTTTGGATACATAATATTTTATTTATAGACTTTATTATTAATGGTTTCTCATCATTAAAAGTATTTCATCCAACAAAAGAATGTCGAAAATTTGATTTTTTAAGTCTTGATGATAACTACTTTAACAATATTTTAAATGCTACTTTATATACATCAGATGTATTGATTAGTAAGTCAGATGAAATTAGAAATAGTTATCTAGCAAATACTTTTCACAAACTGCCAAGTTTTAGCTTGGAAAGTGTAAATATTTTAGGCATATATAAAATACTTTGCCAAATATCAAAAGATAATCTGAGTAAGAATAAGAAAGATATAAATGCTTTAAAGCCTCACTTTAATGTCCTTATATTATATGATGCTCAGTCAATACACGTTAATACCGTTAGAGAGCATTTAGAAAGTTTTAAGAAATTTTCTAAATGCTATATAAACTATGCTCCAGCTACAGGATTTGTAAAGCCTGAAATCTCTCTACAAGACTACGATATTATAGTTGTTCACTACTGTATTCGCGTCAATATAAATAACTATTTATCGCCATATTATTCTCAGGCTTTGAAAGATTTTAGTGGCTATAAAGTTTTATTTATTCAGGATGAGTATGACACTACGGAAATTGCTCGTGTTTGGATAAGAGATATTGGTATTCACGCTGTATTTACTTGTATACCGAGTCAATATATTAATCAAATTTATCCTTATTCTCGATTCCCCATGGTTGAATTTATTCCAACCTTGACTGGTTTTGTTCCTCAATGCCTTGAAAGTGGAGATGATTTGCAGACTTTTAAAGTAACTCCTACTTCTGAACGTCATTTGTCAATTGTCTATCGAGGTCGAAAGCTTCCCTATTGGTATGGAGATTTAGGTCAAGAGAAGTTGGAGATCGGTCTGAAGATGAAACAAATTTGCTTAGAAAAATCGATTGATAATGATATTGAATGTGATGATAGTAAACGCATATATGGAGATAGTTGGTATGATTTTTTGTCTAGTGGTAAAGCAACTTTGGGTACAGAAAGTGGATCCAATATTTTTGATGAATTTGGCAATATCAGAGCAAATATAGAATTAGCCCTTAAAAAGAATCCTCAAATGAGTTATGTTGAGGCGCGCAATCTTTTTTTTAAAGAAGACCCCAAAAAGGTGAAGATGAATCAAATATCACCAAAGATGTTTGAAGCGATCGCACTTAAAACAGCCCTGATTTTATTTGAAGGAGAATATTCGGGAATCCTCAAGCCAGATATTCACTATATTTCCCTCAAGAAAGACTTTAGTAATATTGATTCTGTGTTATCTAAACTTCAAGATCCTTATTATTTAGAAAGATTAGTTGAGACCGCATATACTGATATTGTTGCATCAGGTAAATATAGCTATCAACAGTTTATAGATGAATTTGATCGTTTTTTATTAGAACATTTACCAATAAAAAAAGAACGCCAAAAAATTCTCACAGAGAGTTCTCTGTTATTACTGACAAATAGCAAGTTGTATTCATTTAAACTTCTAATCATATCTATATTTAATAACCCAATTTTTTATATAAGAAGACTTTTTCTATTGCCAAAGCTCATTAAGTTGAAGTTGCAGTCATTTTGGTTTAAACTAAAGCAAATAATTAAAAAGAATTTGCAAAAAATTAGGCAAAAGCAGTTCCTTCAGTAAAGTTTGGGGTATTTATGTGTGGTATTGGTGGCACTGTTAGTCTTTCCCTACAATCGCTCCCTTTTATAAATCGTCATCTAAAAGCTATTAACCAAATACAACAGCATCGTGGACCTGATGGTTGTGGTGTTTGGGTTCATCCTCAGCAGCAAGTTGGTTTCGCACACAGACGTTTAAGCATTATCGATCTAGATTCGGGTAGTCAACCCATGCGCGATCACTTTAATAACTGGGTGACTTATAACGGGGAGATTTACAACTACTTAGAGCTACGTTCTGAGCTAGGATCTGATAACTTTGCAACCCACTCAGACACTGAAGTGATTTTACATGCTTATCGTAAATGGGGCAAAGACTGCGTTAAGCATTTTCGAGGGATGTTTGCTTTTGCCCTTTGGGATGAAGCAAATCAAGAACTATTTTGTGCTCGCGATCGCTTTGGAATTAAACCTTTTTATTACACGCAGGTTCGCGATGTTCTTTACTTTGCATCGGAAGTAAAAGCTCTTTTGCCTTTTGTCTCAGAAATATCTACAAATCCAAATGGATTTCAGGACTACCTTACATTTCAATTCTGTTTAGCAGGCAAAACGCTATTTAAAGATATTTATGAACTCTTGCCTGGTCATACTCTAACAGTTAGAAATGGGCGATTACAGGTTGAACGATATTGGGAAGTTTATTATGAATTGGACTTTGATCATACCGCTAAATATTTTGAGGAGAAAATCCAATCATTACTTCAAGAATCTGTTGAGCTTCACCTACGTAGCGATGTTCCCTTAGGAGCTTATCTAAGTGGTGGTCTAGACTCAAGTATTGTGGCATCTCTTGCTTCTCAAGTGTCAAATAGTAGCTTTGAAGGGTTTACCGGGAAATTTGCGATCGGGGCAGATTATGATGAAAGTTATTATGCTCGCGAAGTAGCCAAATTTGGTAACTTTAATCTGCATGAGATCGATATTACTGCTCAAGATTTTCTGGACAACATTCGCAAAGTGATCTACCACCTTGATTATCCTGTGGCGGGACCTGGGTCTTTCCCACAGTATATGGTTTCTCAACTTGCTAGCCAGCACCGCAAAGTTGTACTTGGTGGACAGGGTGGAGACGAAATTTTTGGCGGCTATGCACGCTATTTAATTGCTTATTTTGAGCAATGTATCAAGGGGGCGATCGATGGGACGATGAATTCTGGTAATTTCATTGTTACCTATGAATCAATTATTCCTAATTTACAGACCCTAAAAAGCTATAAGCCTCTACTACAGGAATTTTGGAGAGAAGGTTTATTTGAAGATCTTGATCGCCGCTATTATCGATTAATTAACCGTGCATCTACTTTACAAGATGAAATTCGTTGGGATGCAATCAATTCTGATCACTACGACTCATTTGAAACATTTCTAGATATTTTTAGAGTAAAAAATGTTCAACAAGAGTCTTACCTCGATAGCATGACTCACTTTGACTTCAAGACCTTGTTGCCAGCTTTACTACATGTTGAAGATCGGGTCAGTATGGCTCATGGATTAGAATCTCGCGTCCCTTTTCTCGATCATCCTTTGATTGAACTAGCTGCAACAATTCCCTCAAATATTAAATTCAAAGATGGTACGATGAAACATGTTTTGCGAAATGCGATGCAAAAATACTTGCCAAAAGCAGTATCAGAGCGTAAAGATAAAATGGGTTTCCCTGTCCCACTAAACTCTTGGATTCAAAATGAAGCCAAAGAATTTATCTATGATGTATTTTCTTCGCAATCAGCACTCAATCGAGAGCTAGTTAACAGCCAAGTTATTTTAGATAAGTTGAAGCAAGAACCAAAGTTTGGTCGCAAGATTTGGGGATTGCTTTGTCTAGAACTCTGGCAACAAGAGTTTCATGACCGCGCAGGTTACTACAGGGAAGTTTTAAATTTAGTAGAGGAATAGTAATTATGAAAGTTTTAATCACTGGTGGAGCTGGTTTTATTGGTTCTCATCTTGCTGATCGTTTATTGAGTCGTGGTGATCAAGTATTCGTTATTGATAACTATTCTACAAGCCGACGTGATAATCTTACACCTCATGATAATTTGACTGTTGTGGAGGGAACCATTGCTGATGCTGGTTTAGTAGATAAATGTTTTGATGAATTTCAACCAGAGCTTGTTATTCACGCTGCTGCTTCTTACAAAGATCCAGAAAACTGGATAGAGGATGCCAATACCAATGTGGTAGGTACTATTAACATCACTAAAGCGTCAAAAAAGGTAGGGATTAAAAGGCTAATCTATTTTCAAACAGCTCTATGCTATGGCTTAAAACCATTAGAGCAGCCCATTACTTTAACTCACATCATTCAATCAGAAGGTAGCAGCTATGCGATTAGTAAGACGGGTGGTGAGCAGTACATCAAATTGAGTGGCTTAGACTATATCTCTTTCCGCCTTGCTAATGCTTATGGACCAAGAAATTTAAGTGGTCCTTTGCCAACTTTCTTCTATCGTTTGACTAATGGCAAGCCTTGCTTTGTGATGGATACCCGTCGTGACTTTATTTTCGTAAGTGATCTTGTAGATGCCGTTATGGGCGCAGTTGACGGTAAGGGAGAATGTGGTCCGTATCATATTTCTTCAGGTGGAGATTACTCTATCAAAGAATTGTTTGATATGACAGTCAAGGCACTAGATATTAAACTAGATCAAGAGGTGGAGGTTCGTCCACGCAATGCTGATGATGCTTATACAATTTTACTTGATCCATCTAAAACTAATCAAGACTTCAATTGGAAAGTTACAACTTCTTTGGAGCATGGAGTGAAAGCTGCAATTGATTGGTATAAACAGTATGGAATCAGTCAAACTTTTACTCACTTGAAGCTCGTAGATGAGAAGAAGTAGATTTTTCCAGTAATCACCAAAAGCAAATTATTGCTTTTGGTGATGTTTTTGTTAAATTAATCATGTCTAAATCTTAAGTGAGGTAATACTTTGGAAGGTTTCAAATCGCAAAAAGTTTTGGTGGTGGGTGGTGCTGGATTTGTCGGTAGCAACCTTGTAAAAATGATATTACAATCCTTTCCTAAAGAGGTAATAGTTGTTGACAATTTGTTGTCTGCAGAAAAAGAAAACCTCCCTGAAAATCCAGCTTTAACATTTGTTGAAGGTTCAATTACTAATGATTCTATATTGGACAGCTTACCAACAGATTTAGACTATGTTTTCCATCTTGCTACATATCATGGAAACCAAAGTTCCATTCATGATCCTCTTGCCGACCATGAGAATAATACCCTAACAACTCTTAAGCTCTATGAGAAGATCAAAAACTTCTCCAACCTGAAAAAAGTTGTTTATTCATCCGCAGGCTGCACAGTAGCTGAGAAGACTTTTGATACAGCTAAAGCAACTACAGAAGATGATCCCGTCTCTCTTTATCTAGATAGCCCTTATCAAATCTCGAAAATTATTGGAGAATTCTATTCTAATTATTATTTGAGACAACATGGATTGCCTGTGGTTAAAGCACGTTTTCAAAATGTCTACGGACCTGGAGAAGTATTAGGTGCAGGGCAATGGCGTGGAACACCTGCAACCATTTGGCGAAATGTCACGCCGACATTTGTCTACCGCTCTTTGAAAAATATGCCATTAACAGTTGAGAATGGTGGTATTGCCACAAGAGATTTTATCTATGTTGATGATATCGCTCGTGGCTTAATGCTTTGTGCAACACGTGGTATTGCTGGAGGGGTATATAATTTAGCTAGTGGCGTTGAAACAACGATTTTGGAACTAGCTACTTTGATTAACCAAATTACAGGTACTTCAACTCCTATTGATTATCGTCCAAAACGCAATTGGGATAACTCTGGCAAGCGATTTGGTAGTACAGATAAGGCTAAACAAGAGTTAGGCTTTGAAACGCAAGTTGATTTGTCAAAAGGTTTAGAACAAACTGTGCTGTGGACAAAACAACATATTGATTTTATTGATGCATGTATTTCTAAGCACAAGCCTTATATGTCATCACTCAACTGAGAAAATAGTATTTTCAATATGTTTGAGAATAAGCATCCAGATGTTTGCATGGTTGTGCATAACTCTCTAGTTCACGATGCTCGTGTTCTAAGAGAAGCCAATAGTCTTACACAATATGGCTGGTCAGTTATTGTTTTAGCAATAACTCCAGATAGACATGACTTACCAAGTATAGAAGTAGTAAAAGGATTTACTATTTGTCGTATTTCTCTGCCAAGTAGTTATTGTCAAATCTCTGATTTTTTAAGTAATCGTATATCAGAGTACCAAAAGCAAGAAATAGATCATGAGGATAATTCAGCAAAAAGTTGGTACAAGTTTAAATATGGAATCAAAAAGGTATTACATAAGTTTTTCTTTTCTATACATCGGTTTCTACTATCTGACGATAGTATTGTAGCAATCGTACTTGTATTAATACGGGGTGCATACTTTATAAGGTCTATCAATGCTCGTATATATCATGCCCATGATTTTCCTGCACTTTTACATGTAGCGATCGCAGGTATTTGGAATAGACCGATTATTTATGACTCTCACGAATTATTTTTTGATCAATGGTATCCCAATGAATCTCCCCGACTTTATCGTAACTTACGTCCTTGGGAAAAATATTTAGCTAAAAGAGCTAGTGTAATGATAACTGTAGGTGAAATGGTTGCTGATCGACTAGCAGAGACTCTTGATGTTAATAGACCAGTTGTAATTTTTAATACTGTTGATCTACGGACTGTTCAACCCTCTTCTACATTTTATGATACTGGCAAGAGCCGAACGATTGTTCATAGTGGAGCATTAAACTTTGGAAGACACCTACCTGAATTGCTATCTTCTTTGCTGTATCTACCAGAAGATGTTGTACTTGTCTTAATGGGAGATGGAATTCTTAAAAACAGTTTGGAATTACAAGCTAAAGAACTAAATATAGAGGAACGTGTCATCTTTGTTCCGCCAGTTTTACCAGATAACATTGCGTCAACATTAGCTCAAGCTGATATAGGTGCTGTTTTAATTACTGATCAGAGTGTACATTATGATTATTCTATGCCAAATAAACTCTTTGAGTGTATTGCCGCAGGTTTACCAATAATCGTAAGTCAGTGTAAAGAAATTTCTGCCCTAACGAGAAAGTATGAGTTAGGAGTTATTTGTAATCCAAGTCAACCAACAGATATTGCTGCAGGTATTATTAAAATTTTGGAACCGCAAAACTTATTACGATACAAACGTAATGTCTGTAATGCTCGTGATTCTTTTTTAAACTGGGAAAATGAAGAAAGAAAGCTTGTAGATATATACCAACGATTAACTAAAGATTGTTCAATAGTTTAGATAATCATTAGTTAATGCATGGCACAAATGGCTATATTGAACTTACGTTAATATTAACAAACTTAAATTGATCATCTGACTACTGATATACAAATATCAATTGACTAATCTAATCTAACGTTAGTTCGGGTTAATCTGGCAAAATTTAAAAGCCCAAAAGTAAAATCCTTGCTATGCAAGGATTTTACTTTTGGGCATTGAGAGAGGGTTTGCATAGCAAACCTTCTCTCAATGCCCTTTTCAAATTATTCCTAACTCGCGTTAATCTAAATTTTAAAAATTCATTGACGTTCAAATTTAACAAAGTTGTAGGGTGCGGTGAAGTCGTTGTAGCGAATTCTGAGGCGATTTTCAAATTGTTTATCTAGCTCTTCAACAGATGCAGCAAATTCAGTTTCTGTATCCCAATCAATGAGAAAAGAGCCGTTATAGATCATACTTTCTGTGAGTAGTTCACCTTCTGCGTAGTCATGGGATAAAGGCTTGAGGGTATTTATAAATGCTTCAACAATGATTTGTTGACGTTGCTCGATCGCAGCTTCTAGTTCTTGCCCGATCGCGATCGCTTCATCCATACTCAAAATTTTTCCGACTAGTGCTTCGCGGCGTTGGCGCAGGCCTTCATTTTCTGCAACTGCAAGATTTAACTCTTCGGTTTGATTCCAAAATAGCTTGACGCTAACTTCTCGTTTACCGATGAGATTATTAATGAGATCCTTGAGCTTGGATTCATAGGGAATAAGTAAATCGCGTTGGACTTCTTCCCATTCATCAACTACTAGTCCAAATTGGAGTGGTAAGGGAACTGCTTGATGCGGATTGATCGCTTTCATGAGCGATTCTAAAACAGTTTCATGGGCAATGAGGTTGGCACGGCTAGCGAGATAACGATCCTGTTGAGATTCACTGTAAACGATCGCGAAAGGTGGCAATGAGTGAAACTGGACTGGCTGAGCATTCATACCTTTGAGATCGAGATTTTTAATCAGATCCAGACTTTCAGCTTGCAAAATCGCGTACAGGTATAAGCTCATAGGAATTAGTAGTTTAGTTAGATTGATACAAGTGACACTTTGGGACACTCCTATCAAATGGTTTTCGTAATTATGGAGCGATCAAATACTTTGCCATCGGTAGCGATCGCTTTGGTGATGATTTTATCTTGATAGACATCAAAAGTCATGAAGCTAAACTGTGAACTCACAAAAGCGGTTTGTGGCGATCGCCCGAATTTATATAAAGGTGCGCCGCCGCCGCCATTGACAATATAGGTCGTGCCATCAATAGGATTAAATCGCTCATAGCCGTGATCGTGACCGCAGAGATATAGTGGGACTTTGTGTTTGGCAAATATGGGCGCAAGCTTAGCCGCTAATTCGGGATTGCTACCATGTCTACCCGATGAGTACAGGGGATGATGTCCATAGACAATTTTCCAAGGGGCAGTGCTTTTAGCGAGTTGCTGATCGAGCCATGTAAGTTGTGCATCCCAAGGGGCATTGTTATTTGTATCGATCGCAAAGAATTCTACGGTTCCTTCGTTAACTTCACCTTTGGTGAAGGAATAGTAGCGATCTCTCATGTTAAAGGGTTTGTAATTAATCTGGTCTAGTCCATTGTTAGATTTAATAATGTCATGGTTGCCTAGCACTGCATAAAATTTCACATTTTCTTTGAGCAATGGGGCATAGGGTTCTTCAAAATATGCCTTGGCTAATTTAATTTCGCCATAGGAATAAATGTTATCCCCTGCCATTAGTACGAAGCCATAGGGCTTTTGCTGATAGGTGTCCCACATGGACTTAGCAACGGCAAACTGATCGGGGCTACCAAAGCCATTATCGGCGATCGCTGCAAATCTTAGTAGTGGCTCCTCCGTAGTCTCAAGGGTGATTTCTGCGTCTGAATTTACTTTTGCGTCAGCGATATTTGACGATTTAGCTATAGGGGATTGAGCAGTGGCTGGTTCGTATGAGGTCTGTTTTTGAGCTTTGGATTTGGCGATCGCATCATAAATCAAGGAACCAATGACGGGTACTCCAATCAATGCCCCACCGAATGTCAGTAAAAATTGACGGCGTTTCATAAAATTCTTTGACATCCTACTTGTACAAATCCCAATTTACCAAGAAATTTATGACAGAGGCTCTATTAAGTTACAGTAATGATTCTAATTTTTGAGTAAGATCATTATAGTTGTACCATTTGCTACGTTGCCATGATTGCCAATACCTTGCCCAATTCCGCTAATAAAGTCCTACCACTATTGGGGCGATCGCTATCTGAGCTGACGGAATGGGTGGAATCACAAGGTCAACCACGCTATCGAGGGAAACAGCTTTATGAATGGCTATATACAAAAGGGGCAAGAAATCTAGAAGATATTACAGTTTTCCCCAAAGCGTGGCGCGAACAATTTTCTCAAAACCCAACTGTGGAAATTGGGCGATCGCAGATTCATCTCCATAAGCAAAGTCGCGATGGCACAGAGAAATTTCTTCTGCAATTAGCCGATGGTGAAATTGTCGAAACCGTTGGCATTCCCACCAGCAAGCGTTTAACAGTTTGTGTCTCGACTCAGGTTGGTTGTCCGATGGCATGTGATTTTTGTGCCACAGGCAAAGGGGGATTTCGGCGCAACTTAGCCAAGCATGAAATTATTGACCAAGTGCTGACGGTACAAGAGGTGATGCAGCAGCGCGTCAGCCATATCGTCTTCATGGGTATGGGCGAGCCATTGCTGAATTTTGAGAACCTTGTTGGGGCAATCCATGTCATCAATAAAGATATTGGTATCGGTCAACGCAACATTACCGTTTCTACCGTTGGCATTCCCAATCAAATCCCCAGATTTGCCAAGGAACATCTCCAAGTAACGCTTGCAGTCAGCCTCCATGCCCCTAATCAACAGGTTCGTGCTCAAGTGATTCCTTCCGCCGATCGCTATCCGCTAGAAGCCCTAATGGATGATTGTCGTGAGTATGTGGAAATTACTGGTAGAAGAATTAGTTTTGAGTATACGCTTCTATCTGGAGTTAATGATTCTGCTGAACAGGCGCAGGAATTAGCACATTTAATTCGTGGCTTCCAAAGTCATGTAAATTTGATCCCCTATAATCCTGTCACTGATGCCGATTACAAACGCCCCAGCGAGAAGGCAATTCAAACCTTTGTACAGGTGTTAGAAGATTACAAAATTGCGGTGAGTGTGCGCCGCACTAGGGGGCTAGAGTCAGATGCTGCTTGTGGACAGTTACGAGGACAACATGAGAAGGCTTTAGCCAAATAAAAGAAATGAGGCGCTTTGCGCCTCACTTCTTTACTCGGATGCAACTTCTACTTGCTCTTGTTCAGTCATAAATTCTGGGGCGGGTAAAACTAGGCGATCGCTACACATTGACCGCAGCTTGTCTACAAATATTGAGGTCTCTGCTAACAAAGTCATATTTTCATAGGCAGAACGATAGGCTTCTGAATATTCTGCTTTTAAATTTGTAGGTGAGGCTTGAGTAGATTTAGTTGTGCCTGAAGGTAAAGAAGCTAGACGCATAGGATATTTTGGGGACTTAGGTTGAGGAGCTGGAGCGATGGGAATACCTGCAATCTTGGAACGACGGGGGAATGGAATCGGCGCAGTAATCTTTTCGGCTGGAGCAAAGGGAGCTATTTCGGTAATTGGCACTTCACGAGTAGATGTACGTGGGGGCGTATAGTAAATTCGATCTTCATAAATTACCGCTACATCACCACATACCAATCGCTCAAATTCTCGGTTATAGCGACAGTTTGGTTCTCCTTTGCGTTCCCATAGCTGCAAAATTTGGCTTACGGAAATTGCTTTGTATCTGCCTTGAAACAATGATTCGATGACAGCTTGGCGCACCCACTCAGGCTTAAACTTATTCCATGCACGAGTCAAATCATTGATGGTATATCCACCAAGATCAAAGCTGTAATGTTGCAAGAGGGCGATCGCAATTTCCATTGGGGCGACGTTAGCTCAAATTTTGTATCATAATCTTACATTTAAAATCAAGAAATTGGAAGAGTATGATTTAAATCTTAGATTTACAGAGAAACGCAGATTGTCGCTTCAGTATTATTTTTAGTATTATTTCTTGTGATTTGCCTTCTATAAAAAACAGGCTAGTCAACGATGACTAACCTGTTAATTTGCATAGTTAACTCGCAAGATTAGGCACCTTACTGCAAGACGAGTTTGACATTGGCATTGCTGAGACCAGGACGCTTCACTTCAGTCAGAGCCTTGTTAACAGCATACTTTTGGTTGATCGAATTGATCAGCTCAGTTTGGTTGTGCTTTTTGGCAACACCCCAAAGGTCAGCAATCAGGTCAAAAGAACCGTCAGCATTACGAGACCAGCCTAGATCATAGTCACCTTCAAGAGTTGCTACAATATCGGCACGGATGCGCTGGCTGTTATAGCCACGAACATCAGCTTCAGTATTAACGGTAATACCCAGATCGCGCAAAGACGACTTGAGGACTTCGGCATCAGTAATTTTTGTGCGAAGAGTGCTGAAATGAGACATAATAGTGTAGCTCCTGTAAATAATTGTTAATTCAAGTGTGAACTCAACGGTTAACTCAAACGGGAGACATAAGAGATTTGGTGGTTCTTAACTCTTATGTTAGCTGCTAGCCTAAAGATCTTTTGATAAGAGATTCTTTAGAATCTAGCCTTAACTCTGCTGCCTGCAAAAACAGCAGAATAAGCTTTTTAAAACTCCATACGCTGATACTCAGCGACAGAAGTTGCGGCGGGTCTAGCCCGCATCCTTGCCCAGTCACGCAGAGCAGCAACCTGCTCAGTCATCGTGCGCGAGAGGGGAGTTGTCGATTTCACAGCCGAAATGATGTCTAGCTGTGTAAACTCCCGATCTTGGGCAAAAGCTTCATACATGGCAGCAATTACTGCCTGTTCGATTTCCGCCCCCGAAAAACCATCGCTTACTTTTGATAGTTGCTCAAAATCGAATCTGTCTAATTTCTCAATATCTGGACGACGCTTGCACAGATGGATTTTAAAGATATCTCTGCGCTCTTCACCGTTAGGTAAGTCCACAAAGAAAAGCTCATCAAAACGCCCCTTGCGGAGAAATTCCCCTGGTAGCTTTTCAATACGATTGGCGGTTGCCATCACAAATACAGGTGATTTTTTCTCCTGCATCCATGTCAGAAATGTACCAAAGATACGCGATGATGTGCCACCATCGGAATCTGCTGAACCTGCACCACCAGCAAAGGCTTTATCTAGTTCATCAATAAATAGAATCATTGGTGAAATCGACTCGGCAACTTTGAGGGCATTGCGTAAATTTGCTTCTGACTTACCTACAGTAGAACCATCATAAACGCGACCCATATCAAGGCGAATAAGTGGTAGCGACCATAGTCGAGCCGTGGTCTTGGCAATTAAGGATTTTCCACAACCAGGGACTCCGAGAATCAGCATTCCCTTCGGTTGAGGTAATCCATAGTTTCTGGCTCTTTGGCTAAAGGCATTTGATCGCTGTTGCAACCAATGCTTTAACTCTTCAAGTCCCCCAACTCCATCCAAATCTTCCTCATCTTCGATATATTCGAGGATGCCATTGCGCCGAATTAATTGTTGTTTCTCGGAGAGAACAATATCAACTTCTTCTTCGGTCAATTTGCCATTAGTAACTTGAGCTTTGCGGTAAACCTTTTCGGCTTCATCTTGAGTTAGACCTAGGGTAGCTCTGACTAACTTCTCACGGGTTTCCGCAGATATCTTCTTCGTGCGAACCTGTCCGAGTTGTTGGTCGAGAACTTCTTCGATCGCTTTAATATCTGGCAGAGGAAAATCAAGTACAACGATGTCTTTCTCTAGTTCAACAGGAATTACTTGGATTGGCGACATCAAAATGATCGTTTTTTGAGTGCCTTTGAAGTTAGCAACTGCATCACGTAGACAACGGACGGTTACTGGATGATCAAAGAAAGGATGCGCGTCTTTAAATATATAGATAGCAGGATCTTTTTGATCAGAGCGAATCACCCATTGCAAAGCCGCTTGGATCGACTCCGTATTGTGTTGGGCTGCTCCCGTTGCTTGACCATACTCAACAATGCCACGGGTCGAAGTCCATACGAACACTCGACGGATTGGCTTAAGTTGAGAAATGTTAGCGATCGCCCGTTCTGCTCTTTCTTCCTCTGGGGTGTTGAGGTAGATCAAGGGATATTGGGCTTGAATTAAAATGCTAAGTTGTTCTTGCATATAGTAATACAGAGGTTTACGCCTCCATCCTCACCTTGTCTACAGATAAATTAACGTCTAAGGTCTAGAAATTCAGTTAACGGATACTAGCTCCTCGCCTGTGCTGTCAGCCTTACCAACAGTTACAGGTAGAGTCTGAGTACGATTGCCCCCGATCGCTAGCAAGTCACCATTACGGATTACGACTGTCTGAGAACAGCTTGGACAGTTATAAGTTTGATGAGTATGCCCGATACCTGCGGACTCCACAATATCAGCATGGGCTAAGTAAAAGCTGATAGCCTTTTCTGCCAAGTCTGACATCGAATCACCATCAATAGCAGAGCGAATCTTAAGCTGCTGATGTAGTCGTTCGGGGAGATAAAAAGTTACCTTTTGCTTGTCTTGCATAGTGGTTAAGAACAGTGAATACCCGGGTATGCAACTAAGGTACAGGGAGAATCTGATGCTGTCAAGGAGTCATGCCGTTATGACAGCAATAACTTAATATTTTGTTACAATAAGCTTATAGCATTCTTTGTGGTTTTAAAGCGAGTTCGGGATAATTTGAAACTGGCTTTTAGAGAGGTTTTGCTATACAAAACCTCTCTAAAAGCCCAAAGGTAAAAAACTTGCTTAGCAAGTTTTTTACCTTTGGGCTTTTAAAATTTGCTAGCTTAACCCGAACTGACGTTAAGTATCTACGAAAAAGTCTGTGGCACAAGTGCAGCAATGCTTTTTGAGTCTTATCGTTAACTGTGCCCAGCTACTCATATGAAGTATTGCAAGAATGGGATCGGGAACAAAATTACTGCTATTTTGTCCTGATGTTTAGTACAGTGCATCCTCGAAGTAAAGCCTGACAGTACAGCAAGTACCAAATTAGTGCATTTAAGTTAATGTAACTAGACCTAAATGGAGTCAAGTATGGACATTTATAAGAATTGCCAAGTGAATATGGCTAATCTAGGCTGGGGAGCCTTGGTAGGAATTGCCGCAACTTTGGCGATCGCAGCTCCTAGTTTTGCTCAAAGCGCGATCTCTTTAGGTCGCAATTTTCGACCAGATCCAGCAACGTTGCAAGGAAATGGAGGGGGGAATGTTAGTCTTGCGAGTCTTGCGGGAATTGCGGATAATTGTCGTGGTTTCGCAAATGCTGCACCAAATCACACGATTACTTTGAATGAAACTTTTCCTTTGCTAGATCTATTGGTTTATACCAGTAATGTTAATGATGACCCAACTATGCTGGTCAAAGGACCTAATGGCATTGTGATTTGTGCCGATGATGAGTCAGGTGGGCGTTATCCACAAGCCAATCGACGCTTACCTAAAGGTACTTATCAAGTTTGGGTTGGTTCTAAAAATGTCAATCAATCCTTTAGTTATACCTTGTCTTTGAGTGAAATAGTTCAAAAATGAAATTCTTGAAACAGTCAATTACTTTACTAGGAGTTGCTTTAGTCCCGATTTTGTTATCTGTCGCTCCAGCCATGAGCCAAGAAACACTTAAGCCACTCTCACCAAGATTTACTCCCGATCCTCAAGTTTATTATGGTAAGGCAGGGGGAGATGTGCCTTTGCAAGCGATCGCTACCAGTAAAGCTAATGGTTCATGTCAGGGATTAGCTGATCAATCTCCCAACCATACTTTAACAATCTTGAAAAATTTTGGTTTTTTAAGCTTGAGTGTATCGGGCGATCGCAACTTGTCTTTATTGGTCAAAGGTCCTGATGGGATTTATTGTCGCAGTGGTAAGAGTCCTGAACTGTCAGGTGCTTGGGTATCAGGACAATATGAAATTTGGGTTGGTACGACAAATGGCGAGCGCGCAAATTATCAATTATCGGTTAGCGAAACTAGTCCATAAAAAAAGCCCCGCAATGCGGGGCTTTTTTTATGGACTAGTTTCGTGCATTATAGCTGTCGCCATTTCAATGTAAGGCAGCGCGAAGCGCCGCCTTACACTAGCTATACATCATGACTTGAAAATATTCCAATAGGGAAGCTGTTGGTTAGGTTCGATTTTGACTCCATTAACTCCTTTTTGAGCAAAGGCATATTCTTTGTTTTGCCAGAGAGGAATGAATGGCACATCTTGCGCTAACAGGTCTTGAATTTGTTGCAATATTTGCGATCGCTTTGCTAAATCACGCTCTTTACGCTGATTAGCAATCAATTCATTCATTTTCGGACTGTTATAAAACGAGCCTTGGAACTGGCTACCACCTTTTTTGCAGCGATCACCTTCCGCCTCTTCACAGTCTAGGAAAGGCTTGATGTAGTTATCAGGATCGAGAATATCAGGAGTCCAATCTAGCAAGTAGCTAGGATATACACCCTTGTCAAGGAAAGCATATCCAACTGTATTTTCCACCCGTTCAGTCTTAACTTGGAGAATTTTACCTACGGTTTTCTGAATGGAGGCACGGAGGGTACTTGCCACAAGGTCGCCATTGCCACCATATTTTGGCGAATACCAGATCGTTACTTGAGCAGGTTTATCGTCGGAATATCCTGCATCTTGGAGGAGTTGCCTTGCGAGCTTACCGTTGCCTTCGCCGCTATATTTTTGCTCAAATACAGGCTTAGATTCCGCAAAAGCACTAGGAATTAAACTATAGAGTGGGGCGCGTTGATTAAAAAATATGCGTGATTCGAGTAGTGGGCGATCAATCGCCGCAGCAAGAGCTTGACGCACGCGCACATCATTGAGAGGTGATTGCTGCGTATTCAAAACCATATAGAGAATCGTTGCCCCCTGTCCTGAAGCGATCGTCCAGCCATTCTGCTTGGCATTGGCTTCAACATTCTTGACTTGAGTAGGCGTGAGTGTCTGAAAAGCAACATCCACGGCTCCCGTTTTAAAGGCATTGAGCAAGTTGGCATTAGATGAGAAAAACTGGATATCAATACCCTTGTTAATTGGCTTTTTGCCCCAATAGTCAGGGAAAGCATCAAGGCGTAAATAACTACCTTCTACAAACTGGGTGACTTGATAGGGGCCTGTACCTACTAATTTGTCGGGCAGGAATAACAGTGCACCTGTCTTTTCATCCTTAATATGTTTGTAGACCTGAGGCGAAATTGCGGCTGCACCTGTAAAGGCTAAAAACTTCGGAAAAAATTGTAAAGGTTGTTTGAGTTTGAAAATTAGCTCGGTGTCATTAGGAGCAGAAATTGATTCGATCACATCGCCCAAAATATAGGCTGGTGTCCCCTTGGAGTTGATGAAGCGTTCCAAGGCAAATTTCATCGTATAGGCGTTAAAGTTGGTGCGATCGTGAAATTTGATGCCTGTCCGCACGGGTACGGTGTAAGTTAAGCCATCATCGCTAACTTTGGGCATATCTGTCGCAAGTTGCGGCACTATCTCATTGGAGCCTTCTTTGTAAGTGTAAAGGCGTTCGAGAGTATTGTAAAAAACATTACTTATAAAAAATTCATTAGCATCGGCAGGATCAAGGGTACGGATTTTGCTGGTCGTACCTAAAACGATGCGCTCCTCTGTGCGATCGCTTATCCCCAATTTATTCCCGTTATTGATATTTTTGCCATTGGTACAACCAAACATGGCAATTGCTATTAGTAAGGCGATCGCCAACCAAGCCCAAAAGCGCCGCAGCAAATATCTCATTGATCCCTTGATTGATTTATTAGCCAAAAACATAACTGTACTTAATACTGCTCAATCTTCTCACAATGTCGTAACTACAGCTCTTTGCGCTGTCTTAAAACCAGATAAATTTTCAAAAAGCTTGCAAAACAGGCTTTTTGAAAATTTATCTATACTACACAAAAACTAAATAAGCGGTAAGTAGCTGAGCATAATTACAAACCAGAGTAAAACCTATGGTAGACACTACAAGTGTGCCAAAGGTTTTTAGATTTTATATTTAATTGTGCTTAGCTACTTAGGCTAAACTTCATCAATATAAAGTCTTAACTGAATTCTTGAATTTAAGAACAATTATGAAGAACTTTAAATCGTCTCTGTTATTAATAGCCTGTATCTCTTGGATAACATTTCCCGTGATCGCAACCTATGCTGACAATAATCAAGATGAGCGATCCCAAATTACCACTCCGATCAAGTCAAAGAGACAGCTAGCAAGAGAAGTTCTCGTTGAATTAGGTATTGGTAGACAGTATGACTTATATTTCTGGAACAGTGTGGATATTGCAGTAGGGAATCCCTCAAGATCTAAATTTAATGTTTGGCTGCAAAAGACTTTGGCAAGAGTGGCAGGATGGAAATATGTGGAATCTCAATATGTATCACGTTTAGAAGCTAACTTTTCAGAATTAGAATTACAGGAATTGCTGGAGTTATCTAAACGTCCATTGATGAAAAAGCTACTTCGTTCTGAGATTCAAGCCTATGAGGAGACAGGAGAGAAAAGAGCAAAATTACTGTATCAAGCTTGGGATGATTATAATTCAGGCAAGATCGTAATCCCCTCCAATCTGATGAAGTAACTATGTCTTTATTCAATTCTCTAGCATCAAAAGTCAAAATACTAGGTGGCTGTCACTGTGGAGCCATTCGCTTTCAGGTGAGCGTGAGTAAATATGAAGCTCTCGATTGCAATTGTTCAATTTGTCAGAAAAAGGGAATCTTACATTTAATTGCTTCCCCAGAAGACTTTGAGCTATTGCAAGGAGAGGAGAACCTATCTACTTACACCTTTAATACAGGAATTGCGAAGCATCATTTCTGCAAAACCTGTGGTATTCATCCCTTTTATCGTCCGCGATCGCATCCTAATGATTATGATGTCAATGTGCGCTGTCTAGATGGTGACGCTATGTCTCTCTTTGAAATCGTGCCTTTTAATGGCAGGCATTGGGAAGAAAATATTCAACAAATTACTTAGGACTTAAGCGATGAGTAGATTCGGAGGGTGCTTCGCATCCTCCAAATCTACTCAAAATCTATTAAATCTATTGGACTTGCGTAAGTCCTATGACTTAAAAAAGAAGCCTCACATTGCTGTGAGGCTTCTTTTTTTGGGAGAGGGGATTAGCTACAAGCTACAGGTGCGCCAATTTCTTTGGGAGTGGCGAAAGAAGTGCCACAACTGCAAGACTTGCTAGCATTAGGATTACGAAAACGGAAACCACCGCCTAAGAGGTCTTCGGTATAGTCGAGTTCTAAACCTTGCAACTGGGGTAAATTGCTGTTATTGATCACAATTTTTACGCCATTGTATTCGTATTGATTGTCATCGACTTCGAGTTGATCGACAAAGTCCATTAGATAAGACAAACCCGAACAACCGCCCTGTTTAATTCCTAAACGTAGTGGGGCAGTGGTAGCCCGCTGGCTCTGAAGATTTTTTACGCGCGCGATCGCGGCATCAGTCAATGTAATCATATGAAAAATTCCTATATAAGAAACGTGCTAAGGGCAATATTAGTCTTCTAGCAAGACAAGCGCAATACTCGCAAGGGAAACGTTAGTGTAACCAGCAACTTTGACTGCTTTATATAGGGGTTTGGTCAGAGGAAATTTATGCACTCCAAATAAACGTACGCCTTGATCGAGCAGCAGTCCTGTTTTGAAATGAAAATTGCGGTGTAATTTTACAGCCTTAGCCAGTTTGGCTTTTGCACAACAAACCATTGCTTTGCTCCAGATAATTTCGACAACTGCCTCTATGTTATCGCAATCCCCTGAAAGTGTGGTGTGTACAGTTGCAGCCTTTCTTATTAGGGGAGTTGGCGTAAAATTGTTTGTATCATAATTTTTTCTATACTATGCAATTTGCCGATCGCCTTCAGCCTCTCCAGTCCAATGTGTTTGCCGATATGGACAATGCCAAAAGTCGCGTCAAAGCATTAGGCAAACAAGTAATTGATCTATCCTTGGGGTCATCGGACTTGCCCGCGGATAAATTTATTTTAGAGGCGATCGCTGAAGCATTAAACGATACCAGTACTCACGGCTATTCTCTGTTTGGGAGTACATTAGACTTTCGGGAAGCCGCAGCAGGATGGATCAAACAACGATTTGGAGTAACTGTCGATCCTGAGACAGAAGTATTGCCCCTGATTGGCTCACAGGAAGGGACAGCACATTTACCACTAGCCCTACTAAACCCCAATGATTTTGCCCTTTTGCAAGACCCCGGTTATCCCTCCCACTATGGCGGGATTCATATGGCAAGCGGTCAAGTTTATGGAATGCCCTTACTTGCCGAAAACAACTTTTTGCCAATATTTGCTGATATTCCAGCGGCAGTATTAGCCCAGTCGAAAATGATGGTATTGAGCTATCCCCACAATCCCACAACGGCAATCGCTTCTTTAGAGTTTTTCCAGTCGGCGGTTAACTTTTGCCAACAGCATAATCTGGCACTAGTTCATGATTTCCCCTATGTCGATCTCGTATTTGATCGCTCAGCCCAGCCTTCAATCTTGCAAGCCGATCTCGATCGCCAAGTCTCTATCGAATTTTTCACAATGTCCAAGTCCTACAATATGGGTGGTTTCCGTGTTGGTTTTGCTGTGGGCAATCGCGAACTGATCAAGGCACTACGCCAAATCAAAGCTGTGGTCGATTTCAATCAATACCAAGGAATCATGCGGGGAGCCATCAAAGCCCTAGCAGGCGATCTCGCACCAATTGATCGCGTAGTCACAACATTTCAAGAGCGCCGTGATGTCATGATCGATGCCCTCAAAGCGATCGGCTGGCAAGTCCCCATACCCACTGCCACCATGTACCTCTGGGCAAAATTACCAGAGCGCTATGCCCATGATTCCGTCAACTTCTGTCTTGATTTAATTGCTAAAACTGGAGTTGCTCTCTCCCCTGGCGCAGGTTTTGGCAAACATGGTGAAGGCTATGTGCGATTTGCTTTAGTCCATTCCCCTGAAGTTTTACGAGAAGCTGCTACTAAAATTGGTCAGTTTATTCGCTAATAAATCATTTACATCGACAAATCTATAGTTAACTGATGTCTAACTTTTATTTAACTATTTTGACCGATTAAACATATTAAGTTTCTTGAAATCACATTAATGTTATTGATAAGCTATAGTTTGATGCAATAAAAATAATAGCTAGCAATTTGTGAGCTAAAACTTGTGAGCTAAAACTAAAAGTGCCTAGCGGTGCAAGTCTGAAAATAATGCTGAGGATTGATTCATGGCTTCTAATAGAAATATCCCCAAAAAAGGTCAAGGCGCTAATGAGCCAGAACATAATCGGCAATCAGTAGATGCTGATGCGGCAAGTGTTGATTGGATGATTATGTCCGATCTTAGTACGCGAATTGGCGGATCTTCTCAGTCAAAGCAGCAACCTCAGCAAGATGTCAAAAATCCACCATCACCCCCCACTCCTCAAGCATTTAATAATCAGTTAGGTGATGATGATTTAGAAGATGTAGAATGGCTGCGATCGCTAGGTTTAGATGAGCCAATTGAACGCTCTACTAACCAAAAAAATACTGGATCAGGCAGTCTGGATAGTAATACCCAAAATAGTAATCCTGTTGGTGATATCGATTGGCTAATTGTTAGCGATCTGAAGACAAGAATGGATAGTCCAGAGGTAGATAGAGTTAACTCTGGATATCAGAATATATCCTCCTCTAATGTAACGACTCAACCCATAGATCTAGGTGGTTTAGATAGTCTCCTTGATGATGATCTAGGGCTAGATGGTTTGGAATTTACAGGGGATTCTGATTTCTCAGAGCTAGATTCTTTAGATGATTTAGGATTTGAAACTTCAGAAAACCTAACTAGTAATGAGCTACAGGATGAACTAGATATTACGGAGGGTAAGATCCTTGGTCTGTCTGAATTTCTTGATGATAGTCTTGAGGCAGATAACTCAGTAAATGATAACTGGGATGAGATTTTAGAGGTAGCAGAAAATAACGATAGGCAATTTAGTCCCCCTGCTAACTTAGGGATGATTGAAGAATCCTTTGAAATACCAACTCAAATCACAGGATTTGTCAGCCATGATGAAGATCTCGATTTAAATTATGACGAGAATGTAAATATAAGTGCTGAGCAACTATCTGAACTGATATCTGAAAATATCCAAGAAGAATCATTGGGTAATGATTTAGAAATTTCTGACGAGCTATTAGTTGAAGACTTCCTTTCAGAAAATGTCGAAGAAGTTGCGATGCAATCTTTTGCTGAAGATCAATTTCAAGATATTCTTGAGGAGCCTCAAGATATATCTATACATGAAGAAGTCAAGGTAACTAATAACCTAGTAGAAGATTTAGCAGCTTCTCTAGAAGATGGATTTGGCGAGGAGTTAGGAGCTTCTCTAGAGGATGGATTTGGCGATTTTCAGCCCATCACTGCCTCAGAGATGAATGCGGCAGAAGATGAAGGCTTTTGGGGAGAGTCAAATGTCACAAACCTTGATGCTGGATCGGTTAATGATAATCATGATGACGTTTTTGCTAGCGATTGGCAACCTCTCACTACAGATACTGAGAATCATATAGATGATGCTATTTGGGATAGTGCCGCTAGTATTGTTGCAGAGGAACTCTCGTCTACCTCTATCGATAACGCCTTTGGTACATTCGATGATGTTGCGATCGCTCCACCAATAGAGCAGTCTGGATTAGATATTGGTTTAGAGGAAAATGTAGGTTTTGATGTACCTAGCGATAATGATGCAGATTGGAGTGTAGAGCTAGAAGCCGTAATTGATGCAGAAACTGAAAACAACTCAAATTGGGACTTAGCGTCAGCAGTAGAGGTTGGTAATCCTGATGCAGAACGAGATTCGGAGGTTGCTAATGATTTGCAATGGAATGTAGATTTAGACACACCAACTATTAGCCATGATATTGCTGATATTGATATCAATCAAGATGCGGATTGGAACTCTGGGCTAGAAGTTGAAAGCACTAATTCTCATGAAGAGTGGAATGAAGAACTATTAACTGAGCTGCGTACCGAGAACGAAGTCTATGTTGAAGAACCATTAACCGAGCTGCGTACCGAGGACGAAGTCTATAACGATCTGGGCTGGAATGCTGAACTAGAATTAGCAGAAACTGACCATGCTATTGACCACAACGTTGATTTATTAGATTCCTATGAAAGTGATCTGGCTGAAGGTCTGATCGCAGAATCAACCGATGAAGACTTTAACTTTAGCGACAATCTTGGTGATGACGATTTTGCGATCGCTAACGATTCATATAACTCAATCCCAAATAAATTGATTGACGATATCGATGATGCTGACTTGGGTAATCCTGATAGTTATCAACCGCAAAACCTAAGTGCTACAAATTTTCAACCTCCTGAAAATCTAATGGATCAAGCATCAGAATGGGAAAGTTTTAGTGAATCTTTTAGTGGACAAATTACTGATTCAGATTTTGAGAGTGACTTTGCTAACTATGTGGTGAAGCCAGTAGAACCTATTCCTGTAGAAAATAAAATTGATCCTCCACAGAACTTGAGCAACTCTGAAGATGCGGCATATTTTGCAGACCTAGATAGTATGATCGATGATGATTTCGATCTCGCATCTTTTGATGAAAGTGGATTTTCAGAAAACCCACCTAATCCGAATGATTATGTTTCTACGACTTTGACTCCAAGTCGAGGAGCAGTTCCACCCCCTGTAGATTCGTCTAATTTAGGAGTAACGCCGCCGCCTTCCATTACTCCTGTCAACTTCATTCCGCCTAACAATCTAGCAAGTAATCCCTTGCCAGATTCATTAACAGATGGCTTGCTCAATGATGACTATGACTTGGAAGTAGATTTACGTGAAGAAGCCTTAGCTAATGACTTACTGAATGGTTATACGGACTCAGATGCTGTTGATCATCCTGTTCCTCAAGGAGAAAGTTTCGCAAATATACCCTTACAATCGTCATCACCTACTTCTTTTGACATGGCCACTATCGATCACGATTTTCTAGATGATTTTGATCTAGACAGTATGGATACACAACTTACTGGTAGTGATTTTGATTCTGTTTCACCTGCTGCTATCTCTACAGGGCTAACTCCCCCAGCACCTCCTATCGCTCCAGCCCTCCCCACAGATCCACCTATTAACCAAGATATTACTTTCCCATCTGTCGGTAATCCTCCCACTTCTCCACCCCCACCCCCACCTTTTTTACCACCGCTACCACCAAAACGTAGTCATACTCAACCCAAGGCTTCATCTTCATCATCTTCTAGCTCAAGTCTTGGTCATCAGCTACCGTCTCGCAACAGACCTAATAACCAAATGAGAGATGATGATTTTGATAGCTTTCATAGCCAGCCAGACCTCAATAAAAGTCGGAAGCCCATTAATCCGATTGATGAAGGTTGGTCAGAGTTATTAGACGCTGATACAGTTCTATCTGGGGTATTGAGATCACCAACAGGATCTCCTTACTCAGATCCCAGTGGTGGTCTGCCTCCCAAAGTTGGAGGAAATGTTGGAGCTAGTGCAGGACGAGCATCACAAGGTCGAGATAGAAATGCTTCTAGCATTCCTAAGCGGAGAGATACTGGGTTGCCTGATTTTAATGATTTAGGTTTAGAAATTCATGACGATAATACTGATTGGTCAGGTTTACTAGATAGTGCCGATCTCTCGGATAGTATTACCTCTATCAGTAGTACTGAGCTGCCCTCTAGAATTAGAACTGCACCACTTGCTGCATCCCCTCGTTCCGAAACAAGTGGTATCAGTGAGACTAGAGAAATACCACGCGATCGCCGTAAGACAATAGCAGGATTTGATTCGACCCAAGCGCGGATGGCGGCTACGCCCGATCAGATTGATTTCAATCGATTTACTGATGATAGCTATGATGCCTATGGCTATGAGTCACAAGCACAACCAGAGCCTGCGGCACCTAAGAAACAGACCAAAATGACCATGCCTAGTGTCAGTTTGGAATCACTATGGCAAGATTATCTCAAAATTCCTGTGATTGGATTAGGTGCGATCGGTGGTGTGTTCCTGTTGTATGTTTTTCTCAATCGACCAATTTTCGATATTGGCTTACGCTGGGGAATCTTCAAGGATGCAAGTGGTAAGGACTTTACCAATGCCGACTTTAGAGGAGCCAAACTAGACAATGTGGATTTTAGTAAGGCGATTCTCACAGGTGCAAAGATGCAGGATGCAAGTCTTGTTGGGGCTAATTTTCAGGAGGCAAATCTTGATGGCGTGAACTTTACTAAGGCGAACTTGAATAGGGCAAGATTAATTAAAGCGAGCGTTATTTGGGCAGAGTTCAACAATGCTCAAATGAATCTTGTTGATCTTGCAGGTGCAGATTTAACCCTATCTAATTTTGCTAGTGCCAAAATGGAAGGTACAAACTTAAAGGATGCGAAAATCGGCGCTCAAGGTACTGACAAAGCGACTAAGTTTAATTCCAAAACTCTACTATCTTGGCAGATCGTCAACCAACCTCTTGAAGGTCGTAATTTAGCTGACCAAGACCTATCAGGTTTAAATCTTAGCTTCACTAGTCTCAAGCGAGCTAATCTCTCCAATACAAAGCTCAACTATACAGATCTAACTAGCACAGATTTGAGAGGTGCTAATTTGACTGGTAGTCAAGTTAATGGGGCTAATTGGAGTGGTGCAAAGTTGGCAGGTATCAATCTCACTAATGTTGTGTTTGATAAAACTAAGCTACCTAAAACCGATGAAGAAACTATTTGTCCTAATGGTAAAAAAGGTCCTTGCCAATTCTAATTAAAAGATTATGTCCTACGCAGTCATTTATGATGGGAATTGTAATCTCTGTGCTAACTTTGTCAGCATTTTAGAGAAGTGCGATCGCGGTCGTCTGTTTGGCTATATCCCGATGCAGGATGTTCAGACCTTGCAGCAGTTTAAGGTCACACCTGATGATTGTGAAATGGGGATGATTTTAATTAATCGGGAAGATCCTACCCAGAGGTGGCAGGGTAGTGATGCTGCTGAAGAAATTGTACGGCTATTACCTATGGGATTACCTTTGATATCTGCCTATCGGGCGCTGTCTCCTCTCAAAAGTGTGGGAGATTCCGCCTATGTACAAGTTCGTGATCATCGTTATCAATTATTTGGAAAACGCGATCGCACTTACCATACTGCTTATCCGATCGGTTGTGCAGTAAAGGCTGAAGAATAAACTGTGATTGTTTTTTGTTTTGCAAATGAGTACGCACTCACAAAACGCTATAAACTTGTGATGAATCCAATTGATAATCGACATTTTTATAGATTCTTGTAGGACAAAATCTGTGTATAAAGTTTCCTCTCAGCAACAGCAATACAATACCTATACTCTGTCTGATGACAGCACTAACTCTCAAATGGAAGTTGTACCAGAACGTGGTGGTATTGTTACAAGTTGGCGAATTAATGGTCAAGAAGTCTTCTATCTAGATACTGAGCGCTTTACTCATCCTGATTTGAGTGTTAGAGGTGGCAATCCAATTTTGTTTCCTCTGTGTGGTAACTTGCCCAATGACACCTATGCTGTGGATGGAAAGGAATACAAAATCAAACAACATGGATTTGCCCGTGAGTTGCCTTGGACAGCGACTACGCAAAGTACTGACGGTAAAGCAGGTCTGACTGTTGAGTTAGGTAGTAATGAGCAAACCAAAGTTGTTTATCCCTTTGATTTTCATTTGGCTTTTACCTATGAGTTGCGTGGGAATACCCTAGAAATTCGCCAAGAATACAAAAATCTCTCGTCTACACCGATGCCATTCTCTTCTGGCTTCCATCCCTACTTTCTCTGTGGTGATAAAAATCAGCTTAAGGTTGAGATTCCTTCCACAAGTTATGAGGACAATCGCACTAAGGAAAACTTTGCCTTTGATGGTAAGTTTAACTTCGATCAAGATGAGATTGACTCTGTATTTGGAAATCTTGCCAGTCGTTCCACGTCTGTAGTCGATAGCGATCGCCAACTCAAGATCGTCATTGACTATGATGATTCCTATACCTATCTGGTATTTTGGACAGTCAAGGGTAAGGATTTTTATTGTCTAGAGCCTTGGACTGCGACTCGTAACGCTCTAAATACGAAAGAGTATTTGACTGTCTTGGCTCCGAATGCTAGCCATACATCTGTAGTAAAAATTACTGCTAACTTCTTTTAACTATAGATGCCGCTAAGTGTATCAGGACGTAAAACCTAAAAGAGAGTTGGCACCGCAACTCTCTTTTAGGAACATGACTGGCTACAGCGATAAAGGCGGTACATCGTACCGTCTTTATCGCTTTTAGAAACTACCTCGCATAACTTGGTTCAGCATTAATTCAACCTGTGAAGCAAGTTGTGTGTTGCTCATACCTAATTGATCGAGTGTACTGAGGGATAATTCTAGCGATCGCAATGACTTGCCTTGATATTGATATTGCAACTGGGAATTACTGCATAACTGATAAAGACAAGCTAAGTCATAGAGGACTTTGGCGTAATCAGACATCATGCCAAATTGCTCAAAAGTCATTGAAGCATCTACCAAAGAATCTTCGGCGGTTTCAATTGAATCTTCATCTAGGCTGTCTAGACCTTCTAGTAAGCGATGTATATAAATTCGTCCTCGGATATGTTTGGCAATTGCGATTCCCCTAAGATATTGAAAATCACGAAAACGGGGTAAGACATTGATCCTGATGCAGATAAGGCTATCTTCAGTTTGACGATTGCCTAGCAGTGCTTCTGCAAGATCACAGTATAAATAACCTATTTCAATACTATCTACAGGTTCCTTGAGTAAATCAATGGCATCTTTAATCAACTCGATCGCAGTTTGCCATTGAGCTTCAGCGAGTGCAACTTTGACTAGCCCCTTTAAGGCTTGTAATCGTAAAAAATTATCAGAATTGGCGATCGCAATATCTAAAGTATTTTGAAAAAGGCTAGCCCCTTGGTTAACCTCCCCCGATAACACATACAATTTTCCTAAGTAAGCATAGCTTTTGCCGATCCCCGATTCATCACTGGATTCAAGGCGCAATGATAGCGATCGCTCAAAACTCATCAAGGCTGATTGATAATCACCAACTTTGATGTAGTAGTGACCGATGGCATCGTCTGTGAGCGATTGCCCCTCAAGATTATCACCATAGACATTAGAAGCATTTTGTAAGAGTGGCAAAACATCGCGCAATTCCCCCAATTCCATTGCTAAAATTGCCCGCACATAGAGCAAATAAGCCTGTTGCTCATGGCTAGATTCTAGACTTTGATTTAAAATATCCCCTGCTTGTTGTACCAGAATTTTAGCTCTTTGCAACTGTGCTAATTGTTTTGTGGCAATTAGTTCTACTGCTAAGTCAAGCAAAACTCTTACGGTTGTCCCAAGCGCCCCCTCGGAATTTTCGTCAGTTGTATTGTGAAGACATTGTTCAAAATAGGCGATCGCAGATGTGCGATCTTGTTGACGCAATTGCTGCCCTTGCATAAGAAATTCAGCTAATTTCATGAAGTTCTCCAAAATTATGCGTACAAGTTACTTAGCTCTGGGCTTTGTACTTCATATCTAATAGCTTACCCAAAATCATCCAGAGTGAGATCGCTAAAATTAAGTAGCTGGGCGCAATTAAATATAAAATCTCAAAAGCTATGGCGCATACACAGTGTGCGCCATAGCTTTTGAGATTATAGGTGCTTTGATTCTTGCTTGAGTGCAACGCTATTGGATATCCTTACCAAGGACTGCCAAAATGAATGAATTTGTTTACTGACAGATTGTGCTTGTAAATAATGAAAAAAATGCTTACCCTGTGGACTGATCCATAGGCGATCGCAATCTTTTAAATAGGATTGCCACTTGTGACAGGCATTTTCGCCACCAATTACATAATCATCCATTGCTCCACAGACCAACATTGGTACAGGAATTGGGGCAGGAGGAATATATGTTGGTGCATACAGCGAATGGGGAACTAAGGAATTATCGAGATCTTGCTTGAGGAGGTCAGCTAACCAATACAACATCTCCTTATCTCGATAGCCAAATAAATAAAAGGCGGTGCGAGCTAATATGGTTTCACGACTACAGCCCATTAGTTGACGCTGCTCGTAATAGTGACTATGCCAGCTAGTCGCTAGGTTAACTCCCACGGATAACAAAGTAAGCGATCGCACTCTTTCGGGATATTGCCTTGCATAGAGCCAACCCACTAAACCTGCGATCCCATGTCCCACTAGATGTACTTCGCCTTTGCAAGTTTGTAAGTATTCATGGAGAGAAGTAATTGCTAGATGAAGATCAATTGGTTCATCAGGCTCTTGGCAAAATTCCCATTGGGCAATGGCATATTGCCGTGATAGGGATCTGAGTAAAGGTAAATCAAAACGACGCAGAGATGGACTCGTGCAGATACTAACGACTTGGGGTGATGCAGATGGTCTAAATGTCATAAATTATTGAAAGTATTTATTAATAAGGATTTAGATAAAATTTTAATAAAAATCTTGGTTAGAGATATTGTTGCTTAATCTTTTTAATTCTCTTTAATTCGGTCTGTTTTAGACAAAATAAAGGATCGAGTGATGAGTGCTAGCTTCATCCCAGTTTATTCAGCAATCTACGGAAAAACATCCCATCTCTCAATCCTATGAACGCATTTGAACTATGAATAATGAAACGGTGCTGAGTCAAACCGCATCAGAACTTATTTGCTAAGTTAACCTTATTGAATATATTTGTCAATAGATAGCTAAAAATCTGCAAAGGGTTGACTAGTCAATGCGGTATCTATTTAGCCAATAGTTGCCATACTTTGACTGTGCGATCGGCACTGCCACTAACTAGAGTTTCATCCTTGGGGCTAAAGCTGAGGGCAAAGATTTGGGCTTCATGATTGCTGAGGACTTGCATCGACTGTCCTGTTTTCACATCCCACAGGCGAATGCTTTTATCTGCACCACCAGAGGCGATGACATTCCCATCACGATTAATCGCTACAGCTAAGACACCTCCTGTGTGACCTGAGAGGGTTTTCAGCAATTTGCCTGTGCTGGCATCCCAAATTTTCACGGTTTGATCTTGACTACCACTAGCGAGCAGTTTGCCATCGGGACTAAAAGCGATCGCATTAACGGGAGCCGTATGTCCATTAATCGTAAGAATTTTCGTACCCGTACTGATATCCCAAATTTTGATGGTTTTGTCAAAACTGGCACTAGCAAATTTTTTGCCATCGGGATGGAACACCACAGACACCACTTTATCTTGATGTCCTTCAAAGGTTTCTAGGAGAGTACCCTTGCGCCAGTTCCAGAGCTTGAGCGTTTTATCGGCACTGGCACTAATTAAGGTCTTTCCATCGGGACTGTAGGCAACGCTGTAAACCTGTCCATCATGACCATTGAGATTGCGAACTGGTTCTCCACTACGGAAGTTCCATAATTTAATCGATTTATCAATACAAGCAGTGGCAAAGGTGCTGCCATTGGGATGGACTGCGATCGCATTAATCCCTGAAATAGAACCAAAGTGTTTAGATAGGGTCTCAAAGGGTTGATTGTCGCGGACATTCCATAGTCGTAATGTGCGATCATAACTGCCACTAGCAAAACTAAATCCATTGGGAAAAAAAGCGACAGCCCTCACCCAGCCATTATGCCCCTTGAGGGTTTGGCGTAATTCATAATTAACTACTGGATTAGCTACTGGTTGTGTAGGTGCAATGGTGACCGTAGGCTTAGGAGTCGGTAAGGTCGAAATGGGAAAAAGTTTCTGAATCTGTTGAAAGTTAAGAGTTGCCCAACCAATGCCGAGGAGACAAACTGTGATAATCGCCCAGCGACCAGTATTTTCGCCAATTGCCAATGTTGGCATTTGAAAATCATTATTGATCTGTGGTGATGGCAAATTATCGAGATCGTAGAGAACTTCTTGAGCGCTTTGATAACGATCTTCTGGATGATGTTTTACCATGCGATTGAGAATTGCCGCTAGTTCAGAACGTACCGTCGATCCCATTTGCCAGTTTAAAAGATTGAGATCTTCACGACGAACTAGTTGACTAGGATGGAGTCCTGTGAGCAGTTGAATGGCTGTTAACCCAAGAGCATAGATATCGCAACTAGGCGTAAAATGTCCAAGGGCTTGTTCAAAGGGCATATAGCTGGGTGTTCCTAGTACTACTCCATTTTGAGCCGCAGGAGCATAGATACCTTTGAGAACCGCAAAATTTGTCAGAACAAAGTGATGATTGCCTGTCGAGTCATGTTTACGGCGGATAAGATTGCGAGGATTGATATCACCATGCACCATATTGGCAAGATGGGCAGTATGCAAACTTGCGAGCAGTTGCTGCAAGAAACTAATTACTTCCGACTCGTTATATAGTCTGCCTGTGGCAATTTCATCACTGAGTCGAGTTCCATCAATGGCTTCTTCAACGATATAAAATTCCTCCTCTTGTTCAAAATAGGTTGTGATTTTGGGGAAGTCAGTACTGCGATCGCTAAGTTGCTGTAATTTAGGAACTTCATTCCGAAATAGTGATCGCGCCCAGTCGAGTTGGAGGTTAGTTTTATTAATTAGACAGAAACTTTTCGCAATCCAGCGTGGCATCTCCGCCGCCACTGTATCTTCAACCAAGTAAGTTTGCGTGTAGGTATCATCGGCGATTGTTTGCACAACTCGAAAGCGTCCGCCTAACAGATTGCCAAACGCTTTGCCTAGTGTTTGTGATGTCGCCATGAGAACCTTACTCCAACCGCAACTCTATATGATTATAATCCAATGAGTTTCTCTTGCTGCTCGTAAGAAACACTTAATTAAGTATAACTAGCTCTTAGAAGCTGGCACAACATAGAGAATGCCAGAAATCAACGTGAGTGCAACTGCAATCCAGAAAAAAGTGATCGCATAGGGTATTTTGACTAATAAAGCTGCGATCGCCACAATTTGCATCACTGTTTTCGTTTTTCCCCACAAATTTGCGGCGATAATTGGGGACTTACCTGTGTCTTCAGAACTACTAGGAGCGCCACGCCATGCTGTAATTAGTAACTCGCGGGTAATAATTAAAAACACTGCCCATGCGGGGACTTGACCTAATTCGATAAATAAGAGAAACAATGCGATTGTCAGAACTTTATCAACTAGGGGATCGAGAAATTTTCCAAGTTCTGTAATTTGATTAAGTTTTCTTGCTAAATATCCATCTAGCCAATCGGTAATCGCCGCAATCAGAAATACACTCAGGGCAATGAGGCGGGTAAGTTCACTATCTTGCCAGATGAAGAGTCCAAAGATAATTGGAATCGCAATTAGGCGCGATAAAGTAACCCAAGTTGGTAGTGTAATTGTCGAGAAAGTCATAAAACTTAAATGTAATTATATGGATATATAGCGTATACCAATCTAGTCTTGTGTCCCCGCCGAAAGCGGGGACACAACTGCGCTATATAAAGTGGTGAGAAATACCGCTTTATATGTTATTTGGTTTGGGTAACTCGCCAGCTAAGTTTGAGATTAAACCAGAAGTTCCAAATGGTAACGATCGCGATCGCAATCAAATTGGCAAGATATTTATTAACCCCAAAATAGTTGTAAAGAATATTGAGAATAATTAAATTTAGTCCAATCCCCAATAAACAAATTAAATTGAACTTGACAAATCGTTTGATTCGCTTGCGCCAACCACTTTGCTGACTCGAAAAATCTCGAAAAGTCCAGAGATCATTCCATAAAAAATTATTGAGAATGGCAACTTCAGAGCCAATAATTTTACTACGTGTCAGTCCCCATCCTAACGTTGAGGCATCACTGAGTAAATAGAGGATTGCCATATCCACAAATACCCCGCTAAAACCAACAAGTCCAAATTTGATAAAGCGTTTAATTGGAACTCGCCATTTTTCACGTAATTTGGTAATTCTTCCCCGCGATCGCAATCTCAATAGATGCACAATATAGTCTATATATTGCCGCCAAGTGACCTTGCTTTCACCTTCCTGCCGTTCCTGAAATACATAGCCAACCTCCGCAACTGTGCCAATATTGCCCCGTCCGAGGACTTCTATCAAAATTTTGTAACCTGATGGATTCATCAGACAATTAGCGATCGCTTCACGTCTGACCATAAAGTACCCACTCATAGGGTCAGACACACGCCCAATCACATTTGGCAAGATAATTAAACCAAGCATCTGCGCTCCCCTTGAGAGAACACGGCGAATAAACCCCCAATCGCTTACCCCACCACCTTCCACATGGCGACTAGCAACAGCCAAATCGGCTCCCTTTTGCATCTTGTCAAGCATGTTAATGAGAGTTTCAGGTGGATGTTGTAAATCTCCATCGATCACACCTAAAATTTCTCCCTGTGCCGCTTGCCATCCCCGAATCACTGCCGTGGAAAGTCCTTTCTCCCCTTGGCGGCGCATTACTCGCAACTGCGGATATTTGGGCATTAACGCCAATCCCACTTGCCAAGTTAAATCGGGGCTATCATCATCAACAACGATTAACTCATAACTTCCATCCCAATAGCTATTTAAAAGTTCACTGAGAACTTCAACCAACTTCTCTAAATTTTTGCTCTCATTGTAGGTGGGGATAACTAAAGAGAAAGTTATGGCTTGTGGAGAACTTGCCCCCAATATGTCTCTAGAAGAGATAAGCTCATTAATTTGTAAGGAACCTAAAGGAACGGGGACAAGAGAATAAGACATTGATGACAAAGATGGCAAGTTAAGTTAAGGATGATCACAAAAGATATAAATTAATTCTAGCCTTCAGATTCGACAAAAATTTATTCTCTTTTGGGAAGTCCTAAAGAGGAAAGGATTTATTGGGGTAAGAATGGGCGGCGCTTCGCGCCACCCATCCTTACCTATTTAGTTTTGCTCTAGACAACAGGAGCAGTATTATACAAGAGCTAAAAAACAGTTGTAGTACAAATTCTGAGCATTATTAGCTGATAATGTATTGGGTTGGGTAGCGAAAACTTCCCTATCTATGTAGCTCACAATACCTGCACAGATAACATTATGGTTCAAAACGCCGCGAAAACCAGCTTTATTGCTTTAGAGAGTATTGGGAAGTCTTACTTACAACCAAATGGGCAGACCATCTCAATTATTGAAAATATCAATTGCCAGTTACAAGTAGGTGAAATTATTGCTTTGCTTGGTCCTTCGGGGTCAGGTAAATCAACACTAATGCGAATGATTGCAGGGTTGATTCCACCTTCTAGCGGCAGGGTGTTGTATTACAACCGTCCTCTAATGGGGCTGAATCCTGGAGTAGCGATCGTCTTTCAAAATTTTGCACTTTACCCTTGGTTAACCGTTCTGGAAAATGTGGAACTAGGTTTAAAAGCTAAAGGAGAACCGAAAGATACAAGAGTCCAGAAAGCACTTCGCATGATCGATGTCATTGGTTTAGATGGTTTTGAAAATGCTTATCCCAAAGAGCTTTCGGGCGGAATGCGTCAACGGGTTGGTTTTGCTAGGGCTTTAGCAGTTGAGCCTGAGCTTTTATGTATGGACGAGCCTTTTTCCGCTCTAGATGTCCTGACTGCGGAAAACTTACGCTTTGAATTACTTGACCTATGGCTGGAGAAGCGTATCCCGACGAAATCAATTTTAATCGTCACCCACGGGATCGAAGAAGCAGTTACACTTGCCGATCGCGTCATCGTGTTAGGTCGTAACCCCGGACGCATTCGTGCCGATTTGCCAATCACGTTGCCCCATTATCGCGATCGCAAGAGTCCTGAATTTCAAGCTTTAGTTGACCAAGTTTATAAAATTCTCACTAATCCTGATCTACCTGATATTTCCCCGCAACCAACGACCACAACATCTATTCCCGAAATCAAGCCACCTTCGCAGCCTAAATATCAATCCTTACCCCATGTACGCATTGGTTCAGTGGCTGGTTTATTGGAACTACTAGAAGGTCGCCAAGAGAAGGATATTTATCGCATTGCCCAAGAATTATTACTAGAAGTTGACGATTTATTACCGATTGTGGAAGCTAGTAAATTAATGGAACTAGTTGCTGTTACTGAGGGTGATATTCAACTGTCAGCCAATGGTGAGAAGTTTATCAATAGTAATATTGACGAACGAAAAGCAATTGTTCGTGATCTATTACAACAACATATTCGCCTAGTACAACAGATTTGTCAGCTTTTGCAAGCCAAGCGTAATCATCGGATTTCAGAAGAACTGGTTCTCGATATTTTAGAGAATTACTTCACCAGTAAAGAAGCCCAACGCCAACTCCGGACAGCAATGGATTGGGGGCGCTATGCTGAGTTGTTTAGCTATGATGAACCTTCTGGCGAAATCTTTATTGAAGAAAGTACAACCGATGTAGAAGATTCTGAATAGAATTTAATGCTGGTATAACAATCAAATAAATTTTTAGAAGCCATGCTTAGCAAGACTTTTAAAAATTTACTTGATTATTTCTGATGTCTCAATTGCGATGTATAGCCGTAGCCAGTTATGTTAAGACAAAAACAAAAAACAGAAGAGAGTTGCGGCGCAAAGCGTCGCAATTCTCTTCTAGCTATATATCAACTATCTAACTCCCATGTAATTTGTTTTTTAGTATGGATTGCTTATGTTTCAGCCCACTATCGATCCCAAGTCCGAGTTTCGTACTAGATGGAGTATTGGCGATGTATTATTGCCTTTAGCGATCGTCTCTCTCATCTTTATCATTGTTCAGACTGCTAGTAAATTCGCAGGTACTTACGATAGTGAATATGTAATTAATTTATCCCTTAGTCTTTTACCAAACTATGCCTTGCAAACTCTGGTAAGAATGCTTGCTGCCTATGGACTATCACTATTATTCAGTCTAGTCTATGCTTATGTCGCCTATCGTTCCAGCACATGGTCAAAGATTCTCATTCCTTTATTGGATATTCTTCAGTCAATTCCCGTTCTCTCCTTTTTACCCGCGGTGGTGTTAGCCCTAGTAGGTTTATTCCCTGGACAAAGATTAGGCATTGAATTAGCTTCGATTTTGCTGATTTTTACAGGGATGACTTGGAATATGACCTTCAGCTTTTATCAATCTCTGAGTAGCATTCCTAAGGAATTGATCGAAGCTAGTCAAGTCTATCGCCTCAGTGCATGGCAAAGGTTCTGGACTGTGGAGCTACCATCGGGAGTAGTGGGCTTGGTATGGAATAGTGTGATGTCAGTGGCAGGAGGATGGTTCTTTTTAATGCAAACGGAATCGTTTACCCTTTCTAATCGTAACTTTACGCTTCCGGGTTTAGGCTCATTTCTGAAGGCAGCCGCAGACCAAGGAGATAATGTCGCTATTCTCTGGGGAATTATTGTTTTAATCAGCATCATTACAATTATTGATTATTTTGTTTGGCGACCAATGATTGCTTGGGCGGAGAAGTTTAAACATGAGACTGTAGAAGCAACTCAAGTACCTGAATCACGAGTATTAGACTTTTTAAGGCGATCGCCTACGATGCGAATTATAGGCGATCGCCTATTTTCACCTCTATCAGAATCTGTCAATCATGTCTTTCGGACTAAAGCCGATTTTGCTCCTCTCCAAACCCATAAAAACTATAAATGGATTAATTGGCTCAATTGGATCTTGATCGGGCTAGTTGGGTTTATTGTTTTAGGCGGAACCTTAGAAGCGGCTTTATTACTTGGACAGATGCCACTGAGTTCTTGGCAACAGGTACTTACAGGTGCATTGTTTACTTCGATTCGGGTTTTAGTTGTTCTCATTTTGTCTCTGCTAATCACAGTACCCATTGGCGTAACAATTGGGCGCAGTCCGAAACTAGCACAAATACTCCAACCAATTGTGCAAATTGCTGCTTCTGTTCCTGCTACAGCTTTATTCCCAATTCTATTATTAGGATTGGCAAATATTGGTGGAGGACTAGATATTGGTGCGGTCATTCTCATGACCTTAGGAAGTATGTGGTACATTCTCTTTAATGTGATTGCAGGAGCACAAGCAATTCCATCGGAGCTTTTTGAAGCAGCTAGAGTTTACAAGCTTTCGCCGCTAGAGCGTTGGCGGACATTGATTTTGCCTGGAATTTTTCCCTATTTGGTAACGGGCATTATTACCGCAGTTGGTGGTGCTTGGAACGCAAGTATTGCAGGAGAATATATTAAATTTCAGGGTAAGGTACTGACAGCGACAGGGCTAGGTTCAACTATTACCCAAGCTTCGGATATTGGTGATTTTCCACTTCTATTAGCTTCTACTATTGTCATGTCATTGCTAGTTGTTACTACCAATCGCTTGGTTTGGCGACCACTTTATCGATTGGCACAAGTGAAGTACCAATTGCTAGTCTAAAAAAGAAACGGCGCATCGCGCCGTTTCTTTCTACACAAGTTGCGGCGCGAAGTGCTGCAACTTGTATTTTGGGGTTTGTGTCCTAAGCAACTCTTGTATTCCTATATTTTATTTGAGTTCGTTTTGTAAGTATTCGACAACTGATTCAATTTCTACCAACGTTGCCACCTTTGTAGCCCGATTGACGATTTCTACTTTGCCCTCAGCGATCGCTTTACCTGTGACCACCCGATAGGGAATACCAACAAGATCGGCATCCTTAAACTTGACACCAGCGCGTTCGTCGCGATCATCGAGCAATACTTCTACACCTGCGGCATCGAGGGCAGTATAGAGCCTTTCGCCAACATCCATTTGCTTTGCATCGCCCACATTCGGTACGGTGACGATTACATGGTAGGGCGCGATCGCTTTATTCCAGATGATGCCATCCTTGTCGTAGGACTGCTCGACGGCAGCTTGAGCGAGGCGCGAGACACCTAAACCATAGCAACCCATGACTAAAGGCAGTTCTTCGCCTTGCTCATTAGTGAAGGTCGCCTTCATCGCTTGCGAGTATTTGGTTCCCAATTGGAAGATATGTCCAACTTCAATACCTCTGGCGGTTTGCAAGATTTGCGAAGGATCATGAACGGCGCGATCGCCTGCTTTTGCCTTATCAAGATTTACAACAGGTGGTAATGGGAACTCCTTGCCCCAATTTGCCCCGACAACGTGATAATCGGCTTCGTTTGCACCTGTGACAAAGTTTTGCAAATCCGCCGCAGTGAGATCGACTAAACGCAAGAATTTTGGCGCAAAGCCTTTGACTTGATCAATATAGGTATCTGCTAAATCTGGCGCAATAAAGCCAACGGGAAGTTTGGAATGTGCCCATTTTTGTTGCGACTCCGCATCGGCAACTTGGAGATTGATAATCGTTTTGCCACCGTAACTATCAGCAAGTTTAGTCAGTTCATTCTGTAGCTTCACTTCATTGACATCGCGATCGCCACGAATGCTGACTAACACTAATACCGTTGTGCCATTGTCATAGATGACTTGATAAAGCACCTGTTTCACGACTTGGGTGGCATCGCATTTCAGCATCTTGCAGACCGTCTCGATCGTGCCTGCCTTGGGCGTATGCACCTTTTCAAATTTATCGAAATGGGAAGGAATCGCATCAGGGGGAAGTGATATCGCTTTCTCGACGTTGGCGGCGTAGCTGCTATCTTCGGTAAAGAGAATATCATCTTCACCAGCTTCCGCTAGTACCATAAATTCCTGTGAACCCGAACCACCGATCGCGCCTGAGTCTGCCTCTACTGCCCTGAATTTTAAACCACAGCGATCGAACATCTTCCGATAGGCGCGATCCATTTCGTAGTAGGTCTCTTTGAGGCTTTCTTCATTTTCATGGAAGGAGTAGCCATCCTTCATGATGAACTCGCGCCCACGCATTAGCCCAAAGCGAGGACGAATCTCATCGCGGAACTTAGTTTGGATTTGATATAAATGCTGTGGCAATTGACGGTATGAACGAATCGTATCTCTAGCGATCGCGGTAATAATTTCTTCGTGGGTAGGGCCCAAACCGACTTCACGATTAGCGCGATCGGTGAGGGCAAACATGATCCCTTCGGCTTTAGTGTAAGTATCCCAGCGTCCTGACTCTTGCCATAGTTCCGCAGGTTGCAGTTGTGTCAATAGGCATTCCTGCGCCCCTGTGTCGTTCATCTCTTCGCGGACGATCGCAGAAATCTTTTGCAAAACGCGCCACATGAGCGGCAAGTATACATACAAGCCTGAACCTACGCGCCTGATGTAGCCCGCACGGAGTAATAGTTTGTGACTTGTGAGTTCTGCTTCGGCGGGATCTTCACGCAGAGTGACCCAGAGCATTTGAGATAGACGCATATTGCTGGAGGTATTCGCTGATGTTCGCTAGGGATATTCGCTAGAATTTCGTTAATCTGTTAACGATGATTCTGCTTGACGATCATATCAGGACTTGTAGCCTTGGTGTTGTCGCAGTAGGCAATCTAACAAATCGGGGTAGTTATAGCGATCGCCGCCCAGTATCCTAACAAAGAGAATGGCGGCGCTTTGCGCCGCCATTCTCTTTGTTAGATGAAATTTTTACTTCTTTTTATCTTCAAGGGTGGTGGTATCGTCGATCGTACCATCACTGCCCTTATCAAGCTCGATCGTTAACTTAGCTCCATTTCCCGTCCACTTAGCATAATCCAAGTACAATGTATCCCCTGAAACTAGAGTTAAATCTTCTCCTTCAAATTTCTGCTCAGTCTTGTCGTCAATCCTCCCAATCATTAAATTGAATTTGGCTTCCTTGCCACTGTCGCTAATCTTGATGCCGAGACGGCCTTTAAGAGTATCCAAATTTGCGCTGATTGTGCCACTAGCATCAATTTCTACGCCATCTAGTTCAAACTCGTAGTCATCATTCTTTGTGGATAGACCAAACAAAATATTAGGAGCTTCAGGATTGCTAGGTTTATAAGATAAGCTGCGACCACTGGTATCAAATTTGATCGTGTCTCTTTGACCTTCTAACACCTTAATACCTTCTAAGCCAAGATCATAACCAGGTCCAATCATGGCTACATCCGTTAGCTCTTTCTCATTACTTTTACTGTTGCCTTGTAAGTTAATTGTGAAGGGAACACCCACGGGAATATTGTAGAGCGGCTCTTCATCATCTTTCCAGAGATCACTGCTCCTGATCGGAATAAACGTTGCTCCAGAAAAGTTATTTACAAATTTCCCATTCTCATAGCCAATTTTTTGATTGCCATTGGTAATCAGGAGATCGGCATCACCTTCAAGAAAAATTTGATTGAATGCCTCTGTTGCGATCGCATTGCCCTTAGTGGCTGATGTCTTATCAGCAGCAGTTTCCTTGGATTGATCTTCTTGATCGCAGAAACTACAGGCTTGACGTTCGTAACGGGGTGGAGTGGGGGTTAAAGTGAGGGTTTTGGTCTCAGCGTCACCAATATAAGTTGATTCAGGCTCATCAGGATTAGTGGAAGCATTATATTTCCAAGTATTCGCATTGCGATCAATTTCGAGTTTTCTCTCTATTTTGGGATAGTTATTGTCATAGACCAGCACCGTATATTTGCCATCGCCTAAATCTTCCACTCCATACGGGGTAATTGCATGACCACCTTTAAAACCAGCTTGGTAAATCCCCATTGTATAGGTTTCATCAATACGAGCATTCAGTTTCATCGTAGATAAAAGGATATCTAGCAATTCTGAAGGGGTTTTGTCTTTGATTTCGCTTTTTGCCGTTGGTTGAGCATACTGAGTGGCAAACCAGTAGGCAATTTCGCGCTGTAACTTCTCATTCCCCTGTAAGGCTAGATCTGGGGTATTCCCAAATCCACTTACCTTGTCTTTATCAGCATAGAGAATCATACTGAGAGCCGCCATTCCTTCGCAATGTCCACCATTCATGGATTTATTGACTTCTTCCATCCATTGCTGGGCGGGAGGTGTCAGGATACAATTTTCCCCACTGGTAGCACAAACTTGATTCCCAAACATCCGTTGCATTTCTACAGGTGAGAGATTTTTAATGCTACTATCCTTGCCGTAATTCTCAAAACTGAACCCATTGGCGGCTGGACGGAAACCTAAATCTGCGGTAAGAGCGCTGGAGGTAGCTGATGTTGCTTTGGTCTTGTCTAAGGAGATTGCCCCCTTATTGCTGGAGGGAAGGGCAGAATTAGATTGACATCCTACCAAAATTATGATCAAGGAGATCGCGGAGACTAATAGAAACTTAAACCAACGATTAAATAATCTAACAATGCTGATCTTTTTGTGTTCACGCATTTGATTTCAAATATTTTGAGCAATCCTGATAGGTTAAGTTACTCAAACTGTTAAAATTTTTGTAAGGTTTAATAAAATTCTTTACAGTTTTAGTTATAAAACGCAGACAGGATCGCAAAACGTGAGAATTGCAGTAGATGCGATGGGTGGGGACTTTGCCCCACGCGAAGTGGTTGAAGGAGCAATATTAGCTCAGACTCAATTAGGTGTAGATATAGCGCTGGTTGGCGATCGCGATATTCTCGCGAACTACCTCAAGCAACATAACTATAAGGAAAGCGATCGCCTAGAGATCGTGCCATCGGAAGGCATTATCGAAATGGATGACGAACCCCTCGAAGGGCTACGCCGCAAGCCCAACTCCTCGATCGCCGTTGCCATGAATTTAGTCAAGCGCAAGCAAGCAGATGCTGTGGTTTCGGCTGGACATTCTGGTGCAGCAATGGCAGCCGCCCTGCTCCGATTGGGTCGTTTACCAGGTGTAGATCGACCTGCGATCGGCGCATTATTTCCCACACAGGTTCCCCATAAGCCTGTATTGCTACTTGATGTTGGGGCAAACGTTGATTGTCGCCCCAAATTTTTAGAACAATTTGCAATCATGGGTTCGCTTTACAGTAAATATGCGATCGGTATTCAAGAGCCTAAGGTCGGGTTGCTAAATATTGGTGAAGAAGCCTGTAAAGGTAATGAGCTAGCGATTCGCGTGCACCAGTCCTTGCAGGATAATCAGCAAATTTTATTTGCTGGCAATGCCGAAGGTCGGGACATTCTGAAAGGTCAGTTTGATGTCATTGTTTGTGATGGCTTTGCGGGTAATATCGTCCTCAAATTTGCTGAGGGTGTCGGTAATGCCGTCATGCAAATCCTCAAGGAAGAATTGCCCAAAGGCTGGCGCGGCAAACTTGGGGCATTACTCTTAAAACCTAATCTCAAGAAGGTCAAAGAACGCATTGATGCCGACGAGTATGGTGGTGCTTTATTGCTGGGTGTTGCAGGTGTCTGTGTAATTGGTCACGGTAGTTCTAACGCTGTTAGCATTCGCAATGCCATCCGTGTAGCTAAGGATGCAGTAGATAACGAAGTCCTAGAGCGCATCCGTGGTCAAATTAAGCCCAAAGTAGCGGTTCCTGCGGATGATACCCCCGACGATCCGCCCACTTAATACTCATATTGTTGTCGCGAGGCGGCAGCAATATAGCTTTTTATTTATCCAGATCAAATACAGCCCATGACTAATACTGAATCTTCTCTCCTTGGAGTACGTTTTATTGGTAGCGGTTCCGCCGTTCCCGATCGCGTATTGACCAATCAAGACCTTGCCCAGATGGTAGATACCAATGACGAGTGGATCTCCTCGCGCACAGGTATTAGAGAGCGTCATATTGCCGATGGTGAGAATGATTCAGTAGCTAACTTAGCGGCTAAAGCTGCCCAACAGGCGATCGCAACCGCAGGTTTGCAGCCCGAAGATATTGATCTGATTATTTTATCTACCTCTACCTCTGACGATCTATTTGGTACAGCAGGACGAGTACAAAAAATTCTAGGGGCAGAGAGGGCTGTGGCTTTCGATCTTGTGGCAGCCTGTTCAGGATTTGTGTTTGGCCTAGTTACTGCGTCCCAATATATTCGTACAGGTGTTTACAAAAACGTTTTGCTGATTGGGGCAGATGTCCTCTCGCGTTGGGTCGATTGGCAAGATCGGCGGACTTGTATTTTGTTTGGTGATGGGGCAGGAGCGCTAGTTTTGCAAGCTAGTAGCCCAGAGCATCCCCAGAACAATCTATTGGGCTTTGAGATGCGGAGCGATGGTAAAGGTAACGAGTTCTTAAATATCAATTATTTAGGACGCAATACCTTTCATCCGATTACGATGAATGGGCAAGAGGTTTATCGTTTTGCGGTGCGGCGCGTGCCAGAGGTAATCGAAAAGTCGTTGCACTATGCCAGCTTGGAAGTTAATGATCTTGACTGGTTGATTATGCACCAAGCTAATCAGCGCATTATCGATGCGGTCGTCAATCGTTTTGGGATTGATCCTGCTAAGGCGGTGAGCAATATGGGCAAATATGGCAATACCTCGGCGGCTTCAATTCCGATCGCGCTGGATGAATGGGTAAAAGCAGACAAAATTCAAAAAGATCATTTAATTGCGATCGCAGGTTTTGGAGCAGGCTTAAGTTGGGGTTCAGCAGTATTCCGTTGGGGTTAGACCTTCAAGCGGTTTTTAGGAATCCATTTACCCAGACCCTTTAAGTGATCGCGCCAAGTCACGCAATCCCTAACTTCTGCGGGTAATAGGCTTGCCATATATCGTAGTTGTGTTTGAGACAATGGCGATCGTCCGCAAAAAAATGGATGTCTGGGTTGGCGACTGCAATAACCAAAAAAGATCGCTGAGCGGTCAGCTTTAGTCGGTGGTTTACCCCGATGGTAATACTTAGCCGTATCTACAAAAATTACTGTTCCCGCTTTGCCAATACAGGTTTTACGCCAGTTATGCCGCATATGTTCGGGCAAGATTGCCTCAAGTTCATGCTGATAGGCGGTTTTGTACTTCTGGATTGATTGAGAGTTTAAAGCCCTATTGATGACTTCATTGGCGGCTGGCGTGACACACTCAAAAGGTCCTCCATCCTCATCAACATAGTTGATATAGATGCCAATTTTGATCATTTGCCAGTCTTCTTTGTCCCGATGCCATTTACGGGGGCCCGCTTCTCTACTATCAGCAGGACTGTAGTAGTAGGACAGTCCATCATAGGCAACGGGTAGCTTGAGATAGTTTTCAATTATGCGTAAAAGTTTGGCATCTGCGCCCCACAAAAACAATTCGGGATAACGCATGATCTGCTCTGCGCTTGCCGTCAGCGTATGTTTGCCCATGTAGAGGGGAAGCTTAGCATTGTCCCTTAGTTCTTGGGATATTTTTTTTGCCGCAAGCAAAAAGCGATCGCTCAGGGGAATTGCTAAATCATTGAGATGTGTAACTGCGACTCCATACTGCTCTAATTCTTGGACAATTTTGACTTCATCAGGAGTCAGACTACTGAGCAACACTTGATACTCTTGCTGAAATTGTTGATAGCGAGGATAAAGAAGCTTTTGCTCAATAATTTCTAAATTACTAATAAATAGTGCAATATCTGAGGGAATACTAAGTAATCTTTGCCATAGCTTATCAATAGTCTGAGATGTTTGAGATATGACGATTTGAATCATACAAATAAACCCTGAGCAGTATTTTTAGGTCTGTAGTCATGTCTCGGATTGTCTCAAAGACCTGTGATCCTCTAAAAAGTTGCCAGCATATATACTTAGCTATCTCTTCTCGGTGTATTCTTCCCCAGTATGCAACAAATATTTCTTGTTGGTGAATTTATTTAGCAATTTTTGTGCCGCCTGCGTAGTGGGCGACACAAAAATCTGGGTTTGAGCTACTTAGTTGCTCAAGCCAGCCAAGTTAAGATTTCATGGTTGACGCGCTCAGGCTTGTCATCATGGGCGCAATGTCCTGCATTTTCTAAATAAACTAGAGAGGCATTGGGAGCATATTGGACTAAGCGTTTACCTTCGGATGGAGGGATGAGGCGATCGCGACTTCCCCACAAAATCAATAATGGAACCTGTAACTGTGAAAGGGCTTGCGTCAGGCTTGGTGAATAATTGGGCTGATTGAGACTGCGATTGAGGCGCACAAAGGCTTCGGCAGCTTGGCGATCGCGTGCTGGTTTGGCAATAATTTCTACTAGCTGATCATCAACGCGATCGCGATCGCAATAGACAATTCCTTTTAACACGAAGCGAATCATACAAGGTTGACGGAATAGATAAAAGAGTGGTTTTACGAAAATGGCATTAACGATCGCTTTGACTGCACGTTCTAAGGGCTGTAGCCATTTCGGAACTAAGGCTTTAAAAGCTTCGATATCAGGCAGACTGATAGTGACGACTCCTGCGGCGATTTCGGGATGATGACTGGCGGCAATTGCGGCGACGAGAGCGCCAATTGAGTTACCAATAATGATCATGGGTACGCCTACAAATTTTTGCCAAAAGCTCAACACCTGCTCTACCCACAAATAGATAGAATAGTCAGTCGGTGGTTTCTCGGATGCGCCAAATCCCAATAGGTCAATGGCATAGACGGTATGCTCTGCCGCGAGAGCGGGAATGTTATCGCGCCATTGATCCATCGCTGCCCCAAATCCATGAATTAAGAGAATTGGGGGCTTGTTAGCATCGGCATTCTGCGATCGCCTTACGCCATAATGCGATCGCCATCCTCTAAATTCCCAATCGCCATATTCTAGACCTGTAGTTCTGTTCATTATTACCAATAATTCCTAATCAAATCCACAATAAAGGCTCGCTTAGCGAGCCTTTATTGTTTAAACATCCTTGGCGCGAACTAGGCGACCGTCACTGGTAACGTGCAATCCACATTCTTGATTGCTCATTTCCCACCACCAACGACCAGCACGTAGATCTTCACCTGCTTGAATGGCTCTGGTACAGGGCGCACAGCCAATACTTGGGAAGTTCTGATCGTGGAGGGCGTTGTAGGGAACATCATTGGCGCGAATGTAGTCCCAAACCTGTTCATTTGTCCAATCGATCAATGGATTGATTTTGGCAATATTGCGATCGCCATCTAGTTCAACGGTTTCCATTGTGGAACGGTTCGCAGTTTGGTCACGACGTAGCCCTGTAATCCAAGCATCTAGACCTTGGGTGGCACGACCAAGGGGTTCTACCTTGCGGATATAACAACATTGCTTGCGATTTTCCACACTGTCATAAAACAGATTAATGCCCTTAGCGCTTACCATTTGCTCCACTGCTTCCGCTTGAGGGAACATGATGCGAAGTTGCAATTGTGGATATTTTTGTTGGACTTTGGCGATTACGTCATAGGTTTCGCTATTGAGGCGACCTGTATCGAGGGTGAAGACATGGGCATCGGGCTTGATTTTGGCGATCATGTCAATCAAGGTGACATCTTCGGCTCCGAAGCTAGATGCGAGGGAGATATTTTTGTAGTTGCCGAGTGCCCATGTGAGGACTTCTTGAGGAGTTTTGCCCTTGAGCTGTGCGGCGGCGGTGTCAATGTCTGTTTGTAGGGTCATTGTTGGCTGAGTGAATCTTGTCTTCAAAATATAATGTTATTATGGCTTGTACTCAAGTTGGGAAATTACGACTATTACGGATAACTAAAGGGTTTTATGCTGAGTTGAAACCCAGAGAAATTTTTGAAGGCTCGGCAATACCGCGCTTTCAAAATTCAGGTAATTCTAAAGTTTGTGAATTCTAGGGCGTAATTGATGTAGTGCCTAGCAATACAGGTTTTAAAAATCAAGCAAACTAAATCTGGGTCGGTGCAGCTGGAGAATAGTTATGGAAGAGTTATTAGAACTGAGGGAATTGCTGGTAGGTGGCAACATCTCTGATGCGTTGCTGTTGGTGGAGGAGATGACGGAGATGAGCAAGGATGACAAGCTGAATAAGATTTATAGCTTTGCCAAAATCCTGCTGCTCCATTTGATTAAACAACGTGCCGAAAATCGCACCACGCGATCATGGGATCTTTCAATTAAAAACTCGGTGCGAGAAATTCAGCGTACTAATCAACGACGTAAGTCTAAAGAAAATTATTGTGAACCTTCAGAACTACGCGAGACCATAGAAGAAGCCTATGAGATTGCCCTAGATGCTGCTGCGGTTGAGGTTTTTGAGGGTAGATATGAGGCAGATGAGTTGGGCGCAATGGTCGATCGCGAAGCAATTATCAATCAAGCGATCGCTTTAGTTTCTAGTAGTAATGCGTAAGTGATCGCCCAATTCCTTAGATTTCCTATAGCTGAGATAAAATCAAAATATTGGTAAATGATTGGTGTAAATATGGAACCAGTTTCTCTGCTTGTGGGGTTGTTAGTAATTGTAGGAACAGGCTCATTAACTAAGGTTGGTGAAAATATTACCGATGAGACGGTGAAATTGGCGCGATCTCTTTGGTCAGTTCTCAGTCGTAAAGCTCCCAATACGCAGACAGTAAAAGCGATTAGTGCGGGGGAGAATTTTGATGCGGGACAAGCGGTAATCGATGTGGAGGCGATCGCGGATGATCCTGAAGTGACAAAGTTATTGGATCAGGTGCGATCGCTTTTATCCAGCAATCAAGAACTAGCGGCTAAGGTTGAGACTTTGCAAGCACAACTGAGTCAGTCAAAATCTCAGAATCCTAATAAGTTAGCCGAAAAAATTGGTATTGTGGTTCAGAGTGGCGGCAAGGCAGATATTACAACGTTCAATATGTAGGTGATCGCTATGCTCGAAGCTCAAGATTTACGACCTTTGCTCAAGGAGTTGCTGCGGGAAATGTTTACGCAGGAGCGCGATATGTTAGCTGAGTTGATTTATGCGGTAATGGAGGATGTGGCGATGGCTAGGGCAATCGCTGAAGGTAAGAACAGTGAAAATGTGGGACGGGATGAAATTTTTGCCTTACTAGAAGGCTAACTATGACCAATAAACAAACAGGGCTGGAGCATGTGAATGTTGGAGGAGACGCTGATATCAATGTTTCCCAAGAGATTCATCATGAGCCGAATAAGCTGGCGGAGAAAATTGGGATTGCGGTATCTGGTGGTGTTGTAAATGTCGAAAAGTTAATTATTGCCGATCGCCTAAATGATCTGCAATCGGAAAAATTCACCCATGACCAAGGCTTTTATAACAATCTGGACGATCGCGAGTTTTATGGCGAGAGCATTTTTGTGGGGCGTGAGGCGGATTTAGATAAGTTGCATAGGTTGTTGCAAGCGCAATCTCAGCAAGTGAAAGAATTGCCGATGGTGCTAATTACTGGCATGGCGGGGATGGGTAAAAGCGAACTGGCTTGGCAATATGCCAAATTGCATTTGGATGATTTTACTGGCGGCGTGGGGATTGTGGAGGCGGCACATTTTGGGGAAGAGATCAGGGATTTTATGCAGCCGAGGTTTTGTGAGGATCGGGATTTACGGTATGAGCGAACTTTAAAGGCGCAAGTGGCGGAAGGTTGGCAAGCATGGCAAAAATTTTGTGGTGCAGAGCGATTAGCTCTCATCGTGATTGATGATGTGACGGACTATCAAACTCAGGTTGCGCCCTATTTACCAAATTTACCAAAAAATTTAGGCGTTCGCTGTCCGTTTCGGTTTGTGCTGACTTCGCGCTCGCAGTTGCGTAATAACTTGACTGTACTAGAAATTGAGGAATTGACGACTGATGCGGCGGTGCAGGTGTTGAGACAATGGGCAGATCCCGATGAAGACGATGATGAAGATGACGATCAAGACTTGCAACCAGTGATTGACGATCCTGAGCTTGCGGCGAGTCTGTGCGATCGCTTGGGATGTTTACCCTTGGCGCTGATTTTGGTGGGGAGTTGGTTGAGTAGTCCCGATCGCACATTATCAAAGGCGATCGCGGCTTTGGAAGAGCATGGGTTAGCCAGTGATGCACTGAAACCCGATCGCCTTGATACTCGTCAGAAAGCCAAACTGGGCTTGCAGGCTTCCCTGTCGATGAGTTGGCAAAATTTGTCTCCCGATGCCCAGCAGCTTGGGCGGGTTTTAAGTTTGTTTGAGCCGATAACCTTGCCTTGGGAGTTGGTGGAGGCGGTGGTGGAAGCCTATCCGCAACAGTCCGTAGCGCCGCCCGTTCGCAAAGGTTGGTGGCAAAGGTTTTGCGATTCATTCGGTCAGTTGGTGGGATTACTATTTCCTTTTTGGAAAAAAGCGGCGATCGCTGCTCCCGTTACTTTTGCCCCAATTCGCAATCTCAGCGATGGCAGGATTGCGTTGCGAGTGAGGAGTTTGTTACAAGTTGTCGAACGCGGGAGGGTTTTCCGTTTGCATCGGTTGGTGCATGAGTTTTTGAGTGAGCAATGGCAAGATGGCGATCGCGATGGTTGGCAGGATGCATGGTTGCGGGGGCTGAGCGATCGCGCTGATGAGATTCCTGCTTTTGCGAGTTGGGAACTGGTGACAGAATGGCAATCCTTACGCCCACATTTTGCATCGGCTCAAAAATTTGTCGAAGATCAGCTCAAATCCGCTACGAATCTCGCTTTAGTCAGTATTTATAAACTCCAAAAAAATAATCTCATTGCTGGTAGTTGTCGGTTAAACCAAGCGCCAATTTTTGAGGCAACCTATCGCCAAGCGCAAAGTACTCACGATCAGGCTAAGGCGGCTTTGGCTAAGGGTGAAACTGCGGCGGCTCAAAGTTATTTTGGTGAGGCGCTTAAGGGGTATCAGAAGGCGATCGAGCAAGCGCGGGTAGCTCTGCCTGAGAACAGTATGATTTTGGCTAGTTATCTCCATACAATCTCCCAAGTATTTGATAAATTGAATAAATATCAAGATGGAATTATCACTGCCAAAGAAGCCGTTAAGATTGCTACGACTAAAGGTAGTTCTCTCACCCTGTCAGATTATTTACATTCATTAGCAAGACTATATCGACTACAAGGAATGTACGTTGAAGCAGAACAAATATTTCTTCGAGCGATCGCCATTAAAGAGGATCGACTTGGTAAAAACCATATTGATGTCGCAAATAGTGTGAATAGTTTAGCTGTGGTCTACCAATCGCAAGGGAAGTACAGCGAAGCTGAACCTCTCCATCTGCGATCACTCGAAATCAGGGAACGCCAACTAGGAAAAGAAAATCCTCATGTCGCCAACAGTATCAACGGTCTTGCACAACTTTATCGAGCGCAAGGGAAATATAGCGAAGCTGAACCTCTCTATCTGCGATCACTCGAAATTAGGGAACGCCAACTGGGATCAACCCATCCCGATGTCGCCAACAGTCTCAACAATCTTGCAGAACTTTATCAAGTGCAAGGGAAGTACAGCGAAGCCGAACCACTTTTAGTGCGATCACTCTCGATCAACGAGCGTCAACTAGGATCAGACCATCCCGATGTCGCCAACAGTCTAAACAATCTCGCACAACTTTATCGAGCGCAAGGGAGGTACAGCGAAGCCGAACCACTTTTAGTGCGATCACTCTCGATCAACGAGCGCCAACTAGGATCAGACCATCCTTCTGTTGCCAGCATTCTAAATAATCTCGCATTATTTTACGAATCGCAAGGGAAATATAGCGAAGTCGAACCTCTCTATTTGCGATCGCTCTCGATCAGAGAACGGCAACTAGGATCAGACCATCCCGATGTTGCTATCAGTCTAAACAATCTCGCAAATCTTTACGAATCGCAAGGGAAATATAGCGAAGCCAAACCTCTCTATTTGCGATCTCTAGAAATCGGGGAACAAAAACTAGGATCAGACCATCCCGATGTTGCCCAAAGCCTCAACAATCTGGCATCACTTTACAGAGTACAAGGGAAGTACAGCGAAGCTGAATCACTCTATGTGCGATCACTCTCGATATGGGAACGCCAACTAGGAGAAGACCATCCCTATGTTGCTGCTGGTCTCAACAATCTAGCATTACTTTACCAATTGCAAGGGAAGTACAGCGAAGCCGAACCGCTTTATAAGCGATCTCTAGAAATCGGGGAACGAAAACTAGGAGAAGACCATCCCGATGTCGCCACAAGTCTCAACAATCTAGCATTACTTTACCAATTGCAAGGGAAGTACAGCGAAGCCGAACCTCTTTATAAGCGATCTCTAGAAATTAGGGAACGTCAACTAAGAGCAGATCATCCCTCCGTTGCCACCAGCCTCCACAATCTAGCATTACTTTACCAATTGCAAGGGAAGTACAGCGAAGCCGAACCTCTTTATAAGCGATCACTCAAAATTGGGGAACTCCAACTAGGAGCAGACCACCCTTCTGTCGCCACCAGTTTATTCAACTTAGCGGCTCTCTATTACAATACTAAATGTCATCCCGAAGCCCTGCAATCTATCCAACGCGCTATCCACATTTACAAACAAAAACTTGGTACAGAGCATCCCTATACTCAAAATGCACTCAGATGGCTTCAGACAATCCGTGATGCCATGTAAAATAAAGAGATAAACAGATCACCTAAGAACAATGACTACCAAAGAAAAGCTAATTCAAGAAGTCGAAAACATTTCTGAATCACTATTAGCAGAAACCCTTGACTTTGTATTGTTTCTCAAATCACGCTATGCAGAAGAGGAAATAACTACAGAAGAAAAAGAAAACATTCTCGCTTCACAAACAGCCTATCTCTCAGGTGATTACTTAACCCTCGACCAGTACGAGGCAAGTCAAGCATGAGCTATCAGATCGTTATCCCTAAACCAGCCCAAAATCAGCTAGATAACATCACAAAAATTGAACGCGATCGCTTGATTGTAACATTACGCTCTCTAGCTGATGATCCTCGTCCTAACGGAGTCAAAAAGCTCAAAGGTTATGACAATACCTATCGTGTCAGAGTTGGAGACTATCGCATTATCTACGAAATTAAAGACAGAGAGTTAATAGTATTATTGCTAAGTGTCAGTCATCGTAAAGATGCCTACTAGCAAGAAAAAAGAAGGACTCTATTCTGAATCTGGGAATGGCAACTAGAAGTAGACCAGTCCTCTATCGCTACTAGTCATCGCATTATCTATATAAAAAAGCACCCAACCCGCAATCGAGTAAGGTGCTAATAACTTTTAGAGGAGAACAACTTAAAAACTGTTGGCAGCATTCGCTAGGACTAAAAATGCGATCGTGCTGATAAAAAACTTAGCTGAGAAAACTAGAACATCAAATATAGTCATTGCTCTGTAGGGATTAGAGGGTAGAAAGCGCATTTGCCAAAACTAAAACAGCGATCGAACCAGCGTAGAACTTGAGAATGAATCTACCAAAATGAAATACTGACATTGCCTTGCTCCTCACTTCTTTAACTCTTGATGTACTTAGTATCGGACTTTTCTTGAAGCTAGGACGTGATGCAAGCCTTAATTGTTGCGTAATTGTGATTACTAAATATGTGTGATCGCGATCACCGATATTCATTCCAGCAAAATGTTACATCGCAATACTTTGCTGGATGTAGTTAAAACGAGCTATATCTTTCTTCCGCAAAGGGTTCACCTCGATGGTGATAGCCGTTGCGTTCCCAGAAACCAAGCTGCATTTTATCGAGAAATTCTAGACCATTAATCCATTTGGCACTTTTCCAAGCATAAAGATGGGGAACAACTAGGCGCATTGGCCCCCCATTATCGATGGGCAATTGTTGATCGAAGAGCGTATGGGCAAAGAAATTCTCTTCTCTTACAAAGTCTTCCATCGCAATATTGGTAGTATATCCACCGTAGCAATGTTCCATGAGATGTACCGCTTGAGGAGCAACTTCAATATATTTCAAGAAGTCAGTGACTTTGACTCCTTTCCATTTTACATCTAGCTTTGACCATGTGGTGACACAATGGAAATCCGCTGTAAATTCAGTCTGCGGCATCGCCATAAAGTCATCCCATGTGAAGGTTTTCTCAGTGGCGAGTCCCCAGACCCGAAATTGCCAATCTTGACGTTTGATTTCTGGCGTATCTCCATAGGTCATGATCGGAAAGCCATTGGTTAGCCTCTGTCCTCTGGGTACACGATCGCTATTTGGCGATCGCGATTTAAATAAGCCTCCAAACATAGAAAATCCTCATATAATGTTCTGCCTAAATATTAGCGCTGTTTTCCAGCCACCAGACTGTTTTTGTTCCGCATCGCTATTTATAAAAGTGCTAATCTTAAGACTGGTGATGCTTATACCAATTCACAGAAGTGTTAGCACGATTTTGTGAGTTAAAACCCAAATCCAGTAAGGTTTTTAAAACTAAATATGGCTATGCCATTTTTAGTTTTAGTATTTAGTGATGCTTCATCTACAGCAAAAATTGTGTTTGGTTGCCGATCATGCCCCTAACAGGATTACCCAATATTTTGCATGACATTCAGTCGCGCACAAGTTGGCAGCAGCGCTGTCAATATTTGCTGATTGTTGAGAAATGGGCAGAAATCGTCGGCGAGTCAGTAGCCAAGCAAACCTGTCCGATTGGGGTCTATCAAAAGTCTTTGCAGGTAGCGGTATCTAGTCCTGTATGGTCGCAAGCGCTTACTTTTGAGCGAGTACGCCTTTTAGCGAAAATTAATGCTTTGTTAGGTAGTAGCAATAGTTTGGCGATCGCGGATATACATTTCTCGACGGCAAAATGGGCAACACAGCAGCAAACCTTGAAAGAGCAAAGGGTAGTAGCAGCAGATCATCCCAGTTATTTGCCTGCGATCGCGCCAGAACTAGTTACCAAAAAGCTAAAAGGTCAGAAGCTAGAAAACATCCCCAAACCTCCTGAAACTGCTAGTGAAGCTTTTCAGCGTTGGCAGGAAGTGATGAAACTGAGAACCAATCAGATGCCTAAATGTCCGCGATGCGATCGCCCTGCATTGACAGGTGAAATATCGCGTTGGCAAATGTGTCGCGTTTGTGCGATCGAATATTTGTTTAAGTAGATCGGTAACATCGAAGTTGATGCACTCACTTTGCGAGTGCATCAACTTCGATGTTACCGATGGCAGCCTGATACTTTAATTTTGTGTTACGAAAAACAAGATACTTAAATGCTTTAATGCTTTGTTTTCCACTATTATTTCTGCATCATGTCAAATCTCGAATCTCTGCCTGCTTGTAATCCTAGCTTTGCCCTCTTTTCCCAAGACGAGGTGTATTACGTGGATTTGGCGGAGGGACGGGGTGAAGATGTCGTGAAACGCTTGCGGCGAACGATTATCTTGTCGCCCAACAAACCTACCTTTCAGTTACTATCAGGACATGTTGGTAGTGGCAAAACTACAGAATTACTGCGCTTAAAAGCAGGATTAGAGCAGCAGGGCTTTGCCGTCATTTACTGTGCGGCGGATGAATATCTCCAAATTGATGATGTGGGGCTAACGGAAATTTGGCTATTTATATTGACTTTGATTTTGCAACAGTTGGAAAAAAAAGGGGATTCCCTATCGGTTGCCTATTTGCCCAATGCGATCGTTGAGATTGAACAATGGCTGAGAATGCCTGAACCCATTGGGATTTCTACCTATGCGCCACGCTTACAAAGAATTTTGCAAACCCTGCAAGATAATGATCAACATCGTCGTCAACTGCGACATCACTTAGAAGCAAGGCTAAAAAATTCACTTCTTGCCGCAGGAGAGGAGGTAACGGCGATAGAGATAGATCGCTTGAAGCAGCTTGGGAAAAAAGGACTGGTAATTTTGATTGATAATCTCGATCGCTTGACCCTTGAGCAGATTGAAATAATTTTTGGGGACGGTGGCAAATATTTACGGCAATTTCAATGTCATACCATTTACACCTTGCCGTTACTTGCAAATCCCCCCGAAGAGGATCAGTTACAACGCTTTCAGCAAAGACTGAAGGGTAATATGCCGATTGTTTTACCAAATTTAACGCTGTGCGATCGCCAAGGTGCGGTTAAACCTCAAAGTTTAAATCTGTTGCGCCAAGTTGTTTTAATAAGGATGTTCCCCCATCTTTCGCCTGAAAAAAGATTAGAGCAAGTGAACGAAATTTTTGAGAACATCGAAACCCTTGATCGCTTATGTATTGCTAGTTATGGTCATCTTCCCTACTTGTTCTCGCTGTTGTACGGCTGTTTACAATGGCAAGATCCACCCATACAAATGGAAACTCTCAATCATGTCTTACAAGTAGATCTCCAGATGCGTTTAGCAACTCTCCGCGATCGCGATCGACAAGCAATACAGAAATATCTCACTAGCCCCTATGTCCTTACCTCAGAAGCAATCAATTTATGTCGGCGACTTGTCCTATTTGAGCATCACGATGATCAAGGAAGTTGGTTTAGTAGCCCCTTTGTTAAGTAATAAAAAACAGACCCAAAAGCCTGTGGCGCACGCGCAGCGTGCGCCACAGGCTTTTGGGTTTTATATTCACCCACCTACTTAGCAAATTAGAGAGAACGCAAAGCGTCCTCTCTAATTTGCGAAATGCCGAATTTAGGCAGCAACGAGATGCTGTTCAGTTTGTTGGGTGAGACGTTCAAAGGTTGCTCGCATCTTCAAGCCGACGATGACCTGCAAGAGTCCAGTACCATTATTAGAACCGGGATAGTCAGGATGTTTGCGTAGAAGCTCTGTCAACTCACCGTAGTACTTGGTATCCAAGCTGCTGAGATGATTTTCGATATATACCACTTCCTCAAGGCGATCGAATTGTCCATCGATTTCCAAGACACTTGCGGGTTGACCGAGCCAACTATCGGGTCCCGAAAATAGCTTGATGCCGGGGTAGGAACAAGTCAGTTTTGTGCCGCAAGGAATCCAAGAAATGGTCGAGCCTTCATCAAATAAATAGGCTGGTTGCAAACCTTCCACATCGTTACGCTGGATCAGACGTACCCGCAACACTTTGCGATCGCTATCATTGGCAATCAGATTGGTAGGCAGTATCTGGATCACCACATCGGCATGAGCTTTTTGGGGATCGATATAGGCATCAAAATCTGGACGACGAGCTGCGATCGCCTGTGTCACATCGGCAAGGGTATGACCACGCTCCGCCATGTCCCGTTGAATTTTCCAAGCAACTTTGACTTCATCGCTGAGATCTAGATAGATACTGAAATCGATTAAATCGCGAACACGCTTGTCATAGAGCGGATGCAAACCTTCGATTACCACGACTTTGTTTGGTGCAATCAACTCAGGTGGATCGATTAGTCCTGTCTCATGGTTGTAAATGGGTTTCCATACCGATTTCCCCTCTTTGAGCGCTTTCACCTGTTCATACATCAAGTCAAAATTGTTAGCTCGCGGATCAAGGGCAGTAATCCCTGTTTCCTTGCGTTGTTTGCGATCGAGGCTGTGATAGTCATCTAGACAGATCACAGTCATAAATTCTTCGCCAAACAGATCCTTGAGTCTTCCTAAAAATGTGGATTTTCCACAACCAGAATCACCTGCAACTCCGATCACAACAACACGGCTGGGATTATTGCTCATAACTATGAACCGCTCCTATATGTAAATTATTTAAAGGGGTTTGCTATAAAAAATATAAAAATGTATTTATTAATACTTCTGTTGCAACATCAAATCTACCAAACATAGATGTCTGCAAAGGTTTAATTTTGATTTAACTTTAATAATTACTATTGTTTGTGAATTTAAGGTAAAAACAAAAGGTGTATTCTCACGTTTAGCTTCTTAAATATAAATCTCGCGATCGCCGTTATGAAAGTCATTCCATCAAAACTGAAATTGCCCTATTCTCAAAAACTGATCAATTTTGGGAAATACTTTCTGATTTCCTTGGTACTCCTGCTAGGTTTACATCTTGCAGCCAATGCCAATAACTCTGAAGTCATCATTCAGCCTGAATGGACTGCTAATAATTTACAAGCAAGTGCGAAACCCATTGCTACTGATAAGCAATTATTTATCATCAATCAACTGAAGTTCAATGAGCTGAAGATTGGTGAGGGGATTCCCTCAGAACTGGTTGCCCTTGATATTACTTCAGGAAAAATTCTATGGAAGCAAAAACTCCCCCCATCTCAGGCAATTGCTCGTCACCAGTTAATTCTAGACAATGGAACTATTTATGCTAGTCATGCTAATGGCATTGTAGGCTTTGATCTTGAGACTGGTTCTCCGAAAATATCGCTCAAGTATCCAGAAGATGATCGCGACGGTATCCGCGATCGCACGCTGGGAATATCACAAGATATCGCCGTATATGGTGATTCTATCCCAATTGATCGGAATAATTCTGGGCGCACCAGCTATCAAACAAAAATATTTGCTATCAATAAAGAGAAGCCGCTTTGGTCATATCAGCTTCCTAAGACTAACGGATTAATTGGCATTTCGGCAATTCAGCCAGTGATGCAGAATGGAACTTTATTTTTGCCTTCCTTTCATGACACGTCCAAAGGTCGTCTTGAACAATTTACAGTGATGGATGTGCGATCAGGGAAAGTTTTATGGGCTTGGGAAACTTCATCGCGAGATCCTAATGCCTTATGGGATGCCGATGTTTTGGGAGATACAATCTATACTTCGGTCTTCGGTTTTTCTAAGACGCAGCCATTAGGTCGTATCCGTGCGATCGATCTGCAAACTGGTAAAGAGAAATGGTCATACACCATCACTGGTAAAGTTAAAGCCGTTAGTGATCGCGAAGTATTGGTCTGGCAATCAAAAGGTAACTCTGGTGGTAATTTTGTGGTGTTAGACAAGGAAACGGGCAGATTCTTACGCAGATTTACAGTGACCCGTACCTATGAGAAAGAACCTCAACATTTAACTTGGGCAGATGGACGGGTTTATATAGATGATATGGAAATCAAAAATGTGACCTTGGGCTTTTATGGTTCTGCTGATAACAATAGTTGGATCAGTGCCTTTGACGATAAAACTGGCAAATTAGTCTGGCGAACTCCTACTTTGATGAATAGCCATATTTATTATCCACCCGTAGTGAGTGCTGTAGCCGATAACCCTGAGAAAAAGCGTTTGATTTTTGCTAGCAATTTCCTGAGAACAGAAGGCAGTAGTAAAGTTCAATCTTTTCTTATTCCCTAAAACAACAAAGACATTGACTTCTAAACTTTACTCTTGAAATTGCTTGAAAAATATAGCGATCGCCCTTATGAACTTAATACTCACAAAATCCAAACTAACTGATTTGCGAAAGTTAATCAACTTTGGGAAATACTTTCTAATTTCCTTATTACTGCTGCTAGGCTTGCATCTTGCCGCCCATGCAAATAATCCTGAAGTAATCATTCAGCCTGAATGGACGGCTGATTTAAAAGCGAGCACCCAACTGATTACGAATGGTGAGCAGGTATTTGTGATTGAGGATGTGAAGGATAGTGTAGAGCCAAAAGATCGTTCAGCAACTTTATTTGCAATTAATACTGCGTCAGGAAAAGTGCAATGGCAGCAGAAATTGCCATTTCGTCAGGATCTTGGTAGTCGCCAGTTAATTTTAGAGAATGAAACTATTTATGTCAGTCATGACGATGGCGTTACGGGATTTAATCTTAAAACTGGTTCTCTTAAAACGTCTTTTAATTATGCAAATATCAATAGTAGTGGTAGTCGCGATCGCTTGATGGGGCTACATCAGGATATCTTAGTATATGGTGATTCTATACCACTCGATAAAAGTGACCTTAGTCGCACAGAATATCAAACAAAAGTATTTGGCATCACTAAAGATAAAACTATTTGGTCATATCAACTTCCTAAAAATGGATTGATTGGTGGTATTTCATCAATCGAGCCAGTGGTACAGAATGGAATTCTTTTTTTACCTTCTCGTCACAAAACAAACACAGGCTTGATGGAACAATTTACAGGGATGGATGTTACATCAGGTAAAGTGATGTGGACTTGGGAAGCTCCGAGAAAATCTGATAGCTCAGACTTACGATCAGCCGATGTTTTAGGAGATACACTTTTCTACTATACCTCGGGTTTCGATCATAGCAAGATGCAATCTTCAGGAAGACTCCGTGCAATCGATCTCAAAACTGGCAAAGAAAAATGGTCGTATGTCATGACTGACGAAACTAATGGTCAAACTAAAGCTGTTAGCGATCGCGAAGTTTTGGTCTGGGAGTCAAAAAATAACGTTGGTGGTAATTTTTTGGTGTTAGACAAAGAAACTGGCAAATTCTTACGCAGATTTTCAGCACCACTTGGCTATTATGCGGCGTTTCAACCTTTAATTTGGGCAGATGGTCGGATTTATATAGAGGCGCTAGAACCCAAAGATGAGACGCTAGACTTTTCTGATTCTGCTAGAAATAGCTGGTTAGGAGCCTTTGACGATAAAACTGGCAAATTAGTATGGCGAACTCCCTCTTTGATAAATAGCAGTAATGACTATCCACCTGTTATTAGTGCTGTAGCCGATAAATCTGAAAAGAAACGTTTGATTTTTGCTAGCAATTTCTTTGGTATAGAAGGCGGTAGTAAAATTCAATCTTTTCTTATTCCCTAAACTAACAAAGGCATCGCTTCGCGATGCCTTTGTTATATTCTTAAACCTTACTGCGGAGAATATCTCGATTGAGCGCATTCTGGAAATCTTCTAAATGTGACTGATGCTGCGGTAGCCAAACATCTCCTGTAGCGATGTGCATTGGCGGCAAAACATCATAAATAGGCTCTTGCAAAAAGTAAGTGTCCTTTAGCTGTACTAACCATGCTTCCTGTCCTTGGTCTTGTACCCTTGATTGGATATCGATAAGACTTGTGGGGGCAATGTCCAGATGGCGATCGAGTTCAAAATCTACTGCCAAGTTATCGCGATCGCAGGGAAATATCGAATCGATTGTCGCTAGTCCTTGAATTGCACAAGCAGGGAAAGTATCAGTATCGAAGCCAAACTCATCCATCAGTTGCCGACAGGTATGGGCTGAGTCGGGATGGTCAGGAAATCCAAGGGAATGAATCAAGACTCTACTTTCCATAGAAGTTTTGAGAAATTCAGGCGGATTGAAAATAACTAAGGTAGTGTACACCCTTGCTAAATAACAAACTGCCTCTTCAGGGCATAGAGAAATGGCTACGGTTATCGTTGCTCGATCAAGCATGATGCAGAGATGCAAGTACTTTTGATGTTTAAGCTGACAGCATACAACGATTGTTGAGTTTGTGCTTTGCTGCAAATGACTTAATCTTGCACCAAAATCGTTAATTTAGGGCGAAGACTGGCTATTTTGCTTAGCATTAAACTTCAGCAAGAAAATCGTTGTACTGACTGACTAGTTCCTTGACGGAAAGTTCAAAAAGTTGTTGCCCATGTTCCACAGTAGCGAGGGCAGGATTTGAACCCATCCGTCCATCGGGATAACGTTTGCGAAATTCTTCGGGGCTATAGATGCGACTATCTTTATTGACTGATGCACTCAGTGGGGCTGTTTTAATCGCGTCGGGATAGAGATACATTGTCACTGCAATTTCACTAGGTGTAGCGTGGTAGCCTTCCTGATTGCCATAAAGCTCTTTGACGAGTTTATAAATTTCACCACTTGCCCACCAGTTGCCAAGGCGACAGCGCACATCAGGCAGTTCGTTATAAATCTCAGTGAAAGCAGTTTTAAGAATGGCGATATTGCCACCATGCCCATTGAGAAAGAAGAAGCGTTTGAATCCATGCTTGGCAAGCGATCGCACCACATCATGAATGACTAAGGTCAGCGTCGAAGGCTTAAGGCTAATCGTCCCTGCAAAACCTGTGTGATGCTCCGCCATGCCTAAAGTCAGGGTCGAAGTCACCAGAGCATCGGCTTTTTCACCAACGGCACGGGCGATCGCTTCGGCACAAATAAAATCCGTGCCAATTAATCCCGTGGGACCATGCTGCTCCGTGGAACCGATGGGAATAATTACCGCCTGCGATCGCTGCAAGTAGGCTTCAACTTCTTGCCATGTGGATAAATGTAGGAGCATAGAATTTACTTAGAAAACTGGTAGAAAACTGGGCAAGGCTTACTTTACGCTAACAGAGATTTAAAGCGATCGGGTTTGTATTAACTTTGACTTCTTGAGAAATGCTTTAGCAACATACTTATGAGTATCTGATGTTACGTGGAACCCTCATCCCCCAACCCCTTCTCCCGCAGGAGAAGAGGAGCAAAACCATAATTTTCTTGTTCCCCTCTCCTGCGGGAGAGGGGCTAGGGGTGAGGGCTGTAGAAACTTCTGCGTAGCACCAGTGAATACATAAAGCCAAGCGCCAAACCATCAGCAAATATTAAGTTTTTAGTCATGTTTTCAAGCGATCTTAAACCCACACAAATTCTCTCTCCTCAAGAATTAAGCGTTTTAAATGCCAAGTCAAATTTAAAAGGAACCTTGCAATTATTAGGACATTTAGCGGTGATGGCGATTAGCGGCTATCTCTGGGGTGCAAATATGGGAAATCTTAGCGATCGCTGGTACATTGCTTTACCTGCGTTAATTCTTTACGGATTTAGCTTTGCGATTATGTTTGCGCCATTGCATGAGGCTTCCCACCGTACCGTGTTTACAAATAATCAAGCCAATGATGTTCTTTGTTGGTTTGCAGGACTTCTCTCTTTTTATAACAGTACCTTCTATCGGCTCTATCACAAGTGGCATCATCGCTATACCCAAATCTTGGATAAAGATCCTGAATTAAGTGATCGCAAACCGACCAATCTCAAAGAATACATCATCGAAATTAGCGGGATTACTTGGTGGATTGGTAAGTTTAAGAGACATTTCCTAACAGCGATCGGAAACTTAGAGAACTGTCCATTTATCCCTGAAAGCTCCCACGCCGAAGTGATTCGCTCTAACCGTTTACAGCTATTGGTTTATGCGGTGGCGATCGCTATTTCTGTATATTTCCAACAGCCTTGGTTTATCACCTATTGGCTGCTACCCCTCGCAGTCGGTCAGCCAATTTTGCGATTTTTGCTACTAGCGGAGCATACCGATCGCCCCAATACCGACAATATGCTTGCTAATACCCGCACCACCCTTACCCTTGCACCCTTACGCTTCATAATTTGGAATATCTCCTACCATGCCGAGCATCATCTCTATGCTTCCATTCCCTTCCATCAATTAGGCGCAGCCCATGCAAAACTAAGTTCTCATTTTGAATGTGTCGAAAATGGCTACATCAACGTCCATCGCCAAATCATCGCTAATTTTGACGCGAAGCCTGAGAATTCAGTAGCATGAATACTTTTACGATTAAGAACTTTCAGCTTCAGTGTGGTGCAACTTTGCCACAAGCGCAACTGGTTTACCAGACCTACGGCGAACTAAATGGCGATCTCTCGAATGTGATTCTCTATCCCACCTCCTACGGAGCGCAACATCCTGATATTGAATGGTTAGTGAAACCTGATGGCATTCTCGATCCGACAAAATGGTTCGTAATTATCATCAATATGTTTGGGAATGGGCTATCGAGTTCGCCGAGCAATTGTGCAGAATGTGGATTAGCTGAACAGGGTTTCTGGTTTACACATCTAGATAATGTCACGGCTCAAGAGCTATTACTACGTGAAGTCTTTGGGATTGAACGCTTAGCCCTAGTTTACGGCTGGTCGATGGGCGCTCAGCAAGCCTATCATTGGGGTGCATTGTGTAGCGATCGCGTGGAACGTATCGCCGCAATTTGCGGCACTGCGAAAACCACCGATCACAATCGCATTTTCTTAGAGAGTTTGCGCTACTCTCTCACTGGTGATCCAACTTGGAATGGAACTAGTTTTGATGGTATTCCCGATCGCGGATTTCGCACCTTTGCCAGAATTTACGCTAGTTGGGCAGCATCCCAAGCCTTTTATCGTGAAGGTTTGTATTATCAATTCGGTTATGAATCTCTCGAAGATTATCTCTTGCGTGGTTGGGAAGCGGGCTATCGTAAGCGCGATCCGCGAAATTTGATGGCGATGCTTGATACTTGGCTCAGGTGCGATGTCAGCAATAATCCTGTTTATCAAAATGATTATGAACTTGCCATGCGATCGATTCAAGCGAAAACTCTAGTCATGCCCAGCACTACGGATTTGTATTTTACCCCCGAAGATTGCGATCGCGAGGCGGCTCTAATCAGCCATAGTTCATACCTTCCCATCCCTTCAATTTGGGGACATCGTGCTGGCAATCCCTATCAAAATCCTGAAGATGAAAAGTTTATTCGTCAAGCAGTTGGGGAATTGCTAAGTCGCTAAGAATCTATTTGGATAAGTTCTCTTGCATCCATAACCGAAAAGCCTTCATCGCTTTACTGCGTCCTTGGCTAAGACTCATCTCTAAAAACTGTAGTATGACATCGCGGATCGGAATATCTCCAAAAATAGGGCTTAATTCCGATTCGACATATTCACCATCTCGCAAAATATAAATTTTCAAGCTCTGATCGTATAGCCAGAGTTCAGGTACGCCAAGGATGCGGTAAACATCAAACTTAGTTTTGGAAGTTACATCCACCTCGATCGCTAGATCGGGTGGCGGATCGATGGTCATGTCTAGTTTGCGAATACCACGCATAGCAACATTGTTTTGAATGTAGAAACAGTCATCTGGTTCTAGTCCTGCAAGTTTGTCAACACGCTTGAAGGTCGTGGAGCCAAACCCTTCAAAATCGATTTCCATTTCGTCCATCAGGACTTGTACAAAATCTCTAATCAAAACTTTAATTCTTTCGCTTTCAGGTAGTGGCAAAGCAATTTCTAATACACCGTTTAAATAAGCAATTCTGGATCTGCGCTTGTTACCGAGTTCTTGGAGAATAGATTCAAATTGTTGCCAACCGATTTCATTGAGGACTGTGCTTTGTCGCGCTAAGGTTTCAATCTGTGAGATTCGTAATAGGTTGGTCATCTGCATATCTCCTAGCTTTACTCATCCAGCGATCGCTATTTACAGTTTACGCTATTAGAAAAGATGAGTGGCAGCACTGCTCATCTTTTGAGTTTTGGAAGAGTTTATAATCATTATTAACATCTAATGTGATCGCTAAAAACTATGTCTCAACGCCCTGTAACTATAAATGATATTTTCGAGTTATTTCGTGAAAGTGAGCGCCAACGTAAAGAACAGCAACAAGCTTTACAAGAATCTTTACAAGAATACAGACAAACTTCTGCTCAAGAAATGGCTGAACTCAAAAAAATTGTCGCGCAGACAAATAAGCAAGTCGGTGGGATTACGAGTCGCTGGGGTGAGTTTGTCGAAAATTTAGTTAGACCTGCGGCAGTGCGGATGTTTCGCGAGAAGGGGATTGAAGTGCATTTTACAGCCTTGCGAGTGGAAGCTCAGGATGAAAATGGTTCTATCGAAATTGATGTTCTCGCCGAAAATACGAATGAAGTGGTAGCGATTGAGGTCAAGTCTCATTTAGAAGTTCGTGATGTGAAGCGATTTTTAATCACTTTAGATCGTTTTAAACAGGCTCTGCCTAAGTATCAAAGTTATAAACTCTATGGCGCGATCGCTGGTATTAAGGTGGATGAGAGAGCCGATGAATATGCTACACAGGAAGGTCTATTTCTGATTAAACCTTCAGGAGATACGGTAGCGATCGTCAACGATCAGAGTTTTGTGGCAAAGACTTGGTAAATAAAGGTTTGGTAAATATTGACAAGATTGATACGAGACTGCATTTTAATTTGCGCGATAATCCCGTTTGCTGAGAGATAAACATTGTGATTACGGGATTATGACTAAGGCTCTATCGGAAATTGCTCAAGAAAAAGGGATTCGCTACTTTCTCATTTCCTTCACTGACCTCTTTGGCGTGCAACGGGCTAAATTAGTGCCAACCGCAGCGATCGACTCGATGGAAGCCAATGGCGCAGGATTTGCAGGATTCGCCACATGGCTCGACATGACACCCGCCGATCCTGACCTCTTCGCTATTCCCGATCGCCATAGTCTTTTTCCTTTACCTTGGCAACCCGAAATTGGCTGGATGCCCGCCGACCTCTACATGAATGGTGAACCCGTCAAACAAGCCCCACGTTATGTTCTCAAGCAAGCCCTGAGACAAGCTGAATCCCTCGGCTATCGCGTCAAAACTGGTGTGGAATGCGAATATTTTCTGCTCTCTGCGGATGGTACGGATATTTCTGATTTAAGCGATCGCGCTAGCAAGCCCTGCTACGACCAACAAGCCCTGATGCGCCGCTTCGATATCATTGCGGAAATCTGCGATGCGATGTTAGCGATGGGATGGGGAGCCTATCAGAACGATCATGAAGATGCAAATGGTCAATTCGAGATGAACTGGACTTATGCCGATGCTCTGGTCACAGCCGATCGCCATGCCTTTTTTAAATATATGGTCAAAGCGATCGCCGAAAAGCACGGCTTCCGCGCCACCTTTATGCCCAAACCATTCCCTCACCTAACAGGCAACGGCTGTCATACCCATCTCTCCATTTGGGATTTAGAAGGAAATACAAATCTCTTTGATGACGCAAAAGGAGAACTCGGTCTATCGAGCTTAGCCTATCAATTTATCGGTGGCGTATTGCATTCCGCAGAAGCAGTTTGTGCTTTGACTAACCCCACCGTCAATTCCTACAAGCGGATTAATGCGCCCGTTACTAATTCTGGCGCAACATGGTCGCCCAATACGATCAGCTACACAGGTAACAATCGCACCCACATGATCCGCATTCCCGAAGCAGGTCGCTTTGAGTTCCGCCTCGCCGATGGAGCCGCTAATCCCTATCTCCTCCCTGCGGCAATTATCGCCAGTGGTCTCGATGGTATCAAACACCAACGCGAAGCAGGTCAACGCTATGACAATAATTCCTACACCGATCCACTTCCCTTTGGCACAGTGAAACAGTTGCCAGCAAATCTTTTAGATGCGCTGCGATGTTTGCAAGCAAATACGATTTTGCCCGATGCGTTAGGCTCAGAATTCGTGCAATCCTATATCAAGTTAAAGCAACGCGAATGGAATGATTACAGCACTCGCATTAGTTCTTGGGAATTAGAACATACTTTAGATTGTTAAAACCCAAAAAGCTGTAGCGCACGCATCGCGTGCGCTACAGCTTTTTGGGTTTTAATATGCTCATCTACTTATTTCTAATGTTCCTTGAAGGTGAGTTAGATGGAGGAAAGCAGGACATAACTTTCTTGCTGCTAGCACAGCAGGACAACAACGGGATTACCCTTATCTCAAAATTTAAAGGTTACTGTAGAGGCTGCTCCCTATTGCTAGCCTCAAACATAGGCCATGGCAATAAATCCTTCCACGTAACATCAGATCCTAATTCGGGAAAAGGAGTATATGGATAAATTTGCTACGATATAAGTCTGAAGTTGTAAGTATTTCGTCCTTGTTGCTTGGATTGATAAAGAAGCTCATCTGCAATTTGTAATGACATTTCTGGTGAATTACTTGAATTAGGAATTACCGTAACGGTTCCCATGCTCATAGTGACGAAGCTCATTATTTCAGAAGAAGCATGGGGGATTTGCAGACTTTGAACTTGTGTAAGAATATTTTTAGATACCCTTTCAGCCCCGTCACTATCGGTATTGGGTAGAACCACAGCAAACTCTTCGCCGCCATAACGAGCTACTAAATCTGAAGTTTGTCTAGTTGCGGCTCTAATAGCCTTCGCAATTTTGATTAAGCATTCATCTCCAGCCACATGACCATATGTATCGTTGTAGCGCTTAAAATAATCCACATCGCACAAAATTAGAGATAAGGGTTTGACGAGATATGAGAGACGTTGCCATTCATGGGCAAGAAATTCATTAAATCGGCGACGGTTATCAATTTGCGTAAGTTCATCTATCGTTGACAACTTTTCCAGTTCGCCATTTACAATTTTTAATCTCTGATTGAGTTGATGTAATTCCTTCGTCTGTTGCTCGATGATCTCCTGCATTTGCACCATAACATGATACATTTCGGTCGGATCAAGTATTTTTAGCATTTGAGTTTGAGTCACAATTCCAGCTAATTCACCAGTTGATTGCTGAATGACTAATCTACGGACATTTAAAGCCTGCATTCGTTGATGAACGCTCCAAAGGGAGTCTTCTGGACACATGGTCGACAAAGGTGTACTCATCACTTCTTGAGCAGAAACTTGAGTAAAATCTAAGTTCATGTGATGAAACTTGACAACATCTCTCTCAGTGAGAATACCTATGGGGTATAAGGTTTGAGGATCGACAATGACAATACAACTGACTCGATGGATTGCCATTTGTTGAGCAATAATAAGGATAGAGTCGGAGGGCAATCCATGGATTACCTGTTTGCTCATTACTTCCATTACGCGAACATAACGCAGTAAATATTCTGGCTTGAGGATATTGCGGACGCTGTGCGGAGTAACAACTCCCACAACCTGATTTTGCTCATCTATAACAGGAAGATGCCGAATTCTATTTTTGCTAAAGAGTCGTGATAGCGAAAAGATATCGCTGGCTTCAGAAATTTTCAATGTGACAACATCTTTGGTCATTAACTCAGATAACGCCAGAGTGTCAACGAAAGTAGAATTTGTAGTGATTCGGACAACATCTCGTTCAGTAAAAATACCCAATAGCTTTTGTTCCTCAATGACGATTGCACAGCTTGCTTGCGCTTCTGCCATCATCTTGATCGCTGTCTTAACCGATGTAGAGGGTGGTAAGGAAAGAAAGTTAGTTTGAATCGGGATATCAGGGGTTTTTTGTAATATCATTATTTTAAATTCACCATGCTGCTTTTTATATTAATCCACGAAAGTGTAGTAACATTTTTATGAGTAAAACCTAAGTACAGGACAAAAATTTAATTGAGTTAAAGAAGGCAACAGAATTGAGATGAAGGTCAAAGATGATATGACGAAGGAAATCAAAGCCAAGCCGAAAAATACTCTTAGGCAAGCGACCATGCTTTTTAGGTTTGAGAGAATTGAGTAAGAATTGCCATAACCCCGAAGAAAAACACCAACACAAAGCCAGAGTAAGCAAGGCAATGAGCTTAGAAAGCCTTTCTGAGTCCTGAAGATGAGAGGATTCTAAACAAAAGCCACGGGATTTAAAACAACCAAACAAAGTCTCAATAGCCCAACGCTTAGCATAGTCAGTAATAGCAGTATAAGGAGCATGATCAGTTGCCAAGAGCAACAAATCACCATCCTCTAGACGCATGGCTGCAATATAAAGCCAATGTCCCCAAATTTGCCTACGTTTGCCCAACACCCTAAATTCACCAATCTGGAGGTCTTGAAAACAAACTTCAGCACGCAGTTGCTTCTGCCCATCGTCAAGCAAGGTGTTTTTACGAATGCGGATTCTAAATGGGGTGCGTGGCTCACACAGCAAATAGTCAAACCACTCTTCCCCCACAAACTCTCGGTCTGCGGTCAAAAAGGCGATTTTGCGACTGCCAAATATTTCTAAAAATCGATTCCACAATTCACATCGTTCACGGGTTTTAGAGTTGCCTTTTTTATCCAGCATTATCCATACTAACGGGAAAGCAATTCCATGATGCACTACTCCTAGAGTCAGCACATTGAAAACTGTCTTGCCAAACTGCCAATCGGTGCGGTCGATTGAGATTACCCATGGTTCGGGTATCTGCATTACTTTGACGACGGTTACGGCAATGCTTTCATAGTCTACTTCAAAGTCTCGGAAGAATCTTTGTAGTCTTTTGTAATGTGATGCAACTTTGGCTTTGCCGCTAAATCCTGTCGCGATTTCGGCTAGGTTTACTGTCCTTACTCGTATTAGTGCGATCAGGAATGTGCACACAAATGCGAGTCTTGCTGCATTCCATTGCAGATGCTGCTGCAACATTTCTCGGAATAGGTTAATCTCTTTGATAGGGGTTTTATGGTTGATGTGGTTATCTTTTATAAAACCCCTTTCTCCTTACTTTGGCAACTTTTTGTCCTGTACTTAGGAGTAAAAAACAAACTCAGTAATGGTTTTAAAAATACAAAATAGCGTAGAAATTTTGTGTTTTGGTATTATTCCAAATGAATAGCATATTTTTCTAAATTATATAGGACTTACGCAATACTAAAGAATTTACGTTTTTTGAGTGGATGTAGCGTGGGCTTTGCCCGTAAGTAGGTAGACAAAGAAAAGTTAAGATACAAAAGTTAAGTTAAGCACAAAAAGATACCAGTCTCTCTCACAGTAAAACTGAGTATAGAAGAAGACAAAAGACTGCTCGAAATCAGCCAAATAATAGACGGACAACAATCTTGTAATCAGTGTTTTCAGCATTTCATGCTCTGGCGAAAGCGTCACGATTTCTACTGCGCCTTTGAGATAGGTGAGATGGAAGTTTTGATGTCCAGAAAATAGCTCAATGAAAGCTCAATGAAAGTTTGATATTGCTGCCAAGTTATGTCATGGAGAGCAATACGTGGTTCAGCGATCGCGTTTAAACTATTCCCATTCATAAAAACTATCTATTCTAATCCACCAACAAGAGAGCTTTTGGAGACCGCATAGCTAACTAGTCTACTAGGATTTTAGGAGATCACAAGAATCGCAAGAAACGGTTAGCTTAAATATCAAATCATTGCTAAATTGAGTGTAAATCCTCGTATTGCTGAGCATGAACTCCCCGATGGACAAATTTCTAGATGAGAATATGGGCGATCGCGCAACCTATGAACTGATGGCAAAAGCGATCGCCTTTATTCGGCAGAACCATCGACAACAGCCAGACCTCGCGGCGATCGCGCAGCAGGTACATTTGAGCGAATATCACTTTCAGCGCTTGTTTACCAAATGGGCGGGAATTAGTCCCAAGCGATTTTTGCAATACCTGACGGTGGAATATGCTAAGTCCAAAATTGCGGAAACAAAGAACTTATTGGAACTGACAGGAGATATCGGTTTATCTAGTTCAGGACGCTTGCACGACCTATTTGTGAACCTCGAAGCAATGTCACCACAAGAGTTTAAGACTGGCGGTGCGGGTTTACAGATTTGCTATGGCATCCATGAAACGATGTTTGGTGATTGCCTGATTGCTACGACAGAGCGAGGTATTTGTAATTTGTACTTTCTCGATGGAATGGACGATCAAGCTGTCGCATTAATGTTGCGAGAGGAATGGGCAAACGCCGAGATTATTGGCGATCGCCAAATTACTCAACCAATTAGCGATTGCCTATTTAGCCATCTTCCTAATTTGAATACCACCAAGCAACCACCCCTCACACTCTATGTCAAAGGTACTAACTTCCAAATTCAAGTATGGCGAGCGCTTCTGCGAATACCCTTTGGCGGAATTACCACTTATCAGGGCTTAGGGCGATCACTTGGTCGTCCCAATGCTGCTAGAGCGATCGGTAATGCTGTTGGCAGCAATCCCGTTAGTTTTCTGATTCCCTGTCATCGTGTGATTAGAGAATCAGGTGAATTAGGTGGCTATCGCTGGGGATTAGAACGTAAGACAGCTATATTGGGCTGGGAAGCTAGTCATCACTAGCGCTGCAACATTGCCCAAACAAAACCTGCACCTTTACCTTGAACTCTTGCCATCTGAATCCATAGCAAAGTCATATGTTCTAAATGTAAGCTCATGGATAATTTACCTGTATCTACTGGTTCCCATCCTAATTGGGAACAGAGAGAACTTACTGTCTCTTTAGCTGATTGATCGTTACCAGCAATCAACATTGCAGGTTTGAGATCACCATAGCCAGCATAGGTACTATCTTCAAAGTTCTCAAAACCATAAATAGTAAATGCTTTCACCACATGGGCATTAGGGATAAATTCTTGAACAGTTTCACTGCCAGAGGTTTGACTTTGCAAACCATGCGATAAATTTGCACCAACGGGATTAGTGCAATCCACTAAAATCTTGCCATCCAGCAATGATTTCACAGGAGCAAGTGCCGTCTCGATCGCATTAAAAGGAGTTGCTAAAAATACAATTTCTGCTTCTTGGACAGCTTCTAACGGAGATTTGACGATCAGTTCAGAATTACGGTTAGTAGCTTCTAAAACTGACTTAGATTGTGGATCACGGGCAGCGATAAAGACTTGATGACCGAGTTTTTGTAAGCGATCGGCTAGGGGTGCGCCGACATTGCCAGTGCCAATAAACGCAATTTTCATACGGTTACTCCTAATATCTACTTACATCAAGTGTGGATCGAGTATCATTCATTTGTCCAATGGATAATTTGTATAAAAATCATTCATGGTATGAATTTTAATTTGAGTCAGATTGACCTCAATCTATTGGTAGTGTTTGATGCGCTGATGCGCGATCGCCATGTCACCCGTGCGGGAGAACGAATTGGCTTGAGCCAACCAGCGATGAGTAACGCTCTAGCTCGATTGCGGCATTTGACCAAGGATAGATTGTTTATCAGGGCAAAATCAGGACTACAACCCACACCTGTCGCGATCACCTTAGCAAACCAAATTCAACCTGCTTTGCAACAGATTCAGATAGCGCTGTCATCGGAAGCAGGATTTGAGCCAATGACTAGCAATCGCGTATTTGCGATCGGCATGACTGACTATGTGGAATTTGTGCTATTACCGTCACTGTTAGAGCAATTAGAACAGGTTGCTCCCAATCTTAAAATTCAAGTGCGAACAGGCGATCGGCAGCAGCTTTTTGATTTGTTAGATAATGGCAAAGTCGATCTGATCTGTGGTGTATTTCCTGAACAGATCCCTTGGCATCAAGAACAGTTACTTTTTCAAGAGCGATTTGTTTGTGTCTGTCGTCAAGACCATTTCTTAATTCAAGATTCTCTATCGTTAGAAGAATATCTCACAACTTCCCATCTCCTCATTTCGATTAAAGAAGATATGGTTGGGAGAGTTGATGATACCCTTGCCATCCAAGGACTCAGCCGTAATATCAGACTTTCTATTCCTCATTTTCTGGTTGCACCCTCTATCATTGCGCGTACAGACTTGATTACTACGCTCGCAGAACGAGTTGCGATCGCTTTTGCTAAGGACTTGAACTTAAAGGTTTTTCCTTGCCCCTTAGAAATTGATGGCTTTTCCGTAGTCATGCGCTGGCATCAAAGCACAACCAATCAAAGCACCCATAAATGGCTACGCCAGATTTTTAGCGAAATTGCTGTTCTGACAAATACAATTAGTGAAAACCTATAGCTGCAAGAATGCGTGATGTAAGTAGGCGATCGCTACTTGCAAATTTTGAAGCGATCGCACCGAATTAATTTGATGGCAATCGCAAAGATCTTACTGCTTCATTAAAAATAGGCAAATAGAAATCTTGATCCTCAGTCTTCATGATTGCAACTATTCCACATACAGAAGATGGTAATTGTATAGTTACTTGATATTGAGTTACTGGCATTTTGGTTTCTTCATCAATCATCTTAAAAATATCAATTCGAGTAGGATGATCATCAATATTTTCTATTAGTTGCTCTAATATCTCTAGGGTTTGTGAAAAACTAGACTGTGCCTGTTCTGCCAACAGAATCTCCGATAGTTCTTGATAATTATTCTGATGGTATTCAGCTTCAGGAATTTCAATGATTTTAACGGTTACGCAAGGTGAGTAGGGCTCTGCAAGAGATTGATAATATATATCCGTAGCATAATTTGGATCTTCGCTACTTTCTTGATGCCATCCAATCGGCAAAGTGATGGAAACACCTGTTCTTTTGCCAGAAAATCGTAATTTAGGTTTGGCATTGTTCGCAATATTTATAGGCATAAATGTTTTTAATAACTTGGTTTTCTATTAAATTTTATCTTTACTTTCTTTTGCCGCGTTTCCACAAAGCTTTAGGTATTCCTGTAATCGCTCCACCAACACTTCCTAAAGCCCCACCAGCTAGACCGCCGACACCAGCAGTCACACCACCTGCTAATGCACCTAAACCACCTCCGATCATTTTGCCAACGCCTTTAGTTTTATTCCAAACTCCTCCCTGTTTCCAATTTTCCATTCCTTCCTCTGCTAGATCAGACCCGCCACTCATTAAGGCACGACCTGCGGAGCTGCCCATCTTTGCACCTGTGGACAAACCTTCTATTGCACCTTTACCCGTTTCGTATGCACCTACTGCGATCGCTCCGCCTAATGCTCCAGCCACACCGCCAGCGACAGCACCTACACCGCCAGCAACAGCACCTATGCCACCTGCAACTGTACCTAAACCGCCACCAATCATTTTGCCAACACCTTTAGTTCTATTCCACGCTCCTCCCTGCCTCCAATTGCCAAGTCCTTCTTTAGCAAGTCCCATTCCTCCTTGCGCCACTTCTTTACCCCCAAGTAGTAATGCCGATCCTGGTGCAGCCATTTCTCTACCACGTTCAAAAATGAATTGATTGCCTGCAAAAGGATTATCATCATACTGTCCAACTTTTTGATTTACACCAATCTGGCTATCCCTTAAACCAACTTGCTCACGGGCTTCATCGTCGATGCCTGCCTGCTCTTGTTGTTCTTTGAATGCTTCATCTTGGAGTAAGAATTTAGTGTGATTATTTGGACCACCACTCTCTAAGTTATGTAAAAAGAATTCAGCATTTCCTTTCCCTGCATATAAACCCGATCCGCCAATATGTTTACCACCTGCAAGATCCACGATGTCACCTGTAGCAAGATGATGAACAACTTCTGGTCTTTCATCTTCTTCCATATCATTAACATTGTTATTAAATTGTCGAACTTGTTCTTGACTAATTCCAGGAGCTTGAAAGGTAACTACTTTACTGATGTTACCCGTAAAAGCCGAGGCGGCATGTTGGGCTAATGCACCTCCTAAACTATGCCCAGTCACTACCACCTTTCCCCCAGCTTGACTAATTAATCCTTGGATTTGATCTTGTTTTAACTTAAATGCTGTAAACCCAACTGCAACTGGATCGGCATCAGCTAGTGCATCACCTGTTTTACCGAAGTCAGTTCCTTTAAATGCTAAAACAGGCTGTTTATCAGAGCCCTCTTTGGGCATGATTAATCCACAAAATAAACCCGAACCTTGGACTGTGCCGAGCCAATTCCTTTGATAGCCTTGATTATCCAGCCACTGTCCCATGTCTTCTGGTATTCCATCGATACCTTTGTAGGCAAGCTTATGAGCGATCAATTCATACACAACATCTAAGCTGTCAACTTTGCTTGCAGCATTTTCATCGACTAACTCTCTCTGAATATGGGAAATACCACTGTAACGCTCATTCTGAACTGATGGTTCCAAATTTGAGAGTTCTATATCTTTCTCCCTTCCTTCTTCAATCTTTTCTTCTTTTACATCCTCTGGAAGTTGAACTGGGTGATTGTGAGTCAGTTTTGCTTGAACGATCATTTTCGACCCGAACCGATTCTCTCGTCTTCTTTGAACTGGTATAGCCGATTCGGACTTGGGCGTATTAATTAGCTTCTCTAATATATTCTCAGAAGATTTTAATTTCTCTGATAATGATTTATCCTGCACTTGAGAAACAGATTCTTCCTCTTGTGTTGCTAGTGGAGCAAATGGTCTAGTTTGGAGATTAAGGGATGTAGGCTTTACTGAAGTTACTATCTGCGATAATTTATTATTTATATTCCCCATATCTAGTTGACTCCTAAGGGGTTTGCTCCAAATTTACTACCAAATTTATCAAAGCAAGATTCGCTAAGTAGTATATAACGCCTATCATAGTTTTTCTCTAATCAAGAAGCAAAAAGTAATAATCTCGTTGTGTTCAGATAGATTAAATTCAGAAATTGTTACATAAATCGCTCGACACAACGAGCAAATATTTCCACACCAGTAGCTAAAGCGATTTCATCAAAGTTAAACCGAGGATGATGGTGCGGATAGGCTAAGCCCTTATCTGAATTGGCAGAACCAAGGAAGAAATAGCAACCGGGGACAGCTTCTAAAAAGAAGGATACATCTTCTCCCCCCATTGTTTGACATTCGGGAACGATACCTTCGGGGGTTTCAATTACCGTTTCAGCAACAGAGCGAACTAATTCTGCGATCGCATAATCATTAATTACCGCAGGATAGAGCTTGTGATATTGCAGCTCATATTTTGCTCCGTGAGCTGCACATATCCCCGCGATTACCTCCTCCAATCGAACGGCTAAATTTGCACCCACTTCAGGATTGAAATAGCGCACTGTGCCACTGATTCTGGCAGAATCAGCAATTACATTTACCGCCGAACCAGCATGAAACTCACCAATACTAATTACCGCCGATTCAAGGGGACTGACATTGCGGGAAACAATACTATGCAGGCTATTGACGACTTGAGCGGCAACTAAAATAGAATCAATTGTTTGTTGGGGAAGTGCACCATGTCCGCCACGTCCAATAATTTTACAATGGAAATATTCGGTAGCTGCCATCAATGCGCCACTCCGCACACCAACCGTCCCAAGAGGCAGATTATTCCACAGATGTAAACCAATCAAGGCATCAACCTTGGGATTCTCTAATACTCCTGCCTCAATCATCGGTTTTGCGCCCCCAGGACCCTCCTCGGCGGGTTGGAAAATAACTTTTACCGTACCGCTAAAATCGGCACGATGTTCCCAGAGATATTTGGCAATTCCCAAAGCGATCGCTGTATGTCCATCATGACCACAGGCGTGCATCATATTATCGATTTGAGAGCGGTAACTGATGATATTTTCTTCCTGAATTGGCAAAGCATCCATATCAGCGCGGATGGCGAGGACTTTGCCATTTCCCTTTTTTTTGCCCGTAATCGTAGCAACGATCCCTGTTTGGGCGATGCCTGTTTGATGAGGTATGCCCCATGCCGTTAATTTTTCGGTGATCGCAGTTGATGTGCGTCGTTCTTGAAAGCCTAATTCGGGGAACCGATGAAAGTCTCTACGCCATTGGACGAGGCTGGGCTGCATTTCGAGGATATCTTTCCGAATCTGGAAATTGGTATGGGTAGGTGAGGTAGTAGTAGCAAAGGTCATGGGTTTATGCGGCTTAATGGCAATAGAGAGTTTACTATCTCCAATATAACAAGCTCTGCTTTATCAGGAGTTCAGCATAGTTAAAACCCAAAACCAGATCTTGCGCCGCCCGCGTTGCAGGTGGCACAAGATTCTAGGCTTAGCTACTTATCAACTTGGCTAGGACGGGCTTAGTTTTTGTTATAGTCATCTTGAAATTGCGATATGTATCAGGCGAGACATGGATCAGCACGAACAAACAAAACTAATGGCGATCGCCCAAAAATTCTCGCCACAGCAACAGATCTCGAGGGTCAGCCCTTTTGGTAGCGGTAATATTAATGATACTTTTCTAGTGACATTAGCCTTGAATGAGCAAGGGATAGAAACTCAGTCTTTTATTTTGCAGCGCGTAAATACCAATGTATTTCGGGAGCCACAACTGGTGATGCAGAATATGCGGATTTACTACGAACATGTACGCGATCGCCTCAAAGATGTCCCCCTAGATCGCCGATGGATTGTTCCGCAAATATTATCCACACATCAAGGTGAAGACTATCATCGAACTGAGAGTGGTGAATTCTGGCGATCGCTGAGTTTTATCGCGGATTCACAATCCTTTGATGTGATGGAAAATCGGGAACAGGCGCAAGAAGTTGGCTATGCGTTAGGGACATTTCATCATTTGACTAGTGATTTATTGCCAGAGAAATTAGCCGATACTTTAGAAGGTTTTCATATTACACCACGTTATCTTTTACAGTACGAGGAAGTACTTGCAAAGAGTAATATTTCTAAGTCTCCTGAAGTTGATTATTGTTTAAAAATTGTGAGTGATCGCAAGGGTTTAGCCTATATTTTAGAAGATGCTAAAGCTTTAGGGAAACTACCATTGCGAACAATGCACGGTGATCCGAAAGTAAATAATATTCTCTTTGATAAGCAAACTAATTTAGCAGTGAGTGTGGTCGATCTTGACACGATTAAATCAGGATTAGTCCATTATGACCTTGGCGATTGTCTACGCTCTGGCTGTAATCCTGCGGGGGAAGAGATTGAGAACTGGGAAGGTATAGAGTTTAATACAGAACTTTGTGAAGCAATTTTGCAGGGCTATCTCTCAACAGCACGATCATTTCTGACGGAATATGATTATGACTATATTTACGATGCTATTCGGGTAATTACCTTTGAGTTGGGATTGCGATTTTTTACAGATTATTTAGCAGGAAATGTCTATTTTCATGTCAAGTATCCTGAACATAATTTGTTGCGATCGCTAGTACAGTTTCGCTTATTGGAGAGTATCGAGGCTCAAGAGACAGTGATAAAACAAATAATTATTGAGGCAAGCAAGTAGAATTAGATTTACCACTTCTACTAAGTAGCTAGGTATAAGTAAACTAAAACTCTAGGTTCTGCCCGCATAGCGGGCAGAACCTAGGATTTAATTCTGAGCTACTTATCTTGCTGTTGTAGTAAGATGTAATCAGCGAATGGAATTATATTCATGGTTCAAGCTGCTCAGCCACAAGTTAAGTATCTCTCCTTCGAGGATTACTATGCCTATGATGATGGCACTAAAAATCGTTATGAACTAGTGGATGGAGAATTAGTTTTAATGCCGCCAGAATCAATCTTTAACTCTGATGTATCGATGCGGCTATTATTTGAATTGGGTAAATTTATTCCATTTCATTTGCTAAAATACAAAGAAATTATGATCGAAGTAAATGGACGGAGAGCTAAGGTAAGAATTCCTGATTTGTTGATTTTGGGAGAAGAATGTCGGGCGGCGCTAGAAACCACTACAAGAGGAACAATTGTTTTCGATATGCCACCACCACTGGTGGCGATTGAGGTAGTATCGGCGGGGAGTGAAAATGAATCGCGAGACTATCGCTTCAAACGTTCTGAGTATGCAGCAAGGGGAATTGCAGAATATTGGATTGTCGATCCGATACGGAGCAAAATCACGGTGTTATCTTTGGTGGAAGGATTTTATGAAGAAGCGATCTATACAGGCGATGATTTGATTAAGAGTGAAGTAGTTCCAGAAATAAAAATTAAAGTAAGCGATATTCTTTCCTAAAAACGATGGAATCACCAAAGCAAATTCTCGAATTTCTTGATCGCCGCTTTAATGCGATTGAAATGCCTTGCTTAGGAAATATGAATATTGATTATGTTTCCTCAAGGTTGTTAGCATTTCGTGATGATTCGCGTTGGTTGATTTTGTTTAACTCGATTACTTGGTGTCCTGCGGGACAGGGTTTAACGACTATCGTGGAATGTGTGGGTAATTGCGTTCAGGGTAGACAAGGATTTGATAGCGATCGCACTTTTATTACTGGCAAAATTCAATATGATGAATTGCTAGAGCTTTACAATGTGCAGGTTCGCGATCAACTTATTGCCATCAATGATCTAGATATTATTGCTCATCCTGATCTGTATGTAGATCGCGAGTTGGATATTGCGATCGCCTTATTAGAAAAATACCGTGAAGACTTACTGGCTTGTAGGGATGAATATGGAAAATTTATTCCTGAAGGAATGACTGAAGTTTTGTGTTTAGATGAGTGGCAGCATCCGAATTGGGACTGTCTACCAAGTCAAACTGAAAGTTTTCCAATGATTGCAGAAGTTCTATTTACAGGCAATTCTAATTTGTATAAGAAGCCACAAAACCCTAATACCGATTGGGCTTTATGGTTCCCTAAGTAATTTATAGTCAATTTAAATAGGGAGCAAAGGGAAAGGGAAGAAAATGCCATACAGTATAGAATTACGTCCCTTAATATGAAGTGCTAGCCGTGATTAACGTGAGTTCGATAACGCCATTTGCGCGGCGCTTTGCGCCGCGCAAATGGCGGAAAATGGTAAAAATCGCTTAGCGATTTTTACCATTTTCCGCCTTCGTCGAACTGACGTGAGATTAAGTTCGATAGGTCATACTGACATTGTTAATAGAGTTTCTTTAATGAGATTAGTTGATGATCTTGCCGAGAATAATTAAACTTTGTTCTCTACCATCTAATTCAGCAATTTGTGGTAAAAAGCCCCATTCCTCAAATCCAAAGCTCGTAAACAATTGCAAACTAGCGGGATTATGGGCAAAGATAAAGCCTACGAGTTTAGAGATATTTAGCTTGGGGCAGTTGGCGATCGCATGATCTAGCAATTTTTTGCCAATTCCTTTGCCTTGATAGTTAGGAGCTATATAAATACTGACTTCGGCGGTTTTGTGATAAGCAGGACGACCATAAAACATTTGCAAGCTGAGCCAGCCAATGATTTGTTCATTTTGATCGCTTTGAATATCGTGGCTACCAATAGTCATTACCCAGACGGGATAGCGATCGCCATGCGATCGAAACCAAGATCGGCGACTCTCAACGGAAATTGGTTCAAGGTCGGCAGTCGCAAGACGAGTGGGAATCGCCGCATTATAAATCTCAATAATTGCTGGTAAATCCGTCTCCACTGCCAACCGAATTTGCATATTCACTACTCCTGAATTGGGTGTTTTTTAACTTTTTAACTGATGTTACGTGGAAGATGGTAAAGCCCTCACCCCTAGTCCCTCTCCCGCAGGAGAGGGGAATAAGAAAATATGGGCTTTGCTCTGCGGGAGAAGGGGTTGGGGGATGAGGGCTTTACGTAACGTCTCTGTGCTACGAAAACTTTAAAAACTTTATTTTACTGCGAGTCCCTTACAGCACTTTACTATTTACCAAAACACTACGCCCCTTGCAACTTGCGATATGATTACAGAGATACTCATCGGCATATTATGGAATTATTTGCTGGTTTACTCACAACAGTTCTAGGTATTGCAGGCGCTCCTGGCATTGCGATCGATCGTGTTGCAACGGATTTTTTGCGGAGTCAAATTGTACGGGCAGATGTTTTAGAAGTACGTGTTGACAATGCTCCTAACTATCAGGTCTTATTGGGTAATGTCGATCGCGTTCGGGTAGCTGGTCGGGGAGTATACATTCTAGAATTCCTCCGCATTGATCAGATCGATCTAGAAACCGATCCGATTAGCATTGACCCTAACAGTGTGCAATCAGGGAAGGTTGTTTTACGTCGTCCCTTACAAGCGGCTGTGCGCGTAGTGATGCGTTCTGAAGATATCAATACCGCCCTGCGATCGCCTAAAGTCCAATCTTCCTTTAAAAGTCTTAGTATCGATATCACAGGTACAAACAAAAATCCTGAAATTTTGGACTTGTTAAATCCTGAAGTAACTTTTTTGGAGGGCGATCGCGTTCGTTTAGCAGCAACTCTACAGGCCCAACCGACAGCCGCTAAACCGAAGCCCTCAGCACTCAATGTATCCATCAATGCTGAACTCAAAACCATTGGCGGTACTAGATTGCAAATCGTTAATCCTAAAATCGAACTAGAGGGAACTCCCGTACCTGAAAAGATTGCTCATGCCTTTGCAAAGGGCTTGAATAGCGTCCTCGATCTGCGTCAGTTGGAAAGTAAGGGTATCACGGCAAGAGTTCTCAAATTGGAAGTTACAGAGGGGAAAATGCAGGTGATTGGCTTTGCCAAAATGGATACGATTCCAAATCAATAGATCCAATCCTAAAAATGGCTATGCCATTTTTTTTGATATATCTGTCTAGACATATTTATGAGCCAATGCCTCAACCCTAATTGCAATTACCAAAATTCAGAGCAATCGCCAAGATTGAACTTCTGTCAACAATGTGGCTCTAATCTCAAAATAGGCGATCGCTATCGGGCGTTGCGAATCCTCGGACAAGGTGGATTTGGTAGAACCTTTATTGGTATTGATGAGGCACTCCCTTCCTGTCCTACTTGCGTAATTAAGCAGTTTTTTCCTGCGGATCTTGATAGTGCGGTTAAGGCAGCAGAACTGTTTCATCAAGAGGCAATTCGTTTAGATGATCTGGGTAAGCATCCGCAAATACCAACACTGTTTGCCCATTTGGAGAATGACGGTAGGCAATATTTAATTCAAGAATTTATCGATGGACAGGATTTATTAAAGGAGTTACAGGATCAGGGAGCTTTTAGTGAAGCCAAAATTCGGATGTTGCTGACGGATTTATTGCCAATTCTGCAATTTATTCATGAGCGCAATGTGATCCATCGTGACATCAAACCCGAAAATATTATCCGTCGCCGATTTCCTAGTAACTCTGGCTCGGTAGCGGCAGGAAGTCACGTATTAGTTGATTTTGGTGCAGCCAAGTATGTTTCCTCGGCTGCCATGATGCAAACAGGTACAAGAATTGGTAGCGCCGTTTATGTTTCTCCAGAGCAAGTGCGCGGGAAGGCGATCTTTGCTAGTGATATCTATAGTCTGGGTGTGACCTGTATTCATCTGCTGACCAATGTTTCGCCCTTTGATTTGATGGATATGGATGGGAATTGGATCTGGCGTGATTTTTTAGGAGAAAATTCCGTGAACCCCGTTTTAGGGGAAATTCTCGATCGCATGATTTTATCGGCTCCTAGTCAACGCTATCAGACGGCTCAAGCGGTTTTAAATGATCTAAAAAATGTGAACTCGCCTAGCCACCAAGCCTATGTGCCGCGATTTGCGAGACAGAATAATCAAAGAGCGATCGCGAAAACTAAGATCACACCAGTTACTGCACCGAAGCCCCTCATTCCTGCGATCGCCCCACAGCTATCACAATTTTCCTTTGAGACCGCAACAGTGATGGTCAATCCTACTAAGAACCAAGTTGGTAATCTGGTTAAGCATCTTGGTATGGCGAAACTTTATTCAGCACAATTGCAGATTATTACCAAACAAAAAATTGGATATTCCTATTTTGAAACCTTAGGAAATATCCAAGGTAAACCAATTGGTTTAGAAATGGTATTGATTCCCGCAGGCAAATTTCAAATTGGTTCACCAGCTAGTGAGGCTGAACATACCGCAGAAGAAAGCCCAAGACATGTGATTAATATTCCATCTTTCTTTATGTCGCGCTTTCAAATTACGCAAAGGCAATGGAAAGTATTAATGGATAATAATCCTGCGATTTTTATTGGGAATGTTGATCGTCCTGTAGAAAGTGTGTCATGGGATGACGTGCAGAGCTTTTGCCAAAAACTAGTTGAGCATACAGGTAAACCCTATCGTCTGCCTAGTGAATCGGAATGGGAATATGCCTGTCGTGCAGGAACAATTACCCCTTTTTGTTTTGGTGAGACGATCACAGCCAATCTCGCTACTTACAATGGCGCTATTCCCTACCAATATGCTCCTCAAGGAATTACTAATTCCACGACTACGGAAGTCGGTAGCTATCCTGCAAATGCCTTCGGGCTTCATGATATGCACGGCAATGTTTGGGAATGGTGTGAGGATACTTGGCACGATGACTATGATCTGCTGCCCAAGGATGGTACGGCATGGACACAGGGCGGCGATCGCAGTTGTCGGGTAGTACGTGGTGGTTCATGGCGCGATCCTGCCTATTATTGTCGCTCTGCTAAACGTTATCGCAATGTCGCAAATCAAGGCGATCGCACTACAGGTTTTCGGCTTGCAGTTACGCTCAAGCCCTAATGTTGTAACGCCCGCGTAGCGGGCGTTACAACATTAGGATTCGGGATGTTCTGTTAAGTCTAGTTCAAAGCTAAAAGTACTACCCTCACCGAGCTTACTCTGAACTGTAATTTCACCACCCATTTTTTTGACAAGATTTTGGCTAATCGCTAAACCTAAACCTGTACCTTGGTTTTTCATCACTTCTTCACCCGCCTGCTCAAATGACCAAAATATTCTACTAATATCAGAATCTGCGATCCCGATTCCCGTATCTGTAATCGCAAATCTAATCAACTCACGGAGGTTTCCTGATTGATGATCCTGTGATTGCGCCTTGCTCACTGCAATGGTGATTCCTCCAGTAGAGGTAAACTTGATGGCATTGCTCAATAAATTCAATAGGACTTGTCTTAAACGGTGTGCATCAGCATAGATATTTTCAGGAAGATCGGGGGCAAACTGAGTTGTCAAGGTCAGATTTTTATCAATAGCTTTGCGAGAGACCATATCCACTGTTATTTGCAGAAAATCCTCGAAAGATATTGTACTTGGCTGGATCTCCATTTTATCAGCTTCAATTTTGGCAATATCAAGCAAATCTTGAATTAAGAACAGCAGATGCTGACTAGATTGATAAATCATCGTTGTAAATTCCTGTGTGTCCTTATCTAGTTCCTCATTAAGTTGCAGAAGTTGTGTAAAACCCATGATCGCATTGAGCGGCGTGCGTAACTTGTTGCCCATGCTGCTAAGAAACTTACTCTTCGCTCGACTAGCTGCCTCAGAAGCGATTATTGCCTCAGATAATTCTTGATTTTTGGCAATCATTTGTTGCTTTTGGAGTTTCCGTTCAGTAATATCTTCGATCACAATCAAAATCATTTTGCCAATATCACTCTGCTCAATTTGACAGGCATTGAGTAACATTGTGCGCGTTCCTAATTGCGAAAAATTTTGGGTGATTTCATAGTCATGTACTGAAATATCCATCAACAATGTCTCATTAAGGAGCGATCGCATTTTAGGAATATCCCAATCTCTTCGTCCCAGATCGAAAATTGATTGTCTCTCAATCTGAGCAGCAGTCATTTGAAAAGTTTCATAAAAGGCACAGTTTGCCGTAATTACTTGTAGTTCAAAGTTAAGGACGATCAGGGGCTGTCGCAAAGTCTCTACGATCGCATTGGCATAGTTGCGGGCGGATTCTAAGGCGATCGCATTCCGTTTGAGCAAATTAATATCAATCAAACTGATCACAACACCATCAATGCGATAGTCTGTAGTGCGATAGGGGCGAATCCGCAGACTATGCCAATGTCCTGTGCGATCTTGGACATCCTGCTCATAGGGAACCAAAGTATCAATTACCGATGTCACTAGCTCGATTAGATGTGGAACATCAATATTGGTTTGAATATCGCTAAAAGGTCGTCCTACATCACTGGCAATCAAGTTAAATAGTTGCTCTGCCATCGGGGTAAACCGTCTAATTCGCAAATCGCCTGACAACATCAAAATCGGAATATTCACACTACTGAGCAGATTTTGCAAATCGTTATTGACTGCATGTAATTGCATGTTGCGATTGCGTAACTCATCATTGATTGTACTCAGTTCCTCATTTGTGGCTTGAATTTCTTCCTTCGCTGTTTCTAGCTCTTCATTGGCACTTTGTAACTCCTCATTACTAGATAAAAACTCTTCGCTAGCTACCTTGAGATCTTGATTAGTTGCCTCTTGAGACTCAATGATCGATCGCAAATATTCTTTAGTATTTTCTAACTCATAGGTGAGGCGAATGACTTCGCGTTCTGCTTCTGTTTGCCGTACTTTACGAGATTTTGATAGAGTCCTAATTTCTATGTTAGTGGATACAGATGGATTCGGACGACTCTCGAATAGCACTAAAAAAAAGCGATCGCTATTAATGCGAAGGGGGATCACATCGATCTTCACCAGTAGATTTTGCTGTATCTCAATGCCATCTTTACAAACGGGAATATTTTGGTATTTGGCACTATGAATCAGTGATCGTAACTCTAGCCTTAATTCTGAACGAGCCATTTTTAATAAATTCAAACTAGCTTTACCGGGGGCAGGCTCGAGAAAAGGGCTAGTCTGTCCTCGAAATTTTAAGATTTCCAAATTGGAGTCAACCGTCACACCAACAGGAGCATAGCGATTTAAAACTACTTGATCTGCAATCTGTTCCAAATTGATATCATCAACTAATTCGGTTCCCTTCTCCAGATTTTTTGCTTCGGGGACATAAGTGCTTTTACCAAAGTTAAAATTCATCCGAGGCGGCGTGAGTTTACGCTGATAAATGCGATATTTTTTGTCAGTAATTTCAAACAAATCGGTGGCATTACCAATCCCCTCAGAACTCCCCAAGATCAAAAAACTATCAGGATTGAGCGCATAGTGAAATATCGGCATGATCTTCTTTTGCAAGGATGGTTCTAAATAAATCAGCATATTCCGACAACTGATCAAGTCCAACCGCGAAAAGGGTGGATCGCTAGTTAAGTTCTGCCGAGCAAATACGCATAGTTCCCTGACGGATTTACCAATTTGATAGCCTCCCTGTACGGGCGTAAAAAAGCGTCTTAGTCGCTCTGGAGAGACATCAATTAGTAGATTTTGACTATAAATTCCCTGACGAGCCTTTTCGATCGCTATTTCGCTAATATCCGTCGCAAAAATTTGAATTGGATACCTCACAAGGTGTTCATCAAAAAATTCAAGTAAACAGATAGCAATGGAATAGGCTTCTTCCCCCGTTGAACAACCTACTACCCAAATGCGAATTGGCAGATTAGAGGGTTTATTTTGACAAATTGTAGGAAATACTAATTTTTGGAGAGCGCTAAAGGATTCTGGATCCCGAAAAAAGCTGGTCACATTAATTAGAATATCGTGGTACAGTTGCTCAACTTCATGAGGATATGCTTGCAAATATTGGGCATAGTCATTAAGTTTTTGGATATTCACCAGACCCATACGTCGTGAAATCCTCCGTTTGACTGTGCCTTGTTTGTACTGGCTAAAGTCTACGCCCATCTCATCATGCAATAGCGAAAATATTTGGGTGAGCGCTTCTTGACTCTTCGCAAAAGTTGATGCAACTTCATCATCACATTCATCATAAGGATTCTCATCATCGATCGCCATATTTGTAGTTTCACTTTTAATTTGGCTGATATTGACTAGTTCAGTCACGATCTCCGCAGGTGATAGGACAAAATCCACATAACCTGAAGTGATGGCAATCATGGGCATTGTTGGAAATTCCGCAGAGACAAGATCTTGCGCAAAGGTAACTCCCCCTACGGATTTGATTACTCCTAAACCTGCTGTGCCATCTTCGTTACTACCTGATAGTACAACTGCGATCGCGAGATTGCCACAATCTGCCGCCAAAGAACTAAAAAAGGCATCGATTGCCATATATTTGCCCCGCACGCGCTGCCGAGGTTCCAACTTTAATACTCCCTGCACCAAAGTCATCAAAGTATTAGGAGGAATCACATATACTGAGTTCGGCTCAATCCGCATTCCTTCACTAGCCTCATGCACAGGCATCTCTGTGGTACGTTGCAAAATCTCGCTTAATTGGCTGTCATGCTGTGGTGCTAAGTGTTGAATTAGTACAAATCCCATGCCCGTATCAGTTGGCAGATTTTGCAGTATTTTGGTAAATGCGTCTAATCCTCCTGCCGATGCGCCAATCCCCACAATCATGAAAGATTCTTGTCGATCTTGTTCAGGAGCTAATGATAAATCAGAGAAATCAGTTTCATTGGAATTCGAGTCTGGCTCGGAGATCATTACTTTTGTTGATTATGATATCTTGAGCCTAACATCTAAATCTCAGAATTTGTCCTAAAAGTTCGTTACAGTCTTAAATCTCTTCCTTGAGATTGTCTAAGTGTCTAAAAGCGTGTTTGAGAAGTATCCTACTTAACGTCAGTTCGGGTTAAGCTAGCAAATTTTAAAAGCTCAAAAGTAAAAGCCTTGCTAAGCAAGGCTTTTACTTTTGAGCTTTGAGAGAGGGTTTGCGTAGCAAACCCTCTCTCAAAGCTCGTTTCAAATTATCCAGAACTCGCGTTACCTATCATAAATCTCTGCTTTTATACCTCCGCCCTAAGTACAGGACAAAAAGATTGAAACTCGCTCCCAGCAAGGATTTAATTCAATAGGCTCAAAAGCTTTATCTAGTAACGGTTTCAGGGTGTTTTGGCGTTCTATTTTTGATTTTTTATCCTGTACTTAGACCTCCTACATAAGGAGGGAAACTCACATCTTCTTTGAGAGCAGCAAAGTCATGCTCAATCTTGCGAAAGTCAGGAGAATCAGGAGAATATTGAAAGCATTAAGTGAAGTGTGTAAATGAATGTCATGGGATGGGAAGTCTAGTACAGGGAGATTTAAGAGACAAGGGGCTTAAGCCCCTTGTCTCTTGTTATTTAGCTGCCACCGATACGGGCAACATCACGGGAGTTGGCTTCAAAGGCGGCATTGAGGGCATCGTCACCACTCAAACCATCTTCCAAGGCTTCCTTAATTGCTTGCAATACCCGCTTGTAATCCTTCGGCATTACCTTCACGAATTTAGGAACACTCGCATTCCAATCAGCGAGAACCTTCGCACCCTTAGCGCTCTCCGTATAGTCAACATGCTGCTGAATCAACTGCTTGAGATCCTTGATTTCTTCGGGATCTTCGAGTTTCTCTAAGCCGACCATTGAGGTATTGCAACGGGTTGCGAAGTCACCTGACTCATCGAGAATGTAAGCAACACCGCCACTCATACCAGCCGCGAAGTTCCGTCCTGTTAAACCGAGAACGACAACTTTTCCGCCAGTCATATATTCGCAACCATGATCGCCGATGCCTTCAACTACAGCATTTACGCCAGAGTTCCGCACACAGAAGCGTTCGCCAGCAATACCGCGAATGTAAGCTTCGCCACTAGTTGCACCATAGAAGGCAACATTACCTGCAATGATGTTCTCTTCGGCGACAAAGGTAGAAGCTTTGTGGGGATAGAGAATGATCTTACCGCCGCTTAGACCTTTGCCGAGGTAGTCGTTGGTGTCGCCTTCTAGTTCCATGGTTACACCAGAGGGAACGAATGCACCAAAGCTTTGACCAGCCGTACCTTGGAAATGCAGATGTACGGTGTCATCGGGCAATCCTTCCCAATGGCGCTTGGTAATTTCGTTACCGAGGATGGTTCCGACCGCACGATTGATATTCTTGATGGGAACTGTGGCATGGACAGGTTCTCCATCAACGATCGCTGCTTGGCATAAATCTAACAACACAGTCATATCAAGGGATTTATCCAAACCGTGATCCTGTGGGATTTGGGCATAGCGACCAACATCTTCACCGACTTCGGGCTGATAGAGAATCTTGGAGAAGTCTAAGCCTTTGGCTTTCCAATGCTCGACGGCTTGCTTGGCTTCGAGGACATCGGTACGACCGACCATTTCATCAAGGGTACGGAAGCCTAACTGTGCCATTAGTTCGCGCACTTCTTGAGCGATGAAGGTCATGAAATTGACGGTGTGGGCGGGATCGCCTGTGAACTTCTCGCGCAACTGAGGATCTTGGGTGGCAACTCCGACGGGGCAGGTGTTGAGATGGCAGACGCGCATCATGATACAGCCTAAAGTAACAAGGGGAGCGGTGGCAAAGCCGAACTCTTCAGCACCAAGTAAAGCGGCGATGACGACATCACGACCTGTTTTCATTTGTCCATCGGTTTCCACAACGATGCGGCTACGGAGGTTATTGAGAACGAGGGTTTGGTGGGTTTCTGCGAGTCCGAGTTCCCAAGGTAAGCCTGCGTGCTTGATCGAGGTTTGGGGAGATGCGCCAGTGCCACCGTCATAGCCAGAGATCAGCACCACATCGGCATGGGCTTTGGAAACCCCTGCGGCGATCGTGCCAACACCAACTTCCGAAACTAGCTTAACGCTGATACGGGCAGCGCGATTGGCATTTTTGAGATCGTGAATCAACTCGGCGAGGTCTTCGATGGAGTAGATGTCATGGTGAGGAGGTGGCGAAATTAAACCAACCCCTGGGGTGGAGTGACGGACTTTGGCGATCCAAGGATAGACTTTCTTGCCAGGAAGTTGTCCGCCTTCCCCTGGTTTTGCTCCTTGAGCCATTTTGATTTGAATCTCTTTGGCTTGGGAGAGATAGAGGCTAGTTACACCGAAACGTCCAGAGGCTACCTGTTTGATGGCGCTATTTTTGGAATCACCTTGCTCGTTTGTCCATGTGTAACGTTCAGGATCTTCGCCGCCTTCACCTGTGTTGGATTTGCCACCAATGCGATTCATAGCGATCGCTAAAGCTTCGTGGGCTTCCTTAGAAATGGAACCGTAACTCATCGCGCCAGTTTTGAAGCGACGGAGAATGCTTTCAATAGGTTCTACTTCCTCAAGAGGAATTGATTCACGGGATTTGAAATCAAGCAAGCCACGAAGGGTGAAATGCTGCTGATTCTGCTCATTGACCAGAGAGGAGTATTTCTTGAACTGCTCGTAATTACCTTCACGGACAGCCTTTTGCAGAGCATGGATAGTTTCAGGACTGAACAAGTGGGCTTCGCCTTCCTTGCGCCATTGGTATTCGCCGCCAACATCGAGAGTATTACCACTAGCGGGACGGTCGGGGAAAGCATGGGTATGACGAGCGATCGCTTCTTTAGCGATTACTTCCAAATTAGCCCCTTCAATGCGGGAGGCTGTCCAAGTGAAGTATTGCTTGATTACTTCTTGATTCAAGCCAACGGCTTCAAAGATTTGAGCGCCGCGATAGCTTTGGATCGTGGAAATACCAATTTTAGAAGCAACTTTAGTTACGCCCTTAGTAGCTGACTTGATGTAGTTCTTAACCGCAGTTTTATAATCGACATTTACCAGCAAGCCTTGCTTGATCATGTCACTGATGCTTTCAAAGGCAAGGTAAGGATTGATCGCGCCGCAACCATAGCCAATCAAGAGAGCAAAGTGATGGACTTCTCTAGGTTCGCCAGATTCGAGGACGAGTCCGACTCTAGTACGGGTTCCTGTGCGGATGAGATGGTGATGTAAGCCTGAGACTGCTAGCAATGCAGGAATCGGTGCATTGTCAGGATTCACGCCACGATCGCTTAAAATCAAAATATTCACGCCATCAGCGATCGCTTGATCTGCCTTTGCACAAATCTCGGCGATCGCTGATTCTAATCCCGATACACCCGATTTAGGATCGAACAAAGTCGAAAGAGTGACGGATTTAAAACCACCTTCGTTAATATGCTTCAACTTGGCAAATTCTGCATCGCTGAGAATGGGAGTCTTTAGCTCGATCAGGTGACAGCTTTCTGGTTCAGGTTTGAGCAAATTCCGTTCTGCGCCAATGGTCGTCTCTGCGGAAGTAATAATCTCTTCACGAATAGAATCGATAGGGGGATTTGTAACCTGTGCAAATAGCTGTTGGAAATAATCGTAGAGAAGTTTGGGACGATTAGAAAGAACGGCAAGAGGAGCATCATTTCCCATTGCGCCTACAGCTTCCACGCCATCCCGCGCCATTGGTGTTAACAGCAAGCGCAAATCTTCAAAGGAATAACCGAAAGCCATTTGACGCTGTGTGAGGGGAATTGCTTCTGGTGCGGAGACTTCCGCATCCTTGAGACTAGCGATTTCGACCATATGCTGATTAATCCACTCACGGTAGGGATGCTCGGTCGCGATTTGATGCTTGATCTCTTCATCGGCAACAATCCGACCTTCCTGCATATTCACCAGAAACATGCGTCCTGGTTGCAAGCGCCCCTTGGATTCGATGCGTTCAGGTTCAATTTGTAATACCCCTGCTTCCGAAGCGAAGATTACCAAATCATCCTTGGTGACATAGTAGCGCGAAGGACGTAAACCATTGCGATCCAAGACTGCGCCGATCATTGTGCCATCGGTGAAGGCGATCGAAGCAGGACCATCCCAAGGTTCCATTAAACAGGAATGATATTCATAAAATGCTTTCTTCTCGTCACTCATGGACTCATGGGCAGTCCAAGGTTCAGGAATCATCATCATCATCGCGTGAGGCAGCGATCGCCCTGCCAGCACCAACAATTCTAAAGCGTTATCAAAAATCGTGGAGTCGCTACCTTCGATGTTAATCACAGGCTTGATTTTGGAAATGTCATCACCAAACAAATCCGACTCAAACATGGACTGACGGGCAATCATCCAGTTAGTATTGCCGCGCAAAGTATTGATCTCACCATTGTGAGCAATGTAGCGGTAAGGGTGCGATCGCTCCCAGCTAGGGAAAGTATTGGTACTAAAGCGGGAGTGAACCAGAGCCAGAGCGCTCTCCATATCGGGATCACGCAAATCATGGGCGTAGTACATTCCCACTTGTGCCGTCATCAACATCCCTTTATAAACGATGGTGCGACAGGAAAGGCTAGAAGGATACCAGTAAGGATCAACGTTCGCGGCGCGAATGGCGGTATGGGCAAGCTTACGCAGTACAAATAATTTGCGATCAAAGGCGAGGTCATCAACAAGATCAGGCGATCGCTGGATAAATACCTGTTGCATAAAAGGCTCACTGGACTGAGCTGTTGCTCCCAAAGAGGAATTATCGGTGGGGACATCGCGCCAACCGAGAACCTTCAAACCTTCTGCTTCTACTAACTTCTCAAAGATCTGTCTTCCCTTTTTACGCGCCTCAGCGTCGGGAGAAGCGTAAACCATGCCAACCCCATAATGCCCTGCTTCAGGTAAAGTAATATTCTCTGCGGCTGCTACTTTTACCAAAAACTTATGGGGAATCTGCATCAAAATCCCAGCACCGTCACCTGTATTTGTCTCACAGCCACAAGCGCCACGGTGCTCCAAGTTTTCTAGGATCGTCAGCCCCTGCTCGACGATCGCATGGGATTTTTGCCCTGACTTATGGACAATAAAGCCGACTCCACAAGCATCATGTTCAAACTGTGGATCGTACAAACCTTGTTTTACTGGGAGTGCGTTGCTATTCATCATGGACTGCAAAGGTGTGGTATCTAAAGGATTATGTGAGCTGGGACGTAATTGAAAGGTTACGAGGGCTACATTAGGATTGTACTAATAAATCTATGTCTTAGGTAAGATGTCTTAAAAAAATGTTCATATCTAGGGGTTGTCAGTTCAGTGTTTTGCCGCCTTTATGTAGTTTTGATTACGCATTTGTTTGGGTGAGCCAATAGTCGCAGATTCGTAACTTTAAGCGAAGATCGCTCTATCATGGGCAATATCCAGATTTTTTGTGCAGCTTTTGTATGCCTGCTCATTTACGCCATGTTTATAAATCTCCACGCGATCGCCACCAGCTTTCTCTAAAGATATTGCTGATCGTTCCATTTGTGACACAGGTAATTGCGGCGGTGGGGATCACGGGCTGGTTATCAGTCCAAAATGGGCGGGAGGCAACACAGGAGCTAGCTCCCCAAATTGGGAAAGAAGTAACAAATACGATTGAAACCCATGTGCAGGGATATTTTGCTGCACCATTAGAAATCTTGCAAGCCTATGGGTCAACGGCGCAGTCGGGAAATCTAGCTTTAGAAAATTTAGAAAATTTAGATAAATTATTTTGGCAGCAGATGCGCCAAGCTTCTAACTTATCTTTTTTCTATGCTGCCAATCCGCAGGGACAATTTCTTGGCGTGGAGCGTAGGGGCGAAAAGGATCTGGTGTTACATCGCTCTCTTTTTTCCGCGTCAGCATTAGCACGAAAAGCAGTTTATCGCTTAGATCCTAATGGCAAAGTCCTCGATCAGATTCAAGCGGATATTTACGATCCACGAGATCGCCCTTGGTACAAAGAATCGGTGAAGGCAGGTCAAGCAGTTTGGAGTCCGATTTATCTATTTGTATCTCGCCCGATTTTAGGAATTACGGCTTCTGTTCCAGTCTATGGTGATTCTGGGAATTTACGGGGAGTTTTAGCGATCGACTTAACACTTTCGCAAATTGGTGATTTTCTGCGTCAGCTAAAAATATCAAAAACGGGACAAGCATTTATTCTGGAACCATCGGGGGAAATTGTTGCCACATCAACCTCAGAATCTCCCTTTATTTCCACACCCCAAGGGCAAAAACGTATTCATGCCCTCCAAAGTCAAAATCCTCTATTGCAATTAATAGTTCAAAATTTGCAACAACGTTATCGCAGTCTTACGGATATTCAGAATCATCAACAAATTCAAATTCAATGGGAGGGGGCAACGCAGTATGTGCAGATTACCAGATTCCGCAATGCTCAAGGACTAGACTGGTTGCTAATTGTGACGGTGTCTGAGCAAGATTTTCGCGATCGCATTAATATTAATACCCGTAACACCATTGTTCTATGCGCCTTAGCTCTAGTCTTTGCTAGCTTGACAGGCTTTTATACTTCCAAATGGATTGCTAAACCTGTAGAGAAACTAATCGAAGCATCCCATTTATTAGCGACTCTATCTGCCTCCGCCGACCTTGCGAGTGGGCAGCCTTATCATCCCATTGAAACTGCCAATGTGCGTGAACTATCCATTTTGGCAGAATCCTTCAATCAAATGGCGAAGCAATTGCAAGCTTCATTTACAGCACTTGCTCAAAGTAAAGATGAATTAGAAGATCGGGTTGAACAACGTACTGCTGATTTAGAAGAATTATTGAGTTTGCAAAGAGCGACCCTTGAATCAATTGCCGATGGGATCTTAGCGGTAGATCAGTTAGGACGTATCACCAGCTATAACCAGCAATTTGTGGATATGTTTGCTTTGTCTGAAGATATCTTATCGATTCCCAATTATTCCCTGAGATTAGAATTTCTCGCGGAACAAATGCTCGACTCCCAAGACTTTATGCAGCGATCGCAAACTTTTTATAGCCATCCTGAATCAGAAAGTTACGATTTGCTGTCACTCATTGATGGCAGAGTCTTAGAGCGCTATTCCCGTCCTCAAAAGCTAGGGGCTCAGATTATCGGTCGTGTGTGGAGCTTTCAGGATATTACGGCTCGGGTCAAGGCTGAACAAGCTCTCGAAGAGCAGAAGACCTATTTACGATTGATTATTGATAGTATTCCCCAACAAATCTTTTGGAAAGATACCAATCTCGTCTTTCGTGGATGTAATCGCAACTGGGCAATGTATGCCCAAATCGATAATCCTGAAAGCGTAGTTGGTAAAACCGATTATGACCTAGTTCCTAATCCTCAACTTGCTAATACTTTCCGAATGCACGATCAAAAAATTATGGAATCGAATATTCCTGAAATGCACGTAATTCAGAAAAAAATTAATCCTGATAAGCAAGGTCAATCAATTTGGCTAGATATTAGTAAGCTCCCAATTATTGATGCTGAGGGTAAAACTATTGGCATCCTAGGGGTATTGGATGACATTACGCAGCGTAAGCTTGCCGAAGAAGCTTTATATGCTGAGCAAGAGAAGTCAGAGCGATTATTATTAAATATCCTGCCTAAATTAATCGCCGATCGCCTAAAGCAATCACATGGGGTAATAGCTGATAGTTTTGAATCCGTTACGGTTCTCTTTGCCGATCTCGTTAGTTTTACCAGAATGTCTTCGGAACTCTCTCCTCAAGATTTGGTTGATCTCCTAAATTTAATTTTTTCTAATTTCGATACGCTCTGTGAAATCTATGGCTTAGAGAAAATCAAAACTATTGGTGATGCTTATATGGTGGCAGGGGGGATTCCGCTCCCTAGAGCAAACCATGCGGAGGCGATCGCGGCGATGGCGTTGGATATGGTTAATAAAGTAGATGAACTCCGTATCTCGACAGGTAAACCCTTACAAATCCGCGTTGGCATTCATACGGGGGCAGTAATTGCTGGTGTGATTGGGACGCAAAAGTTTATTTATGATCTTTGGGGCGATACCGTAAATGTGGCGAGTCGAATGGAATCCCATAGTGAAGTTGGTAAAATTCAAGTTACTGCGGAGACCTATCAACTTCTCAAACATAAGTTTGATTTAGTTGAGCGGGGTGCTATTGAAGTTAAGGGTAAAGGTAAAATGCAGACCTATTGGCTCACTGGCAAAAAATCTATAACACCAAATTAATCTGACTTAAACTTATTCCGCAATTGACTGCTTAACGCATCAATACTAGTTACAACTACTAACAAAACCAGCATCATTGTCGTTGCTTTGTTATATTCAAAACCACGAATATAACTTACCAATTCAAAGCCAATCCCACCTGCACCGACTACACCTAAAACGGAGGCGGCACGAATATTGTATTCAAACATATAGAGCGTATAGCCAAGACAGAGTGGTAAAACTTGAGGCATCACCCCATATTGAGCAATTTGCCACCATGAGGCACGGCTCACTTGCAAAGCCTCTAGCGATCGCCGATCAACCGACTCGATCGCTTCTTGATAAAATTTTGCCAAATAGCCAATTGTATAAATTCCTAATGCTAAGGTTCCTGCGGGCGCACCTAAGCCCGTTGCGGCGACAAAGAATAGTCCTAAAATAATTGATGGAACAGAACGGACAGCATTTTGGAGAAGATTAGCGAGCCAACGTAGCCATAATGGAGAAAGGTTGCGTGCGGATATGAGGGCAAGGGGAATCGAAAGAATTGCGCCAATCGTCGTTCCCCACAGAGACATTTGCACAGTCTCAATTAACGCCTTAATTGCTACATCTAAAATGCTCAGATCGGGCGGTAACAGGCGTGACAGAAAATCTGTCATGTAGGGCAGACTAGTTTTGATTAATTCGGGATTAACCTTTAACCCATTTAATGACCAGATATAAGCCCAAACTAGACCAATAGTTACTAAGACTCTGATGCCCCAGATGTTGTAGCGGCTAGAAGTAATTTTAGAAATATAGGGGCGAATCTGATCAGTAAATTTCATTAGGCAGCGTTAGCAGGCTGAAATTGAGACAGGCTTTGCAACCTAGCAAACTGTCTTTCAATATTTTGACAGTCCCCATCATACCAGACCTTCCCTTCATCAAGAATGATCGCTCTCTGGGCATACTGGGCAGCTAGTGCGAGGTCATGCAGCACAACTACAACGGTCAACCCTTTGCTGTGCATTTCCGCTAGAGACTCCATCACTTGATTAATTCCCGATACATCTAAGCCCGTTGTTGGTTCATCAGCGAGCAAAATATGGGGGGACTGGATTAAGGTGCGGGCGATCGCCACCCTCTGACGTTGACCACCGCTTAGTTGTCTTGCCTTTTGATAGATCTGCTCCTGTAATCCCAGATTCTGCAATAGTTGCATGGCAACACGGCGATCGCGTTGGGGAAAGCCCCAGAGACTTTGCCATGTGGTCAGTTCACCGAGACATCCGCATAGGACGTTATCAAGGCAAGAAAGCTGATCGACTAAGCCGCCACCTTGGAATAGGAATCCAATATTTTTACGGACTGATCCAATATGTCTCTGCTCAACGGGTATACCACATATTTGAATTTCCCCTTGGGTAATTGGCACTAAGCCAACTAGAGATCGCAGAAGTGTGGATTTGCCCGCGCCATTCATCCCCAATAAGGCGACAAATTCTCCATGATTGATCTGTAGATCAATCCCATTCAAAATTGGGCGATGCAATGTTGATTGATATTCTGTCCGCACATTGTGGCAAGCGATCGCAGGTAAATTATTTGCTAATACAGGTTCCATGATTTTAAGTTCTAATATTCTGAAGACAAATAACCTTATTGCCTAGCTAAGCTAGACAATAAGGCAATCAGGTTTTAGGGTTTTAGTCCCGCCCGTTGAATTGCGGTACGCATACTCGCTAAATGCGCCTCATGATCGACCTTGACTAGCTGTGTGGAATTATAGAGACTACGGAATAATTCATTATTTGCAGGCTCATTTAGTTTCAGCAAAGCATTAATCAACTTTTCACGGATATCCGCAGGTACGCCGTCGTCAATGACAATTCCGTGAGCAGGTACATTAGGCACAGGATGAAGTACCCGTAATTTTTTCCCCTCTTCGGCGGTAATCCAAGGTGGAAGCAAAGCATATTCGGAAACTACGGCAACATCAGCTTGTTCTCGCAATACTGCTTGCAATGCACTGCTATAGCCATCCCCATAGGTAACTTTTCCGAAAAACTGCTCTAAGCGATCGGGCCCATCTACAAACTTGAGTCCTACCAATTCACTCACAGGAAAGATAAAACCTGAACCAGAAGAACGAGAGGTAAATGCCATCCGTTTACCACGTAACTGTTCTAAGGTTTTTTGAGGATCGGACAAGGTTTTTAAAGGGCTTTCATCAGGAACGACAAATACGGCATTGTAAGATTTACCGCCCGAATAGTCAGCACGGACTTCCGCCAAGTACATTTTTGCGCCCGATAGCTGTTCTGCCTTAAGTGCAGCCCGACCACTTAGGAAGGCGACGCTGGCACGGTTAGCTCTGAGTGCTTCTACGGATGCAGTTTCGTCACCAATTACCCCCTTTACAGGAATTCCAATTTCTTTGGAGAGGATCGTAGAAACTTGGTCAACTTTAGTTTGTAAATCTTTGGTATCGCGACGAGTTGCAAAGGCGATCGTAATTTCTGAAATTGGTGCTTGGGCTGATGGGGTTGCCGCAGGCTTATTGTCTTTAGCAGGTTCCTTATCAGTAGTTTTTGTTGCTGTCTGGGTAGATTGTGCTGTAGGTGTTTGATTATTTTCACTACAGGCAGTCAAGCCTACTAATGTCACTAATCCTAGAGCTAGAGCGGTATTAATAGGTGAAAACAAATTTTTTTTCATTGATATCTAGAAAGGCGATCGACTGGTTAAAAAGAATTACTTGCAATAACTATTGAATTTAGCTTAAACCTATTTGAGAATTAAAGTCAATAATTTACATTTTTTTGTTATATAGCTACAGTCACTTGTCTTAGGACAAATCAAAACCCAAGAATTGATTGGCGGCGCGGAGCGCCGCCAATCAATTCTTGGGTTTTATGTCTTAGTACACTTGGCGATAGCTATAGATCAAGGCTTACGCAATTACCTCATAATTCAAAGCTGCCTTTTTGAATTTTGGGAAATTTTTGAGTTCTGATGGTTTGATATAACGCTTTTCAAGCAAGCGAGATACAGAGGATTGTGTCCTCACCGAAGGCGGGGACACAATCCTGTACTTCACTAGATTGGTATACGCTATATAAAATGAAAATCACCGCTAAAGACCACAGCCGATAAAATTGCCATGACTGAAAACCAAATTCCCGAAGGTGCAGAGCGTGAAGTTAAAACGATGGGAGGTGCGGCGATCGATGGTACGCCGATCGCCTACATTATTGTCCTTGCTGCCGTTGTCACCGTTTTAGCCTTTGTACCTTTTTCGATTGTGCTTGGCTCAGGCAAAGGAATTCCCCTCAGCCAAAGTATTTACCCTTTGCTAGGTTGGTTGCTTGGACCTTTGGCTGGAGCCTTGGCAAGCGGCATTGGTACTTTGATTGGTGTGTTTTTAGCACCCTATACGGCAGGGGTTCCCGCGATCGCGATTTGGGGCGCAGTGATTGCTAGTTTTGCGGCGGGAGTAATGGGTGCTAGTCGCAAGCGACGATTTTGGTACTTAGGGTTAACGGTTCTCTTTGGGTTGGAACTAGCAGCCTATGCGTATTTAGCGATCGTTCGCAATGGCATCCCCGTAAATACCTTTATTTTCGGAGCCTTTATCGACTGGTCAGCATTAGTATTATTCCTACTGCCCACACGCACATTATTCGCTCAGTGGATTAGCAGTACCAGTTTTGTCAAAGTAGCGATCGGCATATTTGGCGGTACTTGGACAATTTGTGGATTGATGCATCTCAGTCAAGTTCCATTTACCTACTATCTATTTAACTGGCCAGAACCAATTTGGAATACCTTAATTCCCATTATTCCTGTAGAAAATGCGATGCGTGGTTTGTCAGGAGCAGTGATTGGTACGGGGGTGATTTCAGGATTAAGAGCAATTAATTTAGTCAAGCCCAAGGAAGCGCTTTACTAACTCTCATCCCAATTTCAATCTTGATTTTCCCTACACTAGAATAGGTCAAAAAATGATATGGCAAATAGCTCAAGCGATCGCAAACAGCGTAGTTCTAGACCGAAAAAAGTTTCTAAGCTTAAGCGCTTTTTTAAATGGTTAGAGTGGCGATTTGCGACACCAGAATTTATTGGGGGAATATATACATTCTTTACGCTGTTCTTCTTTATGGCGGCGACTAATACCCTTGCGGGTTGGTTGTATGTCATTAGTGGCGTGAGCTTTGCGCTATTAATTGTGGGGGCAGTGATGCCAAAACGCTTACTGGCGGAAATCTCAGTGGTGCGATCGCCAATTGATCCTGTGAGTGTCGGTGATGATCTGTGGGTGGACTTGAGAATTCAAAATCTAGGTCGCACGGAAAAACGCCTACTAGAAGTTCGGGATGTTTTGCCAGAGTATCTCTCAAATATTTTGCAGCAGGAAGTAGTCATTGAGATGATTGCGCCACTTCAAGAATATCGATGGCGCTACGAAGCGAAAACTACTAAGCGTGGTGTGTTTTTATTTAGATCCACAGAAATTGCCACTTCCAGTCCATTGGGACTCTTTCGCAGTCGTCGGGCTTGCCCATCGGGACAGAAAGTGATTGTTTATCCAACGGTACTTCCATTGGAGCGTTGTCCTTTAGTTGATCAATTAGGAAATGATACCAATCCGCGCCAATATAGTGATGATCACAACTATAGTAATGCGACAGAAGGTCTAACTAAAACCTTGCGCCCTTACCGTTGGGGTGATCCGACGCGGCTAATCCATTGGCGCACTAGTGCCAAATTTGGGGAATTACGGGTGCGGGAATTGGAAGTAACAATTGGTGGTCAAGAAGTGGCGATCGCCCTTGACACTTCCGCTGGATGGCAGCCTCAAGCTTTTGAAGAGGCAGTAGTTGCCGCAGCTTCGCTCTATTTCTATGCCCAGAAATCCAAACTAAGCGTGAGGTTATGGACAGCAGAGACAGGTATAGTCCAAAGCGATCGCGCAGTTTTAGAAACCCTAGCCGCCGCTAATGTTTCCGATGTCGCGACCCAAGTAGACATTCTCAAAGATATCCCTGATTTACCTGTGGTCTGGCTATCCCATCGTAATGATAGCGTTGCCTATTTGCCCTTGGGTAGTCGTTGGGTACTCTGGCAAAATTCTGCAAAAGTAACTGTTCCTAATCAGCGATCGCTAGGTTTAACGATTGAAACGATATCTGATCCTGATGACGCAAGTTATAGATCTTTGCGATCGCAACTTCAGGAATATCTAACGCCATAGTAAAAAGGGACGCTTCGCGCCCCTTTTTACTTTTACAAATTTTTGTATAGGTCAGCAATGATGATGTTGGAAAATAGCCAACCATCGGGAGGAACTAACATGATCCGAGTATCCTGTGATTGTTCTACCAAATTTACCCAGTTCTGAGATTGATAGGGATGGAGAATTTGCAAAGCGCGATCGCAAAGTTCTGTTCCATAATTTAATTGCAAAGCCTTTAAACTCAAGCCTTCCGCCAAGCGTAACCCCTGCATTAGCGTATCCATTAACTCCTCTCTATCGTCAATTACAGGAGCCGTAAAGCCAATTCCCGATGATTGCCATTGCGCGATCGCATCGAGATATTCCCGCATTCTGCGTGGGCGATCAATTCTTTGGCGATTAATATAACTGGTCGCTCCCATACCCATGCCATAAAAGGGTTGGTTATGCCAATAGGTCAAATTATGTTGTGCTTGATAACCAGATTGAGCGTAATTCGAGATTTCATAATGCTCATAACCTGCGGCAGGTAGCAACTCATGGGCGGCGATATACATCGCAACCGTATGATCTTCCGTTGGCAAGGGTTGATCACCTGCTTGATAGCGCTTACCAAAGGCAGTTCCCTCCTCGATGGTTAAGTCATAAACAGATAGATGGGTAGGTTGCAAAGCGATCGCTTTTTCGAGGGAGTCCTGCCAATCGGTCATTGTTTGATGGGGTAGCCCTGAGATTAAATCTAAACTGAAGTTCTCAAATCCCGATTTTTGAATCGCATCTACTGCTTCATAAATTTCGGCAACACTATGACCACGACCACATACATCTAATAATTCCTGCTGAAAAGCCTGTGCGCCTAAACTAATGCGATTGATGCCCAAACTGCGATAACCTTGCAAAGTCTCAAGACTAACTGTTCCTGCATTAGCTTCAAGGGAAATTTCGGCGTTAGAGGCGATCGCAAAATACTTGGTAATTGTTTCGAGAATCTGCTCAAGCTGTTTTACCGATAGCAAAGATGGCGTTCCCCCACCGAAAAAGATAGTTTGCAATGGTTCAATAGGTGGAATCTCGGCAACAGTCAAAGCTATTTCTTGGCACAGCACATCCACATATTGCTGCTTGAGATTTTCGCCACCTGTCGTAATTGCGAAGTCACAATAAAAACAACGTCGCTTACAAAAGGGAATATGTAGGTATAGAGATTTAGGAAAGATTTGGCTCAAGGTAGCAATGCGGTATTTAATTGAATGTTGGCACAAAGTTCCAGCCTTCAATCATTGGATAAAGAAATTATATAATTAGATTTAGAGACATGGGCGATCGCTAAATTTATGGCTAAGCTTCGTGAAATGGGCATTGCTCTAGAAAGCCTATATTTCTTAGAAAAGGAGCTATGCCACAAAGTGAAGCTTTTCCTTTTGGTTGGTTTGAGTAATTCTACTTATTGAAAAAATCTAGTAAAAAATCAGCCAAAATAACTGAAAAGAGGTGTCTTGAATCGGCTTTAATTAAAAGAGCAATCGTCACAACGCAAAGGAATTCACGGCATATATATGGGGATTGCAAGGCGAAAATTCTTGCAGGCGGGTCTGACTAGCCTGATCGGATGGCAATTTCTCACCCGCGATCGCGTGGCATTTGCCGCAGAGCAATTTGTCCGTCAAACTTCTGTCTCAGCACAACGGAAACGAGCGCTACTGATCGGGATTAATCAATATGAGGCAAAGGATGATTCGCAAAACACTCCAAATTTTTCACAAAATACTACATCAAGTGGTTGGTTGCCCCTGCATGGCTGCGTCAATGATGTCGAGTTGCAGAGGGAATTATTAATTCATCGTTTTGGGTTTGCCCCTCAAGATATTGTCACCCTCACCGATCGCGAAGCAACGCGGGCAAATATCAATGATGCGATTACAGAACATTTGGTAGCCCAGACACTCCCCGATGATCTGGTAATGATTCACTTTAGTGGACATGGCTCGCGCTTGGGAAACTACAATACACTGGTTCCCGTTGATAGTGGATTGCCTCAAAATCTCGAAAATTTGCGGGATATTACCCTACAGGAATGGCGCAGTTGGCTCCAGCAAATCTCAACAGATCGGCTGTTGTGTGTGATTGATGCAGGATTTTACTACCCGAATATCTCAACACTTGGTAATTTTCGCCTGCGATCGCGGGTTGGGCGTAATGACTGGCAAGCACCAACGGAAGTAGCCCAACTAGAGAAACAAGCGATCGGCACAATTTTACGGGCTGCATCGGGAGATATGCTCTGTGCCGATGCCCAATGGTCAGGATTTAGTAGTGGCGCATTTACCTATGCTTTAGTACAGCAGCTTTGGCAAATCACCCCTGCAACTACGATTAATGTGGTGATGAGTGATTTAGCAACCACCTTAGATCGGCGGGCGCTGCATAATGACAATCTCTCCATTGACAAACAAATTGCGGCAATGGTGGAACTTGATCCTACAAAACAAAAAGCGATCGCTACTAGTACCTTTAACTCATTGTTAACAACTCCTGATTTTGGCTCCGATGGCGTAATTCTTAACAGCACTGATCGGCGTACGGCTGATATTAGCTTGGCAGGTTTCCCGATCACGGTTTTAAGTAATTACATGGCAGGTTCCATTTTGCAGGTCATGGCAACCCAAGTTGCGGCGGCAACTCCTACAATCGCTAAGGAATCTGAAGCAACTCCCAGTCCATCTTCTCAACCAGTTGTAGCAGTTCCCCAAGCCACAGTCCAAGTTAAATCACGGACTGGGTTTAATGCCAAAGTTGAAATTTTAAATGATTATAGTAGTTTGCAAAAACTAGAAACAGGGCAGCTACTCCAAGAAGTTATGCGGGCTGTTTCGCACAATATCAAATTAGCGATCGCCCTCGATGGCGGCTTGAGCAAAATCGAGCGTGTTGATGCCACTAGCGCCTTCTCGACTTTACCGAATATGTTTGGAGTCAATGCCAACGAGCAATGCGCCGACTGTCTCTTTGGCGTGCAATCGGCAAGCTATGGATTATTTACGGTCGGACATACCCCCATCCTTGGCTCCTTTGGCTCCGTTGGTGAGTCCGTTGGTGTGGCTATCAAGCGATTACAACCCTTTCTCGAAAGCCTCCTTGCCGCAAAACTAATTCGTGCTACCGAAAATCAAGCAACATCGCATCTCAATGTCAAGGTGACGCTTAAGGCAATGATTGGTATGGATGAGCGCTCCGTGACAATTGCCAGCAAAGCTTCTGCCCGTGCAGGTCTAATCCCATCTAATACCGTCAATAATATTGCTCGGACAAAGCCCATCAATATAGGCGATCGCCTTGAATGCCAAATTGAAAACTTCAGCGATCAGCCCCTCTATGTGCGAATTTTTTGCCTCGATCCGAGGAGCAAAGTCCTCACCCCCAACTTTATCGCCACTCCCTATGCCAACGATGGGGTAATTCCTCCTGCGGCAACCCTGACAATTCCCTATCCCAAAGCGCCTATGAATTGGGCAGTTTCCGCGCCGCAGGGAATGGTTGATGTCCAAGTGGTAATTAGCCGATCGCCACTTTTGCAAGTAGCTAAGACTTTAGAAGCATCTCAACGCCAAGCTTCATCGCTCAATGGACTGATTGCCATTCCCAACCCACTCCAAGTTGCCCAAGCCCTCCTCGAAGATCTTGACCGTGCAGGCAAGCCCTCTGAGTTTGGCAATCTTGCGAATATCAGCGACGTATGGATGTTAGATGTCCAGCAATGGGCAACCTTCAATTTCAATTATCAAGTCGCATGAAATATAGCTGCAAAAAAAGAATTGTGGTGTAAAGCGCTGCAATTCTTTTTAACCTACAGCAAACTCGGTGTCAGCAAGAACTCTAAGAGGTTGAAATTCTAATACAATATCTTCCCTTGGTACGCCTAGCTTCAATAGTTCATAGGCAATACTACCCTCAGTTCCATCATATTGAATCCAAATCTTTTCATCCTTGATATCTAGATGTAACAAACATCCATAATCTCTTATATCATTACGGCTCCAACCTACATAAACTAACTGATAGTGATCGCGCTCCACATCAAAAATAGTCTGAGCCTCAACATCCTTTGAAGATTGCATAGAAAGATTCGCTCTTGCCTGCATTAGCTATTGAATATATTGTCTATAAATTACTTTATCCATTGATCAATAATCTCCTGTTCTAAGTCATAAACCAAAAGCTTAAGTTGACTGTGCTGCACAACTATATATTTCCACCTATCTTTTTCGAGAGTATGTTTCATGTTATTTCGACGGGACTCCCCAAATCTGAAGTTGATCTGCAAATCCGTGAACTAAGTAAGCGCCATCAAGCGTCATCGCACTTGCGATACTAGCCTTACTAGATGAATCAAATGTATGTTGTGGTTGCGAGTGATGCCAATCCCACAAATTGACACAACCATCGACACTGCTGCTCATCAGAGTCTTTCCATCACCTGTTAAAGATAGAGTATGTACAGCAGTTGTATGACCAATGAGCGATCGCACCAAATTCCCAGTCTGTAAATCCCAGACATTGATAGAACCATCGTCACTAGCACTGATCAGATGTTGTTGATTGGGTGTGATGACAAGCGATCGTATCGCTGTGTTATTGACTTGAATCTGACGAATGCGTTCTCCTGTCTTATAATTCCAAACAAGAATTTGTCCATCTTGAGTGCCAATGATCATGGTTTGCAAATCGGGGCAAGGAAGGATTACCATAATACAAGTTGGTGGCCCATAAATAGTAAGAAGTCTCTCCCCTGAAATGCTAATGACTTCAATCCTCTGGAAATTAGCATAAAAGAAAATTTGTTCATCATGACTCATCGCTAATTTGGCATCAGTATGAATAGGGATTTCACAGGTTTTAATTACCTTTTTGGTCGCAAGACTCCAAATCTGGATATAAGAGATGGAACTTGCAGTCGATTCACTTCTATCTGGATTCTCTTGAATACTACAAATTAACTTTTCTCGATTAGGACTTAGGGCAATATCTCGGATCTTCATTTTATGTGGGGTCAAATCTTGGATAAATAAATGCCCACGCCATAGGCGAATGATTCCTTGGTTAGCTATAATTATCGTTTGATTGTCGGCAGCAAAGCCTAAAAAAAAGTAGCCCTGCACATTTAAATAGCGACCATCTAAATAACTATGAATAGCCTGTAAACATTGCCCCGTAAAGAGATTCCACAATCGAATACTACGATCTCCACTGTATGTAGCCGCTAATGTACCATCGATATTGGTGGCAATATCGGTGATTGGAGATTGATGATTGATGCGAATCACACCCCGTTCTGCACCCGTCAACAAATCGAAAGACTTGATCAAAAAGTCCTGACTATCGGTATGGACCGAACTTACTAATATCTGTCCATCTTGGCTGATATCTACACATGCAATTCGTCGATGCTGAACTGAGTGCCATCGCTTTTGATAATGCTTGTGTTTTTTGTAATACCAAACTCTAAATTCTGCGTCTGATCGGTGTGTACCAATTAAACAGTCACCATTAGAACCAAATCTTAACGGACCGAAGAGAGTTTCTTTTTCTTCTAGACTACTCTGATAAACAACAACTTCTTCATCACGATCAAGAAAATACAGTTTGACCCATTTCCCATAGCTCACAGCGATCGCGCTTCCATCTGGTAGAATCTCCATGTAAGTATAGGGAATGCAATAGCGAATCTCTTCACAGAAAATACTGTAATCAGATGCTGGTGCTTGATTGGGGCGATCTGTCAAAGTGATGGTGTGTACTAATTCCCCCGTCTGTGTTTGCCAAACCTTTACCATGTCATCTTTCCGCCCTGCTAGCCATTGACCATCTGGAGTCACAACCCAATCTGCAAAAACAAAGTCTTCGCTATGCACAGTCCCAATGATGCGATCACTCTCCAAATCCTGCAAGACAACAGTGCCATCTTCTCTGAAACTGATCACAATTTGACCATTTTTCGTGACTCTGATCCACTTGACCGATTCCCATTCAGTCAAAGTTCTGATCACAGCACCCGTTTGAGCATCCCAAACCGTTAACTTTTTCTGATTACGGCTTTGCCCCACAATTTTCTGTCCGTCTGGGGTCAATGACACCGAAGAGATATCCAGTGTTTCTATCTTACTCAAACACTGGAAAGATTTATAGTCAGGTTGTTTTGGCAAGATACTAGACATTATTGTTTACAGGGAACAAATCAACAGCACGAATTATAAAGCGCAAAGGACTGTAAGCAATCGTAGGTAGGTGTTCTCGAAGATTGAAAAAACAAAAGTAATACTCAATTCGTTGTCCTTTGGTCTGCTTCTAGCAATTGGTAGAGATTCAGAGATGACACTAAAATATCAAGTGGACTGTACTGCACAAACGTTTTTTGGTTTTTATCTTCCTATTTGCACAGGCGGCTATCCCTACGTTAGGGATCTAGCAACCTTAGACCAACATTTCTATAATGACTTTAGTAACAGATTGTAAAGTTTAAAAAATAAAAAAATGGCTGTAAAAAAAGAAGACCCCAAGCGATCGCGTGCTCGTCTGATTGGCAATGTCCTATTGCTGATCGGCTCAGGATTGCTCATAATAAACATCTTTCTCCCAAATCTGTTTGCTCCCGCCTTGCCTCGCGTTCCCTATAGCCTCTTCGTCCATGAGGTCGAAGAGGGGCATGTCGCAAGGGTATATATAGGACAAGACCAAATCACCTATCAATTAAAAGGTGTCAGCCCCGAAGTTGCTGGAGATGTGATCTCCACTACACCTATTTTTGATTTGAACTTACCCGAACGTCTCGAAAAGAGTAACGTCGAATTTGCGGCAGCTCCTGTCAAAAAGGATAGCTGGTTTGGTACATTACTAAGTTGGGTCATTCCTCCCTTAATTTTTGTCGGTATTTTCCAACTCTTTAGCCGTAACGGTGGCGGCGGCGCTCCTGGTGGCTTGCAAATCGGTAAGAGCAAGGCAAAGGTTTATGTTGAAGGTGAATCGACAAAGACTTTATTTGGTGATGTTGCAGGTGTTGATGAAGCTAAGCAAGAACTCCAAGAAATTGTCCAGTTCCTCAAGACTCCTGAGAAATACACCAAAATCGGCGCGAAGATTCCCAAAGGTGTATTGCTAGTGGGCCCCCCCGGAACAGGTAAAACCCTCCTCGCTAAGGCTGTGGCTGGTGAAGCAGGCGTTCCCTTCTTCAGCATCTCTGGTTCTGAATTTGTCGAACTCTTTGTTGGTGTCGGTTCTTCGCGAGTCCGTGACCTGTTTGAACAAGCCAAAAAACAATCTCCTTGTATCATCTTTATCGATGAACTTGATGCGATCGGTAAGGCGCGTTCTAGCGGTGGTATGTACGGCGGTAACGACGAACGCGAACAAACTCTCAACCAATTGCTTACGGAAATGGATGGTTTCGGTGTAGATGGAACAACCGTAATCGTACTTGCGGCAACCAACCGTCCTGAAACCCTTGACCAAGCATTGTTACGTCCCGGTCGTTTCGATCGCCAAGTATTAGTTGATCGCCCCGACAAGAGTGGACGCTTAGCAATTCTCAAAATCCATGCAGCGAAAGTAACTCTCGACCAAAGTGTTGACCTCGAAACGATCGCTACCCGTACGTCAGGATTTGCAGGTGCAGACCTTGCCAACCTCGTTAATGAAGCAGCGCTACTTGCGGCTCGTGCTGGACGTGAAACTGTCTTGCTCGAAGACTTTGCTGAAGCTGTCGAACGTGTAGTTGCTGGTCTGGAAAAGAAGAGTCGTGTTCTCAATGAGAATGAGAAACGGATTGTTGCCTATCACGAAGTTGGTCACGCTCTAGTTGGTGCATTAAACCCCGGAAGCGGCAAGGTTGAGAAAATCTCCATCGTGCCTCGCGGCATGGCGGCTCTTGGCTATACCTTGCAACTACCCACAGAAGATCGCTTCCTATTAAGCAAAGAAGAAATCGAAGCCCAAATTGCAACTCTCCTCGGTGGGCGATCGGCAGAAGAAATTATCTTCGGTAGCATTACTACTGGTGCATCCAATGACCTGCAACGTGCTACGGAACTCGCCGATAAGATGGTAACTAGCTACGGTATGAGCGAAGTCTTGGGACCTCTTGCTTACCAAAAGCAACAAAATCAATTCCTCGGTGGTATGGAGATGGCACGTAATGTCAGCCCTGCAACTTCGGAAGCGATCGACAAGGAAATCAAAACCATCGTCGAAAATGCCCATGCCAAGGCGCTAGCGATTCTCAATGCTAATCGTGATTTGCTAGAGTCAATCTCTGAGAAGCTTTTGGAAACAGAAGTAATCGAGGGTGAATTCCTAACTGGTTTGCTAGCTCAAGTTAAACCTGCTGAAGTTAATGTCTAGAAATATCAATAAGTGCGTCGATGCAGTGGCAATCCATAAATTGCTGTTTGTAAAGTCCTCATAAACAAAAAACGAATCGCATTGCGATTCGTTTTTTGTTTATGGTTAATTTTCTTTAGAAGTTTTAGCGATCGCATTATGTCAACAATCACTTCAAAAGGTAGAGATAAATTTACGGTTACTTAGTTTGTCGGCATAGTAGGAACTTTTTACGCTTGACAGGTTATTGCATATTGAATTTTGGTAGCCAACCAGCCTCACGCAATCGTTCCCACGCTACATGAATATGACGAGATTCAAACATACGTTTTCTAGTATTCCAATCATAGATTTTGGCGACAGCTAATTCTGCGGTTGTTGCTTCTTCTCTCGTGGCAACCCAATGTACCGTTGATAGCAATTCCATTCCAAAAGTTGTTTCAAATCCTTTAATCAGAACGGCAACACGATCAAACCTTAGCCTTGTAGACTCATGCTCTGCAAGAAATGATTCAGCTTGCTCAAAAGCATTAGGAATCAATTCTAGTGGCTTGTCTGGTCGATCTTCAGCATCGCCATAGCCACTGATAAAATGCCCTTCAATATAACTGAGAACATGGCGTAGATTTTCAGCATAAGGACCATAGGGAGCCTTTTGATAATTTAGCCGCAGAGGTTCGCCAGCCTCCTGCATAAAGTACATGAGCTTATGCACTTCTAACAGGGTAACGCTAGGATCCATAACAGCAGATAAATAGCGGCGCATCAGTCCTAATAGAGCGGCTCGTCCCACAGTCATATTTGGAACTTTACTCTCTTTGACCATCACACTAGCTTGAGGCGCACCTACAGGCTCAAATAGCAAAACAGCTACTTCTGGTAGGGACTGAAAAGCTTCAATAATTAGTGGACGTACATCTTCCCAGTTTAGACCACCTAAACCACAACCTAATGGAGGAATTGCGATCGAGCGAATCTGATGTTGCTGTACCACATTTATTAAATCTTCTAGCCCAGCCTTAATGTCTTCGATGTGGCTTTTGCTTTTCCAGTGGCGCTTAGTTGGAAAGTTGATAATGAAGCGAGGCGCATACAAACGATTCAGGTCATACACAAACATTTTGCCTGCTTGCACTTCGTTAGCTTTGCAAGCGGCTTCATAAACCTTGAAATTTTCTGGAAATGCTTTGCGGAATTGTAGTGCAATGCCACGACCCATAACGCCAACACAATTGACGGTGTTAACCAACGCTTCAGCGTCAGCTTTGAGGATATCGCCTTGAGTTAGCTCAATCATGGGTTTAGCGTCTGCTATCAAAGTACCAATTAGGTTCTACGGCTATAACTGGTTTGTGGGCGACATTTGCTAAAGTCGTCTTAACCTTTGTTGCCATCGTACTATTGATTATCCCAATTTTCTCAATCAATGTCCACGGAAAGACATCAAACATCAAAAACTCCGCTTGTTTCCCTTCCTTGATTTTAGCATCACGAAAATCTGAAGAAAAAACAGCACCCCAGTCAATCTCGTTAAGTTTAGAGGGGTGATTGTAAAAGTTAGTCAAGTAAGCACCTGCATTACCATTACTGAATGCCCAATTTACGCTGTTTGAGTTTGCCCAATTAATGACTTTATGGAAGTCGGCTTGCAAATGAACTATCGGTTGTTGACCTCCTTTCTAGCTAATATCAGGATGGTTTCCCATGTGTAGCATAAAAAGCATTATTGAACGTGGACAGAAGTAAAAAGGTACATACTGTCCAACCATTGTTTTTGGATGACATGGGACTTCTATCTCTTTGAGTCTTCTTTCCTTAATAGTGGACATTCCCACTAATGAACAAGAAAGACCTCTTGCTACGCGGGTTGCATCTGAAACTAATCCCATATTGGCGGCAATATTTGGCAGGTTGTCGATATGGGTAATGTGATAAATCTTGGGACTGGGAGGGACTGATGCCATTTAATTATACATATCCTTATATCACATCATTTCGATTAATGATTAAAAAGTAGAGATAGCTTTTTGCAGATGCCAAAAACTATATTCACACTTTATACTCTCGAATATGGAACTCTATATTCAGAAGAAACACCATCTAATTGAAACTCTGCGTAGAGTGTTGCGTCGCCCTGCCAAGTTACTTTCCGAGTACTAGGAAACTCTAAAATCAATTCGGAGCCATGATCACTACAATAGTAAACAACATCAGGTGTTGCTTTAGAAAACTCATCTTTAAAGAAAAGTGATGGCAGACGGCTGATCTGCTTTGAAATTTTCTCTAGCTCTTGCCAATTAGAAGTAGACTCAATTACAACTACTGAAGGATGTAGATCTATTCTATGAGTATGTCGAACAGCCCTAATGATCGCTTTCTTTAGATAGCGACCAATACAATAGAGATTTGCAAAATGAAACCGCAAATCACGATTAAGAGAGATTGCAGTATCTCCCTTATGATGAACGGCAAAATCAGCTCCAATAACTCCATCTGGCTGCATACCTTCCAGAAAATAACCAACTATACGAGCATTCGGGTAAGGGAATTGGATACCGCTTTTTAGATCTTGAACAACAATATCACGACCTCGTGAGTAAACCATTATTGAACGAAGTTGACCACCGTTGTGTTTGATTTTATTTACAATAATAGCCAATGGATTTTTATAATCCTTGATATTTCTTTCAAAATCTTTGTAGGTAGGATGCTTAGCTTTCTCAAGCCAACGCTCCACAAAAAGTGTATTGTTAGCTCTTAAATCAGGTGGGTGAAGTGTTTTAAGAATGCGATAACAATCATCAATATGAGACTGCATAGCGCTAAGTAACTCCTTCTGAAGATCTGGCAACTTATCTAATCTATAAGTCGGATTCCCATTAGCATCAAACAAGGCGTTAGATATTTGATCTAACTCGCTCAAAACAGATATGAAAGCTTTTACTATTCTATCTATTGAACGATTATAAATTGAAAATGGATGATACTCTGTATGGTCAGGATGAAAAAGAATGCTATCAGGCAGATTCTTTAAATAGTTGAATACTTCAGGGTAGAGATTACCGTCTTTATAAGTTTTACGCTCAATTTTCATGATTAACTTGCCACGCAATTGAATCTGAACACTTGTTTCACAACAGCTACAGTCCATTGAGGGATTAAGTAGTACAGTAACAACACTTAGTAAACCAATTTTTGAAGAAATCTTTTTCTAACAAGTAAGGGAAAACGTTGATTAAATGCTGAAGTAGTTTTTGAGAATGAGGTCTAAGCAATCTAATAAAATATTTGAGAACCGACCACATCATCTCAATTGGATTAAAATCAGGAGAATAGGTGGGTAAGTACAAAATCTTAGCACCTGTCGCTGTAATTGCTTTTGCGACCCCCTCAACTTTATGGCAGTTGAGGTTATCCATGATGATCCTATGCTCAGGACGTAATTTAGGTACTAGGTCATCTTGGACAAAGGTGAGAAAATCTGCTCCTTTCATAGAACCCTGAATCGTTTTCAGGCAAACAATCCCATCAACTGAAATAGCGCCAATTATTGTGTATTTCTGACCTTTGTAAAAGGGACGAAGACTGAATACTCTTTTGCCACATTCACTTCTTGCCACAGAGCGTTCCATCCCCTGCCATACTCCCGTTTCATCAATACAAATCAGATCTTCAGCTTTCACTTCATTCAATGCTTCCCAAAATTCACATCTTTGCTGTTGTACTGCCTCACTTTTTACCTTTTCATGGCGATAGGTCTTTTTTTTAGAGTGATGTTATGCCTCTGGAAAAATCGGCACATGCTGCCTGTGGTCACTGATACTCCTGTTTGTTCTGCTACTTCTTCACAGTACTGCCATAGTGTCCAATCTGGATGCTCTGAGACAATTTCGAGGATTTTCTCCTGATGCGCTTCGAGGGGACTTTTGATTGGACTACCTAATGGTTTGTGGTTTAGTTCTCCTGTCTCTCGGTATTGATTCAGTAGTTTTTGCACTGTTTTCGTCGCGACTTGAAATTGCTTCGCTACTTCCCGAATCGATGTATTTCCTGCTTCGTAGTTTGCTACGATCTTTTCTCTGAGATCTAGTGAGTAAGGTGCCATTTTTTACTCTCTTTTGGGTTTTGCTATCCTAGCTTATCTTGTACTACTCTTTCCCTCAATAGGCTGTATAACTGCTCAGTTAGATAGAGAGCATCTATAGACTTAGCGATTTAAGATTGCTTGATTTTTCTTTGGTAAACATAGTCTTTGTCTATCTCCGTTTCATTAGCGAACAATCGTAACTTGAAATCAACTGAGCTACAGCCTCTTGTATGGTTGCACAGTTGTGAGATTTGGAATCACTGCATAGTGCTTGACATTAAACGTATGTAACGGCACACCTAAAGAAATAGAAGTTTGACCAATCAAAGCATCAATCAAACCAAGACCATGACTGAGGTTATACTCTGCAAACACTTCTAAAGCTTGATTACAAGTTTCGGCTGTCGCCCAGACAACCTCAAAATTAGCAATCAATTTTCGGACTTGCTGCAATTCAATCTTGTTATTACATCCCTGCATTAGTTCCATTGCCACATATCCAGATAAAGCAATCTTCTCATCCTCTAGAGATTCTAACCAACTAATCGCAGGAGGATATCTTCGCAGGAAATCGATGATAATGTCACTATCCAAAAAGATCATAACGTTTCGCTTGAGATTGTTCGCGCAACTGCCGAGCGTAGGTCAGACTATCCTTAATATCAGTACGATTTTCCCACACACCAATTAACCCAGAATTTAGTAATTGACGAGCAGTAAAAGTTTTTTTAGGCTCAGGCAAAGGAGAAAGCGAAACTACTACATCAACCTGTTGCCCTTGAAAAACAGGCAGATTGCTTAGATGAATTTCACCGTCTTTTTCTATAGTTTGTTGTAACCGAATTGCTTGCATAGCTTTATATTTCCTGCTTGTGCATACATTCTTAAAGCATATTTTAGATTATAGCCGAATTCAAACTCTTAGTAATTTAGGTGATTAGCAAGAAAATTTCTATCTAATCACCTAAATCATTATGTTGAAACGAGCTTATGGCTTCTGTTCAGGGAACATACACTTATCAGAATCGCAACCCGCAGGGCCAGCATCCATCAACTCACCCGAATCATAACGCAACAAACTTGCGTAAAAATCATCAGACTTGCGACGTACTAGCACCTCAGCACTGAGCTTCTCATAAGTTGCCTTATCGATTGGTTCAAAGGGCAAACGGGGGAAAGTTTGCAGATCATCAAAACGCGCTAATAGCGCCGCCGAGATATAACCCTCATCATCACGAATCGCTTCGTAAATCTTCTTCCCTAAAGGCTCGATTTCATGCTCGCGCAATTCCAAAGTTGCGGAAGTATTATGGCGAGTGTAATGCTTCTGCACCTGCATATAGAAATCAAACTGCGCCATCACATCGAACTTACTGATTTCCACCTGATCAGCACCGTCAAGGTCAGCCCAAGAAACACTCACAGGAATCTCCACCAACCATTCCGTACATCTCGGATCGAAAGGATCGTTTAGCAATTGTCCATTCTCATCCTTATCCGATTGCGAAGGAATGATGCTATAGCCATAGTCCATGCAAGCCCGTGCCACAGGATCTTCCTTACGGAAAGTGATCCGACGGATAAAGCGCTGCGCCTTCGGCGGATGCCATCCAGGGGAAGCACCAGTCAGTAAGGATTTTGTGCCTGCTGGTTGAGTTGTCGTGCAACGATTCGGGCGGCGTAAACCATGCGCGTCGCAATATTCCCAAACCGTCTGATGCACAATCTCACGCCAGCGATTTAGATAATCAGCTTCCTTCTCTTTGAAGTCTAGCCCCTGCACCGTGTCAGGACGACCTGCTTCCCACCAACGCAACCATTCCACACCAAAGGCATGAACGAAGAAATCAAATAGTCCTGTGAAGGATACACCCACAATTGGGTCAACTTCACGGCTAAATTGATAGCGTTCTTCATTGAAGAGATGATTGAGCAAAGCCGCGACAGATAAAGCACCTGCCTTAAAGGCTTCTTCCTGTTCTTTCTCATTGCGAGGATTGAGTTGATTGAGATGCACCTCAGACAAATTGCAATGGAAGTCAGCCCCAGTTATTTCACCACAAGGATTGAGAGCATAACGCTGTAATCTGTGTTCTAACTCACGTTCAGTGACTTCGGTCTGCTGCGATCGCAACCATTCTTTTCCTTCGCCTTTCACATAAGCCGCTAAGAAATCACGCTTTAGTTCGGGAGTTGTAATCAAGTCTGCGTTAGAACGGGCGATCGCTTCACCCGCCCATTGAATTGCTCCTTCACCTGAATAATATTGCTTACGAACAGCATCAATACATTCTTGTTCAGTGGGTTTACGATGGAATACTCTTGTGTGGTTCGCCATTCTCAAAGCATCGCGCTCAGGATCGATGCGCCAGTTACCTGCTTCATCCTGCTGCCAGAGATTATCCTTTGCGACAGAACCGAGCGCATCTTCAGAAGAGAATTGCCTCATACCTGCACTGTTTGAAACAAGAATACCTTCACAAACAAACTCATGAATGGAAGCAACTTCAATGTCATAAGTCGGCGCAACTCTGACATCAAACTCAACTGATTTTACCTTTACAGGAATTAAATCTGTGCATTCAGGAATATATTTCTTCACTGTGAGTGCAGGCATTTGTTTGTGAACTGCCCCCCAATGATACTGATAGGTATTTACAATCGGTCTGACCATTGATTTTGGAAATCCATGATCATTAAATGACTTAGGACGAACTTTTTGGATTTGAGCAAAACGTAATGAATAAGTGGAAAACAAGTTAGCTGTTTTATCAAAGGCTGTTTCACCAACAGTGACTAGTTCACCTTCCCATTTACCTGTGCGCTTGCGTGTAGAATGACACAACCTAGCTGTGATCCCTAATGAAGCATAGACCGATTGAACTTGACGCAAGAAATCAGAATGCACTGATGCAACTAACACGCCTTGACTAAAACAACCATCAGCATCTGCCAACCCAGCTAGGTATGCTTCACGGATATTAGCAGTTGCCAACAATATGCAGTCAGGGATGTTAATCGAAGTAAAGGCTTGTTTGAATTGAGATAGATACTGATTGAGCGCACTAGAGTTGAATTGAAGTTCAAAAGCCTTCGCTTTAGATTGTTCTGGTGTTCTCAGCGTATAAGTATCTAATCCAAATAGTTCTCCAACAGCGATGAGTTTATCAATGATCTGTTGTTGGTCTTCAGAAATTCGGAACCGCACGCGCCAACCATCACTTCCAACCGAGCCATCACCGTGCAAATAGCCAATGAAGTAGGCGACATCTGCGGTAAGTGCAGGAATAGTGATTCGTTTAGCATTCGGAGCTAACGTTCCTTTGAATTCTGGCAATTCAGTCGCAGTACCAGTAATGGCTTTTGGTACAAATATCAATCGGTCATCTGCCTTGAGATCTTTAGCTTTAACCATCCGATATGCGCCATATACATCTTCCAAGACTGCAACTTTATGGTCAGGTGTGCATTCAAAATAGCCGTCTTCGGTTTTGATTCGGCAAAGTGATTGTCTACCTTGATCAAAGAAGTTAGTAACAGGATAGAATCCCTTACTGGTTAGCACCCGATCTCCGATCCGAATTTTTTCAATTGGTACTAATCCAGATTCACTATGAACCAATGCCCCAGCAGGGAGACAACGACGAATATTACCAGCTACGATACAAACGGCGGCTTCATCGATGAGGATGCAGCACTCAACTGAGGTGAGTTGACGACCGATCGCTTTATTTAAAATGCTGGCGCAGCGATCATAAAGCGTAGGCAACTTGACAGGATTTGCCATGCCGCCGAAGCCTTTGAGGGGTTCACCACTGGGGCGGACATCGCTGATGTCAACGGTGATTTGAACGGGCTTGGATGCGTCAAACTTTTCATCGCTAGATAGCTCTAGGAGAGACTGGTAGGACTTGACCCAACCTTGACGACTATCGCCAACATGGAACTTAACTGCATTATTGGCATAGTCAAACTCGACTTCGGTATTGTGGCGACGCTTTTCGACGGGGGTTGCCCCGATCGCACCGATGACATTGACTTGTAACTGGTTACGAATTACTGGCAATTGGCTGATGTACTGCGGCTCTAATACGCCACCCGTGCCAGAGCCTTGCATGGCGAGATCCATCATCAAGCCAAAGGAGCGCCAGTCGATGACATTGGTGCTGGTGCAGTTGTAGGAGCCTGAGAAATTTTCAGGTCGATCAACCCAATCTGTACCACCGACCCACAACCAACGCCCAGAGGTGAGGGATTTAAGCTGCTTTTGCATCTTGTCGATCAGGTCAGCTTGTTCTTGGGTCAGCTTGCCTAGTGTTTTTAAACCTGTAAGTGTGCGATCGCATACCTCCGCCCAGCTTTCCCGCTTATTATTATATTTGCGGCTATAAGTCCTGAAAAATACGGGGTAAGCGGCAGGAGCGCTGTCGGGGAATCTAACCTCTTGGGAGAGGCGAATAAATTCTTGCACCATAAAAATGCTTCTATTTTAACGTTGAGTCAGATAATACCTTAACTCACATTTAGCGGCGAAATTCAATCAAAATTTATTTGTCACACTATTAGTGGATTTTTCTTTAGAAAACCTATAGCAATAAAAGGGTTGCTTAGGACATAAAACCCAAAAGTAGCAACCGCTACTTTTGGGTTTTGAAAAGCAAAAGATGAGAGATAGCTCAAAACGATATCTCTCATCTTTTATTTTTATTTGTCTTTTACTATGCTTGATGAAATAAATTTCCCCCACAAAATATAAGACTCGCAATGCGAGTCTTATGTAACCTTAATGGCGATGGTTGCGACGTGAGTTATTTCTTACTGGTATCGGAATCAACTCAGGTTGGGGATGGTTTTGTCCCAAAAGGGATTCCAAAACACGATTTAGAATTTCGCCGATCTCTTTCAGTGCTTTCTTGATCGCTTTCACTATGCTTGGCTCCCTATCATCATCTAGGTTTATTTACCCAATCATAACAAATCTTTTTCTAAACAAATCTAAAGCTGAGCTTACAGTTGCCATTCTGATCCAATTTCTACCTCTAGAGGGACTAAACCGCAACTCGATCGCCTCGACTTTGCCCTGAGGATCAGCGATCCCGACATAAACTAGCCCCACAGGTTTAGTCTCTGTGCCACCCGTTGGACCTGCGATCCCCGTAATGCTAATGCCCCAATCAGATTTAAGTTTTGACTTCACCCCGATCGCCATTTGTTCGGCAACGATCGCACTAACAGCACCATATTGATCGAGAGTTTGGTGATCGACATTTAACAAATCAGCCTTGACTTCATTGCTATAGCTAATCACACCACCGAGGAAATAGCTGGAGCTACCTGATACCTCTGTTATTGTTTGCCCTAACCATCCACCTGTGCAGGACTCGGCAACGGCGAGGGTTTGTCCGCGTTCTTGTAAGAGTTTACCTGCCACACTTGCTAAGGTTTCCTCATCAGTACCATAGCAAAACTCGCCTGTGAGTTCGCGGATTTCCGCTTCGACGGGGGCAATTAAGGCGATCGCCTCTTCTTGAGTATTGGCTCTTGCCGTAATCCTGAGTCTGGCTTGTCCATAGTTGGCATAGGGTGCAACTGTGGGATTTTTAAGATCGAATAAGTGATTGACTTTAGTTGCTAATGCTGATTCAGCGATCCCCCAGTACAGCAACACTTTGGAGTGAAATATGCCTTGTCCATAATTTCTGGCTTGCAACAAAGGGGCAGCCGTTTGCTCCCACATCGGATATAGCTCACTCGGTACACCGGGGAAGGTGAGAATTAATAAATTGGGTTGGGGTTCCCAGATCATGCCGGGGGCAGTACCAACGGGATTATGTAAAATTTCAGATCCCTTGGGTAGCAAGGCTTGTTTGCGATTGTTGGCAGTAAGTTGGCGACCAGTTTGCGCTGCCATTTGCTGAATGCGTTCCCAAATTTCGGGACGCTCTTCAAGGGGGGTATCAAAGAAATTAGCGATCGCCTCGGTGGTGAGATCGTCAGGTGTGGGTCCCAAGCCACCAGTAGTAATGATTAAGCTAGAGCGACTAGCGGCAATTTCTAGGGCTTGATGAATGCGATCGGGGTTATCTCCAACAACGGTTTGATAAAAATGTGGGACTCCCAATAACGCCAACTGTTGAGCTAGATATTGAGCATTACTATTCAGAATTTCGCCCAGTAATAACTCTGTCCCAATGCAAAGAATTTCCGCACCTGCATTCATATACTGTATTTCACTAAAAAATAAAGGGGTCGCTTAGCGACCCCTTTATTTTAGTTAATGATTTCACGTCGCTTCGGTTTTTCAACATTGATCCGAGGACGCTCGACCTGTACTTGTTGGCGTTCTCGACGCTCTGAGTTACTGTCTTGAGAGTCATCGGAGGTTGCGTTGGGGGTTGGGTCAAAAACTTCAAATCTGGCGCTATGACCAACTTCTTGGGCTGCGGTCATGACAACTGTCCGCACCGCTTGGATTGTTCGTCCCCCTTTGCCAAAAACTCGCCCTCGATCTTCTGGATCGAATGCAACTCTGATCCAGACGCGATCGCTTTTGCTATTTGACTCAAAATCTACCCGCAAGGCATCTGGATGAGCTAGTAATGGCTTTAGCAAAAAACTAATTAAGGAGTTATAGTCGGGCATTTTTTAGTTAGGCATTGCTGTTAGGCAAAAACTTATAATTATTTTATTTTAATTATTTTATTAATTATGTTTTAAGCGCTAACGAGATCGAATACCTTAGCTTTTTCGAGGATGCGACGTACTGTATCAGTGGGTTGAGCACCTTTTTTGATGCGATCGACGATCGCAGGTACATCAAGTTGGGTTTCTTTGGTACGTGGGTTGTAGAAACCAAGCTCGGCAAGGGGACGACCATCGCGGCGGCTGGTGCTATTGACAACTACAATGCGATAGCTGGCTTCAAACTTCTTGCCAAATCGCTTTAATCTCAACTTAATCATGGGTTTATGGCTCTAAAATTCTGCGTGATTCGGTTCAATATTTTAGCAGAATTATTACTATAGCATGATCATAATTTGTTTTCTGCTTCAATTAATCTAAATAACATAGATCCTAAAGCAATGTCTCATAGTCCTATTCTAAGCATTTGTATTCCAGCTTATAACCGCCCACTGTGGTTTCACCGAGCTTTAGAATCGATTGTGATAGGAAATAAGGAATTTGAGTCATCCGTGGAAATTGTTATTACGGATGACTCAAGCACTCAAGAATGTGAAGAAATTATGAGGCAAGTTTGCTGTCAATGGTCTGGTCAATGTATCTATGAACATCATCCAGTTCGTTTAGGCATGGTGGAAAATTGGAATCGCGCAATTAGCCTCACCACAGGACAGTATATAGTCGTTCTTCATGATGATGACTTTTTATTAAAGGATGCTATTACTAACATCCTTGCAACAATCAAAGCCGTAAATCATCCTGTTCTTTTATTTGGGGTTGAGGTAGTGGATGAGCAAGAAAGAGTCATGAAGCGGCAGATTTTTAAAGAAAATCAGTGGTTATCGCCACGAGATGCGTTGATAAGCCTATTGTCAAACTCGTCTTTTGTAAGATTTCCTGCGATCGTGGTCGCCCGTTCTGCTTTTGCAGAAATGGGAATGTTTCGGACTGAGTGGAGAGAGCCTTGCGATCTGGATATGTGGATTAGGCTATTTAGTCGATATGGTGTGTATTGTCTACAAGATGTCACAACAGCCTATCGAGTTCATGATCAAGCTTTGACAATGGGCGTATTCAATGAACAAACAATTAACCTATTATTAGGTTTGTTTGCGGAAGTGAAACAATTAAATATTTTAAGTTCAGAGGAAATTGTAAGTTGTAAAGCATTGTTTCTGTATCAGTTTATTTTAGCGGGAGCATGGCGACAGTTAAAACGAGGAAGGTTACAAGAATTTCGGAGAGTAATGGAATTAATGGATATTTCCGAGGTTAAAAATTTACCCTGTCCTAAAAAATGGTGGATGCTAAATTCTATCTTTAGAGTTTTGTCTAACGGACTACGCATCTGAACTGTCGGTAATTAGTTATTCAAGTTAATTCTATAGTCAAGGTGATTGCGCGAAAGATGAGGACTATAGCAAGGGTCATAATCTATATACTTCTTCCATTTTGTCTGCATATATTTAATTTCAGCATTAAATCTTTTCAGCTTTTCTGGTGTATCATCGTGACCTCTGCTTTTAGATTCATGATGATAAAGTTTAACGTGAGGTAAGTAGATATTTCTATATCCTTTTTCAATTATTTTTAGACAAAAGTCTATATCATTAAAAGCAACAGATAACTCTTCTTCAAAACCATTTACTTCATAAAAAATTTCTTTCCTGCACATTAAACAAGCACCAGTTACAGCTAGATAATTGTTAATTGTTTGTATCTGTCCGAAATAATTAATAGAATCTTGTTTGAAATGTTTATGACAGTGATCTGCAAGTCCTCCCATCCCTAAAATAACTCCTGCATGTTGCACAGTATTATCAGGATATAAAAGTAGCGAACCAACTGCGCCTATTGTATGACGCTGAGACTGCTCAACCATTGCATTCATCCAATCTGCATTTATGATTTCAGTATCATTGTTTAGAAACAATAAATACTTACCTTCGGCAAATTGAACTGCATAGTTGTTAATCTTAGAATAATTAAAAGGAATATCATATTTATAAACTTTAATCCTAAATGGTTCTTTAACTTGCCATTCTTTAATAGCTCTAATAGCATGGTTTTCTGTACTTCCGTTATCAACTAAGATTACTTGATAGTTGGGATAATTAGTTTTAGAAAAGATAGAGTTAAGACATCTATCTAAGACTTTCCCTAAATTCTTAGTTGGAATGATAATACTAACTAGATCGCATTCTTTTATTTGGTAACGGGGAATATAGTAACCGTTTTGAATTGATACTGATTCACATGCTGTATCTCTTCTATCAATTGCCTCGAAAATTGCTCTACAAGCTAAATTTGATATAGAATTTGATTTAGATCTTAAACGTTCATGATAAAGAATCTTAGAAACATGGTAAATTGCAGATGTTTGTTCTGTAAAGCGTAGCAATAAATCATAAACTTTTCCTTCATTAAACTCTTCCCTAAATCCCCCTATTTGAAGAATCAATTGTTTTCTATAGATACCTAAAGAGCCAGTATACATTCTAGATAAAAAACTATCAGGACACCAATCTGGCTTAAAAAATGGGTTTTTTAAATATCCTTGATCGTCTATTTTATCTTCATCTGAATAAATCATATCAGCATTAGGATATTTGTTTAGCTCTAATACCATTTGATAAATTGCATCATGGGTCAATAAGTCGCCATTCTCTATTAGAGATATAAATTCTCCATTTGCAATTTCTATAGCATTATTAAAATTGTCAGAATCATTATTAGTTTGATTGTCAAAAACTTTAATTTGCTCATATTTTGCAATATAATTTCCCAAAATATGATTGATTTCAGAATCTACTGATATATTCTTTATTACACATAATTCCCAATATGGATAAATTTGATTAGTAATAGATTCAAGAGTATCTTTAAGATACAAAAAATTGTTCTGGTCAATGGGAAGTATGATACTTATAACTGGCAGATAACTAAATTGATATAGAGTTTTTCGTAGATGTTTAATATCTGAGTTTCTAGGGAAATTCCTTATCAACCATAAGTAATACATATGATTTTGGGAAAAAGGGATTTCAGGTATGATTTTTAGCTTATATACAAAGCGCCAAATGATCGACAGAATAATTCTTGAAAACTTGTTTCTAAGTTTAAAAACAAATCTAACTATAGGATATAAAAAATTAGTTTTTACAAGTATAGACTTGATTCTATTTTTTAGAATAATTGAAATATTGATAATACTCATCATAAATCTTTTATTTATTTTTTGTTCGCATTCACATCAATTGAGGATTTTAGTCTAGATTTGAGTAGCTTTTTTAATGAAAACCAAATATTTCGCAGTTTCCAAAACTTACTCCTTGTGATGCCATTTAATTCGGCTTTTGCTTGGACTAATTCATTTTTTATCTGGGTTAGTTCATTCTGCAATTTTGTAATGCTATACAAATCAATTGTGCCAGTTAACTTTACAAAATCTTTATAGCTTAGAATATTTTGTATGTCTTTAGAATTTAACTTGTCAAAAATCACGCTTAATGCAAAATACTTAACTGCAAAAATTTCAATATTTAGCATTAATTTAGCAATTAAATATTGACGTATATTATTGTTGATATTTTTTTGATCATTAAATACTTCCATTTGATTGATTTCAGGAAATATCGTGTCTAAGTGATTAGTGACTTCTAGAGAGAGAAAATTATTATAAATCTGAGAAAGTTCTGCTGTTGATCTGATGTGGTTCTCTAATCTATTTCCACTAGCATTAGCTTCATTGTCACGGACTCGAAAACAAATTAATTCTTCTGGAATAATATGTATTTCGTATTTTTGGCATAGTCTAATCCAAAAATCAAAATCTGGTAATTGGGCAAAACGAGGATCGTATAAACCTACATTTTCATAACATTCTCTGCGAATAAGAATACTTGGATGGCAAAGACAATTACCATTATAGAAAAAATAATTTAGCCATTCAAATCTATTGCGATTTGGCTGTATAAAAATATTTTTATAAAAATGTTCTCCTTCAAAATCATCACTATTATCATTGATAATCTTTGCATAGCTAAATACTGCACCGATTTCAGGATGACTATTTAGAAAATTTAGTTGTATTTCGAGTTTATTAGGTAAAAAGACATCATCAGAGTTTAAGAGTGCAATAAATTTACCAGTTGAATTTTCTATGCAATTATTTACTGTAAGACAAGCACCCTTGTTCTCTGAAAAGACAAACAACTTAATTCGAGGGTCTGTGAATTCTTTGATTAAGTTAACTGATTTATCACTAGAGCCGTCATCAGTAATAACAATTTCAAAATCTTTATAGGTTTGATCTAAGACACTTTGAAGAGCTTCAGATATGTATTTCTCGTGATTATAAGACGGTATAACAACTGATATTGTAGGCATATTCTTATATCATTTCTAACTTATTTTGATGTAAGTGTTTTTGAATAGAATCACTGTTGGCAATACTAAAGCGAATAATATTAACTACCTTAGCGATATCTTCTGTATTGATAGATGTTCCTGTGGGTAACAACATTACACGTTGAGTTAATTTTTCTGTTTCAGGAAGTAGTAATCCTGCATGGGGAAAATAAGATCTGTAAGGTTCCATTCTATGGCAACTAGGATAAAAGTAACGTCGAGCCATTACATTTTCTGCCTCAAGTATTTTTACCAGAAGATCACGATTTACGTTAGCTATAGTTTCGTCAACTTCTAGGACAATATATTGATAATTACAGCGTTCTCCGTTTTGATAGGGGAATATAGATATCCCTTTTATATCAGAGAGTTCTTGCTTGTAGCATTGATAGTTACGATGATTAATCTCAATAAATTCTTCTATGCTTTCTAGAGATGTTAGCCCCATTGCCGCAGAAGCTTCGCTCATCTTGCCATTTGTGCCAATATAAATCACATTGTCTAAACCAGCAAAACCAAAATTATTCATTAGACGGAGCTTTTGGGCTAGTTCGTCATTATTAGTTACAATTGCCCCACCCTCAAAAGCATTAATAAACTTTGTAGCGTGAAAACTAAAAACTTCGGCTTCTCCAAAATTTCCAATCATCTGCCCTTTATACGAACAACCAAACGCATGGGCAGCATCAAACATCAGTTTTAAGTTATGCTTTTCTGCAATTTCGCTCAATGTTTCAACATTACAGGGATTTCCCCACACATGAACCCCGATGATGCCTGAAGTACGCGGGGTAATCATTGCCTCTAGTCGATAGGGATCAATGGTATGTGTTTTTGGATCAATGTCACAAAATACAGGTGTAATTTCTTGCCATTGGAGTGCGTGAGCAGTAGCAATAAAAGTAAAGGAAGGTACTAGGACTTCGCCTGTTAAGCCTAATGCGCGAATAGCTAACTCTAGAGCAACTGTACCGTTACAGTTAGCAATGCAATGTTTGACTCCAATATAGTCAGCAATTCTTTGCTCAAACTCTTGAACAAATTTGCCATTATTGGTCAACCATTTGCGATCGAGCATATCGTTCATGCGATCTAGTAAGCTTTGTCTATTGCCAATATTCGGACGACCAACATGAAGCCTTTCCGTAAAAGTTGGTATTCCTCCTAAAAATGCTAAATCTTTAATCTCACATTTAAGTTTAAGATGATTTATAACAAAATTCATTATTTCTGGCTAAAGAATTACGATAATAAAAAAAACTGTCTTATAGGAGTCTCAAACTTATTTCAAATCGCTTCTGACCCACTAATATTTCTAATCCACTATATCCATCAAACGTCAAACACCGAATTAATTTAATTAATTCTTTCCCTTCCATTGTTTGCCAGTGATCAGTTGTCTTTAATCTTAAAAAGTCTTGCTTACTATGGTATGTTCCTATCCCTCTTTGTGGTAGTGCTGGCAAGTGTATCCCATCAGCAATTTTATCAAAATATTCTAGGAATAGCTGTTTCTCAGCTTGCCTAATACGAGCAAATAATAAGTCACCTGTATCACTTTCGCTATATTCTACTTGGATTTGAGAAACAATATCGCCTTCATCAATACCTTCATTGATTTCATGTAAAGTTGCTCCTGCTGGTGTATCTTCCCATAAAGCCCAAAAAATTGGATAGTAACCTCTTCCCCAAGGTAAATAGGAAGGATGTAAATTGTATATCTTTTTGTATTTGGAAATCACAAAAGGTTTAAATATTTTAGGGTAATGAATAGAAATTGCATTAGTAGAGTTTATAAATTCAACTAAATTTGGATTCTGATTGGAAACATTAATATTTAAGCTTTGAGCTTTTTCAAAGATTGATTTATCAAAAGTAAAAACCTGATTAGTTCTATTTGATGGAACCTGTTCTAAAGCCCACAAACCGATATCACCACCAAGGTATAGATCAATCATTATTTCTAATCCTTTATAGCTTCACAAATTAATTTTGAATCTTTTCGAGTCTCTAAATTATTTAATTCTGTGACTTCACTGACACCCCACTCTACATCCTTAATGATCCTAAAACCTGCCTCTTTTATTCTTCGATGCAGTTCTTCTCGATCATACATCCATTGATGTCCCCACCATCGGAAAGAAATGTTAATCATTTCAGCACGGGTTTTAATAAATTCATGACCTTCCCATTTTAACCAGTCTTGATCTCGCCAATTTTCTGATTGATATTTATCCACGGTATATTCTAATGACGGCATTGCTATCCGTAAAACCCCATTAGATTTTAAAATACGGTGACATTCTTTTAAAAAGAAAATAGCTTGCTCAATAGATAAGTGTTCTAAGAAATGTTCGTTATAGATTAATGAACAAGAATTACTTTCAAGGAATGGTAAACCATAAGAAGTATCCCAAATAATATCAACTACTTGGCTTTGCTCTTTGTCTATATTAATCCAGTCATCCAATCTAATAGAACCACAACCAATGTGTAATTTATAAGGAGATTTATGATTAGATAGTGTTTTGTTGATTGATCTAATTTTTGTTTTTCTATTTACTTTGCTTAGCAAGCTACTTAGATTTTTGATAATACTCATCGACTCACCTTAAATTAATGATTTACAGTTTTAATTAAGTCATCATTATTAACTTCTAATGACCAATCTAGTTTTGGTCTTACAATACCAATCCATTCTCCATACCAGTTTCCTTCTCTCTCAATATCGTGAACCTCAAAAAAAACAACATCATCTATATCAAGAAGTGGAATTGAAGTGTCTTTAACTATTAAAACTCTAAGTCTATAAGTGTCATTGTTAAAAAAGTTAGGAGGAATATGGCAGCTAGTTTTAATTAGTCCTATTGGAACTTGCTGAGGCTCTGAAAAAGAATTAAAAACACAAATATTATCATTTGTATAAATAACGTAACTAATATTTAATAATGTATTTGGAATGTAGTTCCAATATTCAAACTCTATGGTAAGTGAAGTGAGAACGGTTATTTCTTTAGTCTCATGCGGTTGGGAAGGTAAAATCGCAACCCTATGTAATTTCGCTTGTTCATTTCCAGGGGCAGTATCTGGACTGTGCCAAATCCTTTCAAGCTGATATTTTTGAGCAATATACAAATACTTAGAAGCTACTTTATTGATAGTGTCAGTGTAGGATATAGAGCCATTTTCCAGCCAGATTCCTTTTTGACATAGACTTTTTACAGCAGTCATATTGTGGCTGACAAATAGAACTGTCTTACCTTCATTTTTACTTACTTCCCCCATCTTCCCCAAACACTTTTTCTGAAATGATGCATCCCCAACAGCTAACACCTCATCCACAATCAAAATCTCAGGCTCTAGGTGTGCGGCTACTGCAAACGCCAACCTCACATACATCCCCGATGAATAGAACTTAACAGGTGTATCTAAAAACTTCTCCACCTCCGCAAACGCCACAATCTCATCAAACTTGCGGCTGATTTCAGCACGCTTCATCCCCAAGACCGCACCATTCATAAAAATATTTTCGCGTCCCGTTAACTCAGGATGAAACCCCGTCCCCACTTCTAATAGTGACCCTACACGCCCCCTAATAATTACCTCCCCCGAAGTTGGACGCACAATCCGCGACAGAATTTTTAATAAAGTGCTTTTCCCCGCGCCATTGCGACCAATAATCCCCACTACTTCACCCTGATTAACATCAAAGCTGACGTCCTTTAAAGCCCAAAAATCTTCAGACTGAGACTGTCCCCACTCACCCCGCAGTAACCCCTTAAACCCATCCACCAAATCTTCCCGCAAGCTATGGTAAGGCTTCGGCGTAGTTGACCGAATCTGGTAACACTTACTTAAATTGCTGACCTGAATTACTGGTTGCGTCATATTTTTTTAATAACAGCTAAGTCAAATTAATATCGCGTTCCAATACATCTCCAATAGTATAGGTGCAATCAGTTGGCATATCTAAGCCAGTTTCCCCGATCGCATCCAATCGACCAGTTTCATAAACTTGATGTAAATATTCATCCGTTAAATAGAGTTTGAGACTTGGTCTATCCCGCAAATATTTCTTATATTGAGTCGTTCCCGTTGGATTGTGGTTTGCCAAATCCTTGAACGGAACTGTGGTTGATAGTCCCACTTTAGTAAATGATGCACAATCAAACTCATACTATACCCAATCTTGAGCCGTATTGAGACTAATCTAACTTGTGATAAAGGCTTGTTTGTACAGCATATTATCTATTGTGTGTCTCCAAAACTGGGGATGATAGTTTTTCATGTGCAATGTAGAACATTATTAATTGTTAAATATAGTCTGCAAAACCACTTTCTACAGACCGAAATATCCATGCACCTAAAGTAAAGGTAGCGATCGCGCACAAAGATGACCAACCAAACCCAAGCCAACTAAACGTGGTCTGTCCAGTCACAGCAAATCGAAACACATCTAAAAATCCTGCCATTGGATTGAGATAGTACCAAAACAAAAACTGTTTAGGCACAATCTGTACAGAATACACAACAGGCGAAGTATATAGCCAAACCTGAATTAAAAATGGGATGAGGTATTGAAAGTCTCGATAACGCACGTTGAGCGCAGCTAAGATCATTCCTACTCCTGTGGCTAATACCATCGTCATAACCATCACAGGTGGGACTAATAATAAGCCCCATTCTGGACGCATTCCATAGATAAAAGTAAGAGGTAATAGCAAAAATAAAGAAACCACAAAGTCAATCCATGCTGAACCCACTGCTGCTAAAGGAATAATTAGTCTTGGAAAGTAAACTTTGGTGATTAACTGCGCCTCCGTCAGTAAACTTGAACCAGAACGACTAACTCCTTCTGAGAACAATCCCCACAAGACTAAAGCTGAATAACAAAAAATAGGATAGGGAACTCCATCGGAAGGAATTTTAATTAGATTGCCGAAAATAATATTAAAAATTGTCATGGAGACCAAAGGCTGAATCAGCACCCAAGCAATCCCAATTACGGTCTGCTTGTAGCGTACGGTAATTCTTCGCAGCATCAGCATATATAACAATTCACGATATTCCCAAAACTCATGAATTCCTTCACCTAAAGATGTATTTTTTGAGCGGATAATAGTTACTCTAGAATTCATACCGTTAGTTAACCTATTGGATCTGGAAATTTTTGAAGATGGAGAAATCTGAACTCATAAGTAGAAGATGACTCTCTCAGTATTTTGGAATGATGTAGGATTCGATCGCTCTTAATAACTGTTCCTGTGTCCAATTTTGATAGAGATTGGCGGCGATCGCTGCACCACCAGCACCAACTCCTTCCTTAACAAAGCCTTGTTCATAGGCACGTAACTGTGGAAAATTAGCTTTAGCAAAGCTCAGTTTGGTTGCAAGTAATGGTACATCTTGTACAGCTAAGGCTAGATCTATTGTATTGCCTGTGGGATCTTCGGCAACCCATCGGGTTGTGCCGATCGCGATTGCTTCAGGATGCCATGTGAGATTTTGATATTGTGCGATCGCTCTTGCTAGAGCATATACCGCTAGCATTTGTGTGCCGCCTGCGAGCAAGACTCCTGCATGACGACTAGCGGTGATCGCCATGCCTGCGACTACAATTTGCATGGGATCGCCCAAGGTTGCCACGATTTCAAAGGGTGTTGCCTCTGCAGAGAGATGTTCCAATCCTGACTGTACGATATTCCATTTTTGAGCATGGTTACAGGTGGGATGGGAGCTATTGATTTTATCCTTAGCATCTATTCCTAAAGCAGTGAGTACAGCCAGAGCTGTTGTTGTCCCACCAACCACACATTCACTGAGAATTACATAATCTCCTGATTGTGCTAACTTCTCGCCCCATACTAAGCCCTGTACAAATAATTGCAGTACGGTTTCTATGGGTAGAGCCTTGCCTGTACTCACGCACTGAGCAGGTAGACCATTAAGGGCAATCGCCTTAGTTGCATCTGTCGGAGCGATCGCTAAACCTGCATCAAAAATAAATAGGGGTAATGACTGTGCGGCAACAACCGCACGGGAAATTAAGACGGGTGATGCGCCTGCCACTAGAGGTGGTAAAGGGAAGTTGATATTTTTACCTGTGGCAAGAAATTCGGCATCAGCGATCGCTGTATATTTACGGTCTTCAGGTGTGGCTCCTGCGGCGGAGATATTGGGAATGAGTCCTGTTTCAGTAAAACCCAACACACAGGCAAATACTGGGCGTTTACCTCGATAGGTCTTAAGCCAAGCTTTGGCTTTTTTACGTTGTGTGTAGATTTTGATCATTAGTCTTTTATAGCAAAAGGATTGCTTGGCAAACCTTAACTATTGCTTTTTTGTTTGCGACAGCGATCGCTACAATATTTCACCTCATCCCAACATTTTTCCCATTTCTTGCGCCATGTAAAGGGCTTGCCGCAAACTATACAATCTTTGCTTGGTAAAAAGGATTTATTGCCTTTGTGAGTCATGTTATATTTTTAACTTATTATTTGGAATATGGCTATTTGAGTGAAATTGAAAGTAGTAATTAAGTGGCACTGGTCAGTTAATTAGTGTGGCAATAAAATCCCCTTGAGGATAGTAATTCCAGCATAGAAACGGGACGATGAAAAAGTCCGATTGTCATAGTAGGAGTCTTGTTCTTGCGCAAGCCGACATGAGAGCGTACCCAATTGGGAACTAAGCATTGTGCTCTGATATTTGCAGGTGGGATAGATACAGAGACTTTTCTTTTTTTTCGTTCGCGCAATTCTTTTTCCTGATCTATGGAAAGGTGCGGTTGTCATTATGGATAATCTCAATGTTCATACTAATCTATTAGTTATAGAGGCGATTGAGTCTGTTGGTGCGAAGGTCTTGTTTCTGCCTACCTATTCTCCTGAGTAAAATCCTATTGAAATGTTTTGTTCAAAACTAAAGGCTTTTTTACGCAAACTTAAGCCTAGAAATAGAGCGGATTTAAATACTGCTGTTTCTAGTTTCATTGCTTCTCTTCAGCAAAAATACCTTCTTGGTTATTTTATTGAGACTGAAGCTCGTACCGTACTTATCTGAAAACTGCAATACTAGCTCTAAATGAATTAACCCCTCCATCAGTTATTCGGATTCGGATTGAAGGTTTAAAAGCGGAGACACGGAAAAAGTTTTTGTTAGCCGTAATAATTGAATGTATGGAAGACTTGCAAAATGGATTAGCTATCACCATTGATCCTAATCGCGTTCGTATCCGTAAACTACAACTAATTCCTAATTGAGTACTCCTAAACCTATGACCCAGACTATTGAGAAAAAATCTACGCTCTGCGATCGCAATTTCAATTTGTGGTTAGAAGAGGCGATCGCAAAGTTAAAAGCTGGTGATTTTCAGAATCTCGATGTAGAGAGGCGTTAGAAGGTGTATTTCTAGAAGACAAGCATAGGATTCAAAATTCCTATTTCAATTATTTCAACTTATCTAATGCTGATTTTGCAACTTTTTGGGCTGCTTTCTGAATGCGGCTGACGGTTTTAGAAACCTGTTTTTCTAAATTTTTTTCCACATTCTCTAGAGCTTCATTGACTGACTCTACTGCCCAACTGTCAAATTCTTCGAGACGATCGCGAACCACATCAACCTGCTTATCAACAGTCTTGTGAGCTTTTTTAATATTTTTTTGGTACTGCTCTTGTGCAACATCAGCGACAGTATGTAGGGTTTTCTCGATCTGATGTTTGATATCTTTAGACTTTTTGGGCATAGCGACAACTCCTGAGTGGTTCACTGCAAAAGTATAGTTTTAACTATAATACTAGTGCGATTGCCACTCTTACAGATGAATAAATCAAAGCTGTAAGACACTGATGTAATGATTCGCAACAAAGATAAAAGACCAAAGCCCATGACTCTAGTTAATTCTTTCCCTAATCCAGATTTCTATCAACAGGGTTTGGCAAAAGCGAAGTCGGGCGATCGCTATGGCGCAATTCAAGCTTTTAGCAATGCGATCGCGGCTAATCCTAAAAGTGTAGAAGCATATTATCAGCGTGGATTGATTCTCTTTGACTTAGGCGATCATCAAGGGGCGATCGCTGACTATAATCAAGCCCTGAGCCTCAAACCCGATGCAATTGATGTTTATATTGCACGAAGTATAACGCAGCTAGCACAGGCTAATCTCATCGCTGCCCAAGCTGATATTGCCCAAGCCCTCGAAATTAACTCCAAGTCACCCATAGCCCATCAATTATTAGGCTTGATCTATAAGCAGCAAAACCAAATCGAAAAGGCGATCGCAACCTATAAAAAAGCTGCTAGCCTATTTTTAGAACTTCGTGATGAGGAGAATTGTCGTCGTTGCATTGAGAGCTATAAACCTCTAGAAGGGCTGTTACCGCCTTCAACGGAGGATATCTTTGCGAATGTCCAGCAAAAAATTGATAAGAGTGATTATACAAATGCCTTAATCGATCTCAATTGGCTGCTACAAATCGAACCGAAAAATGTTAAAGCTTTCTGTCTGCGTGGTTTAGTCTTGGGTAAATTAGGAGACCCACAGAGTGCGCTCAAAGATCTCAATCAAGCGCTATTTTTAGAACCGCACAATCCTGAAGTCCGTGTTGGTCGCGGCAAAATTCGGGCAGAAATTGGTGATGCTCAGGGGGCGATCGCTGATTTTAATGAGTTACTACGCGAATATCCTAGCAATAGTGAAATTTATACAAATCGTGCTAAAGCCTATCTAAAGCTTAAGGACTATCGCACAGCAATTGAAGATTTTTCAAGATCGCTGGCTCTCAATAATCAAAGTCCGCAGCTATATTGCGATCGCGCTGAAGCAAGATATGACTTTGGTGATCTCAAAGGGGCGATCGCTGATTATCAACAAGCCGCCAATATTTGGTTTAACCAATCGATCATGGATCGTTATCGCTATGCTTTAGATCGCATTAATCTTTGGCAATCGGAACTTGATAAACAAGATAAGGACGCTAAGCGTCAACAGGATAAAGCGGCGGCAACAGTTGATTTAATGCAGATGCCTAGTTTGGAATTGCAACAGCGTTTACTTAGTCTAGTAGGTGGCAATATGGCGATCGCGCAACGTCTGATCGATATTGCTAAACAAGAAAACCCAAACATGCCTGAGGTTTGGTATTGGCAAAAAGTAGTTTTCGACCTAGAAAGCGATCAAAAGTAAAAAAGCGTTTCTAGGCAACGCCTTTTTACTTTTAGTGTTTAAGCCCTCAACGGGATTTGAACCCGTGACCTTTCCCTTACCAAGGGAATGCTCTACCCCTGAGCCATGAGGGCGTTTTTTTGACGCTTTGTAATTATGACACAATAGTGTGCATTTATTGCAAGATTAGAAAAAATATTTTTATAGCGATCGCAAAGCCCAAGAAGAGAATAGCGCCGCTATTCTCTTCTTGGGCTTTGATTTTGTCTTAACACAATCAATGACAATTATAGCCTTACAACTCTCGACCCAAAATTTGGAGATTTTCATTAAAAAACAGTCGTAGAAATATTTCTACGACTGTAAAAAGGAGTGCAAATGAAAAAGATGGCTCTAAAACTTACTGAGACTTACGTTGATTGCTATCCAACACCTTTTGAACTTCTGGTCCAGGTTGGTAGGTATAACCCCAGTTTGCATTTTGACTATCATCAATAATGCGTGGCGTTACGATAATAATCACTTCATTGCGGATACTCTGATTTTGTTCTTGGCGGAACAAAGCACCAATAATCGGCAAATCACCTAAGAATGGAACTTTAGTTAAAATTTGGCGATCTGTATCCCGAATAATACCAGAGAGAACAAGAGTTTGACCATCCCTGATCCGAATTTGTCCAGAATTAAGAGTGCGCTTAGAGATTAAACCTTGTGAGGTCTGAACACCTAATACAACACCTAGTTGCTGAGTCGTAACTAGAGCACTAATACTCGGCGATACTGAGAAGTTAATAAATCCATTGTCATCAACACGTGAAACATTAATATTTAATGTCAAACCTACTGGAGACGTAGTTACGGTTTGCGTTGGGAAATTCTGCGTTGTAGTACCACTTGTAACGGAAGTGATAGTAACTGTATTCGCAGTCACTACATCTTCTGTGAGCGCAACTGTTGCTGACTCACCTTCTTGGACTGTTAATGTAGGGTCGGTAATTACTTTAGCATTCCCACTCACTACGCGAGCGCTGAGTGAGCCGAATAGTCTTTGAGGTGAAGTAAGAATTGATGGAATAGTAGTCGCATCATTAAAATTCAATGACAATACACCAGATGTCGATGAAATTGCTGTGCCAGTTCCACTTCCATCAGTGTTGCTTGCATTAAATGAAAGAGATGAGCCAATTGTCTGGTTCTTGTCTAGATTTACCTCGACAACTTTCACGTTAACAGCCACTTGCCGCTTACGCAAATCAAGTCGAGCGAGTTGAGCCTCGGCAAATTCAACTTGTTTCGGACTACCAATCAACGTTAGTGAATTCCCTCTTTCTTCAGCGATTACTTGTAAGCCTTTCAAAAGTGGAGTCGCACCAGATTCAGCAGTAATAGCAACTGTTTCTAGAGTTGGAACCGCTTCTGTTGGAATATTAACGACTACTTGGGATGCTGTTCCAATTTGTGCTGTTTGGGTTCCAGGAATCGGACGCTGGCGATTCACAACACGGGATGCACCTAATCCAATAAGATAGGCTGATGCCTCACCAACTGTAATTTGGTTAAGGCGATAGCTTTTAGTGACTAAGTTTTTGAGGGTGACAGGTAGCTTCGTTGCAACAAAAATTGTTTGCCCAATACGATTTGCTTCTAACCCAGAGATTCTTAATACGTTATTGAAAACATCTTGAGCAGTTTCGTTCTCAATTGAGAGACTCACTGGTTGCTTTAATCCTGTAGTAGTAGTAGATCCTGCTGTGGGGGCTGCACCAGCTGCCGCAGGAGCTTCTGCGGAAACAACACTCAACCCAGCAACACGCCCAATTAATGTTAAAACTTCGATCGCTGGGGCATCACGCAAGGTAATTCTTGGTACACGCTCTGCTGTACCAAGATCGACAATATCGGGACGGAGCTTAGCAGTGCTGGTTGCAATGTCGCCAACAGGAGGAGTCCTTAATTGGCGAAACGGTGGCACAACTCCAGGGACACGTCCTGGTAATTGTGGAGTGACTGGATTAGCGACAGGCGGTGGAACAGTGTTATTGTCACTGGTCTGCGCAACACGAGTCTTGCCATCGGCAGACGTAATAGTAATCTTTGGCTCAAATAATGGTTTACCAAAGGAAGATGGGGCAGCCGTAGCTTGAGCTGTTAGGACTTTATTAGTTTCTGATGGATTTTGTTGACTGTTAACGACTCCAGATTCGGGGGCATTTGCAGATGATATAGAACTACTTTGGATGGCTGAAGGCTGTGTCTCTAGACTTAAAACTAAGCTATCACCAGTATCTTGACGCTTGATTAGCTCTTTGAGTACTTCTGGATCAACAGTATTTACACGAATCCGTACCTTATTTGCTGCGTACTGAGTTGCCTCAATGGAAGTAATACCAGGCATTGGATTTGACTGAGTATAGCTCGCATTACCATTACCGAGTTGCAACTGTGCGCCATTGAGGACAGCCACCCATGATTTGCCTTGGCGGGTATAGGTGACTTGTGGGCGATCGCTGCTAGCAAAGTTCAAAGTGAGATTCAGGCGATCGCCTGTCACACTAGTATTAATATCGGTAATGCGACTGGCAACAGCAACAACATCGCTTTGGTTGGCTGAGACTTGAGTTTGAGCTTGACTAGGGGCGATCGCTAATGCTTGTGGGCAACTAGCCGCAATTAGAAACCAGCAAGCCAGAGACTTTCCACTCAATTTTTTATCCAACCTATCATTCAACTTGGCATTCATAATTACACTCCTCTTGCTCCTTGCGGAACTCAATACGCTTAAATCTTTGTAGTAAATCTGTAAAAACTGGAACATGTCCTAACGAAAGGAACGACACAACCAAGACAGAATTGACGCGATTATGGGTCGAGATTATACCATACTTTGTCAATTTCAAATCAAAAAAATAATAAGCCCTACCTATAACTCAAGGACTACCTCTTTGTCATTTAGGTAGGCATACTTGTTATTTTTTATTTATTGCTATTTTTTGGCTGGTTGCGCTGCAGCCGCAGCTGCCTTAAGTTCCGCTTCACTTAGTGGCACAAAAGCCTCTAAAGTAAAATCAGCACCAATCAACGGTGGTAAGACATCAAGAATCTCTTTCTCCTTACCAGGGGCAATTGGACGAGAGAATTTAAATTTCTCGGTGGGAAGAGCTTTCTTGGATAATTTTAAGTTTTTGACCACCAGCAAGGGCTTCAAACGTTCAATTTTTTGAATTGTGTTTAATACATCTTCAAACTTGCCATCAAACCCAATCGTGAACGAGTAGGTATTGTACTGTGGTCCCTTAACCGGTTCTGCGGGCTGAAAAACTCGCATTGTGCCTGCTAATTCATAGGCAAAATCTGGGGGTAACGCGATCGTAATAGTTTTGGGGATCTGCTCTTGGATATCTCTCATCAGCGTATCAACGTTATCTACACTGGGTAAAAGAGATAGAACAAATAGATTTTGTTTATTGGCATCCTCAATCTTTTGAGCAATATTGCCCTTACTAGCGACCTTCTGCTCTAAGGCTACAAGACCAGATTTTTTAGTTGCAATATTTGTTTGTCCAGATTGCACTTGATCCCAGAGAGGTTGTACATAAGATGTGCCAACATAGGCAGCAAGTCCGATGCCACCAATTCCTATGAGAATTCCTAAAATTTTGGAAGTTAAGGTGATCCCAAATAAAGTAATACCACCTGCACCCTCATCAATCCCTGAAACTGCTCCAGCGTTTGTCATTTTATTTGATTACTCCTTGTTGTTTTAATAGATTGACTCTTGCAACTAGCCCATCGGCTCCCAATTTTTGTAGTTGAGGTAATAGTTCGGCAGGGCTTTTGGAAGTAACAGTTGTTTGAATTTGAAAGTTAACCAATGTGAAGTTTTTCTCTACTGTTGCGGGTTGCAAAGTTGATGAAACCAGCTTTGTTTTTTCTCCATCTAACAGAGGTGATGCCTTTAGCAATAACAGATAGTCGTTTAACTCGTTATAGTTAGTAGCTGTCCCATCTAAACTCAATGTTGATAGTGACTGACTAGGATTTTGTGGGGTTGCAGGTATGGATGTTTGAGCAATCGACCTAATCTGAACCGTGATAGGTGTACGCTTTCTAATATCGTCAGAGATGGCACTCACAGGGAGATTGCCCACAAATAGACTTAAAAGTTGTTCAGTTCTGGCTTGTATTGCTTGGAGTTTCTTTTCTTGCTCCTCTAGCCCTTTGAGCTTGCCATTAAACTCTGTCTCTTTAGCGGTTAAAGTTGCTAATTCTTGCTGTATTCCCTCATTAGCAGAGTTGAGAAAGAAAAATGCACCGCCAACTAAAGCTAGTGCTACTACAGCTACCGCACCTCCATAGATTAAAAACTGGGAGTCAGCGATCGGTTGTCGCTCCACTGCCTGCGCTTCAGCAGCAGCTCGATCATTTAAAAAATTAATATCAAGTGTATACATAGATTTTCAAACCTCCCTCAAACCTAAACCTAGAGACACAGACATCGCCATACGATCTTGGATGGGAATATCACCATCAACGGATACACCTATAGCAGTAAGTGGATCGATCGCACTTGCAGCAATACCGAGGCGTTGGCTAAAGAATTCGTTCAACTGACCAATACAAGAGCCAGGGCCTGCAATCAATAGCTGAACTACATCTGAACCAGGAGATTGACTAGTATAGAAATCAATAGAACGGCGCAATTCATCGGAAAGGTCACCAACAACCCTCATGATTGCTGCATCACCAGGAGTATTGCCTCCACCTGCTAAGCTCGCAGTGTCCATAGATTGCACAGGTACAACCGTTGAACTCAGCATTTCCATATCCGTTGTCCGCCGTGGTGGCAGATTAATTGCCCGTAACTGAGCATTTTGAATTTGCGCTGTGCCAATTGGGAAGGTTCTAGAAAATTGCGGTACGCCATCAACAGTTACAGTAATTTCTGTTGCTTCATACTCAATATCAACGATCGCCACAGCTTCCGCGAGAGTACTAAATCTTGATAGCTCATTGTGCATTGCTCGAATCAGTGCAAAGCTACTGACTTCCACAACGTCAACCTGTAGCTGCGCTATTTCTAGAGCTTGCATATAGCTGTCGGTTACTTCCTTAGGCGTTGCCACCATCAGGATTTCAATGCGCTCGATACCGTCATCATCCAATGATGTACCTAGCTTTTGATAGTCCACGTCAGCATCTTCACGGGGAAATGGTAAGTATAGGCTAGCTTCTTGATTGAGTACCATTTCGCGTAATTCCAAATCAGGAATCTCCGCAGGTAAGCGAATCAAGCGACTAACCGTCTCACGACCAGGTAGAGCTGTCGCAACTTTCTTGGCCTTTACTTTTTTCTCTGCAAGCAAACTGCGAATACTTTCTCCCAGCGCTACAGGATCGAGAATGCGCCCTTCTTCAACAATTCCTTCAGGAAGCTCAACGCTACCATGCGCCACTAACTTATAGGAAGATTGCCCCTTACGGCGCAATTGAACAAGATTAACTTTCTCGGAAGTAATTTCGATTCCGATGCCTTTTTTAGACTTTCCGCCAAACTTTAAGCCGAACATAAGCGTGTCTTTACGAGTTTTGTAGCTTTTGTAGCACTGGGCATACTAAACAATGGAGGGATTATAGACTGTAAGTGTCTATTGTCAATAGGACAAGAAAAAATAATCATGTCCAATGTCGTAGATGTCTGATTTTGCCTTGTTTCTTATAGACGATTTTGGTCGTTTTAGCAAACAAAATAAAAAAGATTCGGACAATGCCCGAATCTTTTTTATTTTGTTTGCTATGACTAGTTAGTTTAGGACAAGCACAAAAGCGCGATCGCTGTAGAGTTTTTGCAATCCAACTGGACTTTTGTGAGACAGGGGAGTAATCCAACTGTTTTGAAATATTTTTTTAAAGTAACGTGAGTTCGATAATGCCATTTGCGCGGCGCGAAGCACCGCGCAAATGGCGGAAAATGGTAAAAATCGCTTAGCGATTTTTACCATTTTCCGTCTTCGTCGAACTGACGTTCAAATACTAGAAATATTTTTATTTGCTCTTTCGTAGTTCCATTTGCTTGGCTTGGATTAAACCTCGTAAATAGGGGTTCTGTCTTTGCTCACGGGTAATCTGGTTAAACTCTTTGTTGGTAAATCCCCGTTGATGAATTTCTTTTTCGGTAAAGCTCCGCAACTGACTACAGAGATCCTGTAAAAATTCGGGTGGTTGGGCAAGATCGCAAACCTTGGTTTGTTGAGATTCGGCAAGATTAGCAACGGTTGTCCAATTAGAGTTATTTTTAGCAGCACGAAAAATTTCTAGCCGTTTATTTTCGATCGCATTTACGGCCGAAGCATAGCGAGTTAACTGATCATCACCAAAGACAGCTTGAGCCAGAATATTATTTAATTGCGTTATTGATTGATCTGTTTGGGCAAAGGTTAGGGAACGATCGCGATTGATTACAGGTTCGGCGATCGCGGATATTGCTAAACATAAACCCAGTAAACTAGCCTGACCTATACCTTTTTTAAGATAGGCTAAATACTTTTTTAGATAAACTGAATGCCTCTGATACTGCATATTCATAACTAAGCGCCATTAATTGCCAAAAATACTAAGGACGTATGGGCAGAATTTGTAAATTTGCGATCGGCAACTTAAAAACTCTGTCTACAAAAATATTGACTTAAATAATCTGATTTTGTTGCCGCAAATATGACTGAATGAAGGGTTCAAGATCTCCATCCATCACATTTTGAATATTCGTAGTTTCTTCACCTGTACGTAGATCTTTCACTAGTTGATAGGGATGAAATACATAATTGCGGATTTGATTGCCCCATGCGGCTTCAACCATGTCACCACGAATATCAGCAATTTTTTGAGCGCGTTGCTCTTGGGCAATAATTAGCAACTTGGCTTTGAGCAACCGCATCGCATTTTCTTTGTTTTGTAATTGCGATCGCTCTTGGGTACATCGCACTGAGATGCCCGTTGGCAAATGGGTAATGCGTACCGCCGTTTCTACCTTGTTGACATTTTGACCACCTTTACCACCTGCCCGCGTAGTGGTAATTTCGAGTTCCTTGGGATCAATTTCCAGATCGACATCTTCCTCTAGCAATGGCATCACTTCTACACCAGCAAAACTAGTTTGGCGCTTGTCATTGGCATTGAATGGGGAAATCCTGACAAGGCGATGGGTTCCTTTTTCAGGAGCAAGATAGCCATAGGCATAGCGTCCATGCACCAATAGGGTAACCGACTTAATCCCTGCTTCTTCACCTTCAGATATTTCTGAAATTTCGACCTTGTAACCTTGGGACTCACAAAAGCGGGTATACATCCGCAGTAACATTTCCGTCCAATCTTGGGAGTCTGTACCGCCTGCCCCTGCATTAATCGTCAGGACTGCATCATATTTGTCGTATGTACCTGACAACAACTGCTCCAAATCCCAGCGATCTAGTTCTTGCAAAAGCTGACTAAGGCTTTGTTTTGCTTCGTTAGCTAGGGAAGGGTCATCTTCGAGGGCGAGTAATTCCGCGATCGCCTCTAGATTTTCGATAGTTTTACGCCATCGCTCAAATTGTTCAAGATGGGATTTTAGTGCATCTAGTTCACGCATTGTTTTTTGCGCTTTGTCACTATTTTCCCAAAATTCTGGTTGGGCAGCCGTTTGTTCAAGATCACTGATTTTCGCTGCGATCGCAGGTACGTCAAAGATAGTCCTGAGCAATGCTCAGGCGCTGAGATAAAATCTGAGTTTGGCGTGCGATCTCCGTAACGTCCACTGACAATATTTCTCCGAATACAACTGTTTCCAATTGATTATTGTATCGCAATCATCATAGGACTATGGCAAGATATCAACACCTAATCCGCCCATTGCATAGCTTAGGTGTTGGGATTTTGTATTTAATTGAGCTTATTAAATAATTTCCAAAACAATCCCTACAATGTAGCCTTAAAGATGATTTCCTTCGTTGCCAACTATAGGCTAGTTTAAGTTATGAATATATTCATGTATGAGCTTCTACCTGATTAACTATAACGAATATTTCTTCTCATAAATATTGCTATAGCGTGTATTAATCTAGTGAAGTAAAGGGTTATGTCTCCGCCTTCGGCGGGGACATAACCCTTTACCTCGCTTGTTTGAAAAGCGCTATATATTTTCGGGATAAATATTTTTGACTAAAAGCATCGGCTAAAAGTATCGGCTAAAAAGTAAAGTATGGGTATGTCTGACAGAGCTTTGCGATCGCAATGAGTAAGTTAGGACACAAAAATCAGTCTCAGTAAGGTTTTTGAGTTTTTATTTTGCCCCAAGCAAAATAAAAACCGCAATAAAACACTACCGAAATATGGAGAACCAACACACAATATGCCAGACCGAATCTATGATGAAACTGAACTTAGCGTTAATCTCACTTCTGATCACACATTAGTGATTACTGACAATAATGGAACCCGTAAAATGCAGTTGACCGCTGACAAATATACAATTGGGCGAGAGTCTGATAACACAGTGAGGTTACACTCAGATTTTGTCTCCCGCTACCATGCCATCTTGCTCAAAGTCCATTATTCTAACCGTCCTGACACCTATCGCATTATCGATGGCAGTACTTCAGGAAAAATCAGCAAAAATGGGATTGTCCTCAATGCCTTGCGCAAAGTTTCTTCCTACGAGCTTCAAGATGGTGATATCGTCACCTTTGCCCCTGAAGTGCATATTCTCTACCTCGCACCAAAACTAACGTGAAGTTTAAGTTTTAATGCAAGAAAATTTAAGGAACAATTACTGCCTAAAATTTAACGTATAGGTTTTCAGGTATAAGATGAGTTACATGGCTAATTATTGCTAAAAAATCTATAATTCAATCCATTTGTAGAGTAAAGTAGAGCGAGATTAACCCAAATGCTTACTAGTAGCCTATACTTTTCGCTGGTAAGCGACATCTACTTCTTTTTTTGGTGAGCTAATGAGCGAAATACACGTTAGTCACACGCTATTAATCACAGATGCGAGAGGTAGTAGAAAACTCGCACTTGATGGATTAAAGTACACAATTGGGCGGGATGTGAATAATAATATTCAACTTTATTCACGATTTGTTTCCCGCCAACATGCTGTGTTGCTTAGAGTTCCGGGGGAAGGTGGCAAATATTTATATCGAATTATTGATGGGGATTTGTCTGGGAAGCCTAGTGTCAATGGTGTAATTATTAATCATCATATGAAGGTCGCTTCTTCCTATGATTTGCGAAACGGCGATGTGATTACGCTTGCCCCCAATGTGGAATTAACCTATCTCAGTACGCCAGTTTAATTCTCGTTATGTCTCTCTATTGCAAGCGAAAAGCGGTGCAAAGCACCGCTTTTCTTGTTTTGAGTTTCATGTTTTTGCCGACATTTTTACTGATGATTTCTAGTCTGTATGATCTGGGGCTAGATGAAACAATGGGAGCTAGTAAATTCGCAATTTGGCTTAATTGCAGCATATATGGCAATTGTTTTATCCGATCAAGAAAACATAGACTTGCTGCTTTTGTTAGTCAAAGTAGCGATCGCTTTTGGGGGAATGGCGATCGTGCTATGGTTCTTGTTTTGGTTAAGACTCAAGAATCTGGAAAAGCGTCTCTATGTGGGGCGTAAGCAATTACATTCTCAATTTTCGGTAAGAACTCCTCAAAAAAACTATATTCAAAGACCACAAAAGACTCTAGTAGCCACGAAAGTAGCCCATCGCCCTAGTACAAATATCAGGACTAATGTTCCGACAAGTCGTAAATTTGCACCTGTCCCGCAGGTCTATCGCCCCCCCACCTATGTAAAAACTCTAAAAAAATCGCCTAAGCGTACAACCAAATCCAGTTGGCGTTGGGTTCTGGCTATATCCCTCGCTAGCATTACGGGAACGGCGATCGCCTTATTACAACTGGGCAATACTTGGATCAGTCCCGAATTTACAACCCTACTTTGGTTTGGTATTGGTGTAATGATCATTTTGAGCGCCACTTTAGTAGAAATCACATAAATTTACGTGAGTTCGACAACGCTATTTGCGCGGCGCGAAGCGCCGCGCAAATAGCGTTAACTGATGTTAAATTACATAGCCAGATTTGCTAAAAAATGAAGGCGGCGCTTTGCGCCGCCTTCATTTTTTAGCAAATTAAATCTTAGAGTTCGCTGATTAACCTCATTCGCCCCTATACAATATTGATGCTGTAGCCTTTGTTCAGCAAGGTTTCAGGCAAACAAACAGGCGAAAATTAGGCGAATTAATATGCGGCGTGCGGTTTTATGTGGATATTACGGAATGGGTAATGGTGGTGATGAAGCTTTACTTGCCACTTTGCTACAAATGTTACCCAAGGATATCCAACCGCTAGTTTTATCGGCTAGTCCTAGAGCGACCGAAAATTTACATCAAGTCAAAGCTAGCGATCGCTATTCGGTATTTGGCTTAATCAATGAATTTAAGCGATCGGACTTATTTATTTGGGGTGGCGGTAGCTTGATGCAGGATGCGACCAGTGCCAGAAACCCGATTTATTACGGTGGTTTAATGGGCTTGGCACAGGGAATGGGCTTGCAAACATTTGCATGGGCGCAAGGTGTTGGGCCCCTCAAACGCAAATTAAGTCAATGGATCGCCAAACGTGCTTTTCAAGGATGTAATGCGGTATCCGTCCGCGATCGCCATTCCGCCGAGTTGTTAGCAAATTGGCAAGTCAAAAGTATAGTTGCTCCCGATCCTGTTTGGGCATTAGAGTCCTCACCAATGGATCTTTATGGTGATATTCCCTCACCCCGCGTGGCTGTAGTTTTGCGATCGCACCCTGCTTTAACTTCCTGTCGGTTGGCGACGATTACGGAGGCTTTGCAAAATTTGCAGGCACAAACCGAGGCACATGTTTTACTAGTTCCTTTTCAGCCCTCCCAAGATCAGGCGATCGCCCAAGCAATTTGTGCTTCGCTTAATGACAAATTGCCTAAACACAGTCAAATCATCATTCAAAAAGATCCTCGCAAACTGAAAGGAATTTTTCGAGGTGTGGATTTAGCGATCGCCATGCGGTTACATGGGTTAATTATGGCGGCGGCTGAGGGTTGTCAATGTTCAGCAATTAGCTACGATCCCAAGGTGTCCTATTTAATGGAAGACTTAGCAATTTCGGGTTGGGAATTAGAGCATTTACCCGATGATGCTCAAGTACTTACGGAGACTTGGGTTAAAGATTTAGAAAATAGCAATCAAGCGATCGCTCCCCGCATTCACCAACTAAAAAAACAAGCATTAATTCACCAAAAGATACTTCTTTGACGTGAGTTCGATAACGCCATTTGCGCGGCGCGAAGCGCCGCGCAAATGGCGGAAAATGGTAAAAATCGCTTAGCGATTTTTACCATTTTCCGCCTTCGTCGAACTGACGTTAATATACTTGACGCACCAAATCTCTAAAACCCCCTCTAACTCCCCCTTGAAAGGGGGAGAACTTAGACTTCCCCCCTTTCAAGGGGGGACTGAGGGGGGTAAAAATCTGCGCAGTGTGTCAAGTATATTAACGCCTTTTTAAGGGGGATTGAGGGAGACCATTAGCAACTAAAGATATAGCTGATAACTTGTGTAACCGTAGCTTTGTAAGGGGGAGAAAGCAGAAATTTATGCTAAGTAGGTACTTCTCAAACACGCTCTTACTTTTGGGCTTTTAAAATTTGCCAGCTTAAGCCGAACTCACGTTTAGTTATGCAAAAGCGCAACCCTGATCGCATTTGTAACATTGATACGTGGTAAGCGATGCTTAAAGCCGCAGAGAATCTCCCATGAAATCGTGCCTAATAAATTTGCCCAGTCATCGGCAGTATTTTCAGAATCACCGCCCAGAAATGTCACCACATCACCTACATGCACATTCGGCACATGGGTAACATCGATCGCACATTGATCCATCGTAATTGTGCCGATCTGAGCAACTTTTTGCCCATTTACTGCCACACGAATGCGATTGGATAAACCTCTGGGAATGCCATCAGCATAACCGATCGCTACGGTTGCGATTGTCATATCCTGTGGGGCAATAAATGAACGCCCATAGCTCACGCTTGTACCTGCGGTGATAGTTTTAACTTGGGTAATGCGAGCTTTGACAGTAAGGGCAGGCTGTAAATCAACAAGATTTTGAAGATGGGGGGCAGGATAGAGTCCATAAATACCTAAACCTGTTCGCACGATGTCGTAATGAATGTGGCGATCGCATAACATGGCGGCGGTATTGCAAATGTGAATGAGGGTTGGATAAATCCCTTCAGCCTTGAGAGATGCTATTACTTGCTGAAATCTTTGGCTTTGCAACTGCATAAAGCTGCGATCGCTGTCATCGGCAGTGGCAAAGTGCGAATATACACTCATGATTTCTAAATTTGGCAAGTGCTGTACTAACTTCACAAAGGCGATCGCCTCTTGCCAATTTACGCCTAGTCGTGACATACCTGTATCAATTTTTAGATGTACAGGAATCTGCTCGCCAGTTTGCGACAACACATCGTGATAAATCAACGCCTGCTTAGAATTAGAAATTGTCGGTTGTAATCGGTATTCTGCGATCGCTTTAATCTCATCAACACCATTGGTTGCCCCCAGCACCACAATCGGAACTGTGATACCTGCACAACGTAACTGAATACCTTCAGGAATCGTAGCAACACCTAGCCAAGTCGCCCCCGCCTCGATCGCTGCTTGACTGACATCGACCGCCCCATGTCCATAGGCATCTGCCTTGACGATCGCCATTAATTCCGTTGGTGGAGTCAACAGCGATTTTAATTGCTGCACATTATGTTTAATTGCTGATAAATCGACTTCTACCCATGCCCGATGATTTTGCTTGAGCATTACAGCGCACTCCTGATGCGATAAGCGAAAAACAAGAATACAAAGATTGTTCGGCAAAAAGACGCTTGCTGTTATACCAAGTTCCGTAACAAACTCAAAATACAGAGTTTTGGAGATGTGTTTGGTACACATTTGCCAGACAAAAAGAATCAATCATAGTAAAGGTTTGGTAGTTTTTATTTTGACGTAGGCAAAATAAAAACCGCTATACAATGAGGATTGCGACTAGTATTTATACTTAGCTTAATTATTCATATTTATGCAACTAATGCAACTCATGAAACTAATGCAACGAGGTTTCATGTTCTCAAATTGGCAAAAATATTTTGTTGGCAACAGTTTCTGCCAAAGGCAGCGATCGCGCAAACGTTTTTTGTCACTACTTTTTGCAATTACCTTTACCGTCACATTAGTTATTCATAATTTAGTTCCTGATTTCATACCTAGATGGAATGATCATCAGGCGATCGCCCAGTCGCAAACTAAACCCAATGCCAAGCCTAATCAGCAAAAGCAACTCAATCTCCCCGTTACACCACCCACTAGCCCAACTGTAATCCCCCGACAAGAAATTCGTGGAGTCTGGCTAACCAGTAATGACTTTACGATGTTTAGCGATCGCAAACAGCTTGGGCAAGCGCTACAACAACTCAAGCAACTCAACTTCAACACGATTTACCCCGTAGTGTGGAACTCTGGTTATGTGATGTACCCCAGTACAGTTGCTCAAAGTGCCGATATTCAACCCTTTGTCTATCGTGGTGCAGAAGGTCAGGATATCGTTGCCGACATCATCGCACAAGCTCACCAGCATAATTTATTAGTGATGCCTTGGTTTGAGTTTGGTTTCATGGCTCCCCCCACTTCAGAACTTGCCACTAATCATCCCGATTGGCTCACTCAAGAAATTGATGGTGATAATACTTCCATTACTGCCGCAGGTGAAGTAGCTTGGCTCAATCCATTTCATCCTGAAGTCCAAAAATTTCTCACGGAATTAGTATTAGAAGCCGTTTCTAATTACGATCTCGATGGCATTCAGTTTGACGATCATACCAGCCTCCCTAAAACCTTTGGTTATGATCGCTATACTCTCAATCTCTATCGCCAAGAAACAAAACAAAATGCGCCTGCCGATCCCAATGCTCCTGAATGGGTGCGTTGGCGAGCTAATAAAATTAGCGCATTCATGGCAAATCTAAATAAGGCTGTCAAACAAAGAAAGCCCAATCTTATTTTTTCCGTTTCGCCCAACTATTACGAGTTTGCCTATAAACAACAGCTTCAAGATTGGCTAGGCTGGGTGCGTCAAGGTATCGTTGATGAGTTGATTGTGCAGGTTTATCGCAGTGATCTTGATGATTTCCGCGCTCAAATTAGCCGACCTGAAATTGCTGAAGTCCAAAATAAAATTTCTACAGGTATCGCAATTCTATCGGGACTACGGAATAGTAATGTCCCAATGTCAAGAATTTATTCTCAAGCGATCGCTACCCAAGAGCGTGGTTTAGGAATTGCCTTCTTTTATTACAAGAGTCTCTGGGGCTATGGACCTGAATCAGTTAGCGATCGGCAAAAGGATTTTCAATATCTTTTCCGCAGCCCTGCACCAAGATTTGCAATTAGAAATTAACAAGAAAGGGGACGCATTGCGTCCCCTTTCTTATTAACGTTATAGCATTTACAAATGAGTGCATACTCAGCAGTTTTCATTTTGCCGTAGGCAAAATGAAAACTGCTATAGGTAGGGTTTAACTATTCTGAATTGTATTCACCACACGACGACGGGTTTCTAGGATTTGGCTGATTTCACGGGCAAAGTTGGGCTGGCGATCGATCATTTGATTGACCGCTTCCGCCGAAATCATCATTACTTCCAAATCCTCAACCGCAGTTACCGAAATCGGACTTGTCTCGCCCGAAAATAGCGTCATCTCACCAAAAAACTCACCATTTTTGACCATCAACATTTCGTGACTATTGCCAGTGGCATCCCGCACCATCATCATTGCACTACCTGCAACCACGATATAGAGAGAGTTATTTTCAGCGCCTTGCTTAATCACCGTTTCTCCTGAACCGAAATGCTGCAAGGCAATTCCCGAAGTCGATGTATTGGGGTGAGTAGACTTATCTAAAGGCACAAAGGCAGGGAGAGATTGCAGACTTTCGGTAAACTTTTTTGAGGTTCCTTTTGCCTCGGATGTAGGACCATGAAAATGATAGAGAGTCCTGATGGGAAAGGGAATCGTCAAGCTATTGCGCTGAGCGGCATACCAGAGACGACTCATAAAGCGATCGCGTATTTCCTCTAATTCGCCATAATCCGCAATAAAAAATTTCACCTCATAGGTAATTGCTGAATCATCATAAGAAACTGTAAAGATCTGGGGATCGGGATTTTTGAGAATGCCTTGAGTTTCTAGCGCCGTATTGTGGAGAACATGCTTGGCAAGATTCGGAGGATCTTTGTAAGAGAAGCCCACACGAATGCGTTCAGCATGGAGAGCTAGCGGACGACTAAAGTTGCGAATGATTTCATTGCCCATCAACTTGTGAGGAATGATCACCATCTCGCGCTCGAAGGTAATCAAACGCACAGCTCGCCAATTGATATCGATGACCTGACCTTGAATTTCACCAACCTTTAGCCAATCACCTACGGAAAAAGGTCGCTCAAACAAGAGGGCAATCCCTGACATGACACTGCCGAGGGTATCCTGAAGCGCTAAACCAATGACAATCGAACTCACACCTAGAGCGGTCACTAATCCCGCTAAGTCTGCATTCCATACTGTGGCAAGGACGATCGCTGTACCGAGCAGTACTAAAAATAGGCGAAATAAATCGATTAATAATTTGGGAACTCGCGCCCGCCAAGTGTCAGCTTTGGCTTGCTCAAAAATCACAGCATTAAGTAACGAGAGAGCCGCATGGAGTACACAAATCCAAAAGAGAGTTTGCACGCTCTTAACGATGTCGTCACTGGCAGGACGTTGTAGCACGTACTGCACAAACAACATAAAGGCAAACATCGGCAGGACTAAGTTCCGCACTACTTGTAATGTAGCGGCAAGGGGGCGGCGGCGATGTTGCAAGCGATAGATAATCTCGCCAAGGATAATCACAGATAGGGCAAGCCCGACGATTAAAGCGATCGCCCAAATAAATAAATGATTAGAACTAGTTTGGAGCATAGGGCAATTTCACGAAGTTAAACATAGATCCAAATAATTATGCGTGTGCGGCTTTGCCGCACACGCATAATTATTTGGGCTTTATTTGCCATGCTTTCAAAATACTTTTACCATTTTCTGCCTTAACAGCAATGGGAGCAAACTCATAGAGATCGCTCAAACGGTTATAAATTTCATTAGAGACTAAGATTGCACCTTCAGAGCAGGCTGATTTTAAGGCACTAGCAATATTAATCGTGTCACCCCAGACATCATAAATAAATTTATTGCGTCCAACGATTCCCGCCACGATATCCCCTGAATGGATGCCTAAACTGATATTTAATTGGAAGTTTCGCTCTTGACTGAACCGCCGCACGATCGCCTGCATTTCTAAGCCAAAGTCGATCGCTCTTTTATCATGGTCGAGATAGGGAACTGACAAGCCACAGACTGCCATATAGCTATCACCAATGGTTTTGATTTTTTCCATGCCATAGCGCTCGGCAGTTTCATCAAAAATGGAGACAATATCATTGAGGATACTAACTATTTCATATGCCGTGAGGGAATCCGATAATTTAGAAAAGCCTGTTAAATCGGAAAATAGTACCGTCACATTAGAAACACTTTCGGCAATATTCTTTTCGCCTTGCTTGAGACGTTTAGCGATCGCCGCAGGAAAAATGCTTAGCAATAATTGCTCGTTCTCACGATTTTTTTCCTCGACTAAATTGGTTTGATCGCGCAGACTCAGTACCATTGCGTTAAATGACTGCGCCAATTCGCCAAATTCATCTTGGGTTTCTAAAGTGGCGATCGCATCTAATTGACCAGAGGCAACCTTACGCGCACTCTCGATCAGTTGATTAATCGGCTTCACAAATACCGAAGCCATCGCCATCGCCAAGAGAATTACTAATAGCATTAACAAAGTCGCCGAAATGAGTAACTGGCGCTCAAAATCATAGATGGGTGCATAGGCTTCCGCTAAATCAATTTCTGAAAGAATCGCCCAATTCAAGCCTTCTATTTGCAAAGGCGCATAGGAACTTAAGACAGGAATATCACGATAATCACGGATAGTTTTAATTCCCTGCTTACCTGTAATAGCTTCTTCTGCCGCCTGTGTGCGTACTTTCTGTTCTAAAATCGAGGTTTTATATTGACGAATTCTATTTAATGTTTCCTTATTAACTCCCAATGTCGCGAGAGTCTGTAAATATTCTTCAGGAGTTTCTACTAAAAAGCGCGAAACTGATCGCATTAAATAATCTTGACCCACCAAATAAGTCTCACCACTTTTACCGAGTCCATCACTTTCCCATTTACGATTTCCTGTCATCACATTATTAATCTCGTCCACGGGTACTTGAATTGCCAGAACGCCCACAAACTTAGACTGATTAAAGATGGGTGCAGCGATAAAGGCAGCAGGCGCACCATAGGAAGGAGCATAGGATTCAAAATCAATAATGCTGGCATAGTCCTTTTGTTTGGAACGGCGCACTGCGGCTACTAACCGTGCCAAATTACTATCGTTATAGGCTCCAGTGGTGTAGTTAGTCGTAAAATCGGTCTCTTTATAAACTGTATAAACGACGGTTCCCTGTGGATCGATCAAGAACATATCGTAGTAGCCAAACTTCTCAATGATATTGCGGAAGATAGGATGATAACGCTCATGAATGCGACTATATTCGCTGCCATCATTGGCTTTATCTAGTAAATGTTTTTTGCCAATGGGATTAGGATTTGTCGCAATGTAATGATATTGCAGATAATTACTTGCCGTTGATTCGGGCAAAAAAGAATTAAGAACTGGCGAACCCTGCTCAGTTTTCGCTAATTTAGGGAGAAATTCGTTTTGATAATAGGCAGTAATTTTTTGTGAATTATCGGCTGGCAAAGTAACACTCTCAAGCTGGCGATAGGCATTGGTAAATTCAATAATTGCCGTACCCACAGAAATGTCATTGCTAAGCGTCTGAATATGATTGCGAATTGTTTTGAAATAGGACTCAATTTGATAAGCCTTAGAAGCCCTCACACTGGTCAACTGATTAAAAGCGCGATCAGTGAGATTAGACTTACCGCTTTGATAGCCCAGATATGCTGTCACCACAATCGAGCTACTGCTAACCGTCAGCAACATGACAATCAGTTTTGATTTGATACTTAACCAGTTGAATTTAAACCACTGCATATTAAAATCTTTTGACAAACCGAGAAAGAAAAGTATTAAATAATCTAAGTTGTACTGCTAATTCCTATTAATATGTGGAACCAAATATACTGAATACTTATTAAATGTATATCTTGCTCTAGCTTTACTAGACTGATATTTGCTATGTTTGTATAACTTAATAATATATGCTCAAATTCAGCTATGCATGAAAACTATGCTAGGGAAAATTCTTGTAAGTCGTTATAAAATTTGCGAAGAGTTAGGGCGTGGGGGATTTGGGCAAACCTTTATTGCTGAAGATATACATTTGCCTGGACATCCGAAATGCGTGATCAAGCAACTAAAACCTAAGGATACTCGTTCGTTTGTTTTAGAATCTGCCAGAAAGTTATTTGATCGCGAAGCTCAAACTCTTTACAAACTAGGGAAATATAGTCAAATTCCTGCACTCTTAGCTCACTTTGAGGAAGAAAATGAATTTTATTTAGCACAAGAAATGATTGAAGGAGTTGTACTCAGTCAAGAAATAGTCCCTGGTAAACAGTTGAGCGAATCCTTCACTTTTTGGCTATTAGAAGAAGTATTACAAACTTTAGAGTTTGTACATCAACAAAATGTAATCCATCGTGATATTAAGCCTTCTAATCTGATTAAACGTGCTTCCGACGGGAAGATTGTCCTGATTGACTTTGGGGCAGTCAAGGAAACTAGTATCCACACAATTAGTAATCAAGGATATACAAGCTTTACACTCACAATTGGTTCTCCTGGATATATGCCTGATGAGCAAGCTAATGGGAGACCAAAGTTTGCTAGTGATATCTATGCAACGGGAATGATGTGTATTCACGCTCTCACTGGTGTAACACCTAGCCAAATGCCCGAAGATCAGAAAACTGGAGAGATTATCTGGCGCGATCTTGTTCCTAACATTAATTCTGAGCTTGCTGACTTTTTGGATAAGATGACTCGTCCTCATTTTTCTCAGCGCTTTCAAAATGGAACTGAGGCTTTAGCGGCTTTACAAAATTTGCAAAGACCAAGTGCTTTTGACTCAACCATTGTTCCAATTCAATCACCTGAAGAAGCGATCACCTCTATCGATGAACCAACCTCAACTATAGTTAGCGCAGATCTAGATACTATCTCTCCGTCAGCATCTGTATCTCCTATATCTATAGAGCCACCTTCGACAGTTGTATTGCCAACAGAAAAGGAAGAAGACGTTTCTGCAACAAATCTAGTAGAACCAATTAATTTATCGCCCCAACGAAAAAAGTATCCTTATGTTGCAATTGGGTTGGCTGTCATAACGGCGATCGCTGCAATCTTAAGTTACTCATTTTGGCAACAGTCTGAAGCTAAGCGCCTTGCAGCTATAGAAAAAATTCGGAGTTTAAAGGCAGAAGGTAAATATCAAGAATGTCTCGATCGCGCTAAGGCGATCGCTCCCAGCACGAATAATTCTGTAACAATACAAGGAATCCAACAAGAATGCTTCAATGGATTAATTGAGATTCAAGGAAAATCTCAATTACTACAAGCGCAAAATTTGGCAAAAGACAGCAAGTTCAAAGAAGCTCTGGCAATCGCGACCAAAATCAACCCCAGTAGTTCTGTGTATCCAGAGTCTCAGAAATTAATTGAGCAATGGTCTAATGAAATATTCAAGATTGCCGAGAAAAAATATAAAGAGAAGGGTGAACTAGAAGATGCAATCAAACTGCTACAGGAAATTCCTAGCAATACTCAAACAGGTAGAAAAATCTCTGCAACTATAACTGAATGGACAATGCAGTCTGAAAAAGAGCGTAAGGCTTTAGAATTAGCAAAAACAGCTTTATCTCAAGGGCGATGGGAAGAAGCGATTGCAGAATCCCAAAAAGTGACACTACCTTTTTTAAGAAAAGAGGTTACAAGTATTTTAGAAAAAGGAACTTGGGCTGTAATTACAGAGATACCTACACAAGCTACACAAGCAACTTCAACTCCAGCTATCAAAACAGATCCACCTGTCAAAACAGATCCACCTGTCAAAACAGATCCACCTATCAAAACAGATCCACCTATCAAAACAGATCCACCTATCAAAACAGATCCACCTATCAAAACAGATCCACCTATCAAAACAGAAACAAAGCCAACTAAAACTTATGGTGATGGTCAAACTACAGGCGACAAATAAGCCTTTACAGAAAAATTATTACTTTTTCTTACCACTCAACAAATCATTTCGGAGTTCGATCGCTTCAGTGTAGTCTGGCTGCAATTCAATTGCCTTATTCAAAGCGTTAAGAGCTTCTTTATCTCTACCTAGATTCGCCAATGCAAGACCTTTACTAAACCAAGAGTTCTGAATATCTAAATCTGTGTCGATCTTAACCCAATCAAATTCAACCCTAGTTACTAAAGAATAAGCATTGAGTTTTATTGCTTGGTTAAGTGCCTCTAACGCTTCTGAGTATTGCCTAACTCTATTAAGAGATACACCTTTAAGATGCCAAACTCTAGAAATTCTAACAGTTGAAATATCTGCTGCACTTAAGTCAAAAGGACTAACTCTTAGCTGGATATCTCCAGAAACTAGTTTTAGAGATTTGTCAAGGATTAACAAAACCTCGTCATATCTTTTAAGATCCATTAGAATTCTTGCCTTCTGATAGAAGCGCAAGGAATTCGGTTTATTAAGAAGAATAGCCTTGTCAAGAGAACTAAGAGCCTGTGTATAAAGCTTTTCAGCATCCTCTTTTTGTCCTAGCCTATCAAGCACTAGCCCTTGCTGCCGCAGAGCCAAACTACGGTTGTATAAATATTCAGAATTCCCAAACTGTCGAGGCAATTTAATCGCTTTGCTATAGGAAGAAACAGCATCTTGATATAGTTTTAATGCTTCTTGATTGCGTCCTAAATCCTTCTGATAATTTCCTACTTCTCGCAAAGAATTACCAAGCCAATTCAAAGCATCAGCATCATCAGGATTCAGATCAACTGCTTTTTTATAAGCCTCAACTGCATCTTGATAATATCCACGCCTATAGAGTGCAAGACCTAAATTTTGCCAAATGATCGGATCGTTAGGCTTAAGTTGAGTAGCTTTATCATAAGAATTAGCAGCCTCTAAATATCGCCCTAGATTACGGAGAGCATCCCCACGTTTTTTCCAAACAACTGGATCATTAGGCTTAATTCGAGATGCTTTGTCATACTCTTCAAAAGCTTGTCGATATTGCTCAAACTTAAAGCTTTCACTGTCATTTTTATTCCAAACAGAAGTATCATTGACTGCCTGAGATAACAAAGTAGCTTTTGTCTGAGAAGAGGTTTGGGCTTGAGCTGATTGCAAAAATTGAGGATAGTTAAGAATAACAGTGGCTAATACTAATTCCAAAAGAAAAGGACAAGATAATTGAACTAGTGAATTAGGCTTTTGGGGCTTAAATTTTTGCATAGCCTATAACCTGATTAATCGCTAAATCTCATAAATTTATAACAATTAGAACATACACACGAAAAATCTAGCAACAAATATTAAATTTGCTTTGCTTTTATGAGTAGGAATCAATCAAACCATGTTGCAGGGCATAGCGGACTAATTCAGTGCGGCTACTTGTACCTGTTTTGCTAAATAAACGGCTGACATATTTCTCAACATTACGAATAGTCGTACCAAGACGTTTAGCAATTTCTTTATTCATTAAACCTTCAACCACCAGCTCTAATACACTTTGTTCGCGGGGCGTAAATTCAATTTTGATCGGTGGCGGCGTGACATTAATAGCAGGCTTTTGTTTGAGAAGAGCCTTGATTTCCGCCAGTTGTCCAGCAAGATCTGTGATTTCTGAGGTGTTGCTATTTGCGGTAACAGCTTGCATAGCACGACGGGCAATTAAATTTTCAGCGATCGCTACTAGCTCATCGGGATCAAAGGGTTTCGATAGGTAAGCATCACAACCAGCGTTATAGCCTTCGATGCGATCTTTTGTCATGCCCTTAGCGGTCAAAAATACGACGGGCAGGTTTAAGAACCTAACATCCTCACGCATTTGCTTCAGAAACTCATACCCACTTACCTGCGGCATCATGATGTCCGAAATCACCAGATCTGGTGTAGTTTGCTCTAGCAGTTGCCACGCATCCCTTGCGTTGTTAGCAACCTGCACCGCAAAGCCACTGTCTTCGAGATAGGCTTGCACAGCTTCTCTGAGACCTGGTTCATCATCCACAAGTAGGATATGTCCTGACATAGTTATCCTTAATTTTCCTTTAATTCGGCGATTGATTCGGCGATCGCTATATTTACCACTATATATCAATAAGAAGGTGGCAGTCAGCAGAGGCGATCGCAAAGGGTTGCCCTAGTTAAACACTCACATTATTTTCTGATTTCTCTGGTTGAGAGATCGCCTATCACTACGTTTAGTGTGAGATCGCACAATAGATATTACACATACTCAGAAAAATCATATCTTTGCTTACTTTTTGGCTAAATCAAAAAAACACATACCAAGCATCAAGATCGAAAACCTTCTTACCGAAATCTATGACCACATTTGTATCAAAACAGATCATTAAACCGCTATGCGGTTTAATGATCTGTTTTGATACAATTTTCTATCCTCCAAATCCTCCAAGAGAATTAAAATTAGCAGCACTCTGACTTGCTCGCATTGCTGACTGTGAGAAGACCTGAAAGGCTTTTCTGATTTCAGCATCACTATTAGCAGGAGTAAGAATCCATTCATCACGGATTCCCATTTCTTGAAATACTTTCCGAAAATCCGTAGAGCCATCATCAATACCCATCGCCGCAATAATGTGATTTTCCATCCGCAACATATCTTTAGCGATCGCGGCAACATCTTTAGCACTATGACGGCTCGAATGACAATCATCGCCATCGGTAATAATGAGGGTGACAGTACGCACTGGCACACCATTATCAGAGAATTCCTGCGCTTTGGCTAAAACCGTTCCCAATAACACCACCGTCTGATCGTAAAGGGGAGTACCTTGATTGGGAGTGTAATTTTTAGTATCCATCCTGATTGCCTGTGCGATCGGGCAGTAGGGATAAAGAACAGTTCCATTCAAATAACGATTGTGGATAAGAATATTATCCTGTTGCTGCGAAGAAGTTAGCGCATCTATGACAGAGTTATGTCCGCCACGCACAGCTTGAGCATTACCTGCATATTGAATCGAACCAGAGTCATCGGGCATAATCGTTACTAGCACAACTTCGCTAGACATGACATCATCAACATGAATGCCAAGCCCCGCTTGAATTTGTGCGCCGAGGTCATAAACAGTCAATGCTTGCAAAGATTCATTAGAAATGGTTCCGTCATCTAATGCTGATTGGAAGAGGTCGTTAATGTTAGTCATGATAATTGGTGATAGGTAATTGATAACTGAATAATTACGAATTATCAATTACGAATTACGAATGAGATTTTAATTCGTAATTGACTTGTTTTTCCCTTGTTTTTCCGTAACTGCTCAACCTAGAAGAATCAACAAAAAACAGTGTTCATATAACTGGCAAATTACTGATTATCTTTATAAATTAATAAATAAAATAGTAATTTATCGTTTACTTAATGAGAATGGAATCATTTAGATGTTTTTTGATGCATCAAAATGGCTGAAACCTTTATTTCTTCTAGGTTGAGCAATTACGTTTTTCCTTTCTTAAACTGCTTTCTCCCAAAATTCCATCGTGTTAGGAGCGATCGCTTTAGGATCTTCTCGATAGAGTTCTTGCAAACAAGCTAGGAAAGCTTTAGCATAGGCTTTTAAACCTAAGAGAGAAAGGCTACGGAGAATACGAGTAATTCTTAGATGGTTGTGATTCATTGGGCGGAGCCAATATTGTTGGCGTGAATCAAAGTTGGCGGCTTTGGAAATCTGTACTCCCAACTCTTGAGAAGTGACGCATTGTAATCCGTAAAAATCGAGTAATAACTTGAAGGAACGATATAATCTTCTACGAAGTTCTTTGTCTGCAAGAAATGCCTCAATTACAGTTTCGTCAAGGATGGGAGCATTAGCGCTAAATTTACTCGGTTCGGGAAGAGGGAATAGCCATTGAATGTAGTTATGTACGTTTTCAAAGTGCCTATAGTCCCAAGTCCAAATCTCTGCAATACTGCGCCCTTCAGGATTAGCCGACTCACCACGATAAAAAGATAGTAAAGTGCTCATAGACTTACCTCATGATTTTTGATTTGTGTCCATTTTAGCTAGATTTTAGCTAGATAATAAACGCTCAAAAAAGCCTTTCTTGAGTTGAATTGTTTCTAAATATTCTCTGAGCAAGCGTTCAGTTAATTCTGAACTGGTGGTATTCTCTTGAGCAAGAATTGCCACCAGATATCTTTCTATCTCATTATCAAGATTAATGCTCATCATTAGATTAATCTCCTAAAGAATTGGAGTTTATACAAGATTAAGATCTGCCCAAGATTCCATTTGGTCAGTAGATTTGACAAGGTGCATACCTGAATCCGCAAAGCGTTGAAATGCGGCATCCGCTTGATCGGTGTAATCGACCACATTAGGAACGACCACAGGCGAAGTACAATCTTCGAGCAGATAGACTTTCTTGGCAAGTTTTGGATCATGAGCAAGAATTTCGCTTAGTAAATCTTGAATAGTCCATGCCACGCAATGGCTCTTGGCTTGCCCCGCAATGATTACCGCATCAAATTCCAGTAACCTTTGCAAAAAGCGTGTATTTTTCTGAGCGATTGGTCTGCCATCGGCTCCATCCATTACTTCAGGGCGCAATACCGAATAATTCTCAGTGAGAGGATTGCCTCCTTTAATCTCGAAGTTAGTCTGACTGTGCCTTGCAATATTGTGGAAAAACATTGCTTCTTCAACAGAAGATACGAGCGCGTGACCGATGCCGCCGAGCATGGAGTGATATGCCCAAACCGTAAGCGGAAACTTGCCTTCATCGCTAAGCTTCTGCACATAATGCAAGGCGTGGCGCTGAATTGCCATGTAATTACCCTTGGCGAGACTATAGGCGATCGCAGGATTTACTTTCCACTTGCCTTGCTGCACATCTTCTAAAGTAATCGATGTAGCATTGGGGATCGGATGTTCACCCGCATCGTTTACCCAAAAGATGGGATGGAAGATTTGCATGGCAGTATGAGTGTCCATTGTGGGCGCGATTTCGCTGATGTGGTGGAGATTGCGATAGATAAATTCGCAAAGGCGCACATTATCCTCGATCGCACCAGTACCAGAGCGTCCACCGACATATAGCTCATGATCAGGAATACAAAAGGTATTCTGCACATCGATCGCCATCAAACAAATTTTCTTGCGATCCTTTGCGGCGGGTGCGATGCCATGTTGTTTCGCCCATGCTTCGGCTTGGTTAGCCCGATCTTGGTAAGGAACGCGCCATACCGATCCGACTTTGTGGTGATCGAAAAAGGCGGGAATGGGAAGTTGAGTAAAAATTTGAGTAGTCATTTTAATGTTTCTCCGTTGTTTAAACGTTAGACAAGTACATTTACAAAAGGTTGATTGCGATAACGGCGATATACTTGGAAATCTTTATCGAAAGTAGCGATCTTAGGTATATCAAGTCTTTCAGAAATAGCAACTAGGGATAAATCGGCAAAGTCAGCCTTGCGATCGGCATACTTTTCATTCAGTTCGGCAATTCTACTGAAATCCCAAAGAGTTAGGGATTGATGGATATAGACTTCGGTTATCAAATCTTCCAGAAACTCATTTTGGGCGCGATAATCAAAATTGAGTAACCAAATAGCTTCAGTAATACAGGCAGTTGTGGTAATTAGTTGGCTTGTGCATTTTAGAAAGAATTCATACACTAAGCTATGATGACTATCCCTTTTGTTGTAGAAAGAGACAAAAGCGCAACTATCAACAAGAATAGAGGGATAATTCATGACTGCTCCGATATTCTTTTATGCTTGTTCTCAATCTGTTCAGCAATAATTGCTTTGCGAACATCCCGATCTGAAAGATCAGCCCGACCTTCCGCAAAATATCGAGGTCTCCCACGCCTTTGTTCTGCTTCCTTCAATTTTTCCATAACTGTTTTAGGTTTACTGGGTTGTTGCAAGCGATCGCTAATGAATTGCTTGATTAGCTCTTCAGGTGTTGTCTGTTGCTGCGAAGAAAGTCGATTCAGCTCACTGAGCATTTCTTCATCTAAACTTAATTGAATTGTTTGCATTTTCTTTTCTCCTAACTTCTAAGCTAATTGTAACTGCAAAATCTTTTGTGAGTGAATCACATAGATACCTTGTGAACCTACAATTAAGGAACATCCGCTATCGACGTAGGTTTCTGTCTCAGGAAAGGTTTTGGTAATCATAATCTGTCGATTATTTACCTCAATTCTAACGATGCCCTCATCAGTGGGAACGAATAGCCAATTAGCGATCGCACTGCCTCCGTGAATATTCATCAACCATGTAATATCTCCTTTAGGTGCGGCAATTGTGGCAACTAACTCACCTGTGGGACGCAATGCGGAAACTCGATGGATGATATTGCTTTGCTCTTGGGTGATGGTGAAGAACCAGCAGATGTCATTGCTAAAGGCACAATTTGCATCAATTAGTTCTCCTTGAATGGGTGGAATCTTTACGCGATCGCCTATTCCTGAACGCTTAGCATCAAAAGTGAAAGCAACACTGATATTACCTGCGCGATAAAAGCCAAAACCGAAGGTTTCGCCAATCCAGAATTGAGTTTGTCCTTCGAGAATATCTCCGATATATTCATTCCCTAGCTTGCCATCACGGAGTAATTGACCTTGATCAAGCCAATAGCGATAGAAGGAGTTAGCACGGATTAACTCGGCGGCGATCGTTTGTGGTTGTCCTTGATTGAGCATAATGGCTTTTCCTTGCTTGGCAAGGATTGTAGACTGACCAAAGATGGTGAATTTAATATTAGCATCGAGTTCTCCTGACAATAAAACTGCGTTGTCTTCGCGTTTAAATTCGTGGTTAACGTGATAGAGATAATTGAGAGAATTATTTTGTAAAGCGACTTGCAGAATTACGCCTTCAGTTTGGAATATATGGATAACTTTACATTTTTCCTCACCCCCTGCCCCTCTCCCAGAGGTAGATGGGAGAACTGCAATTAGAGGCGCACAAATTGGGCAAGTAGTCCTTAAATGTTCGATTCCACATTGATTGCACTTTGTCCAAACCATTGATTCGAGTAGTGATTTTGGGAAATCTCCGCGCCAATCTTTTTCAAAGCAGTTATGAAAATGGTGTAATAAATCATCGGATAGAACCTTGTAAGGAATTGCAGGTTTGGGATAGCGCACATCGGGATGAAAGATTGTAATGCGTTGCAAAGGTCTTGCCCCGTGAGGGATCTGTGAGGCTTGCGATTTGGGCTTGTATACGCCGCCATAGGGATCGACATAGAGGAGGCTCTGCATGAACATGACCGTGAAGGCGTACCAATCGGATTCAGGATTATGGGGACTGATGAGAATTGGTTGATTGGCGTTGCGATCGCACAGCATAGGGTCAACAAATCGTGCCGTAAACACCTGACAGGGAAATTGCCCAAACTGAAAGGAATCCGCATCAATGAGGTTAACTTGATTTTGAGAGACCAATAGATTCAAATCATTAAAATCGCCAATCGTGACATTTGCTTGATGGATTTTTAAAACTGTTTCGTGTAAGTCGCGAAATAGGCTAGTCACAAATTGCTGTGAGATGGCGTTGGTGTTGCGGTAAGTGCGATCGCTATATTTCAAAAGTGGCACTGTATTTTGCAAGAAGGGCATTGCATAGCCCAAGATCATTCCCTGTTTATCTGTGGCTAAAGCTTCAGGTTTAATCACCCTCGCAGGTAGATTTTGTGGAAAATCAGGGAGCTTTTGCTGATGGAGCGATAATCTCGCTTGAGCCGCTAATTGTTCTTGAGGTGATAACTGATAATCAGGATGATCGGCGGTTTTAAATAGTTTGAGAACCTTACCATTTTTGAGATCATAGATATCCGCTTCGCCACCTTTGCCGATCGCATTTTTAGGATTAACTTTAATTCGCTTTTGATTGAGATAGATATCCATGATTTTGCGCCTAATATTTCAAATAACAAGGCAAATTGTAAGTTCCGTTAAATTCAAGCACTGTATTCCGAATCTGCCGATCTAGTTTTTTCCATGCTTGGATTGCGATCGCATGAGGGACACCACCGTAAAAGGCTTCAGCGATGCTGCCTGTAATTGCGGCGATCGTGTCGCTATCACCACCGAGAGACACAGCATTACGAATCGCATCTTCAAAATCCGTTGATTCTAAAAAAGCAATAATTGCTTCAGGAACACTTTTTTGACAGGATACCTCAAACTTATAATTGGGGCGAATTTCATCAATGGTGCGATGCAAATCGTAATCGAAAGTTTGCTCGATATAAGCTTGAATCTCTTGCTTAGTCTTGCCCTGACGCGCCAAGAAAATCGCTGCCGCAGTCGCCTGTCCACCTTTGATGCCTTCGGGATGATTGTGAGTTGCGGCGGTGCAACGTTCTGCTTCCTTAAGGACATCTTCGAGATTATCGTAAGCCCATGCGATCGGACTCACTCGCATTGCTGCACCATTGCCCCAACTGTTGTAGCCTTCTTTCCGATTGCTCATTGCCCAGCAAGTAAACCTCTGTCCAAAACCTGCTAGGGGATAGCGCCAAAAGCATTTCTTGAAGTTACTCACATAGCTAGTTCCCGTCAGAATGGATTTTGCAACCGCATAGGTGAGAACCGTGTCATCACTAAAATGACTACCAAAGGAGAACAGTTTGAAGTCTTTTCGCTTCATTGGCACTACTTCGTAAATCGAGCCGATAATGTCACCAGCGATCGCACCTAACATAGGTCATACCTCGTTCTAAATTCTTTAACTACTTCACGCAGGTTTTCGGGTAAATAACTCAATGCCTTTTTAGCAATATCTTGAGGAACACCACCATAAAAGGCTTCAGCGATGCCACCTGTAATACAGGCAAGTGTATCGCTATCACCACCAAGGGAAATAGCATTGCGAATGGCATCTTCAAAATCTGTTGATTCTAAGAAGGCAATGATGGCTTCGGGAACCGTTTCTTGACAGGATTCATTAAATTGATAAACAGGACGAATTTCATCTAGAGTTCTATCTAAGTCATAGCTAAAGGATTTTGCGATCGCCTTTTTGATTTGCTCTTTAGATTGCCCCTTACGCGCCATATAAATCGCTACAGCCGTTGCTTGCGCTCCCTTAATTCCTTCAGGATGATTATGAGTAACTTCTGCTGATCGCTTAGCTTCCTGCATCACCATTTCTAAATCATCATAGGCAAATCCTACAGCGCTAACACGCATAGCGGAACCATTACCCCAGCTATTGTAAGGTTCCATGCTGTCAGAATGAATCCACTGAGCAAATCTACCACCATAGCTACCCTTGACCTGTGGATATGCACACGCATATTGTTTGATATATTTTCCATAGTTACCGTTTTGCATTAAGCAATCGGCAACCGCAACAGTTAGCACCGTATCATCCGTAAAATCACAGCCATCACTAAAGAGAGGAAAGTCTTTTGAGCGATGATTATTAAATTCGTAAATAGAACCGACAATATCGCCGATAATTGCGCCTAACATAGTTTTTCCCTTTTGGGTAATTGGCTTTTAGCTTTTTGGGGTGATTGGGAATTGGTAATTGGGGATTGAGATTTTTTCTGTGTAAGCTAACAGCTAATCGCTAAAAGCTAACTGCTTTCTAATCACAACTAAACTCGTATCATCTGACAAAATGCCCGTTCGCTTAGTTAACTCTTGTTTATGCCAGTCAGGTTTGACTTCTTCACGATTGAGCATTGCGAGCTTACGTCGGATGGCATCGGGATTTTTGAAATAACGGGATTCCTTCCAAAACTGCTCGACAGGTTCAACTACAGCTAAATCAATTATTCCATCGGTGGCAATTAGAAGTGATTCTAATTTTGATGTGGGAAGGCGATCGCGAATCTCAAAATTAATTGCTTCAGGATTGTATAAACCATAGGCAAGATAGGGGGGTGCATTATCAGCATAGGGTGGAATTTCTGTAAATTTGCCATTAACTGCGATCGCACCGTCACCTATGGAGAATGTGACAGTTTCTCTAGGTGTGACTATGGCAACCACAATTGTAAATAACAAATAATCATTCACAAATTCCATTGTTACTGATTTAGATAGCTCTGCACCACCACTAGCGATCGCTACGAAATCTTTTAACTTTTGTAATAGATTATGTTTCAATCGATGCCAAAACTCAGGTTCAGAGATTGATAGTCCTCCTTCAAGAAGATTGGCAATCTCCTCAGAGATCATCCGCACCCCAATTTTTGCACCAACTTCACTATGTCTGCCTGCGCTACAACCATCACAGACGATCGCAACAATAAACTGCTCGCGCATTACAACTCGATAGGCATCCTGATTATTTTTGCCAACAAGAACATGATTACGTCCAATAATCGATCCAGTGGCAAATTGAAACTGAATCACTAAATTGTCAGTTTCCAGATTAGAAATCTCTGACTCAGAAACTTGTGGCGATCGCTCATCGAGAATACCTACTTGTTCTTGCATCGCGATATAGTGTATAAACTACACAAACTAATATAGTGTTATTTTTACACTATGTCAAGAGTTAATAATTACGAATTACGAATTACGAATTATTAACTCGTAATTCGTAATTCGTAATTGATAAATGTATACCTACAACTACCCCCGACCTGCCCTCACTGTTGACTGCATCATCTTTGGACTTGATGCCCAATTGGAACTCAAAGTTATGTTAATTCAGCGTGATATCCCGCCATTTCAAGGACAATGGGCGATCCCTGGGGGATTTGTCCGCATGGATGAAACCTTAGAGCAAGCAGCTTTGCGCGAACTGCAAGAAGAAACAGGGATTCACGATGTTTATCTAGAGCAGCTATATACCTTTGGCGACCTAGAGCGCGATCCCCGTGATCGCACAGTTACGGTTGCCTATTACGCTCTTATTAATCTCATAGAACAACAAATCCAAGCCTCTACCGATGCGCGAGAAGCTAACTGGTTTTCAGTTCATGCAATACCATCCTTAGCTTTTGATCATGAGCAGATCTTACAAAAGGCGATCGCCCGACTCCGTAGCAAAATTCGTTATGAGCCAATTGGATTTGAACTATTACCCAAAAAATTCACCTTAACACAGTTACAAAAACTTTACGAAACTGTCCTAGCTCGTCCCCTAGACAAACGCAATTTTCGCAAAAAAATCTTAAGTATGGACTTACTCATTGATACAGGTGAAGTAGAGCAAGGCGTATCCCATCGAGCAGCTAAGCTATATCAATTTGATGAGGATAAATACTTGCAACTCAAACAGAATGGATTTAATTTTGAACTCTAAAAATTAAAGATTTAGAAGTGTTGCTCTATGCTATCTCTAGTCTTTCTTAATGATGCAATTGTCAAATCAGCGATCATAAACCGAGTATTACCGTTAGGATATATAAATAGTAGTTATCTACTTGCTAGCCATTCTCCTAGCCCACCTCTGAGCCAAACTCTATGTACAAAAGGGAATTCAAGCTTCCAAGTCAATATATAAATAATTTCTACGATGGCTCAATCTATGATCTTGTTTTTCTAGACTTAGAATGGTGTCGCGATTTTCATAAGGATGGCTTAGTACAAAAGATTTTTGGTTATACGCTAACTCGCATTTTAGAAGATAGCAACGAACAGTATATTAAGATTCAATTTATTGAATCTAGCACCCAAGAGAAGAAGATAATTCAAGACATCCTCAATGATCTACAAAACTTACAGGGAAAGTATTTTATTGGGTATGGATTATCAACTAGTGATATGTTTTGCTTACAGAAAAGAATTGAGGCTCTAGATTTTATTCCTAAGGTCGAAAGTATTAGAATTCTCGATTTGCAAAGAACTAGCCAACGCACAGATCTCAATCAAGGCTTAAATAATTTATTCGCCTATTTAGGAATTCCAATTTATAAAAGAATTAAGGGATATTACGTTTTTCGGAATGGCAGCAAAGTCCTACGCAAAGAGAAAGGATATGAAACAATTCTTAATGAAATTTATGAATATTGTCTAGAGGATGCCGAAAATTATTTTCACATTATCAGCAATTGGCAAACGCAATTCCCTTTAGTTGATCGCAATAAACATCAAACGATCAATCTCAAAATTGATTCGCGATCGGAGCACCGCATCCGATCACAGAGAAGTGCAGCTTTACAAAGACCTTCCTAAAGATACGCGCACTACTTTTTTTTAATAGTCATCTCTGACAGCAAAAGTAATCGTTTGTTTAGTCAAAATATTAATGACGGTATTAGGTTCGATGACTGTCACCTGTGGTGCAGTTACATTCCCAATTACAGCACCAGCTGCCGCCCCACCTAACACATCAAGAATCTGCACATTACCGCGTAAAACTCCACTCAAAACTGCACCTGCGGCTCCACCAATACCTGCATCAGTCAAGATTGAACCAGCATTAGTTTCACGGGGATCTTTCATGTCATTAATTAGCGCTGATTCTGCCTGTAGACTGATCGTTGCACCACGACTAGTAAACTTTTGGGCAACAAACTTAGAACCGCCTTCTACGGGTACAAATTGTCCTTCGATGACTGCTCCCGCAGGGATTAAAACTGTACCGTTACTGGGAGCTTTAATATCTTGGGCAACGAGGAGGGTTGCATTTACAGTTTCGCCCTTAGCGATGTAAAGAGTATCTTGGCGATTAATTTTTGTAGCGATCGCTTGTCCCGCAGGCAAACTCAATGTCGAGCGAAATAGCTGTGCAACTTGATTGGGGTAAGTTGGTTGGCTTGGTGTTTGCGTTTGAGATATTTGTGATTGAGATTGTAAACGCGATCGTGAATAGGCTTCGCTAGGACTTGCTATTAAGGAAGTTGCTGCGATGCTTAGAGCTATACTGACAGATGAAATAACTGCCAATTTTGAACTTTGTTGAACACTCATAAACGCCTCTGGGGATGCCGATAGGGTTCTATCTAGATATGACTAATAATAATTTGGCTTTGTTCCTATCGCGATCGCCAAAATCATCTATGCAATCAAAGCCGTGATCTTGTGTTCTATTGGTTCATGGATCGACAAGATTGGAAGAGAAAGATAACGTTAGAAATAGAACCAAAGTAGCCAAACATTATTAAGCGATACAGGAACCTACTTCAAGAGACTTATTTATAAAATTTAAAAGAAGAACCTAAAAGACTAATAACTCTTAAATTTCTGGTGTAAGGATAGTCGGCGCGAAGCAACGACTATCCTTACCTATTTAGCACTACCGAATTTCTTGAATTTTTTAAAATGGGTGACCTGGGATTCGAACCCAGGGCCAGCGGATTAAGAGTCCGATGCGCTACCACTGCGCCAGTCACCCGTTGTTTTGCTTGCTCAATTTCAGAGCGATTTATATCTTAGCAAATGTTTGCATAAATCCATAACAAAATTTCAATAAAGAACCAGATTTTTTGTGGCGTGGCTTTGCCACGCCACAAAAAATCTGGTTCTTTATTTTCTTTCGCGTCCCTAATGCTTGAGTCTTTGCGATAATGGCTATAAATTTTTATCAATAACCCATAGAGTAAATGTGTTAAATACCATACTTAGAGGGCATTACAAGATTGTTAGTCACCTTGGTGGTGGTGGCTTTGGACAAACCTATCTCGCAGAAGATATTGATCTACCTACCCATCCCACCTGTGTGGTCAAGCAGCTTAAGCCGATTTCCCGTGAGCCTTTTGTGCTGGAAACCGCTAAGCGACTCTTCGATAAAGAAGCAGAAATGCTCTACTCATTGGGTTCTCACGATCGCATTCCGCGCTTACTTGCCCACTTTCAGGAAGGCGAAGAATTTTATTTAGTCCAAGAATTTGCCGATGGCACAGATCTGACCAAGGAGATCGGCAATGGCAAGCGATCGCCTGAATTTGTGGTAATTGCTCTGCTGCAAGAGATTTTAGAAATACTGGTATTTGTGCATGAACGGGGCATAGTACATCGGGATATCAAGCCTGCCAATTTAATTCGGCGCAAGTCAGATCGTAAAATTGTACTGATTGACTTTGGCGCAGTTAAGGAAATTAATGGCTTAGCGGGGGACTCTCAGGGAAATACAAATCTGACGATCGCGATCGGTTCCCCCGGATATATGCCAATCGAGCAGGTCAATGGCAAGCCGCGTTTTAGTAGTGACATTTATGCTATCGGGATGATCGGCATTCAGGCAATCACAGGGGCGGAGCCGAGACTATTTGGTGAGCATCCTGAAACTGCGGAATTAATGTGGCGTGAGCATGTACAGGGTAACTATTCACCGCAATTTCTCGATATCCTCGATAAAATGGTGCGCTATGACTTCCGCCAACGCTACCAAACTGCCCAAGAAGTCTTAACAGCGATCGCCTCTCTATCTAGCATTGATGAGCATGACTTACCAACGTTAATTAGTAGCCATATAAATGTAGATCCTAATAATAGTTCCACAATTATTACTTCGCCCCAAGCGCTCATCCAATCAACTGATATACCCACAAATACGCAGGTAGCTCCTAGTCGTTTTAACGCTACTAATGTCAGTAAGCTCCAGCAACAAAAGGTCTATCCTTGGAAAAAGTTTATGATTATTGCGGGGATTATTGCTGCCATCTCATCATTTGCGATGATCATGAAATTAACGCATACACCTACCACGACAGAAGTTCCTCCTGCTTCTATCACGACTCCACCCACTCCCCCATCCTTACCAATTCCTACTGCCAATCCATCTACCGCTAGCCCTACTAAGTCTGCCGAAGAACTGCTTGCTCAGGCAATCTTACTCAATCGTAACGACAAACCACAGGAAGCCCTAGCCAAGGTCGAAGAAGCCTTAAAGCTAGAACCCAATAATGCCGATGCTTGGGCTGCCAAAGGTTTTTCTCTAGCGAAATTGGATCGTGAGAATGAGGCGATCGCTGCCTATGATAGAGCCCTTGAAATTAAGCCCGACTTTCCTTTTGTTAGACAAAGTCGCGCCCTTTTAGAAAAAAAGCCGAAACCCAAAAAGAAATAATTGAGTAACTATGAGTAATTCATCCAATTTTCAACGTCCCGACGGTAGAGCATGGGATCAACTGCGTCCTGTTCACTTACAACAACCATTTACCAAAGCACCTGCGGGATCAGTATTAGCAAAATTTGGTGATACCCAATTAATCTGCACTGTATCAATTGACGAGGGTGTACCCAAGTTTCTCATGGGGAGTAATCAAGGTTGGCTTACTGCGGAATATCGGATGTTGCCTGCGTCCACCATTCCCCGTCAACAGCGTGAATTTGCCAAATTATCAGGGCGGACTCAAGAAATCCAAAGGTTAATTGGGCGAAGTCTTAGAGCTGCTTTAGATATGACCGTGATCGCAAATTACACCTTTACCGTAGATATTGATGTCCTACAAGCCGATGGCGGTACGCGCACAGGTGGGATCACAGGGGGATTTATCGCGCTTAAGGCAGCTTGCGATCGCTTACTGGCAGAAGGAAAAATCGAGCGATCTCCAATTCGCAATGCTGTTGCGGCTGTCTCCGTTGGCTTAATTGATGGCAAGCCTATTTTGGACTTAAATTACCAAGAAGACTTGGCTGTTAGTGTCGATATGAATGTGGTGATGGATAGTACGGGCAAACTAGTTGAGGTACAAGGTACTGGCGAATCTGATACATTTTCGCGATCTCAACTAGATCAAATGCTGGATGTAGCAGATAAGGGAATTAAGGAGCTATTAGCACTTAGCTGTTAGCGCTTAGCTGTTAGCTTATAAAAAGGGGGAGCGCGTCGCGCTCCCCCTTTTATAGTTGCTTTAAATAACTTAGTAAATCTGCCATATCCTGTGGACTTGGCTGAAACTGTGGCATTGGTGGTGTTTCGCCACTAACCACTTGTTGTACTAGTTTGGCATCGGACTTACGTTCGGACACTCCGTGCAAACTTGGACCTACTTTGCCATTTGCCCATTGCCCATGACAAGCCACACAGTTCATCACAAATATTGATCTTCCCTGTACGGGATCTCCTGACAGGCTAAGTACTGACTGTGTATATGGGTCGAGTGGTGGACGTAATAGCCAGAGAATACTTACGATCGCTACGATTACAAAAGCGATCGCGATCGCCACAAAGTTTTTCTGAGGTGTGTTTGCCTCAGCATATGGCAATGCTATCTCTGATGCCTTGTCCTTTAACACATCAGTGTCCTTTGTCAAATTTGCCCCTTCTTTAATCACAGTTTTTAAACCTAGCGATCGGCTTAGCTGAAACCTTTACTTAGACAGTATCAATAGCTTACTAGAGGTTAGGCATGTGTTACAGCGCATAGCAATCTATAAACTCTGAAACTTTCTCAGCTTAAGTATTAATAACATATCTTAAAGAAAGTATAAGGAATCAAATCACAATTAGAAATTAAATAAAGCCTAAATTTCGGCATGAACCGATTATCTCCTCTAGGATTTAGCCAGAGTAGCGCCAATAGCGGGGCAAAGCGCTCCTATTTACTTTAGTTATGTCTGGTACGTCACGTTCTATAATTCAAAAGCACAATAATAAGAAAAATTTAAAACATAGGAAAGAGTTAATTATGGGAGGAAATGATCGCTTGCTACGGGCAGCAAGAGGTGAAGCAGTGGATCGTCCACCAGTATGGATGATGCGCCAAGCAGGAAGATACATGAAAGTGTATAGAGATCTGCGCGACAAATACCCAACATTTAGAGAGCGTTCGGAAATCCCTGAATTAGCCGCCGAAATTTCTTTGCAACCATTTCGCGCTTTCCAACCCGATGGCGTGATTATGTTCTCCGATATCCTCACCCCCCTCACAGGTATCGGCATTAACTTTGACATTATCGAAAGTAGAGGACCAATTATTGAGTCACCTATCAGGACTCAAGCCCAAGTTGACGCACTTACAGAGTTTGATCCCGATACTGCTGTCCCCTTCATTCGCAAGATTCTGACCGCGATCAAAGAAGAAGTTAAAGATCAAGCGACCATTCTTGGATTTGTGGGCGCACCTTGGACATTAGCTGCCTATTCCGTTGAAGGCAAAGGTTCTAAGGACTATTCCACAATCAAGGCGATGGCATACAAAGAGCCTGCGATTATCCATAGCTTTTTGACTAAGATCGCCGAAATGATTGGTACTTATGTGATCCACCAGATCGAGTGTGGCGCTCAAGTGGTGCAGATGTTTGATTCTTGGGCTGGACATCTCTGCCCAACTGATTACAAAACCTTTGCGTTGCCTTACCAAAAGATGGTTGTGGATAAGGTAAAAGCGAAATATCCCAACACCCCAATGATTCTCTATATTAGTGGTAGTGCGGGTGTGCTTGACCTGATGCCGAAGTCTGGCGTGGATATCGTTAGTGTTGACTGGACTGTGGATCTTGCTGATGCCCGCGATCGCATTGGTCGTGATATTCCTGTCCAAGGAAACCTTGATCCCTGTGTGCTTTATGCGGATCAGAGCTATATTCGCGATCGCATTCTCGAAGTAGTACAGAAGGCTGGCAACAAGGGTCACATCATGAACCTCGGACATGGCATTCTCTCCACCACTCCCGAAGATAACGCCAGATTTTTCTTCGAGACTGTTAAAGGACTTAGCTACTAATAAAAAAGGCGGCGCATCGCGCCGCCTTTTTTATGGTATTCATATACTTAATTAACACACCAAAGTCATCTTTGCCCTCACCCCTAGCCCCTCTCCCGCAGGAGAGGGGAACAAGAAAAATATCTTACTCCCCTTCTCCTGCGGGAGAAGGGGTTGGGGGATGAGGGGTGCGTCAAGTATATTAACGCCTTTTTTATTAGAGATATTTTTGCAAAATTACTTTGAGGCGATCGCGACTAGCGCTAGACACTTTACTCAAATCAGTTAAGATTGAAGTTTTGAGAGCATGATGGGCTTCTGACTTTGGTGGATTCGCGGCAATTTTTGCCACAGCATTTTGAATTACCTGTTGAGCATTAACCGCATTTTTTTGTAAATTTTGGATGATCATATCTACGGTGACGCTTTCATGATCGTCATGCCAGCAATCATAATCGGTCACTAAAGCGATCGTGGCATAGGCGATTTCCGCTTCACGGGCGAGCTTTGCCTCGGTGAGATTAGTCATGCCAATTACCTTAGCGCCCCAACTACGATAGAGCAAAGATTCTGCCTTGGTAGAGAAAGCTGGCCCCTCCATACAGAGATAAATACCACCCTTATGAACTTTGTTACGACCTAAATCGATGCTTTCGGCAGCAGAGGCAACAACTGATAGAAGCGACTTACAAATGGGTTCACCAAAGGCAACGTGAGCAACAATGCCTTCACCAAAGAATGTTGATGTGCGGCTGGTGGTGCGATCGATAAACTGATCGGGAAGCACAATATCAAGGGGGCGGGCATATTCCTGTAATGAGCCAACCGCCGAAGCAGAAATAATGTATTCTACGCCTAGACTTTTCAGGGCATAGATATTGGCGCGATAGGGGACTTCCGTTGGTAGCAAATGGTGCGATCGCCCATGTCTCGCTAAAAATACTACGGGTGTTCCTGCAAGCTTGCCATAGATAAAGGCATCGGAAGTTTTGCCGAAGGGAGTATCAATATTAATTTCTTGAATATCAGTTAGGGCAGACATTTTGTAGAGTCCACTGCCGCCAATAATGCCAATTTGTGCGTTGACTGTCATAGTTTTATAAATTGTGCAAATTTTTTGATTTTTCTGGAAAGCCTCTAGAAGCGAACTTAACCATACAGTGCTTTGTACTGTATAAGAAGTCTTGCGTTGCAAGACTTCTTAAAAAGATTAAGCTTTTTGAGCTGCTGCCTCAACCTGCAATTCTTTTAACAAGTCATTTAGCTGTTCGGTGGTGGCGCGATATACCTCGCTACAGAAATGACAGGTTGCCTCAGCACCTTTATCATCGGCAATCATCGCGCGTAGGTCTTCTTCTCCAAACATTTTCATTGCTGCTAACATACGTTCAGCCGTACATCGGCAATGAAAACGCACATCTTTACTCATTGGCAAAATCTCGATCCCTAGGTCTGAAAAGAGATCGGTCATAACTTCTTCGATCTCCTTACCCTGTGTCAGCAAATCATTAAAATTAGCAATATCGCTTTTTGCTTCTAATTGGGCAAGTAAATCCGCCTGTGAAAAATTAGAGGTTTTCGCCGCCCTTAACGCAGCTTTGGGCATAATTTGCAATAACAATCCTGCGGCAAATTTAACTGGGGCATCGGCAATTGCTGATTGCTGCTCAGCCTTAGCGATCGCCTCATGATCAAGGACTTCAGTGAGAATTAATTTGGAATAGGTTTGCTCTGAGGAAGCGAGAAACCAAGCCACATCATCCGCAATATTGCCCGAAATTAACTCAACGGTGCTGCTGTAGGGTTCACCATAACCAACATCTCGTAAAACTTTAAGTAAACCTGCTGCACCGATCGCTTTGCCAACGTCTTGTTGACCATCGGTAAGGGCAGGCAACTCGAAATGGGGATTGGAGACAAAACCGCGCACAGTCCCATCAAATCCCGCATCTGCGTAAACTAACCCTAATCCGCCATCGCCTGCGACCCTAATGTTTACTCTTGCTTGCGGCTGTTTCATATTTGAAGCAAGCAATAAACTGGCACTCATGGCACGACCTAGGGCGGCGGTAGCTACTGCGGATAAGCGATGGCGGCGGTATGCTTCATTAATGGATTGGGTGATATTTACCCCAACAACTCTGACTCTAGCATCGGCGGCAATAGCGCGAATTAAGCGATCGCTCATGAACTTTCCCTAACGTTTGCATATTTATATCTACTTCATCTCTATGTTATAGCTATTGCCAGATCAAAACCCAAAATGAGAGATAGCGCCAAGCATTAATACTAAAACTAAAAATGGCTATGCCATTTTTAGTTTTAAAACCCATTACCTGCTTATTGATTTAGAAGCTGCTCTCTCCCAGCAAACCTGTCCTTTTTTAGCTAAATCCAAAGATTGCGATACTATTTCCAGCAAATTTTGCCACTTGACTTCAGGATTTAGCAGTAATTTCTGCACTTTCACTAACGCTTGCTCCCTCTCATGACGAATTTTATGAAACATTAACGGAGAAATTGACTGATAGTTGTTTTTCCGGACTTCTAGCATTGCTTCATGAACCATGATCGCAACTTCAGAACCAATGTTCATTTGGGCGTAATAACGTAGATGATTTAACCCTTTTTCAGAAGTTGCATATAGTGGCGGTAATTGATTTAAGGTAATGGCAAGTACATCTTCAAGACGGATAAATCTGAGTTCAGTAGGTGAAAATTTTTGCGCTCGGTTTTGCGCCATTTTCACCACCAGTCTTTCTAAGGAATGGACAAAATGCCGCGATTCTAGCATATAGATTTCGTATGATTTCTGTTTAGATTCGGGAGCTACGCTATGTTTTTGAGCATTTCTCTGCAAATAACTTTGGCTATGTATCTGTGGTCTTCCCAAAGCTCCATACCGACTTTGCCTTGGTGCTAGATTTCCCGAATTAAATTTAGCGATCGCACTTTCTAAAGACTCTTCTATAGCTTTAGGAACATCACACCACATTAGATTTTCCCAGCCTAATAAATCTTGGATACCAAGCAAAGCATAAGGAGCATTGGCTAACTCAATATCTGCTAAGGGTTTAGGTTCTCGTAATGGATCACGACGAACGGCAATCAGCGCTTGGCGAGTGATCTTAGTGATTTTGTCTTGAATAGCGATACATTCTTGCCTCTTTTGGATTAATCCCACATCTGTTGAAGCAAACATAGGAGGCAATCGATTTAATGTATAAGCAATAACCTCATCAGCATTATATTTATGTCTAATCCCAATCCCCAAGCTCTGCACCTGAGCATGAGCCTCCCTACAGACAAATTCGATTAGAACATTTCGACAAGATTCCATGGAATTGGTTGAGATGTGTATGTACTAAAGATTCTCTAAATTACCCAAACATATATGTATAGAGATATGTACATCACATTTTAGTTATTGTAATAGACTTCAGAAATTAGGAATGTAAAATGGTTGACTTTAAAATACTTTCTGCTTGGAGTAGATAGGAGATTTCTTTTCTTTCTCTCTCGTGAATATATCCTTTCAGATAGGGCTTCAGCGTTGTTGGTATAGAAGAGAGATCATGTTCAAAATAATTGCTTGGTAGATGCACAATTCCTGTAATGCTAGGTACTATCAAAGCGATCGCCAGTTCTTGTACGGATGTAAGAATTACCTCATAAAGTTGCATGGTTTGATTGAGAGGCTGTAGTCCTAACAGCATCGCTAGATCAATTGCCCAATACACCCGACGATGACGACTTAAAATTCCTAAAATACAAGATGGTTTATTTGGTACAGGCATGACATGGGCTGCCTTAACCGTCAAAACTTCCTGTGTGAATTCACTTTCCAGTAAACCGATGGTATGAGGATCGATCGCAAACTTCAAATAGGTATTAAGTTTTACTGTGGTTGGTTCATTCGTTTTCACATCTTGATAATCAGCTTGCTCAAACACTGTGTGCATGGATATATTTCAACTTTAGTAAACACTAAGGGTTCTGCAATTGAATAAAAAATCAGTTTTTTGTGGTGCGACTTTACCGTGCCACAAAAAGTCGATTCTTTGTTTTACTTTGAGTTCTTAACCATGTATAACGATCATTGTGATGATTTGTATACAGCATGAATGCTGATATTTAGGAACTGAGTTATATTTTGGCTAGTCTTAATGACAAATTTTGTAGAGCTTTGACTCATGCATTAATTTTTGTCTTTACTTCTATAGCGCTTTTCAAACAAGAGAGGTACAGGATTGTTTCCCTGTCTTCGGCAGGGAAACAATCCTCTGTACCTCGTTAGACCAGAAAACACTATATTCCAACAGCATATAGAGAAAAAAATATGGATCGCCGTAAGTTACTTTCTTGGTTTGGTTTAGGATGGTTGGCGAGTTTACTTCCCTCATCTCTACTGGGGTGTAGTGACTCTAACCCCTCCAATACCTCATCGTCGTCTCCTGCATCAGATTCTCCAGCTAAATCAGCGCCAGAAAGTGTAGCTGCTGCACCTAGTTTTAAATCAATCGGCACGGTTGCTCAACTCGACAAGGATGGCTCTCTAGTCTCGTCTGACAAAAAAATTGCTGTAGTTCGCGATCCTAAGGACAAGACTAAGTTATTAGCCGTCAATACCGCCTGTACCCATAAAGGCTGTACGGTACTTTGGAAATCTGACAAAAAACAGTATGTTTGCCCTTGTCATGATGCTGAGTTTGCCGCCAATGGCTCGGTAATTGCAGGACCTGCTAAGACCCCCCTCCCTACCTATGCTGCTAAAATCGAGAAGGATCAGGTCGTAGTTAGTGCCTAGTTCTAAGTAAGGGTTTTGCTATAGCGCTTTTTAAGGTACGGATTTGTGTCCCCACCGCAGGTAGGGACACAAACGATATGATAAAAAAATAGCGGCTGAGGACTTGAGAATAAGGTTTTAGAGTTATGAAAAAATTTCTGCTCTCTTGTTTGTTTTTTGCAGGTTTATTTTGGGCGCTTTCGACTTACCAAGGTTTAGCTGTCGAGGGTAAATTTGATTCGATGGTCTTAAACTTTCGCGATAATTTGTCTCCTGCTCAGGTCGATCGCGAACTAAAAGCGATCGCTTCTAAATATGGGATTGAGCCAAAGTTTAATAGCGCTTTTTCTAAGGGAAATAATCTTTATATCGTCAAAGGCGATACTCAAGTTCTCGAAAAGCTGAAGCAATCAAAAGAACTACAGGAATTGACAGAATTTGTCGAAGCGAATTATGTCTATTCAATGGACTTTTTCGGTGGCACGACCCCTAATGATCCCATGTATAAGGATCAGTGGAATCTCAAGGCGATCGATGTCGAGAAAGCATGGGCAAAGACTAAAGGTAAAGGGATCACCGTCGCGGTAATTGACACAGGTGTAAGCAAGGTTGATGACTTAAAAAACACTAATTTTGTCAAGGGATATGACTTTGTTAATGATCGCGAAGATGCTAGTGATGACAATGGGCATGGAACCCATGTAGCAGGTACGATCGCCCAGTCAACCAATAATAACTTCGGTGTAGCAGGAATTGCCTATGAAGCCAGTATCATGCCGCTTAAGGTGCTGTCAGCATCGGGTGGCGGTACTATTTCCGATATTGCTGAGGCGATTATTTTCGCGGCAGACAATGGCGCAAATGTGATCAATATGAGTCTCGGTGGTGGGGGTGAAAGTAAACTCATGCAGGAGGCGATCGACTATGCCTACAAAAAAGGCGTGGTAATCGTGGCGGCGGCGGGCAACTCGAACCGCAATGCTGCCTTCTACCCTGCCCGCTATCCTAAAGTAATCGCCGTATCTGCCACTAGTTCCACTGGCGAGAAAGCTCCCTATTCTAATTACGGTGCGGGTATTGATGTAGCGGCTCCAGGTGGGTCAATTACAAGAGATAAGAATGGCGAAAAAGGCGATATGTCTGGTGGCATTTTGCAAAATACCATTGATCCCAAAACCAAGGAATCAGTATTTCGGGCGTTTCAAGGCACAAGTATGGCAGCCCCTCATGTTTCGGGAGTGGTCGCCTTGATCGAAGCATCGGGAGTAAAAAATCCTGAAAAAGTCTTCCAAGTCCTTAAGCAATCTTCGCGCAAAGTGTCTGACGATACGCTCAACTACTATGGTGCGGGGCATTTGAATGCGGCGGCAGCAGTAAATTTAGCTTCTCAGGGACAATTGGGAATTCCTGATTTCCTACGTTGGGCGCGGGACAATGGCTACTTGAGTCCTCGCTTTTGGGTAGATGGTGGTGCGATCGCCTTAATTCCCAAGCTAATTATGGTGATTGGTTCCTATTTACTGGCATGGCTGATCAATCGTTGGCTACCCTTCCGATGGAATTGGGCTTTTTCTAATGGGGTTTTCTTTGGTGGTGCAGGTTTATTTTTCTTGCGTGGCTTCTATTTATTTGACATTACGCAACTACCCTTCCGCATTGCAGGAAGTTCACTCCCTGAGTTAGGCAATGCTTTTTCTAATACCAATGCGCTCAATCCGATTACAGCGAGTGTTCTATTGCCACTGGGTTTATTAGTTATTCTATTGGGGCATCCGCAATGGAAATGGTTTGCGATGGGTTCGGCAATTGGTACTTCTGCATGTTTAGCTACAAGTGCGGTGTTAGCGCCACAAATGATGTGGATTGGCGATGGACTACCTGCGATCGCATTTCTTAGCGTCAATGCTATCCTCTGTTTTGGCTGTGCCTACCTATCGATTAAGTCAGAGACTGCAACCATTTAAACTTTCAGAAGCCTTGCGATGCAAGGCTTCTGAAAAAATACAACTTCTAGATAAAAATGAACATTCAAATTAAGGGAACTGTGGAATATATCGATATTGGTACAGGCGCTTGGGCGATCGTTACGGATACCGATGAGCAGTATGAGATTTGGCAACCTGCCCCTGAAGAGGTTTTACAGGAAGGTTTGAAAGTAAGTGTTACTGCCAAGATTCGTGATGATGTAATGACGATGGCAGCGATCGGCGATGTTATCGAAATCGAAGATTTCCATCTCCTTTAAGCCCTTTCAATCTTGTTAGTGCTGGCTTGCATTTGATTTGAGTGACTACGGCTAAACAAATAAATTGATGCGAGGTGTCCGATGACAAAAAATACGTTTTTTTCAAATAAAGCTAAAAAAATCACCTCTCTTGGCTATGTAGCGATCGCTTCAATGGCTTTCACAATAAATACTTGTAGTCTATTTCTCCCTTGTCAATCAATCCAAGCCTCTGAACAGATATCTCCCTTCAAGGAAAAGCAATCTCAACGGAGAGTTGTTAAAATCGCAGGTAATTATCAAGTTGTTTTAGAGCCTCAAGTGATGGAAGATGCGAGGAAAGAAGGAATTGTTTCATTTTCAGGAAAATGGACGATTAATCCCGATGGCTCATTCGTCGCGACCTTGGAAACTGTCAACATTAAAAGTGAGGTACAGACTATTAGAACAACGGGTAAAGTGAGAATTGTTAACGGAAAAGTGGTTTCTCAAGTAGAAACTTTGAATGGAGAAAAGCCTAATGAACCATTCCCAACTCAATCCTATACATTGTTGTCGGATGGCAAGACATTACAAGCGGATGATCAACCTGTAAAACTTGTCAGACAATAGAAAAGTTTTTGTCGATTAGTGGTGGCACAAAGTACCACCACTAAATCTAAGGAATAAGATCGAGAAACATAGCAGAGATTGCAGTTTCATTAGCATCGCAAATACCACGCTCAGTAATCAATCCTGTGACTAGTCGGGCAGGTGTGACATCAAATCCATAATTTAAAGCAGTAGTTTCTAGGGGTGCAACACGTACTTTACCTATTTCACCGTTATCCTGTAGACCTTGCAGATAGAGAACTTCATCAGCACTACGAGTTTCGATCGCAATCTCTTTTAACCCATCGGAGATTTGCATGTCAAAGGTGGAACTCGGTAATGCCACATAAAAGGGAACCTTATTATCAAAGGCGGCGAGGGCCTTGAGATATGTCCCAATTTTATTAGCAACATCACCACTACGAGTAGTGCGATCGGTTCCAACGATGCAGAGATCGACCTTGCCATATTGCATCAATAGTCCACCCGTATTATCGGTAATCAATGTATGGGGAATCTTTGATTGTCCGAGTTCCCATGCGGTCAGGTTTGCGCCCTGATTGCGTGGACGGGTTTCATCGACCCATACATGAACGTTGATCCCCCGATCGCTAGCTTCATAAATCGGTGCTAAGGCACTACCGCGATCAACGATCGCCAACCATCCCGCATTACAGTGCGTCAGAATATTGACAGGTTCGCCTTGGGGTTTAGTTTTAGAGATCGCCTCAATTATTTCACAGCCATATCTACCAATATTGCGCGTACCAACTACATCTTCATCGGAAATAGCGATCGCTTCTTTAAGGGCAACTTCTACTAAATCAAGTTTTTTTGTGGCGGCTTTTTCTAATACAGAGAGTAAGCGATCGACTGCCCACATCAGGTTTACAGCAGTGGGGCGGGCGCGACGAATCACTGCGGAAAGTTCTTTAATCTTGTCAAGATCACCTTTGCTTTCTCTTGCAGCTAGGTACACACCAAAGGCGGCGACATTGCCGATTACGCCTGCTCCGCGCACGGTCATATCTTGGATGGCGAGTGTGGCATCGGCGCTAGTTTTGAGGGTCTTTGTCACTAAACTGAAGGGAAGCTGGGTTTGGTCTATCACAACGAGATCGCCGTCTTCTAGCCAAAATGCCTTGTATGTAGAATTCATAATTTCTCCTCGGATATCCTCGGACAATAGAGCGATTATTTCTCAATCATGCTCTAAGTCCATCCTAAGCGCAAATTTATTTGGCAATATATTCTAACGTTAGGATTGCCAAACCAGACGGTGAGGGTGTTGTCGTAGTAGACTTTTACTTCTGCCATAGTTTTTCTCCTATTGACTGATTATCTCGATAACTTTAGCGATCGCTTGATTAGTCTTGGTAGATTTGAGATGTCCTGCAATGGATAAAATAATCGACTGATCGGCGGTAAATATGCGATTGGGTCTGATATTACTGGGTTTGTTTAAGCTTCCTGTCTCAAAGTCGTTGTTGTTGATAGCTACTGCATAGGAATCTGTAAGATTTTGGCTGGTAATCTGACACAAGATTAGATCGTCACCGCGTAAGGTTGCGATTACTAAGGCTGGGCGGCGTTTGCTTTGTGATAGGTCAGAGAATGGGAAAGGGACAATCACGATATCTCCTTTTACAAATCTTGCCATGCTTCGTCTTCCTCTGGGCTAAGCCAGTCTTTTGCTAGAGATGATTCGCTCATCATAGTGATTTCTAGTTTTTCTTGTTGGTATTGAGATTTGAGAGATAGTAAAAATTCGAGTACTTGTTCTAATAATGGTTCAGGTACTTGTTCAATTTCATGGGCGATCGCTTCTTTAGTGTTCATTTTATTTCTCCTGTCTTACATTTCAGATAGCCAAGCATTGATATTAGTGATGAGTTCTTGAGTGGTTTGTCCTCCTGTGAATAGGCGTGTTTGGATTGATGCTAGGTTTTGGCAGAGTTGGGTGATCGCCTCATTAGCACTTTTGCCATAAAGGGCGATCGCTATTTAAAAAGCACCTTTAAATAGAACTAAAAAGCAATATCATCGTATGGACTAAGTTGTTTTGTTGGCTGCTCTTTCAAATACAGCAAAAATTCAATCAACTCTTCTTTTTCTAATTGACGGCGAGAGGACTTACCAAACTTACATAGCAAATATTCTTTCCCTTGTCTTGTATTCCAGCCTATACGATTCATCTCAATTAAAACTTGATTGATCGCTGTCTCTCTATCTGCTAGAACCATTCTCCTGTATAAAGAAACCTCAAGTTGAGTTAGCTCATCATTAAAGATTTCCTGTTTTGCTTCTATGATTATTTGCTTTAAATCGTAAGGATCAATATAACCAAAAGATTCAGGGGAATCTTCATATAGATCTTCTTCGCTTTCATACCAATTCTCTAAATGTTCTATCCACGGCTCCACTGATAGGCTCTCTTCTGTGGAATCAGGTATTTGAATTTCTTTATTTGCTTTGACATATTTTAGATATTGTCGAAGAAAGTTTTTACATTTTTCCGCGAGAGAATAATATTCATCATCATTTATCAATTCAGAAGCCTTGCTGATATCATCTATGGCATCTTGATAGTTCGCAATCCAAGCATTAGTAAATCCTCTAAATTGATAGAATTTTGGTGAATTCTTATCTGTTATTGAATTTAATAAAATCAAACATTCTTCATACTGCTCTAGCTCATAAAGTTCTATGGCTTCTTCATAAATAAATTCATCTAAGAACAAAAATGTGCCATTGTACAAATACTTAGTGAACCGATTAAATTGGTATTTCAAATTCTTATTACTTACATTTATTATCCAGTTTTTAACAGGTTCGCTTAAATCAGATGGTAAATTTGGAATTGGTTGTTGCAAAGATAATTCACTCATTTTATTTGAATCAAAAAAAACAACCAAGTCATTGAGTAAATTTTTGCGTGTTATTAAGCACTCGCGCTCACGAATTTTTACATTGTTGGGTAAATTGAGTTTACTACGTATCCACAAAGTCAAAGACTTACCCTTGATAATGTAAGGATCAACTGATATTGAATCAACATAACTGAATGGCAATTTACCATTAGGGAAAGTACAACTAACTTCTGGATCGCCAGCCCATGGAAATTCTGGAAATTCTTGTTTCATTGCTTGTCCAAACTTTATCCAAGAATTTTTAAGAGACCCTGATTCAAAAGGACAAGCAAACAAACGTTCAACATCCTTGACTTCAGTTAAAGAATCTATTTCACGATTAAATTCTTTCGCCCCAGCCGATCTCAAACAAATTGCTACATCAATAGCTTCGAGTAATGCTTCAGGTCTAATTTTTAACAAAATTGGTCCATATGGATTAGGTACAGCCGAATCACCCTTGAGTGATTTAGCAAATGTTTTACCAAAATCAGACAGATTAACAAATACTTTTCCCCATACTTCGTTAGCTTTGTCTGTACCATCAGTTTCAAATTTTGTAAAGTTTTTAAGACTGTTTTCTAAACAAGCTCTCGAAGGTATCCCACCCAAAGACAAATAAGATTGTAAATCAGCAAGTTGGCAAGCGTGGTAAAGAACAATTCCTCTTTGATTAAAGAGATTTACTAATTGTTCTATGTCATTTCCCTTAAACATCTATTTGATTACTCCTTAAAAAAGAACAAGTTGGGCAATATCTTGAATATTGCGAGATTCAGACAAGAAACAACTAGCTAGTTTTTCAGATTCAGCTTGAAGCATTTCTGATATTGTCGGTGATACTAATTTCCATAATTTAGAGGCGGTATCAAGTGTCAAACCAACTTTGCCAAGTCTCCAGTCAACTTCTCTTGTCCACCAATAAGAAGTCAAAGATTGGTTTGTTATCGCACTTTCACAATAGAAACTAGCCCAAGTTATCTGACGGTAAGGGATCTTAAAAATTTTTGATGCTTCTCTTAAAGCCTCTTTACCCTTTGATGTATGTTTATCAATAGCAATCCAGAAAGGAAATTCTTCTATTTGTGAAGTTGACTCAGAACGATAAACTTCTGGTAAGTTTTCCACAACACTTAAATAAGCTGCTGCTTGCATAAATGCTCTATCCCAAGGCCATCCACCTCGTTTAAATCCTTTGTAAGCAGAGTTAACAATAGCTAATCTTTCCTCGTCATGACATTCTGTAATTACCCATTCCCAAAAGTCATGAGGTCTCTTAATTGCTTCTGATATGATTTTAATATCCCGATCTGAGGGTAAATTACATAAAACCGAAAAGTCTTCTTGAGAGAGTGCATATCCCAGTGAACCAAGACCTGCGGCATCTTTTATTTTGACCGATTTTGCTGTTTTTATTAGAGCTTCAGTAATATTTTCGTCTTTAGTAAATTTTAGATTACCACCTAAAACCCAACATTCTTCAAATACAATCACAGACAAACGATTTTTAAGCCATTCTTTATCTCCAGTTTTCACTAGATGCTCAGCAACAACTTTAGTAAGCTCTGCATTACCACGTCGTACAGCTTTTTGCAATAATGACCGACACGCTTGATCAGTTTCGGGTCTTGGCTTTCTCATATTTATCCTGCGTTTTGTTTCTATGAAAATCAGGGATTGAGATAATTTAGTTAATCTATATTGAGTGTCGTTTGTATTCTATAACTGTTTACAAAATACGTTTGTAATACTCTACAAGAAATTTACTTAATTCGGTTTAACCGTCACTGTGAGATTTAGTCCCAAACTATCCAACCAAGCCGCCAACTCATACACCGCTTGACTTTTATCACTTGTGCCAAAATCTTTTACCCATTGGCGATCGCTTTCACCACCCAATGAGATCGCGACATCATCAAGCGTCGCAATAAAAATCAAGCTTTATTTCGATAACTGGATATCCTGCAAAAATATCTGAGCGATCGCCTTTAAAATTTGCAACACATCGTACAGACGGTTAGTCCTTGACAACATTGAATAGGTTTCCGAAAAATCATAAATCCCAAGCTGGCGATCTACCTTCACAAATAGGAAACTATTGCCATTGGTAATCATGCTAAACAATGGAACTTGTTCTAACGGTGCAGCCATCACATAAGCAAGAGTTTGTAGAATCCCAATCTCATAAAATCCAATAGAGAGTTGCGCCGCAACTCTCTATTGGATTTTATGAGTGGCTAGGGCTATATATGAAACTTTAAGGAGTTGATCCCGTTATATATTGATACGCTTGTTTATAAAAGTTAAGTATTTTCTCGTTATTTTCGTTAAGACAGTAAAGATTTCCTAAAGAATCGCTTAGACCAACACAGATTATCCTTAAATAAATGTTTATATTATGACCACTTCCAACAGATTTGATAGTAATCCATCTATAAAGGATGTGATGTTCTGTTGAGTGCAGAAATTGAACATACGTGAATTAAGGTGCATGAATGAAGATAGGCGTTATCAAAGAAATAGAATTTGGTGAACGTAGAGTCGCGCTAATTCCTGAAGTTGTTAGTCGCTTGACCAAAAATGGTTTAGAAGTCTTAGTCGAGAGTCATGCTGGTGAATTATCCTTTTTCGCGGATTCTGCCTATACAGAAGCAGGAGCCAAGATTATTACCGATAAAAGCACTCTCATCAACGAATCAGATATTCTGCTTAAGGTGGGAGCACCTCGCGAAGAAGAAGTGAGCATGTTCAAACAAGGACAAATCACCATCGGCTTTCTCAATCCATTAGGAAGACCCGAACTCATTCGCCGTCTTGCCCATCAGGGAGTCACCGCTCTGAGTATGGAGATGATCCCCCGCAGTAGTCGCGCCCAAAGTATGGATGCGCTCTCTTCACAAGCCTCGATCGCAGGTTACAAGGCTGTACTCCTCGCCGCCGCCGCCCTACCGAAATACTTACCGATGCTAACCACCGCCGCAGGCACGATCCCGCCTGCTAAGGTCGTGGTATTGGGTGCAGGGGTGGCAGGACTTCAGGCGATCGCTACAGCCCGTCGTCTCGGCGCTCAAGTCGAAGCTTACGATATCCGTCCTGCGGTGCGGGAAGAAGTACAGAGCCTCGGTGCAAAGTTTATTGATGTAATTCTGCAAGAAGATACTACAGCCGCAGGTGGCTATGCTAAGGAGATTTCTGAGGCGGCAAAGCATCATGCTCAGGTGGTTTTAGCGAAACATATCAAGGAAGCTGATATCGTGATCACCACTGCCCAAGTCCCCGGACGCAAAGCCCCTGTGATGGTTACGGAAGCCATGATTTCGCAAATGCGGCGCGGTTCGATTATTGTCGATCTCGCAGGTGAGCAGGGTGGTAATTGCGAAGGAACGGTTGCAGGTAAGGATGTGATTTCCCACGGTGTAACCATCATCTCGCCAATTAATTTGCCCGCCACAATGCCCATCCATGCTTCTCAGAAATATGCGAAGAATTTACTCAATCTTCTCAATCATTTAATTAAGAAAGGCGAACTGCATCTTGATTTTGCCGATGACATTATCAGCAGTACTTGCATTACCCACGCTGGCGAAATTCTCAATCAGCGCGTGAAAGATGCTCTATCACCATTAGCAGTTACCGCCTAGCCATACCCTAGCCCCTTTCTCTAGGGGAGAGGGGAATCAAAAAACTATGAATGAATCATTAATTAGCGCTCTATTTGTCTTTGTACTTGCTTCCTTTGCAGGATTTGAAGTAATTAACAAAGTTCCTCCGACATTGCATACACCGCTAATGTCAGGTTCCAATGCCATTTCAGGAATCTCAGTCATTGGCGCTCTCATCGTCGCAGGTAGCGATGTAAATCCTAATCTCTCCGTAGTTCTCGGACTAATTTCAGTGGTCTGCGCCACCATCAACGTTGTCGGCGGCTTTCTAGTCACCGATCGCATGTTGCAAATGTTCAAGAAGAAAGAGGCATAAATTGCGATGTTAGAGAATATCTCGAACTACATACCAACTGGGATTCAGTTAACTTACCTAGTTGCAGCCTCACTCTTTATCGTCGGTCTCAAACAGATGGGATCACCAGCCACTGCGCGTCAGGGCAATTTGCTAGGAGCGATCGCCATGTTACTTGCCGTCGTGGCAACATTACTCGATAAGCAAGTTTTGAGCTATGGCTTGATTTTAGTGGCGATCGCGATCGGTTCCATCATTGGTGCGCTGATTGCCTACAAAGTTGCCATGACCGATATGCCGCAGATGGTCGGTTTACTGAATGGATTAGGTGGTTTAGCGTCTTCTTTAGTTGCTGTGGGGGCATATTGGCAAGTCATCAGTCATGGGCAAACCCTTGCCCTAGCCGATAACCTGTCGATTATCATCAGTATCCTCATCGGCAATATTACCTTTACAGGCAGTATGGTTGCCTTCGCTAAATTACAGGGGATCATTAAGGGCGCACCGATTCGCTTTGCCTATCAGCAGACGATCAACATTCTCCTGTTAGCTGCCTTTGTCTTTGGTTCGATTCTCTTAATTATCAATCCTGCCGATCTTGCGGGCTTTATTGGGATTAATGTCGTTTCCCTCCTCGTCGGTGTGCTGTTTGTGATCCCCATCGGTGGTGGTGATATGCCCGTGGTGATCTCACTGCTTAACTCCCTTTCAGGGGTTGCCGCCAGTGCCGCAGGCTTCGTGGTGATGAACAATGTGTTGATTATTTCGGGCGCACTAGTTGGTGCATCAGGTTTAATCCTCACCCAGATCATGTGCAAAGCCATGAACCGTACCCTCACCAATGTGCTATTTAGTGGCTTTGGTTCCCCCGTTGCTGCTAGCGGCGATGCGGATGACAATACCAATAAGAGCGTCAAAACCATCGATCCCGAAGAATGCGCGATGATGTTGGGCTATGCGCGATCGGTCGTCATTGTCCCCGGTTATGGCATGGCAGTTGCCCAAGCGCAGCACGCTGTCCGCGAATTGTCCGATATGCTCGAGCGCAAAGGCGTTGAAGTAAAGTTTGCGATTCATCCTGTGGCAGGACGGATGCCCGGACATATGAATGTGTTACTCGCTGAAGCAAATGTTCCCTATTCGCAACTCTATGACATGGATGATATTAATACTCAGTTTGAGAATACTGATGTCGTCTTGATTATTGGTGCTAACGATGTGGTTAATCCTGCGGCACGGACTAATCAAGCTAGTCCTATTTACGGAATGCCCATTCTGGAAGTGGATAAAGCTAAAAATGCGATCGTGATTAAACGCGGTATGAGTGCAGGTTTTGCTGGTGTAGAGAATGATCTGTTCTATCAGCAAAAAACAATGATGCTCTTTGGTGGAGCCAAGGACATGGTGGGCAAGCTTGCCAATGAGTTAAAGCAGATATAAATAATCAAAAAGAAAGTAGCTCCCAAAGGGAGCTACTTTCTTTTCATGATCGCAAATATCAAGCTTAGATGTAATACATAGTGGTGGCGATTTGGCGTTGGCGTTGGCGATCGCAAAGATCCTTCAGCGTACAGCTATCTAAAACATGAGCAGCCGCCTTTTGAGCAGCTTCCCAAGCTTCACGAATTACCGACAGAGATGCACTCTCTTGACCTGATTTGCTATTGTTTTCCGCGATCGGATCGTAACCTTCGATGCCCTGAATAATTTCCAATAAGCTAATTTCCCAAGGCTCACGCGCCAAAATATATCCCCCTTTTGAGCCACGCTGACTTTTAACCAGACCCTGCCGCTTGAGAGTAGCCAGCAATTGCTCTAAATAGCGATCGGGAATATTTTGCTGATGGGCAATTTGCCGAATTTGGAGAGGTTGATCGATCGCAAAGTTACTGGCTAACTCGAGCATCGCCAAGATTGCATATTCACTCTTTAAAGAAAGTTCCACAAGTGTCTGTAACTCTTATTTTTGAAGGTGTTTTTAAAGCTTATTTAAAATTCAGGTAGTGGTAATCCATAACAAAAAGTGTTAGATGATCCCCAACTACTGCATCCTATGATACTACGGCATAACACTGTAAATTCTGGATTTAATTGTGATTTTAAAGCCATGCGCGTCGCGTAATGCTTCAAAATTGTTCTAACTATCTTGGTGTAAATGGCTGGATATAGCGGCTATTAGCGCGGACAAAGCAGACATCTTCCACATTTTTGCCCCGTACTGGCATCCAAGGTCTACCATTTTGATCTAGGGCATTAACTAAAACTTCATCGGAACCACCTCGATATACCTCTACCTCTAGTAAAGCCCCTGCATCATAGATCCGCATGATCGAACTATCGATACTTGCCGATCGCCTACAGTTCAGCCCATCAACCCTCACTAGCCAGAGCGATCCCGCCGATAGCTTAGAATCTCTACTAGTTGCCTGCACCATTGTTTCATTTCTAAAGTAGTTGCCTTGCAAGTCAGCTTGGGCTTGGACTGCGGCTGGCAAGACTCCAAGGAGCAGCATAGAATAGGTCAGAGATTTAAAAAAGTATTTGGAAAGAGTTTTCATATTAGGAGATCGCAGGATGAGCAGTGGGTTGTATGGGTAGTTCTAAAAATGCGATGACGGTAGCTAACTTGACGCAGGCAATTACGCTTTTGTTGCGCGAAGAAATTGGCATTGTGCGCGTAACGGGGGAAATTTCAGGCTTCACGACGGCTGCTTCTGGACATCGCTATTTTACCCTTAAGGATGAGTCCGCTCAGATCGACTGTGTGATGTGGGCAAGCCGCAGTTTGTCCTTTCGTCCTAAAAATGGAATGCAGGTCGTGGTGCAGGGACGATTAACGGTATATGCCCCGCGTGGTCGCTATCAAATCGATTGCGATCGCATGACTGCCGCAGGTGAAGGTGATTTATATCTAGCCTTTGCCGCACTTAAGGAAGAATTAGCGGAACGTGGCTATTTCGATCCTGAACACAAACGCGATATTCCCAGCTTGCCCCTCAAAATTGGTGTCGTCACTTCACCAACGGGAGCCGTAATTCAAGATATTCTCAGCACATTAAATAGGCGATCGCCCCATTGTCAGATTTATCTATGTCCTGCCACTGTCCAAGGTGAAACTGCCCCCGATGAGATTGCAGGAGCGATCGCTGCTTTGCAAAATACCAATGCCGATGTCTTGATTGTGGGGCGTGGCGGTGGTTCCATCGAGGATCTGTGGGCATTTAACACTTTGCCTGTCGCTGAAGCCATTTATCATTCGCGCATTCCCATTATTTCCGCAGTGGGGCATGAAACGGATTTCACGATCGCTGATTTCGTCGCCGATGTACGAGCAGCAACACCGACGGCGGCGGCGGAAATTGTGTCTCAATGCGATCGCGATACGCTCTTGCAACAGCTCGACTTTTGGGAAAATCGCCTCACCCGTAGCGTGCAGCAGGAAATGCAAAATTATCGCCAAAGGTTAAATTCCCTCACTAATAGCTATGCTCTGCAAAACTTTAGCGATCGCCTCCATGATCGGGCTCAACAGTTAGACGAAGCCGAGCAATCAATGCAAAAGTCCCTCGCTCGTCATCTCCGCCAATCCGCCACTAAACTCGATAGTATCACCGCCCATTTGCGATCGCTACATCCTTTATCCCCATTACAGCGTGGTTTTGCGCTCTTAAAAGTAGGCGATCTTTTACTGACTAATGATCAATCTCTCTCAGAATTTGCGGAGACATTTGCTAAAGTGGAAATCGTGAGAAGTTCTGAAATCGCCCAAGTTAGCATCGAGAAAGTAATCGAGAAAGTATATGACCGAACTGAATGATGTTAAAAAAAATCTAGAAGATCTCTCCTTTGAGGAACAATTACAACGCCTCGAAGAAATTGTGGAAATTCTCGATGATGGTGAAGCGGCTCTAGATGAAATGCTAGCGCTCTACGAAGAAGGAATGCAGCGATCTCAGCATTGCCGTGAATATCTAGAAAAAGCCGAACAGAAAATTACTCTGATTCAGAATTCCTAACTAAAGCGACAACACCGCCCAATAGAGGTTTTCCTGCTCTAAATAATATTTCATCAATAGCCCTATACAAATCCTCATAAGTTGTCCCATCTTCAGGATAAAAAGCAACCCCACAAGATACCGTTAATGGATAATGAACTTCTAAACGACTGCGATCGCGCATCCCATAGAATCTTCTCAATGGAGGCATATGAGCAAAAGTTTGATTAACGGCTTTACAAATTTGCATGACTAATGCGACCACTTCTGCTATGTTCAAATCCTTGAGCAGAATTGTAAACTCATCTCCAGCAGATCGAAAAACATCAACACCATTTGGTACATTCTGGCAAAGTAAGTCAGCAATCTGTTTCAGCTTTTCATCGCCTTCAACATGACCATAGAAATCATTGAAATAGATTAATCCATCGACATCAATTAGGATTAATCCAAAGCGCGAGTTGGCTTCAGAATATTCATCAAAGCATTTTTGCAGAGATTTGCGATTCTTCAATCCAGTTAACCCATCATACTCTGAGACATTCATTTACATATCCCATCCCAATATTCATCAGGTTGAGCAATTCCGCCAAATGTAATGACTTTCTCTAATGCCATAAAGTCAGTCTATGCTAAACCTAGAGAATTGTTCTCCAAATCAAAAACTTCTATCTCATATTACTGCTAATCATGGCAGGATATCCCATTGACAGAGCAAATAATTCTCCATAGGTGAGCGCGATTTCTTTACCCGCACAATATGCTGTATAGTTGACTCATAGGGCTTGAGAGTTCCGTAGACAAAAATATGACAGAGACTTGAGAGTTCCGTAGACAAAAATATGATAGAGATCTGTATCTGAATTATTAGTCATAAATGTTTCACTAAACTTGCGAATATCCAAGCACTGAATAGTTATTAAAGAACTGACGACCTCAATCAACTTTCATTTGGTGCAGTGCTTAATTTCTTGCATTGTTGCATCATCGTGATCGCTATTCGGCATTTGTTTGATTGCTTCTAAAATTTGAGTTTTAATCATAGTTTTTTGAATGAGCTAGAGTAAAAAATCGCCTCTTGTAACCACAAACTGCGATCGCGATCGCACAGCGTGGATTTTTGCTCAATAGTCTGGGTCATAGGTTTAGGCGATGAAATACATCATTTAGGTGAGAAGTATTCAACTATGGATTAATGGCAGTTTGCGGATGCGAACGCGATTAGAGTCAATGGTGATGGCAGATCCGTTTTGTAAATCTTCGGTACATTCAATTATTACTGCTAACAACAACTTTTTCAGTGCCTCAGCTTTTAAACCTTCAATCCGAATCCGAATGACTGATGGAGATGTTAATTCATTTAGAGCAATTAAGGTATGAAAATCTGCGTCTAGTGTAACAACTATACGATTGTCTTGATCTGCTCTTGTGATGATGTCTAAATCTTCAGATTCAGACATAGCGATTTCGCCAACATGGACAGCATCAATATTTGACTCTCGCAGTAATATTGCCGCCGAGCGCGGTAAACCTTGATCAAGCAGCAGTTTCATAGGTACTTGGTAATTGAATGATGCGATCATCAAGATAAGATGAGACGAAGATTAGTGCTTGTCTAATGTCTTCTTCTTCTAGTTCTGGAAATTCTTGATATAGTTCGGCACGATCGCTATAGATTGCTAGTAGTTCCATTAAGCGACGGACTGTAATGCGGAGGTTGCGAATACAGGGCTGTCCATTCATCCGTTTAGGATTGACAATAATGCGATCGAGTTTCATAGGTGTTATTCAACTACTTTTGATACTATTTTAGCTTTAGTCATCAATATTCAAAACAACGCTAAAATTTATCGACAAACTCAGTTAGGTGGCTATTTTCAGCATAGAAGGGGCGCATGATTTCAGCAGCTTCCTTTAAGCTAAGTTTTTCTGGTTTGTCTATGTCTTGCCATAGCATCTTTAAGGCAAATTCGATTACCTCTAGGCGATCGCTATTTGGCATTTGTTTGATTGCTTCTAAAATTTGAGTTTTAATCATAATTTTTTATTTATCGATTGTAATTAAATCAAAATAAGATTACTTCCTAAGAATAAAACTCAGGTAATGATGACCAATCATAAAACTTAATTGAATCCCATATTTTTAACAATATAAATTCGATAAATGAATGAAAAAAACTGTTATCTGAAAAGGATTTATTTGAAAGGAGTGGATCTTTGCATAATTCTTTAAGCATATCAACGCTGAAACAAGATATATTTTTAATTCCTGTCTCTCGTCTTAGCTTGATTTTTTGACTATCCTCTAAAATATTCAAACCAAAACATTCTCTAATAGTTGATATTTCTACAGGATTCCAAATTGAATCAATATTTAAAGGTAGCTGTGAATCTCCCCATATTATTTCTGCAAGAAAGTCCCTTTTCATTTCATATGAACTACTTTGAATATATTTAAAAATTCCTTCTAGTTCTTGACAATGAGATTTAATAAGGGTTTGCACTGAAATATTTTTATTTGTCTCATCTATCTTCTTATTTTTAAAAAAGACATTATCCATATAGCTAGGCTGAGATAACAAGTGTTTTTCAAAATCTATAATTTTACTTTTTATGTATCTATAAGCTTGACTTAATTCAAGAACTTTGGAAGCAGCTTGTATTAATAAAAATGGATCTGGATGTACTTTACTTATCCTTGAATTAACACCAATTTGTCTGTGTAAAGATTCTTCATTTAAAAACATTATAGGTTCTGCTAAATCATCATTATTCCTTAGGTTAAGAAAGTGTAGATGGTGTTCAAATGAATAGATTTCAGAAATATTTTTTGATTGATAGTGATGCAGACATTGTATAAAGGAAGTTTCTAATTTCTTCCTTTTTTGACCTTTTGATGAATTATCTAAGATTGACAGCTCTTTTTTTGAATTAATATAGAAATCAACTCGTAATGAACAATCATCTAAATTGCCGTTAGGATGAATAAATGCTGGACTAACTAAACTCCCATTTCTTGTAAATCCTGATCTCCAATGGAGTGTGGCGTTACATTCAGGGCATTGAAATATTTTGCTAAAGTCAGAATGTTTTACATCTTCAGCATCAATTAGGACTCTATGTGAATTATCAATTATCAAAAAAGCTTTTTTCATGCATTTTCTCAATCAAAAATTATAGTTTAACCTCTTTTAATAACTGCGAAATTACAGGCTTAAACTCCTCAATTTTGTCAATATCTACATCACTATTATACTTGCGGATACTAAGAAGTTTATTAATAAGTATTTCTCCTTCTTTGGGATTAAAATTATTATAAATTACTAGCATTAGTTCCCGATCAAATATTTTAACAATTGTATTTGTGGATGATTTTACAAATTTTTTTATAACTTGATTTTGCGTCTTTAGATCTTGTTCGGATTTTGAAGATACAAGATTTTGAGACATCCAATTTTTTAAATGCTCAATTGCTTCCTCTATTTCCTTATCCATTTCCTGTTTTATGCCACAATACTTAGCCTTATAGCCCACTCGGTTATTTTCTTGCATCAAATAGTTGCGTGACCATTCCTCAAAAATAGGTTTATATGTTTTGTCAGCAACTTTTTTTGTAAACTCTTTGGCTAACACTGCCATAGCCTTTCGTTGTTCTAACGATGCAGCAACTTCTACATATTGTCTAGATTCAGATGACATTATATTCCTACCTGTTCTTGGGTATGCCTTATCTAATTACTCAATTCCATCAAAAGGTGTATTTAAATTTCTTCCCAGAAGTCAAGATTGAGTATATCGTCAATATTTCGGCTAAACTGCCATATTTTAGGAAAATTCACAGATTTATAATCTGGATGAACCTTCACAACCTTTAGCGCATCATCAAAAGCTTTTTGAAATAACTCAGGACTATTGATATAGCCTTTTAAACTTGGAGACTGTTCGAGAATATCTTGAATATCGTTGCGAGTCCTGACAATTGTAATAACCCACCCCGCATAGTCATACTCACTCTTGACATAGCAGCACTTGAGAATATGCTCAATGAGTGTAGTCAATCTCCGCTTGAGTTCACGCCTATCTCTACCCGCCAAACCCTCTAACTCCTCAATTAAATTTTCGACATCAAGATTTTGAAAATCACCTGCTTTTAACTTCGCGATCGCCTCTTCTAACCACAAATTAAGATCGCGATCGTATAGCGTGGATTTTTGCTCGATAGTCTGAGTCATAGGTTTTTAAATAGTTGTCCAAAAATTTAAGTTTAAGACCTTCTTAGTATCTCGACTAAACTGCCATACATCAGGAAAATTAGTGTCAGGATATTCTAGCCTTACGAGTTTGAGGGCAGTGTCAAAAGCACGTTCAAAAACCTGTGAGAAATGACCTTTCAGACTGGGAGACTGCTCTAATAGTGTAGTTAATTCGGCCCTTTGATTAACGATTGTAATTTCCCAACCTCGATAACACTCAGGCAGATTTACATAACAACGTTTGAGGATATGTTCAATCAATCTAGTCAAACGTGACTCTACTTCGCGCCGATCTCTACCCGCCAAACCTTCTAACTCCTCAATTAAGTTTTCGACATCTAAATTTTGAAAATCACCTGCTTTTAACTTCGCGATCGCCTCTTCTAACCACAAATTAAGATCGCGATCGTATAGCGTGGATTTTTGCTCGATAGTCTGGGTCATAGGTTTAGGCGATGCGATACAGCATTTATAGAGTATATCCCAAAGAACAAGGGGTTGAAGCCCCTTGCCTGATTTTAATTGCTCAATCCAATCAATCGGCACAACGCCTTGATACTGAGTGTTTCAGACTATTTTCTAAGTAATAACTCCCAGCCAAAACTTTTATGATAGGGACGTTCTTGTCGCTCAATTCCCGACAGCCAAAAAATTACATTTCGATATAATTTTGCAAGCTCATTATTAAGATTGACAAGATTATCAAAACCTAATTTTTTTAGAGTTTTACTAATAGAACTAGAATCCCCACCATGTACTATTGCTGACCTAATGTTATAAACTTCCTTCATTAATGTCTGTGCTTCGGTAAATTTACGATTATTATCTACTTCACACAATATGGCTGCGCCATTAAGAGAGAACCTATATGCTAGTTCAGCTTTGTTGCTTTTTCCATCTACGGTTTGCAATAATGATTCCCAAGCAATTACAAAATCAACAATTTGTTCTTCAGATATAAGTTCATCGAGTCCAATCAGAAATCTTGAAAAGGAACGCTCTAAAACATTATCACCAGATATGTTTTTAACTATAGAAAATGCTCTTTTTAAATCATCGATATCAGCAACGCTTAAAACAACTTTGTCAGTAGTATATTTAGGAGCTGGTCTAATAGTAGACATTTCACCTGTTAAAGTGCTATAAAATCTTATAGGATAAATATAAAATCTACCATGCCGACATAACTTGATAGATTTAACCACATTATCTAATTTATAAATCAAGTCATTTTGCCAATTCATATTCATAATATTATATCCAAGACTAATTGGATAATGTTCTTTGATTTTTATTTCTACATTAGAATCTGAGTAATCTAGAATAGCAGGATAAATCCCAAATTCATTAATTAGAGGTTGTCGTTCGTTAATAGCCTGTTGATCAAGACGTATCAAAGAAATATCTGATTCAACTTCAATTAACTCAGATTCAAGTCTTACCCCGTGAAGACGACCAATAAGAGTAATTTCATCAACTCCACTATTAATATTAGCTATTAGTCGATTGGATTCATTTATAAGTTTTGTTGAATCAAAATATTTTTCTGGCTTTAAGAATGCAGCTTTCATTAATCTATATATGATATTTTCTGGTTGTATTCCATAGTAATCACCATAATATGAAATCATATTTTGTATGCTTTCACTGTTCTCGATATACCCCCTAAATCTTTTATAAATAGATTCATCTTTCAAAGAATGAATTGTGTAAAGAATAATGTCATTAATTAATTCTACGGATGAAAGTGTCATGTTTTTTCTGCCGTCCTCTTCATCAGTTAGAATCCATTTATGAGTAATATTTATTTGGGTTCTAGCAAGTTTATAATTTGCAATTGCACAAATATTATGTGCAATTTCTGGCAGGTCAAAGTTATTCATAAAAGCCTCATTTTAAAACAGTAAATGCTGGGAGTTGGTGTTAGCAATTCTAACATCAACTCCTATTAACTTAATTACTCAATCCCATCAAGAGGTGCAAAGCCTTGACGCTGAGTATTTTCTGTGATTGACCTTGGCTCTAGGAACTGCAATAGATAATCGCGTCCGCCAGCTTTGGAACCGATACCGCTTAGCTTGAAACCGCCGAAGGGATGGCGATCTACCAATGCGCCTGTGATGCCGCGATTAATGTAGAGATTGCCCACTTCAAACTCGCGATAGGCGCGTTCGATATGGGAAGGAGTACGCGAATATAAGCCGCCTGTGAGCGCGAAGTTTGTACCGTTTGCGATCGCTAATGCCTCATCAAAACTCTGTGCCTTGATTACCGCCAATACGGGACCAAAGATTTCCTCTTGGGCGATCGCACTGTCAGGATCGACATCGCTAAAGATCGTTGGTGGTACATAGAAACCGTGATGGGGAACTTCTCCTTCAAAGGCAAGTTTGGCGGTTTCTTTGCCCTTGGCGATGTAGTTGAGAATGTTCTTCTGGGCGGCTCCATCGATCACAGCGCTGAATTTGGTGTCAGGGAGATGGGCTTCACCAACCTTTAGCGATCGCGTGGCTTCTACCAGACGCTCTAGGAAGTTGTCGTAAACGGGTGCGAGGACGATCGCTCTGGAACAAGCGGAACATTTTTGACCAGCAAAACCGAAGGCGGAATTCATTACGCCCACTACCGCTTGATCGAGGTCGGCGCTTTCATCGATGATGATGCCATTTTTGCCGCCCATTTCCGCAATCACTCGCTTCATGTGCTTCTGCTTAGGTCGCAAAATGGAAGCTTCGGTGACGATTTGACAGCCGACTTGTTGCGAACCTGTGAAGGCGATCAGATGCACATCGGGATGTTTGACCAAATGGGAACCAACGGTGGAACCTTTGGCGGGAAGATAGGTAAATACGCTTGTGGGTAAACCTGCGGCTTGCAAGACTTCGGCGATCTTTGCGCCAATTACCGAGGACTGTTCGGCGGGTTTGAGAATTACCGTATTTCCTGCGGCGATCGCACCTACGCTCATCCCCAAGGCGATCGCAAAGGGAAAGTTCCAAGGCGAAATTACTACTACCACGCCGCGAGGTTGATAGATGTAGGTATTATCTTCCCCAGGGAGATTGCGCTGTACGCCCGATTCGAGACGTTCCATTTCCTTGGCATAGTAGCGGCAGAAATCGATCGCTTCAGAAACTTCGCCATCACCTTCGCGGATCGGTTTGGCAACTTCCCAACAGATCCACGCAACTAATTCTTCGCGCTTCTCTTCCATGATATCAGCAGCTTTGCGGAGAATATCACCCCGTTCCTTAGCACTGAGTTTTTTCCATGACGAGAAAGCATTTTTCGCAACTTGAACTGCTGCTTCGGCTTGGTCGATGCTGGCTAAACCGATTTTGCCGACTACCTGCGAAGAGTTAGCAGGATTAACGGATTCGATATAGGTTTCTGTTTCTACTGCTTGACCATTGATGATTGGCAAATAGGTTTTCCCAAGTTGATTGCGAACTTTTTCTAATGCAGTTTGGGCGGCTTCACGCTCTTGATCAATCGCATAATCCCGATCGCTGGCATTGACAAAACCATCAAAAATATTTAAAGCAGGTGCGCCATTGTAATTTTGATCCCGTTCCGTCTTTACAGGAGCCGCAATCAACTTACTGATATCGCTACCTTCTCCACTAATTCTTAAAAAGGAACTATTGGCGGTATTTTCCAACAGGCGGCGAATCAAGTAAGACATTCCGGGAATCAAATCACCAAAGGGGCAGTAGACGCGCACACGATAGCCCATATCCGCGATCGCCTTAGCAAATTTATCACCCATGCCATAGAGACATTGAGTTTCAAAGGCACGACTGGGAATATTTAGGGTTTGGACAATGGCGATCGCTTTGGCTAAAGACCTCGCATTATGGCTACCAATCGCCGCATAGAGATATTGATGATTTTCTAAGAGAATCTGAATTAAGCGCTCGTAATTGGCATCGGTGGAAACTTTATCGGAGAAGACTGGTAAAGCCCAACCCTGTTGATAGGATCGAATCGTTTCGCGATCCCAATAGGCTCCTTTGACTAGGCGTACTGTTACGGGTTTACCGCGCAATTTTGCCCATTCCACTAAATCACGCAAATCCTGTTCACTGTCGCGCAAATAGCCTTGTAGCGTAATCCCTACATCCGTGCGATCGCGGAATTCTGGTTCCATTAGGACTTGCTTGAGAATCTGCAAAGTGAGCGATTTGAACTCATACTGCTCCATATCAAAATGGATGCCACAACCTAAAGCTTGAGCTTTACGCAATAAAATTCTGGCAGGTTCGCTGACTTTCTCTGTGGTTTTGACGGGATCAAGAGGATCGAATTGAGAATAGAAAGCGCTCAATTTTACAGAAACTTGAACCCGTTTGAGTTCTTCACCATCCGCCTTATCAATCTGATCAATTAAGCCCCAAGCCTTTGCCTTGCCCGACAAATCCTCCATCATCGCAATGTAGCGATTGAGATATTCACCTGCTTCTAGTTCGCTAATCACTGCCTCACCGAGCAAGTCCATCGTAAAGGCAAAGCGATCGCGCCGCAGTTTCTCAATGGATTTGGTCGCCTCTGATAGGTTCTCACCGCAGATATAGCGCTTAGCGAGGGTTGCCACTGCGGTTGAGAGTGTGGTCGCTGCTGCCGTTGCAGGAATCGAATTAGGATTGTCGGTACTGAAATTTAATAAAGCCCGCAGAGCAGGAACTTCCACCGCATCACTAGCGAGATATTCCTGCATATGTCTTGCAATCTCGGCTTTGCTCTGTAATGCTGGCAAGCAATCGATCAAGCGGAATAATTGCACTCGCAATCCTTCATTTTCCATTGTCCAAGCCATCAGCTTGTCATCAAGGCGCAATTCATCCTTAATTTGCGATAACTTCGACCAAAAAGAACTTTTCTCATTGCCACTTAAAATCTTCTTGGCGATTTCCTGTGTCTTCGCTTCATATTTAGAGACATCTAGGGAAGTGTCAAAACTTCTACCTGCTTGCTGCGTTTGACTAACCACGACTTTATATCCATAATCCTTGCAATCAATTAGTATAGCCAGCAACCATCCTGAACTTATTTTAAGCTTTTTTAGTTAAAGTTAGAAACTGAGAGTCATTGATTCGCTCTATATAAGGTTTAGCAGCGATCGCTATAGTTTAAAAGTTAAGTTGAATTGTAGAGAAGTCCTGACAAAAAGAGGAGGTAATGTTATGCAGATTACGGATACTTGCAACCCAGTTATACCGATGATGACAACTATATAAAACGAAACTAGATCTTGTGTCATCTGCTAAAAAGAATTAAAAAAAGAGAAAGAGATTCGGTACAAAGTACCGAATCTCTTTTTAACGATCGCTAACTTGAGAAGCTTGTTCTTTTTGCGATCGCTCTTCTTTAGCTTTGATACGTTGCCACACCTTCCAACAGGCATAAACCATTAATAAAGTACTAATCGCTGCGTAGGTTCCCCCTGCTGGCATTCCTGAGATTGCCATCGCAATACTACCAACCCATAGGGTGAGAGCATAGATAAATAAAACTGTGAGGCGTTTGGATACACCTGCTTGGACAAGGCGATGGTGTAAATGCTGTTTACCCGCCGCCATTGGGGACTCACCTCTGCCAATACGCTGCAAAATTACTGCTGTCGCATCCACAATTGGTACAGCCAGAATCATGTAGGGCATAATTAGGGCAACCGTTGCCACAGCCTTAACTAAACCAATAACACTGACCCCTGCGAGAGTAAAGCCCAAAAAGTATGCGCCACCATCCCCCATAAAGATTTCCGCCGAACTTTTCGGTTTGAAGTTGTAGCGCAAAAATCCTAAACAACCACCTGCTAGTGCTGCTGCAATCAAAGCTGCCGCAGGTTGCTGCATAAATAGACTGGTGATTAAAATTACTGCGGCGGCGATGGTCGTTACACCTGCGGCAAGTCCATCGAGTCCATCAAGCCAATTGATCGCATTTGCCATGCCAGAGAGCCAGACCATCGTGATTGGTAAACTGAGCCATCCAAACTTGATAATGCCCAGAAATGGAACGGAGATAAAGTCAATGCGCACGCCCACGCGCCAAGCGGCAGCAGATACCGCTAACTGGGCAATTAATCGCGGTAATGGCGGTAAGTTAAATAGATCATCCGCAAATCCGATTAAGAAAAAGGCTGCTCCACCAATTGTTACGCCCCAGACTTCATATTCTCTAGTTTGGGGCAAGATGCCAAAATATCCGCCTACCCAAACTAGTAATAGGGCAGTGACACTTCCTAAAAAAATTGCTACTCCCCCTACCCGCACTACAGGAGTGGTGTGCATCTTGCGATGATTGGGCTTATCTACTAATCCTGCTTTAAGTCCGAAATGTCGAATAATCGGCGTACTCAGCCACACCACGATCGCAGATACTGCAAAGGCGACCAAGTAAGGAATGGCAGTTGGATGCAGCATTACAAAAATAAAATTTAATGTTGAGGTTGGTCAAATTTATGCTTGCAAGCATAGCATTGGATTGGCTAAACGCACACTTTAAAACCCATAATTGTAAGGAGGGTGGGATAAAGAGCGTAAAGCCTGTCTAAATTTAGGTTTTAAGATTTACGCCCCAAATCATGTTAGAATTAAAAGCCGTGTGAAAATTTTCATCATAAGTAAACGTTAGGGATTAATCCATGAAAGTTGTTAGCTCCCTCAGATCGGCAAAAACTCGCCATAAGGACTGCAAAGTTGTACGTCGTCGCGGCAGAATCTATGTCATTTGTAAGACAAACCCAAAGTTCAAAGCTCGTCAAGGGTAAACCAAAAAATAAAGGCAACGCATCGCGTTGCCTTTATTTTTTATAGAATAAGATCATGACTAGTAATACTCGCAAAGCAAATCTATTTAATGCGATCGCCCCTGTGAATCGCGGATTGAATATGTCGGAAGATCAGCGCAAAGCAATTTTTTCGGCAGTTGCCTATCTTGAAGAGTTAAACCCTACGCCTGCACCGACCCAAGCTCCTGAATTATTAGATGGTAATTGGTTGTTGCTATTTACAACGAGCCAAGAGTTGTTAGGGATTGATCGCTTTCCACTTTATAAACTAGGCAATATCTATCAGTGCTTGCGCGTAGATGAAGGTAAGATTTTTAATGTTGCCGAAATTAAGGGTTTGCCGTTATTAAGTGGATTAGTAAGTGTCTGTGCCAATTTCTCTGTGGTTAATGAGAAACGGGTTAAAGTGAATTTTGAGAGATTAGTAGCTGGTTCCCAAACCTTGGTGGGCTATCAGGATGTCAATAGTTTTATTGATACTTTGCGATCGCCTAAGAAATTATTAGCGATCGACTTCCAAATTAAGCGCGAAGATCAGAAGGGTTGGCTGGAAACCACTTATCTCGATCAAGACTTACGAATTGGTCGCGGTAATGAAGGAAATTTATTCGTTTTGCGAAAAGTATAAAACAACGCGAGTTCAGGATAATTTGAAACGGGATTTGAGAGAGGGTTGGCGTAGCACACCCTCTCTCAAATCCCAAAAGTAAAAGCCTTGCGTAGCAAGGCTTTTACTTTTGGGTTTTAAAATTTGCCAGCTTAACCTGAACTGCCGTTAAAACAAGAGGGCAAGACGCTCTTGTTTTATTGACGGGTAGCGCTTCGTAAAATTGCTACCGTCTCCTCTTGTTTGCCATCCCATGCCCACATGATCGCTGTCCAGCCATTACGATCTTGAGCATTAAGTCTTGCGCCTGAGGCGATTAGCGATCGCACAATTTCGCCATAGCCTTGCCCTGCTGCCCACATGAGGGGAGTCCAGCCATATTTATTACGGGTGTTGGGATTTGCTCCTGCGGCTAGCAAAACTCTCACCACATCGGTATGTCCATTCATCGCTGCCCATAATATTGGTGTCCAGCCATATTCATCACGGACATTCACATCGGTGGCTTGGGAAATTAGCGATCGAACCTCAGCAGGTTTTCCATTTTTAGCTGCAATTAGCAATTTTTCATTGAGATTCTGCTTAATTTCTGCTTGTTTAACCTGTTGACTGGATGCAATACGCTGAGGTTGGATATTTTGAGGTACTTCATCTGCATAAACACCTGCATTGATATGGTTGCTAAAGCATAGAACTACACTAACAAACAATAAAAAACTGGAGTTTCTTAAAACAGAATTCATAGGTTTATCCCTAATGCAAATTTAGGATGATCAGTGCTTGGTGCGGATGATCCCAATATCTAGATCGATTAGAGTCTATGAATTTGTCTCGCGATCGCCTAGAGCAATTCTGCGGAAGTTTGAGAGCAAAAATTAAAACCTAGAAGCATTGCGTTGTGTTATTGCTTCTAGGTTTTGTGAACCTGAGTGCCGTTAGCTCTCAAAGTGCAGGATAATAATTTTTTTATTGATTTTTATTTCAATCGCAAAAGATATCAGATCATGGATAACCAAGTGGATATAGCAGAGCTAGATTTAGAACCCAAACCGCCGAAACTGCCACTGATTCAGATGTTTCGGATCGGTCTATTTCAGATGGGTTTAGGGATTATGTCTCTACTGATTGCAGGACTACTCAATCGTTTGATGATTAATGAACTGACGATTCCTGCGACCCTCGCCGCAGGCTTTATTGCCATGCCTCTGTTTGTCTCACCCACTCGTATCTGGTTTGGACAGACCTCCGATGCCAAAACTATATTTGGAACCCATCGCTCAGGTTACGTTTGGATTGGGGCGGTGGTATTTGCGATAATTGCCTTTTTAACTACACAGGTGATGTGGCAGTTAGGGCGCAGTGTCCATGAGATTGGCTGGAATGGCATTACCTATGGATGGGCGATCGCCTTAGGTGCAATGTTTGCTATCTATGGCATGGCAATTAGTTTTAGTTCCACTCCCTTTGCGGCTTTGTTAGTGGATATCTCTGACGAAGAGGAACGCTCAAAATTAGTGGGCATCGTCTGGTCAATGCTGATGGTGGGGATCGTGATTGGGGCGATCGCGGTTTCGAGATTGTTACCTTGTACTGAAGCACCGCCAAGCAATGTTTCTATTTTTGCCAATAGCGATCGCCTTGCCCAGCTCCAAAAAGCGATTAATTCAGTATTTTTGATTATTCCGACCGCAGTAGTCGCGCTCTCCTTTGCAGCTACCTATGGCATTGAACAAAAATATTCCCGTTACAAATTACGGGTTGCTCAAAATCACATTCTCAATGGAACTACTGCTACAGAGGACAAGCTCAGTCTTGGTAAGGCTTTGAAAGTTTTGACTGCAAGCAAACAAACGGGATTATTCTTCTCCTTCTTGCTGATGATGACCATTGGTATTTTTATGCAAGATGCGATTATGGAACCCTTTGGCGGTGCAGTATTCGGTATGAGTATTTGCGCTACAACCCAACTTAATGCTGCTTTTGGAACTGGTACTTTAATTGGTCTCAGTTCTTCAGGATTTTTAATCGTTCCCAAACTCGGTAAAGAGAAATCCACAAGATTAGGATGCTATCTAGTAGCGGCAAGTTGCGCTCTATTATTAGTATCTGGCTTTATCCAAAAGACTTGGGCTTTGCAAGCTTCCCTAGCTCTATTTGGCTTTGCTTCAGGAATTACGACTTCGGGCGCATTGAGTCTCATGCTTGATCTGACGGCTGCCGAAACTGCGGGTACTTTTGTCGGTGCTTGGGGATTGTCTCAGGCGATCGCTAGAGGACTAGCGACAGTCATAGGTGGCGTGATACTAGATGTTGGCAAAAAAATCTTTAGTGATTCCAATACATTTGCCTATAGTTTTGTGTTTGTTTGCGAAGCCTTAGTGATGATTCTCGCTGTATGGTTCCTCAGTCGGGTGAATGTCCAAGAGTTCCGTACAGATGCTAAACAGGCGATCGCGACAGTATTCGCCAACGAGATCGATTAATATAGCGCTTTTCAAGCAAGTGAGATACAGAGGATTGTGTCCCCGACACAATCCTCTGTATCTCACTACATCTTAGCTTGCATAGCAAAAGTGCGATCGCTCAAACAATGTCTTCTGTCCAAGCTTCAGGTATGCCAAAATCTAAGGTTGTATAATGGTATGGAAATTTAGCAGCAAAAGCAGCAAAAATTATGCGATCATCGATTCATATTTTCTCCGTTGAGGAATATTTAGAATCAGAGAGTAAGAGTGAAGTTCGCTATGAGTATCTGGGCGGTCAGGTATTTGCGATGGCTGTGGGGAGCAAGGCTCACAATATCATTACTTTAAATATTGCTATTCGTTTACGTTCTCTGTTACGGGGTAACTCTTGCGATGTTTTTATGTCGGATATGAAGGTCAAGTTATCTGAATTACCTTTTTCTATCTTGATTTTCAATGTAAATGTCTTTTTTGATTATGTTACTCTCAAAATTAATTGCGAATAAAACTTTGAGGAAAAGCTGATGACACAGGCTTACTTAGAGACACAGGATATTAACGAAACCGAAAATAATTCCCTTGATTCACTTACCAATCTCTATGAAAGTGATTTTAATCTCTGGGTTGAGGCAACAGCTCAGATATTGCGTGAGGGCAGATTAGCGGATCTAGATGTGGTGAATTTACTCGAAGAAGTGCAATCGATGGGAAATAGTGACAAACATGCTTTAAGTAGCGATTTAGTCGTGGTTTTACTACATTTGCTGAAATGGCAATATCAACCGAATAAACGCACAAGAAGTTGGGAAAAAAGTATCGCTGAGCATCGTCGTCGCATCGATGAACGCTTTGAAGCTAGTCCTAGTCTGAAAAGATATTATTTGCAAATATTTGATAAATGCTATCGAAATGCAAGGAAACAAGCCAAAATTGAAACAAGATTGCCTTTAGTGCATTTTCCTGAGGTTTGTCCCTTTACTTCTGAGCAGGTACTTGATGAAGACTTTTTGCCTGAATAGGCGATCGCCCGACATCACTTGCAAAGTCATTAATGAATGATGTATCAATGAATATTATCAAGGTTCTTTTCTCCACTCATGTACAGGTCAATGTTAGCAGCAAAGTCAACTGGAGCTTGAATTTTGATGTGTTTAAGGTGGTTTAATATGCCTGTTTTAGGGTTTGCTGCGGATTTGGCGTTTACAAATTGATTATTGAACATATTTTTGTAAAAATTCTTTTGGGGTAAGACATTGAAATTCTTCTGTTTGTTCGACAAGAGCGCGAATTAGCTTTTGTGTCGAGAAATATTGATTTGGGCAAACTAGGCATTGATTTTTCCGTCATTTAAGACATTGTTCTCTTTCAGTTGCTAATTCCTGTTTTACTTCCTGAATTAGTTGCATTATTTTGTCGGGTGAGTCATAGCCAGATTTTGTAAAGAGTTGATGGGACATTGCTGCGAATCGTTCGGCTGACAAGTTCTCTCTCCGATCGCTAATTCCTATTAAAGCTTGAAACATTTCCAAACTTAACAAGACTGCTTTTTGCTGATCTTCTTGGACTAGGGTTATGGCTTCGCGTTTAGAGGTTGCCTGTTGGATTAGCTGAGAAAGCTCTTGATTATCGCGAACAGTTGCTTCTAGCATAGTTTTTGTTTTTGGGAGACATTCATAGTTTTATTTTACCTGCGATCGCCTATCAGCACATCTACAATGCGATCGCCATATTATTTCAATAATGCTCTAAATCCTGCTTGGTTAAAATGTTCATCCGCAGTTAACGCATTGGCAATTCCTCGATTTTGCATGACTACGAATGAAATGCAGTCAACCAGTCCCCATTCTTTATCTTGACGACTTCTGAATAACTGAAAGGCGGCACTATACAGTTCATTTGTCACAGGAATTATCTCAACATTTGGATCTAATTCAAGGGATTCGAGAAGTTGAATTGCGCCAGCTCTATATTTTTGTTTAGAAAGCGCATTGCCAATTTCTAACAAAATCGCTTGAGTGGTTATCAGTCTTATGTTTTGGGTTTCAATCTGTTCGGCAAGTTCAACTGCTTTTGCATGATTTTGATCTGTAATTGCAGATAGGGCGATCGCAAAGGATGTATCTAAAAAGACTTCACGCATTTTCTGAAATATTTTCTCCATACAAGTACTGGTCTAGATTTTCCGACCAGTCTGGTTGACCTTGCAATTTTAAAGATTTAGCAGTTTGTAAGAATGATTTTTGGGTAGGCTTGTTATCAGGTAATAAGCTTTCAACAATAATTCTTACTCTCGTACCTGATTTGATGTTTAAGGGGACTTCAGGGACAAGGGCTTCACCATCGAACAGAGCATCTAAGGTTTGAATCATGGCTTTTTGCTTATGCTGCTTTGTTATCATTATATCGCTTGCTCGCCTATCAGCACATCTACAATGCGATCGCTCAAAAAAGTCTTCTATCCAGACTATATCAACAAAAAGTTTACGCTATGTAATTCTCTGCTAATACTGCAAAGTTAATATTTTTTAGTTGAATATAGCCGTCCATAAAGGTTTCTCCATCTTCTATTAAGTTAGTATCGTCAGGTCGATAGCTTGGCAACCAAAAACTGCTTTGAATACTTAAATTACTTAATTTATCTTGTCTTTTTTCTAGCTCTTTTTGAATCAAGTACTCATAAACAAATTGCTTGCGAACACTTCTTTGCTTTATTTCTTCAAGATTTTTAGAATCGCAAAAGTAATTTGAAGTCAAATATTTAACATCAATTACTTCTAATAAATCTCGATATAGATTTGTTGTTTGTTGAATAAAGTTGTTAAATGAATCTTTTAAAGATTTAGCTGATTCATCTCGAAAAATTGAAAGATTAAAAACATTAGTTCTGGGGTCTTTGTAGGATATGTTAAATACTAATTCGATAGGTGGAGGCGAAAGAATTTCTTTAAAAAAAGAATCCCAATCTAAAATGTTTTTTTCTAATGCGATACAAAACAAATGATTAAAGTAATACATTTTATGAAGACAGATAGAATCAATTACTTCAGGTATTGCCCAAAAAGAATAAAATTCCTTTTTAGGTAATGGGGAAGTGATTTTAACTTCTAAGGAACTAAAGCGAGAGTTTATTGGGAAAGATGGATAAACTTCTTTCAATTTTTCTAGAGTATGTTTACCTTCTTTTTGTCCAATAAAAGCAATCTTAGAATTTTTAAATCCAATCCCTTTAAAAGTCGTTTTATAGCCATAATCATTATGAATATCGTCACATATTTTGTAGTGAGTTGTCTTAACCTTAACTTGACTTAAAAGTGGTGAAAATATAACTGCATCAGGATTTAATTTTGTATTAAGAAGGTCAAATGTGTTTGATAGATTAATAAGAGGTGATATCTTGGTGGATTCCATTAATCTATGAGCCACATATTTAGGATCTAAGTGTAAAAGTAGTGATGGGTTAGTAGTTTGAGCAATATAGTTTAAACACATTGATTCCCAAACACTATGAAAATTTGAAACTCCCCATATCTCACCATCTTTTTGCTTGTTTAGATCGCCATATAGAAATAATTCAATGGCTTCGTAATATTGGCAATAGTCAGCATCTTTAATCGGAGTATTATGATCTATTGTTTCTAGAGCATCTTTCAGAATATCTAAAACTTGTTCATAGCTCTGTTCATCAAAAAGACTATCGTCACTTCTTAAATATTTTTCACGAAATCTCTCAGATAATGATGTAATCTCTGTACTTATATTTTCTTTAAGTTGAAGCTTGACTTCACAAAACAGATAGCAATACATTGAAACAATATCCGTTGATTCAAATTGCAATACCTTTTTAGGCAAAAGCATTTGATCAACATAAGCAGCATTATTTGGTAGATATACGGCTTGATGTAAATACTTGTGAATCTGACTAACATCAAATTTATCACTTCTACCTAGCCGATAAGCAAGAGACAGAATTTTAGGTTCGTCATATACATCTAACAAACTGCCGATAATATCTAGCTTAGAATAAAAAATATTTTCTAAATTATCACCATCATCTTGAATTCCAGAACCTTTAGCAAATTTAATTATTCCATCACGATCTTTGACAAACTTATCAATGTTGTCTTTATCAATACAAATTTTTTTAAATGTATCGAAAATTTTATAAAACAAAAAAAATAGATCGCGTTTCTTGCCAAATCCATTAAATTCATCAATATTTTCGCTAAAACCTTTAGGCAAATAAAAACGAAATATTCCACCTTGTTTCTCAACGCCAACAAAAGAATATTTGCTAGAGTGAAAAAATTGTAAAGACTTAAAATTTATCATAACTATTAAAAAGTAACGTCATCGACAAATTCAAGGACTTTATCCATAAACTCATCTGTCAAACATAGAAAATCAGAATATTGTGTTAACTTTACTGGTCTATTTTCAGTAGACAATAAATTTTCTAAAGGCTTTTTGTCTCTTGCAAATACGCTATCCCATAAATAGAACATCAATTTATCTTTTACTTGTTGAAGATTTACAGTATTATTTACTGGTTTAATGAACCACAAACCAATTTGCTTATCTTCTATCCGTCGAATTGATTGATAATTAGACTTGATAAATATATTAATTCCCAATATATAGTTTTCCCACAATGGTTTCGTAGAGTCTGAATCTTTTTCTGGATTATTGCTAATAAACGCTATTTTTCCGAAATCTTTGGTGCTAGAATACAGGGAAACGTATTGCCAATCCCAGCGCCTTTTAAATGCACTATCAAGATAATAAATTGATTCATCTGATGTGTTAATCGTAGCAATAATTGATAGATTGCTGGGAATATTAATACGCCCCTGCCTCAAAAGATTACAAGCTCTACTTCCATCAAAGTTATGCTCATGTAATTGACTAGCTTTGTTCTCAAAATATTTATCATATGTTCTTAAAGCATCATCATTAATATAAATACTTCCATTTTGCTGAATAATTGGCTTTAGCCCCATTACTTCAAGCAATCCAAATAATTCCATATCTGAAATATCCACCTCATAGCTCGACCATCCATCACTTTCCCGATCAAGCAACTGAAACACAGTCCCAAAAATAGCAGCAGCATTCCCCCGATTCAATTCATCAATTACCAACAAAAAATTTTCATCACTACCATCGATTAACGCCTTGTAAGCCATACCCAAAATACGAAGAAAATGCCCTGGGTAAAACTTGTAGATAATTGAACCATTTTGAGTTAACGGCAACAACTTCCCCATAAAATCAGCATAAGTATACTCTGGGTGAAATACAGTCTTAATAGTATTTTTCAGAGTTTTCGTATCTTCATCGAAAGGGATCAGCAATTCATGGGCTATTTCACGCACTTGATAGCTTTTACCAGTTCCAGGGCTACCAAAAAGAATTTTTTGAATTGGCTTAACTTGTTCAGACATTGAAAAAGACGAAATACTAAACTATTTGCTATTATCTCACGAAATTATTAGGTTGCGTCATGATTTGCGTAAATTAAGACATAAATCTTCTTTGATTTGATGCTAACTATAGCGATCGCCAAAATCCTCAAACAAAAGGCTAAGTATTACTCACTCTCCCATGATTCCCCATGAATCTCCCTCATACAGATCTGCACACCACCTTCCAAATCCAAAAGCGCATCATCCATCGAAGCATATTCATCCTCACCTTCCCAAAATATTCCACCCGACTCAAAAGCACGCACAAACCCACTGGAATAACCATCATCTCTCCAGCCAATTTCAATAATTCCATTCTCTCTATTTACCCAACGCGAGATATTGGGATATCTATCCTCAAAAGATTTAGGCAAAGATTTCTTAGGCATAGATGGATAGTAGTGTTAAAGCTTAAATTATAGGCAAATTATAGGCTTAAAAAGCGATCGCTTGATGTCTGAGAGAAGTAAAGCGATATAATAACATTGGCTTAGCTTTACACGAAAATGATCGACATTTTTACTGTCATTTTAATTGCCCTTGGCGGATTCGTCATGTTTCTTTCGATCAAAGAGACACAACGGATTTTAGATCTACTCAAAGACAGTAAATATCAGAAGCTTTGGTATATTCTCAGAGCATTGATGGTTTTCTTTCTCTTAGGATATTTAGGAGTAATCGTCCTATTTCCCCTCAGAGTGCAGTGGTTAATCTTAGTTCTAACAGGGGTCATCTTCTTCTTTGGTGCTTTATTTGTTTTTATGGTCGTCAAAATAGGCTTTCTGACGATTCGGGACTTATTGAAAACTAATATTTTAAGATTGCAATTGCAACAAGAAAAGGAAACAGCCGAAGAGATTGCGCGAATTAAGTCTGAATTTTTAGCCACTATGAGCCATGAGATTCGTACCCCGATGAATGGTGTGATTGGCATGACAAATCTCTTGCTTGGGACTTATCTTGACTCAGAGCAGAGGGAATATGTAGAGACCATCAATGCTAGTGGTGAATCACTATTGATGATTATTAACGATATTTTGGACTTCTCAAAAATTGAAGCAGGCAAGGTTAACTTAGAAGTACAGCCTTTTGAACTGAGAGAATGTCTGGACAGAGTTTTTAGTTTGTTTATCCCTAAATCCAATGAGAAAGGATTAAAACTATATTACTTAATTGATGCTAATGTTTCCCAATTTATCGAAGGCGATATTAATCGTTTACAGCAAATTCTGATTAACTTAGTAGGTAATTCGATTAAGTTTACATCAGTGGGTGAAGTCGTTGTCAGCGTAACCAAGTATAACGAAGATCAACTCCTCTTCACGATTAAAGATACAGGTATTGGCATTCCTTCTAACAAATTAGATAAATTATTTAAGCCATTCTCTCAAGTGGATTCCTCAACCACACGTAAATTTGGTGGTACTGGCTTAGGGTTAGCGATTTCTCAAAATCTTACCAGATTAATGGGAGGTGATATCTGGATTGAGAGTACTTTAGGGAAAGGGACAACATTCCTATTTACGATCGCCTATCAACCCGCAGATCAGAAGTTGTTGCCTACAGATAGCCATATACCAGTCATTGAGAAACTTCATCTATTAGAGTTAGGCGTAAAGCCTTCTCACGACGATCACTCCTCCAAAACTATTGCTAGTAATGTTCCCAAATTAGCAGACAGTCTCCCTTTCAAGATTTTACTAGCTGAAGATAATCCCGTAAATCAGAAATTAGCGAATCGTCTTTTTGAAAAGATGGGCTATGACATTGATGTTGCAACTAATGGTATAGAAGTTCTCGAAGCGCTCAATAAAAAGACCTATGATCTCATTTTTATGGATGTACAAATGCCTGAAATGGATGGTTTAGAGGCGACTAGACAGATTCGCGCTAAGGAGAAATTTGCTCAAACCGATTTAGCAAATCTCGATGTAGTTCCTAAATCCATTCAAATTATTGCGATGACTGCCAATGCCATGCAAGGCGATCGCGAAAAATGTCTAGAAGCTGGCATGAATGATTACGTAACCAAGCCTTTTAAAATCGAGCAAATTCAAACCGCGATCGAGAAATGTGGTCAAAATCTGTGACGAGACAGTAACGTGCAAAGCGCGTTCTCTCTACTGGGAAACAAGAGCGAAACTATTGGCAAACTGATCAAAAGCTTTAGCCGTTGGACTATTGGGATCACTTTTCGCAGCAGGTTGATAGTAGCGAACGGTATAGAGGAATTTGTCAGCTTCGAGGGTTAAGACTTGCACTTTCCAATTGTTTGAGGCGATCGCAGTGGTAAATTCCTTTTTCGAGCCAGACTTTGCCCCCTTAACTTTTGCATCAAAGGGAATCGTGACTACATCCTTTGCATTTTCGGAACCGTCAGAAGCGATCGCTTTAGCATCACTCGGTTGCCTTGCCACAATCGTATAAACCTGCTGGCTTTGTTGCAGCTTTTGGGTGATTTTCTCTAGGTTATTGTCCTTAGTCAGATCAATTTCTTTGCTAGGCGTAAATATGACTGTACTCGCGCCCGATGGTTCTAAACCCAGATCGATCGCTTTCCAGTCGGCGGGATAGCGCAAGGTATAACCCGCACCATTGTATTTACCCGTAGTTTCAGGTTTGGCATCCTCAGAGCGACAAATCTCGATTTTGCTAGCATCTTGATTAGTTTGCAGGATATAGCGAGTATCCTCAGCAACCAAAGCAATTTCAAATCCCTCTTGAGTTGGCGCAACCGTTTGACACAAATCAGTAAGATTCGCAGGTTGTGGTTTTGCTGACTCCGCCGCGATCGCCACATTTGCCGACAGCTTAAGCTGCGATCGCAAATAACTAATCGCCTTCTCCGTCGCAGGATTAGCCGTTGGTGCAGTGGTGGGGCTAGGCGATGCATTAGGCGCTGAATTCTGCTGACAACTAGCAACAATCAATGCGATCGCAGCAATTCCGATATAAATTTGAAACTTTGGCATAACATAAAACGAGATCTAGCACCCATCATAATGCTTAGAGGCAGAAGGGGTGCTTTGCCCCCTTGCTCCTAGCAATAAATTAACCCAAGTTGCTACCTATGGTAACAAGAAAAAAATGCTGCTACAAAGGACAAAAGCCGAGTAACAGCAAGAAAAATGAATGATGAAATTGTAGCGATTTATTGCCTCTGTGACGATATTCTCCGAGCGATGAATCATCAAGGTGATATACAGCAACAGATGAGTGATGCCGAAGTAATGACTACAGCTATAGTTGCAGTTGTATATTTTTGTGGAAATTTCGAGAAGGCAAGAAAACAGCTGTCAGAGTCACAATACATGCCAAATATGCTGAGTCGGAGTCGGTTCAATCGCAGACTCTATAGAGTTGAACTTGATGTTGTTTGAAGCTTTGGGACAAGCATGGAAACAACTGAACACCGAATCGGTTTACAGCATTGATAGTTTTCCGATCCCCGTTTGTGACAATATTCGCATATCAAGGTCAAAAATCTATGATGGAAATGAAGAGTATCGAGGCTATCAAGCCAGCAAGAAACGGTACTTTTAGAGACTGTCAAGTAAAATGTGTAAAGTCTAGAAGCTAGACGTGGAGACGATCCTCGAAGAGGATGGCAAAGCGATTAAGAGCAGGTTTCCAATCACGAATCGGCATCGTCCACTTCTTCGAGATATTCCGCATTGCTAAATAAACGAGCTTGAAAGCAGCATCATCAGAGGGAAAAATCTGTTGGGATTTAATCACCTTCCGCAAACTACTGTTCATCGACTCAATCGCATTGGTGGTATAAATCGCCCTGCGAATCTCGGTCGGGAAAGCAAAGAAGGGGATAATGTTTGCCCAATGACTGCGCCAAGACTTGGAGATTGATGGATATTGCTTGTCCCACTTTTCAGCAAAGAGTTCGAGATTAAACTCAGCCTCCGATTCCGTCGCCGCGCTATAAATAGCCTTGAGGTCAGCACAAACTTGCTTGCGTTGTTGCCAAGGTACAAAAGCGACCGAGTTTCTGACCATGTGGACAATGCATAACTGCACCTGAGTTTTAGGAAATACCGTCTCAATCGCATTAGGGAAACCAGTCAAGCCATCGACACAGGCAATCAAAATATCTTTGACCCCACGGTTGTGAATTTCGGTGAGTACTGACAACCAGAATTTCGCACCTTCATTCGGAGAAATCCACATACCCAGTAATTCCTTGTACCCGTCCATATTCACGCCCAAGGCAAAGTACAAGGATTTGTTAATCACTCTGCCATTGTCTCGGACTTTGATGACTAGACAGTCCAGAAAGACGATTGGATAGACTGCTTCAAGGGGACGGTTTTGCCATTGCTTCACCTCGTCAATTACTGCATCTGTAACATTGGAAATAAGTGTTGGTGATACTTCAACACCATACATTTCTTGCAACTGGGCTTGAATATCCCTGACACTCATACCTCGTGCGTAGAGAGCAATGATCTTTTCATCTAGTCCTGACAAGCGACTTTGTCCTTTCTTCACCATCTGCGGTTCAAACTCCCCTTGCCGATCTCGGGGGACTGCGATTTCGGCTACGCCAAAGTCACCTTGCACTTTTTTCTGGCTATAGCCATTGCGACTGTTAGTTTGTCCTTCTGGTCTTGGTTCATGTTTTCCGTAGCCCAGATGCATGGATAGTTCTGCTTCCAATGCTCGCTCCACTAATGCGGTCGTCAGTTGCTTCAGAATGCCTCCTTCTCCGAATAGGTCAGGTGGTGTTTTACATTCTTGCAGCAATTCGTCGAGCAATTCTTTGCGTATATTCATCAGTTTTAGTGTTGGTAATTGTGTGTCTAGATCATCTCTCTGTATATATCCCAGACTTTACACACTTCACTTTACACTCTCTACTTTTACGGTATTAAAATTCATTTGATGGCGACAGAGTCGGGAGAACCTGTGGAGTTTTTTCTAACTTCAGGCTCATTTGCTGATGTTAGAGGGTTGAAAGTATTTCCATTTGCTTTACCTGAAGGCTCTGTAGTCTATGCAGATAAAGCTTACAACGATTATGAAGTGGAAGATTTATTGCTTGAAGCCGAGAATATCCAGCTCTCAGCTATGCGAAAACGCAATTCAAAACGACCTGTACCTGCCTATGTTCAATTTCTCCAGCACCATAAGCGCAAAGTAATTGAAACCACTGGCAGTTTGATATCACAACTTTTACCTAAATCGATTCATGCTGTTACTGCCAAGGGATTTGAGCTTAAAGTCATGCTCTTTGTCCTTGCTCTTAGCGTTAATCTATGGGTAGCAACTTAGGTTAAATTAACAACTAATCACTAAATGGATATTAAAACATTCGTATTTCCCGCGATCGCTACCATCGGCGCATTGCTCGTTTATTTTGGATTAGGTATTGGTGTTGGCGTTGCCCGTGTTAAATACAAAATTTCACCACCACAAACCACAGGTAATGAAGACTTCGAGCGGGTTTATCGTGCCCACCAAAATACCCTTGAGCAGATTGTGATCTTTTTGCCATCCCTATGGCTATTCAGTATTTATGTAAATCCCAACTGGGGCGCAATTTTAGGTGCTGCTTGGATTGTGGGGCGAATTCTCTATGCTTGGGGCTATTACATTGAAGCCAGTAAACGCGCCCCCGGAAATGCGATCGCCTCTTTAGCTACCCTTGCTTTGATCTTTGGCACACTCTTTAATCTGGTACGCGGATTACTTTTTGCCAATTAGCCCAACTCAATTGTTATTTCGCTCACTACCCCGACGAAATAACAATTGATCTTACGTGGAAGGCTGTAAAGCCCTCACCCCTAGCCCCTCTCCCGCAGGAGAGGGAAGAAAATAATATCGGTCTTACTCCCCTTCTCCTGCGGGAGAAGGGGTTGGGGGATGAGGGTTCCACGTAAAATCAGTAACAATTAAGCCTTGCCATAACGTGAAATCAAAGTATTAACAACAAACCTCTTCAACTTGATGGATAGAAGTCTAGAGAATGAAAATGTCATAATCGACTGTGTATTAATACTCAGCGAAATTTGTAATACCAATTATGTCTAAACTTGTCGCGATCGCCGCGAGCTTATATTTTGTTACTCTTGCTTATTTCGGATTTGTTCCTGCGGCTTCGGCAAATTCCCTTACCCATACCCTAAATTCTGCGATCGCAACACCTATGGCACTTTTTTCCTTTTCTGGCACACGCCCCACTAATCTCGGCGTGACAAATGGCAAGCTTCTTGATTGCCCTAATTCCCCTAACTGTGTATCGAGCCAAAGCACCGATGCCGAACACAAAATCGCACCCTTGACCTATACAGGCGATCCCGCCAAAGCCTTGGCTGATCTCAAGGCAGTGATCGAGAGCTTGCCCCGCACCAAAATTATTACCGCCGAAGGTAATTATATTTATGCGGAGTTTACGAGCAAGCTTATGGGCTATGTCGATGACGTGGAGTTTTACTTAAATGCTGACAAGGGCATCATTGAGGTGCGCTCCGCCTCACGTCTTGGTCAATCGGATCTAGGCGTAAACCGCGATCGCATTGAAACCATTCGCACCAAATTTGCATAATAAATCCCACATTTGTGAGGGGCTGCGCTTCGCGCAGCCCCTCACAAATAGAGTAATTTGTGTGCTGTTTATTTTTTGTTATCGCGCAAATAACTGATACATATCATTCAATCGATACCATTGAGATTTATGATTGTGATTGGTAAAAAATCTAGAGAAAGTTTATGGGAATGGCAGTTGGTTTGGTCGAGGTGTTGGGGCATCCACCCGCACTCTCCGTTGCTGACACAATGGTTAAAGCTGCGAAAGTCACTTTTGTGGGCTACGAAAAAGTTAGTGGCGCTCGCCTCACCATCATCATTCGCGGGCCCGTGGGCGATGTCAAAAGAGCTGTTGAAGCAGGTGTAGAGGCAGCTAAAAAAATTGAAGTTCTAAGTTCTAAGGACAAAGCATTATTCCTTTCCGCAACCGTAATTCCTCGTCCCCACGAAAATCTCGAAGCAATTACGAAGACGATGCAGTTTAGTTCGGCTATGGATCAATTCCGCTAATCAAGGAAAAAGTTAAAAGGACAAAGAAAAAAAGAAGAATTAGATCAAATAATGAAAATTTTGGTTCTGCATGGGCCAAACCTCAATATGTTGGGCTTACGGGAGCCAGAGGTATATGGCAGCACCACATTAGCGCAAATTAACGATCGTCTAACTCAGGACGCGACAGAGTTAGGCGCAGAATTAACATTTTTGCAATCCAACCATGAGGGTGTTCTGATCGATACAATTCATGCTGCGTTTCAAGTGCAACAGGGGATTTTGATTAATCCGGGGGGCTTAACCCATACCAGTGTGGCGCTCAGAGATGCGATCGCCTCGGTGAATATACCTACCGTAGAAGTGCATTTAAGTAATATTCATAAACGCGAAGAATTTCGTCACCATTCGTTTATTGCTCCTATTGCGATCGGTCAGATTAGTGGCTTTGGCGCAGAGAGCTATCGCTTAGGACTTAGAGCACTAGTGACGCATATATCAAAGTTATGACAGAACCTTCGCATTATTGGATTGTTAATACACGCATTCCCAATTGTTTCATTGATAATACGATTCGGACTCAAGCTGTAGATCTGCCGCTCACTCCAACTTTACAACGCGATCGCCTATTTCCTTGTCATCTAGAAATCAAGAATGGTTTAGTTGCTTCCATCGTCCCTAATTCTCCCGATTCACTCACTTCCCAAATTCCTACCGAAAGCCTACCAATTGTTGATGCAAAGCAAGGACTGATGGTTCCCTGTTTTGCTGATTTGCATACCCATCTTGATAAAGGGCATATTTGGGAACGTAGTCCTAATCTAGATGGTACATTTCAAGGCGCACTCAAGGGGATTTATCGCGATTGCACAGAGAATCTCAACTGGAAATATGAAGATCTCTATCGCCGCATGGAATTTGGGCTGAAGTGCAGCTATGCCCACGGAACCAAAGCAATTCGTACCCATCTAGATTGTCCTCCCCATCAGTTTGAAACGACCTTCCAAGTATTTAAGGAACTGCGAGATAAATGGAAGGATAAAATTACTTTGCAAGCCGTATCTCTAGTAAAGCTAGCCTACTTTGAGACTCCAGAGGGTGAGCAATTTGCCGATGCAGTAGCTGAAGTTGGTGGCATCATTGGTGGCATTGCCCATATGATCCCTGAGTTTGATTGGTATCTAGAGCGGATTTTTCAATTAGCACGCGAACGTAATCTATCTCTTGATTTCCATACCGATGAGACCGATGATCCTGAGTCTCGTACATTGCATCGTGTTGCTGCTGCTGTGATCAAGCATGGATTTGAGGCTCAAGTTATCTGTGGACATTGCTGTAGTCTATCAGTCCAAGATGAGGCGATCGCTAATGAAACAATTCAGCTAGTCAAGCAAGCAGGGATTGGGATTGTCAGTTTACCTATGTGCAATATGTATTTGCAAGATCGGTTTGCTGATCGAACTCCTCGTTGGCGTGGGGTGACGTTGTTGCGTGAATTAGCTGCCGCAGGAATAACCGTTGCTATTTCTAGTGATAATTGTCGCGATCCTTTCTATGGATTTGGTGATCATGATTTATTAGAAGTCTTTAGCATGGGGACTAAAATACTGCACTTAGATACACCCTACGACAATTGGATAGAGACAGTCACTTCGCGTCCAGCCGCCCTAATGGGTTTAGATGACGTTGGCAAAATTGGGATTGGTAACACTGCGGATCTCGTTCTATTTAAGGCACGTAGCTATAGTGAGTTGTTATCTCGTCACCAAGGCGATCGCACTGTATTTAGAAATGGCATTGCGATCGATACGAACCTTCCTGACTATGCAGAACTTGACGATTTAATCTTTCATTAAAGAACTTTAATACAATAAAAATTGCTGAGTGAAGCGCACAAAAAGTTAGGACTTACGCATCGAGTGGATATAGCGCGGGCTTCGCCCGCGCTATATCCACTCAAAACCCAGTAAATTCGTTAGCATTGCGTAAGTCCTATACAATTAATGCAAGAATTGTTAGTATTCCTAAAAGGGAAAGGATTTATTGAGGTAAGGATTGGCGGCGCGAAGTGCTGCCAATCTTATCTATTTAGCTTTACCTTGGGGAGAAAAGATAAACGATGAATTTCGTTTAATAACTGATGTTACATTGGAAGGAATTCGCATGACCGAATCGGTATGGGGCTATTACGCTACCCGCAATTCTCTAAAGACTTAGGCAGAAACAAACATAGTGGATGCCCCCTGCTAACCTAATAGCAATAAACTCCTCATCTGTGTTCCACTTAGCATCAGTAATAGATAGGTTTTATAAATGCAATGCATACTAATTCATCTTCTCTAAATTCTTTTTTCTCAATCGATCTCGCAATTGACAAATATCCACTCAAAGTTGAGCCGAGTACTCTTGTCTTAGATGCGATCGCCTTTATGGGTCTATCCCGCAGTAAATGCTCACTAGAAGAAACAGACTGTAATCGATTAAATTTATTAGAATCGAGAGCTAGTTGTGTCATAGTCATCGAAGACGATCAGCTAGTTGGCATCTTTACAGAACGAGATGTTGTTAGACTACTAGCCAATGATGTCAAACTAGAGAATATCCATATTGAATCAGTCATGACTCGATCTCCAATCGTCTTAAAGCGATCGCAATGTCGTGATATTTTTGCATTTGTAAATTTATTCCAAAAACATCATATTCGGCATTTGCCAATTGTTGACGATCAAGGCAAGTTTGTAGGACTAGTCACCCAAGATAGTGTACGGCGCAATTTACAGCCAGTGGATTTATTAAGGGCGAGATCTATTGCCGAAATTATGTCGAAACAGGTGGTTTGGGCATTACCAAGTGAAACGATTACTGACCTAGCACTAAAAATGACTAACCATCGAGTTAGTTGTGTAGTTATCATCGAAGACCGTCGTCCCATCGGCATCGTCACCGAACGTGATATCGTCCAATTTCAGGCTCTGAAGTTATCTTTAGATGCAATTGAAGCTCACTTAGTCATGAGTTCGCCATTGTTTTGTCTCCAACCCGAACAAACTCTTTGGATTGCCCACCAAGAAATGCAACGCCGTAATATTCAGCGCTTAGTGGTCACAGACAATTCGGGCGATTTAGTGGGGATCGTCACCCAAACTAGCTTACTAGAAGTACTACAGCCAAAAGAACTTTATAGTGTCGTAGAAGCTTTGCAACGCCAAGTTGCAAGATTAGAATCGGAAAAAGTGCAAATCTTAGAAGAGCGGAACCAAGAACTAGAAAAAAAAGTTGAAGCTCGCACAGCCGAAGTATCAACAAAGTTAGAGCGCGAATATCTTATTGCTAGTGTATCCAACCAAATCCGCTATGCCCTGAGCATTGACAGCGTATTGCAAACAATTGTGCATGGGTTGCGGAAGTTGCTTAAATGCGATCGCGTATTGATATATCAGTTTCAGTCATCACGAAAAGGGATAATCATCTCAGAGGATTGTGCGAACCAAGAGATGAGCATTATCAATCATCAATTTTCTGACACCTGCTTTTATAACGAAAGTTCCGCTGAGTCCTTTAAAGATGACATACGAGCAATTAATGATATTTACACAGCAGATCTGGCAAGTTGTCATGTGCAATTACTAGAGAGATATTCTGTAAAAGCAAGCGTAATTGTGCCCATTTCAGTTAATGGAAAAGAACAGGAAGTAATCCCTTATTTACCAGGTGTTTTTTACAAGCCACAACTTTTGAATGAAGGATTCTGGGGATTATTAATCGCGCACCAATGTGATGCTCCAAGATCTTGGAAGTCTGGAGACTTAGAGCTACTGGATCAGTTGTCATCACAAATTTCCATCTCTTTGCAACAGACCTTAGCACAAGCCCAAAATCAAGCGGAATTATTAGAAAGAAAACGGGCTGAAGCGGCGTTAAAAGATAGCGAAGAACTCTTTCGCCAATTAGCAGAAAATATTCAGCAGGTATTTTATCTTACGGATATCAAAAACTCTAGTATTCTCTATGTTAGCCCCAGCTACGAGAATATCTGGGGGAAATCTTGCCAAAGTCTCTACGATAATCCGCGTTCCTATATCGAATCAGTGTATCCATCGGATCGGGAAATAGTGATTAATGCCCATCAACGTAAACTCTTGGGCGAAAACACAGCAGTAGAATATCGCATTATCCGACCTGATGGACAGGTTCGTTGGATTTTTGATCGTACTTTTACAATTCGCGATCGCAATGGTGAAGTATACCGCGTGAGTGGTATTGCCGATGATATTAGCGATCGCAAAAATGCCGAACTAAATCTCAAACAACTTAATCAAGAACTAGAATCGAGAGTCGCAGAGCGAACCCATGATTTGCAAAGTCAACTGGCGGCGATTGAAGCCAGTACTGACGGAATTGCAATCATTAATGAACAAGGCGAATATACTTTTATTAATGCTGCCCATCTGGAGATATTTGGTTGTCAAGATGCTGGCGAAGTAATAGGCAAAACTTGGAAAGTATTTTACTATCCTGAAGAAATTGAACGGATGGAAAAAGAAGTTTTTCCAATAATTGAGGCGAATCAAAAGTGGCGAGGGGAAGCGATCGCCAAACGCCGTGATGGTAGCACATTTGTAGAAGAGCTATCACTCACGATGGTAAAAGGTATTGGATTGATCTGTGTCTGTCGAGATGGTACAGAGCGAAAACAAATGGAGGAAAGTATTCGTCAAGCTTTAGCCAAAGAGCAGGAACTAAGCGAACTACGCTCTAGTTTTATTTCAATCGCATCCCATGAGTTTCGCACACCCCTGACTGTCATTTCTTCCTCATCAGTAATTCTCGAAACCTATAGTGATCGCCTAAGCGAAGAAAAGAAGAAAATCCATCTTCAACGTATAAATTCAAGCGTTAACCATATGGTGCATCTATTAGATGATGTCCTAACAATAAATCGAGCAGAAGCAAATAAACTAGAATTTAAGCCCAAAACAGTTGATTTGGTTTCTTTCTGTCAAAATCTTATTGCAGAACTCCAGATAACTACGACAAAGCACAAACTTATATTCGCGGTCTTGCAAAATAACGAGATAGAACCAACCTTAACCAGTCTTGATGCTTATTGTGACATCAAGTTACTAAGACAAATTCTCACGAATCTGTTGAGTAACGCGATTAAATATTCTCCCCAAGGTGGAATTGTTCATTTACGTCTAACCCAACAAGACAAAAACCTAACTTTACAAATTCAAGATAGTGGCATTGGTATTCCTATAGATTCTCAATCCCAATTATTTAGTTCTTTTTATCGAGCTGAAAACGTAGGCAATATTTCTGGGACTGGATTAGGTTTATCGATTGTAAAAAAATGTGTAGATTTGCATAATGGATTGATTACAATAGATAGTCAAGAAGGTAAAGGTACTACTTTTAATGTGACTATTCCATTTTTACTTGGCTGAGTTTGTATAATCAAAGCAATTGCCTTTTTTAAACATCAAGTAGTTAGACATAATTAAAAAATCAAACCAAAATCTGTGGCACACGCGCAGCGTATGTTACAGATTTTGGAGTTTTATATTTAATACACCTAGCTACTTAATTAGGACTTAAACAAATAAACTAAAAACTAAAGTTATTTGTTAAACGCCAAAGTCCATGGCATCAGACTAAAAAATAAGCTTAATTAAACTTTTTAACGGGTTTAAGCTTGTTGTCTAAAATTTATACATGGCTACACTAATTTCATCATCATTTATAGGTTTTATGAATAAAATTCTGGTCATAGAGGACTCCGTTGAAGTTCTTGACAATATTCAGCAAATCCTTGAGCTAGAAGGTTTTCTTGTAATTACTGCTGCCAATGGGAGTATTGGTATTGAACAAGCCAAGCAAAATTGCCCTGATTTAATCATTTGTGATGTCATGATGCCTGAGGTTGATGGCTATGGCGTACTAGTAGCTTTACAACAGAACATTACAACTAGTCAAATCCCTTTTATCTTTTTAACAGCTAAGGCTGAACATCAAAGTGTTCGGCAAGGCATAGAACTCGGTGCAGATGACTATTTAACTAAGCCATTTAATCCCGATGAACTGCTGAGAGCGATCGCCATTCGGTTACGCAAAAAGTCTTTCGCAAAGCAGCACTATACCCAGCAACTACAACAAGAAATCGAGGCGGCTAGACAAAATTTACCTTTTTCTACACCAAGTTTGAGCTTAGAAGAGATTGCGATCGCCAACGCCCTCAGACAAACACTAGAAAGCCCAGAATCAAACCAATTGTTACTCTATTACCAACCTCAAGTCGATCTTAAAACTGGAGAAATTATTGGTGCTGAAGCATTAGTCCGCTGGCAACATCCAGAATATGGTTTTCTCTTTCCAGACAAATTTATACCGATCGCCGAAACAACTGGACTCATCGTCCCACTCGGAAATCTGGTACTACAACTTGCTTGTCAACAAACCAAAAAATGGCAGTCAATCCGCAATAATCTGTCAATATCAGTAAATGTATCGGCTCATCAATTCAGCGACGCAAATTTAAAACTGACAGTTCAGAAAGTCATTAGAGATAACAATCTCAATGCTAATTTATTAGATTTAGAAATCACAGAAACTACTCTAATTCAAGATCCTCAGTTAACGAATGACATTCTAAATATATTCCGAAGTCTAGGTGCTCGCGTATCTATTGATGATTTTGGTATTGGATATTCCTCTTTGAGCTATTTACAAAAGTTTTCGCTTGATACAATTAAAATCGATCGCAGTTTTGTCAGTAATGTTGACACGAATACAGGGAATGCCGCTATAGTGCAAGCCGTGATCGAAATGGCTCACAAGTTAAATTTCAATATTGTCGCTGAAGGCGTAGAAACAAGAGCAGAACTAAATTTCTTAAGACAACATAATTGTGACATTATTCAAGGATACTTATTTAGTAAACCTTTGCCTGTCCATGAATTTGAGCAATTATTGATATCAGGTCGGAAATTAGATTGAATCATCTTAGGTAGTTCGGCATAATTAAATTAAAGATAAAACCCTAAAAATCTGCACCGCCAGCAGCGTGGGCGGTACAGATTTTTGGCTCTGGCTTTTTAATTATGCCAAACTACTTAAGAGATAGATGAGAGCCCAACTATCGTAAAAAGCTACAAATCGCCATTTAGCATATTATTCCACTTAAATCAATTATTATCCAAATTGTCATGCAACATATTTTAGTCATTGAAGATGAACAGGGAATTCGAGAAAATATCAAAGAAATTTTATCGTTAGAAGGTTTCTATGTGATTACCGCAGAGAATGGATCTGTTGGCGTACAGATGGCAAAAGAAGACCATCCTGATTTGATTCTATGCGATGTGATGATGCCAGAATTAGATGGATTTGGTGTTTTAAAAGCATTACGACGCAATTCTTTGACCGCGACTATTCCCGTTATCTTTTTAACCGCAAAATCTTCCCATAGTGATATGCGCGAGGGTATGGAACTTGGCGCGGATGATTATATAACCAAACCATTTACACCTTCGGAGCTATTAAAATCTATTGCTACAAGGCTTGAGAAATATGAAGTAGCTAAGAAAGAAAGCATAGCTAAATTAGATGTATTAAGGCGTAATATTGCTAACTCACTGCCGCACGAAATGTTAACGCCATTGAGCGGCATTTTAGGATTATCAGAAATAATTCTTAGCGATTATGACTTTCTATCAAAGGATGAAATTCTAGAATCAGTTCAGAATATCTATCTCTCTGGACAACGGTTACATAGATTGGCGCGAAATTTTATGCTCTTTGCCGAGCTAGAAGCAACTGCCGCCAGTTACCCAACATGGAAAGATGATCCCGATTGCAGTGCAGTGAAAGACATCATTGCTTCTGCCGCTTATGCCTGTGCCGAAAAAGCAAATAGAGTAGATGATTTAGAGATGGAGTTAGAAGAGGCGATCGTCAAAATTTTGCCCAAACATCTCACTAAAGTAATTGAAGAAATTGTCGAAAATGCTTTTAAATTCTCCACGGCAGGTAGTCCTGTAAAGGTAACCAGCAAAGTAGATGTTAATGCACAAGTTTTTAATCTGTATATTGTCGATCATGGTAGAGGGATGACGGACGAACAAATAGCCAACATCGGCGCTTACATGCAGTTCGAGCGCAAACATTATGAGCAGCAAGGCAATGGTCTAGGCTTAATCTTGGCAAAACGTATTGCCGAAACATACGGGGGAGAATTTTCAATTGAAAATATCCTTTCCAATCAAACGGTGGTCTGTATTAAGTTGCCAATGTGATATTTGCCAATTATTAGGATTTGTCCTAAACCAACCTTACATTGCTATATAGCTGCCGTCACTTATGTTAGGACAAGAAGAGAAAGGCGGCACGGCGCTCCGCCTTTCTCTTTTTATATTTTATGTCCTAATACACTTGGCGACAGCTATATAAGCAATCTTGAGAGTCGGGGCTGGCACGGGGGCACAGCCCCTACCCCAAATTTAAATTATTGTAGGTAGTCGCCATCCTCCCGTGGTTGCCCTGCTCTGCTAGCAGCAAGAAATTCATACCCTGAGTTCCACATAGCATCAGTAAGTAAGAAATTGACGCACTTTGTGCGTCAATTTCTTACTTATGTTGGTTGGATTGGAATACTTTAGCCACCAGATTGTATTCATTTTCAATCCTCAATACGAGGTCTTCAATCTTATTAATATCTACATTAGTATTGTGATGGAGTATATCTCTACATAGGTATTGCATCTCCTTACATAATCCACAAAGATAGGTAGCACCAAATATGCCACTACCTCCCTTGAGAGAATGATTTTCCGCTTCTAGCGTAACGATGTCGCTATTCTTGATCGCAGCTTTCATCTTCGCAATTGACAATCTAGAATGTTCTAAATATTCATCAATTAGCTGAGATAAGCCTTGTTCTCCAATCATCATTTCTATATTAGCGACTATCTCCATATTGATTGGATTATGGTTAGATTTATTGGTTACTCTTTGGAGCGCCGCCACTAAATCTTCAATTTGCAAAGGCTTTGTTAGATAGTCATCCATACCTACTGACAACGCCAAATCCCGCGATTCCGTAAAGGCATTCGCCGATAGACCAATGATCCAAGGACGTTGATTGGGCAATTGTCGGATATTTTGAGTTGTCGTCAGTCCATCCATCACTGGCATTTGAATATCCATAAATAGCAAATCATAGGATTGTTTTTGGAGAGATTGCAGCGCTTCTAGTCCATTACCCACCGAACTAGCTTGATATCCTAATTTTTCTAGCATCAATAGGAGAATCTGCTGATTGATCGGATTATCTTCCACCAAGAGAATACAGAAGGGATATTTTTTAGCAAAACTGGCATCTATGCTGGCATAAATAGCACTATTATGATCGCGGCTTGCGATCTGAGGAGGATGACTCGTGAATAAGTCGAAACAAGCTTTATAGAGTTTAGAAGCTGAAAGTGGTTTTGTGATAATCGAAGCAAAATTAGTTGTCATTGACTCCAGCGTCGCATTGGCAGGAGTTAAGAGAATTAAAGACAAGGTAGGAAAAATATCTTGAATGTTTTTGGCAAGATCTAGAGCATCAATCTCTCTTAATTGTCTATCAATGATTACGACATCAAAGTTCTCAGTAGACAAACATTGCAGAGCTTCATCCGCAGAATATACTGTCCGCAGACAAATTCCCCAAGGTTGTGTATACAAAGCGATCGCCTGTTGAGATGTTGAGTTCGTATTAACACTGAGAATACGTTTACCCTTGAATTCATGTGGTATTTGGAGAGCACTCGCAGTTGATTCTGAGTTATCCTCCATAGCCAAAATTGAGAAGTGAAAACATGAGCCTTTCCCAAGATTGCTTTCCACAGTGATCTGACCACCCATCAGTTCACATAGCTGCTTACAAATGGCTAATCCTAAACCCGTACCACCATATTTGCGATTAATTGAGCTATCCGCTTGTCTAAATGCCTGAAAAAGTTTAGCGATCGCATCGGGAGCTATGCCAATCCCCGTATCACGCACAGTAAAAACTATCTCATACTTTTTAGCATCTTGATCAACTTGATCAATTAAGTGAGACTCTACCGTAACAACGATCTCGCCATGTTCTGTAAACTTAATCGCATTACTAACTAGGTTGACTAAGATCTGGCGCAAACGATGATAGTCTCCATAAATCTGCCGTGGCACATCTAGATTAACCATAGCTAAGAGTTCGATCTCTTTCTCCGCTATGCGTGATGTCATTAAGTTGAGAACTTCATCAACACATTTTTGCAAATTAAATGGATGTTCTTCTAATTCAAAATGTCCTGATTCAATTCGTGAGAAATCCAGAATATTGTTAATTACTGATAGCAGTACTTCTCCACCTTGACGGATGGTTGATACATATTGTTGTTGTTGCGGCGATAGATCTGTATCTAGTAAAAGTCCTGTCATGCCAATTACTGCATTCATCGGTGTCCGCAGTTCATGACTCATCACCGCCAGAAACTCACTCTTGGCTTGGTTGGCTATTTCCGCCATGCGTGCTGCCTCTAGCTTGGCTTCAGTTTGCTTACGCTCAGTGATATCTTCTACATTAGCAATAATTTGGAGTGGTTTACCTTGCTCATCCTTCATCAAACTTACCCAGCTGATCGCATCAATCACATTACCATTCTTATGAATATACTGCTTCTCAATACGGATATTGGTGGCTACTTCCCTAACTAGATCCTGAAGTGCTACTAAGGTTTTATCGATTGAATCAGGGTGTGTGAGTTCAAAAGCAGTCATATTTAGTAATTCAGATACTGAGTATCCGTATATTTTGCAGAAACTTTGATTTACATTTAAGAATTTTCCTTCCAAGTCTAAAGTGGCAATGCCAACCGAAGCATTTTCGATAGTTAACCTTGATAAAGTTTTGTTCTGTCGGAGAATTGCTTCGGCAGCTTTGCGATCGCTAATATCTTGAGCAATACCATACAGTCTGACAACTTCTCCATGATCACCATATTTAGCGTGGCCAATGCCTTCGATATAACGGTAGGAATCATCAGTTTGAGCTAATCTTAATTCTAAATGGTATGACTCGCCTTGATGAATTGCTTTTTGCACTGCGTGATTTAGCTTTTGCTGGTCTTCTGGCACAAAGTATGACAGATGTTCATCATAGGTGGGGGTACCTAGACTCGGATCACGCCTGAAAATATGAAATAACTCTTCTGACCAAGTAATTTCATCAGATAGAATATCCCATTCCCAATTGCCAAGTTTCGCGACTCTTTGAGCCTCGGCAAGCATCGCTTCATTCTTGCGTAAAGCCTTTTCAATACCCTTGATTTCACTGACATCTCTTCCTTCAGGAATTAATAAAACAACCTTCCCAGATTCATCTTTGAGAGGACGTAAGGAAAAATCAATCGTGGTGGTTTGGTTGCCCGCTCCATAGATATCTATCTCATAGCGCACAAATTCACCTTGAGCCGCTTGCTTGACGGATTGCCGCATGCGCTGCTGTGTGGCTTCTGAAATAGATAGCCAATAGGTTTCCCAGATTGGTTTACCAATGACCTCTTCATGCGTCACGCCACCGAAGTCTAGAGCAGTTTGATTTGCTTCTAATAAAATTCCATCTGTTGATAGTAAACCAATAAATTGGAAGGTGTTGTCAAAAATTCCTTTAAATCGCAGTTCACTTTCTTTGCGATCGCTAATATCAAAAGCCGAACCACGAAGCACCTTAGTTTTTCCATCCGTTGCTAAGCCAACAGTGGCATTATCTCGTACCCAAATGACTTTACCTTCACGATTAATAAACCGATATTCACAACAAAAAGGTTCATTCGTTTCTATACTTTTTAGAACCTCTTGCTGAACGCGATCGCGATCTTCAGGATGGACATATTCTGCCCAAGTATTAAAAAAGCCTGCATCCCATTCTGAAGCTGGTATCCCTAAAAGATCTTGTATCTGGGGGCTGATATAGGCAAATTCTGGACTATTTGTAATCGGTGATACATAGGACACACTGGGGATTTGCTCCACTAAAGAGCGATATTGCTGAGTCCATCGATATAAAACTGTATAGGCTTGTTCTGCTTCTTCTACCTGTTCTAATATCCTGTTTTTGTAGTGTTTGCATTGCAAAGAGATTTCTATCTGCATGGCAATATTTTGCAGCATGATTACATCGTCTTGATCCCAGATGTTGTCGTCTCTATTCTCTAATGCAGAGCATTGATAAACGGTCAAAAATCCCCACAATGGCTGATTAGGATCAAGTTCAGGTAATAAAATTGGTACAAGTAAATAAGCTTTGCCAGTAAATATTTCTGTTAGGTTTAGATCACATTGTGTGATCCCTGCTGTGTAGTAATCAATAATTTTTGCTATGGCACTTTCCCCTCGTTGATGGTCTTCAAGTAGTATATTTTCGATTTGAATTTGTGAGCATGGCTCACAAAAATTTGCTTTTGATTCAGCAATGAATCTCCCCTTAACTTCTATCTTCTGATTGATGTCTATAGAAATGTTATTGAATGATTTGTTCAATTCATAGATAGCAACATGAACAGCATGAAGTGACTTACGTAACTTGGCTGTAATGGTATTTAAAATTTCTTCTAAATCGTCGGATTGACGTATAAATTGGAGGATTTCTCCATACAGCAACATTCTTTGTCTTACTTTTTCCATTTCTGAATGCAAAGCACTATGATCAATATTCGCTGATGGTACTCTGGTGTCTAAATTGTCAGTATTTAATTGGGAAGATGAGTTGCTCATACTTAAAATATGTTCGTAAATTTAGCAACAGGTGTCCATATGCTGTTTGATGTGAGTAGCCATAGCAACTTTTGACTTAGTATTTGATAATCATTTTCATTGTGCTTGTTATACAAAGATTTGGGTAGCTCAATAGAGTTATAAATAGCGCTAAGGATTGCTAAATATCGAAACGAGGTAAAATATCTACGAGATCAGAAAAAACAATAAAAATTGTTAAAACGCAAAGAATTCCCACCCTATACAATCACCTCTTAGTATAACTGATTCCTTGACGTTGCTAGATATCGTGATCTCCTTTAAAACACCAAAAACGAATTAATTCTCAGTTTAGCGGTGTCAACATAATAAATTTCTTACTTGTTTTGGTACACTTGCAGAAGAGAAGCAAACAGTACCGAGCATCTATACATGAGAAGCAATCTACTACTGACCAAAGAACTGCCAAGTCTACAATATTCGCCCGTTGGCGATCGCTTTGATGAAACATGGGAAGCACCGCTCTCGATCCTCTTGGGGCTTGGTCGGGCAGCAGGGGCAGATTTTGTAGAATTTTTCCTAGAACGTAACAATTACATTAGCTGTCTTGCCGAAGATGACACAATTACGAGCATCTCGCCAAGACTGTCCACAGGCGCAGGTATTCGTGCTTTTAAAGGTAAAGCTGATTGTTATGTCAGTACTAATGACCTGACTTTTTTGGGGTTAAAGTCGGCTCTGGAACGCGCCCTTTCCATACTTGGTTTACAACTTCCTTCTCAAAATTCCATTATCTCCTCAATTCAACTAGAACTTTTTCGTGACTATGCCACGAAAAAAGGTAAAGATTCATGGATTAGTCAATGCAGTCCAATGCGGGAAATGGGTGATATCCTCCTTGGTGCTAATCAACTCCTTGCTCAAAAAGGTAAACATATTCAATCAAGGCGATCGGGATATTTTCGAGATTGGCAAGAAATCTTGGTCGCCGCAAGCGATGGGACATTTGCTAGAGATATTCGCCTCACGCAATCAGTTGGCTCTAATCTTCTCTGCGCTGATGGTGCAAATCGTTCATCAATTAACAAGCGTGTTGGTGGTACTAGCGATCCCAGCTATCTCCGCAATTGGAATTATGAACCTGTCATTGATGAAATTGCCGAAGCTGCTGGCAAAATGCTCTATGCCGATTATGTTGAGTCGGGTTCCTATCCCATCATTATGGCTAATCAATTCGGTGGCGTAATCTTCCATGAGGCATGTGGGCATCTCCTTGAAACTACAGGCATTGAAGCAAAAACCACACCCTTTGCAGAAATGAAAGGTCAGAAAATTGCTCACGAAAACCTGACTGCATGGGATGAAGGACGCTCTGAGGAAGCCTTTGGCACAATCGATATGGATGACGAAGGAATGCCCACACAGCGAACGCTCTTAATTGAAAATGGAATCCTCAAAAACTTTATTAGCGATCGCGCAGGGGAATTACGCACAGGGCATCCGCGCACAGGTAGTGGTCGTCGCCAAAGCTATGCCTATGCTGCGGCTAGTCGGATGCGAAATACCTATATTGATGCAGGTGACTTTTCTCTAGATGATCTATTTGCCTCCGTCGATAAGGGCATCTATTGCAAAAAAATGGGTGGTGGCAGCGTCCTCCCTACTGGACAATTTAACTTTGCCGTAGACGAAGCCTATTTAATCGAAAATGGCAAAATCACCAAACCACTTAAAGGTGCAACCCTCATTGGCGATGCCAAAGAAATCATGCAGGAAATTTCTATGAGTTCGCGGGATCTAGAACTTGCCGCAGGGTTTTGTGGTTCTGTGAGTGGCAGTGTGTATGTCACCGTTGGGCAACCCCATATCAAAGTTGATGCGATTACTGTTGGTGGTCGTTAAAACTTGATAGTTTTGGAAACCTTTACGAAGCTTAGGTTTCCAAAACTTGTTTCATTGCTATATTTAAGTTGTTTTTTAGTGTTGTCTAGGGTATGCTCATTGGCTAGTTATATCTAGTTATATATAGTGCCAAGCAATGAGAGGAAATGCAGGCTTTATCTTCTAAGAACTGATTTGCGACTGCTATATCATAAAAAAACGGATGTATTTGATTAGGCTTTCTAGTAAGGTGATCGGGTCGTGCAATCAAATGTAATCGATGTTCCTCAATCCAAGATACTAGTTGTTGACGATGATCCAGATATTCGCCATGAGCTAGCCTCTGCGTTAATGGATCATGGCTATATCGCTAAAACAGCTAGTGATGGTAGTGAAGCTTTGCTATGCGTGAAATTACATACTCCTGATCTCATCTTGTTAGATGTATCTATGCCACAAATGAGCGGCTATGAAGTTTGCCGTATTCTTAAAGCAAATACAGATACAGAAGATATCCCGATCATTTTTATTAGTGCTAATGAAAGTATTCAAGACAAACTTCAGGCTTTTGCAAGCGGTGGGGCTGACTATATTACCAAGCCTCCACAATTAGCGGAGGTATTTGCTCGTGTGCATTTACATTTGTCTTTGAGGCATTTACAAATGCACCTTGCCCAAAAAAATCATGAGCTTTCCGATGCTGTTTTTGAAAGAGTGGGAATGCTCAGGGATTTGCAGCGTACAAATCTGCTACTCCATGCTCAAAAAGAAGCCTCGATTGATGGGATCTTTGCGGTTGACGAGCAAGGAAGAATTGCCAGTTTTAACCGTCGCTTTTGTGAAATGTGGGATATTCCCCATGATGTTCTGGTTGGGGATAATTATGCTGATGATAGTAATGGTTCTCCATTGGGAACATTTTTGATCAAGTCCCATCTACCTGAGGTCTTGGTCAATTTGTTAGAGACGACCTATGACGATCCTGACGTGATCAGACGTGGTGAAATCGTTTATGGCGATCGCATTTTTGACTACTACACCAGTCCTGTCAGTTCTAATCAAAATAAGTTTTTTGGCTTGGTCTGGTGTTTCCGCGATATCACCTCCAAAAAACAAGCGGAATTGAGACAATTGCAACTAATGGAAGATCTCCGTAAAGCGAAGGAAGAAGCAGAAGAAGCAGTTCGGACTAAAGCAGCATTTTTGGCAATGATGAGTCATGAAATCCGCACCCCTATCAATGGAGTGATTGGGATGACCCAATTGTTAGCAGGAACGGATCTAAATCCTGAACAGAATAAATTTGTGCGGACGATTCAGGTAAGTGGTGAAATGCTCCTTTCGGTGATTAATGATATTTTAGATTTTTCCAAAATTGAATCAGGTAAATTGGAACTAGACAATGCACCACTAGATGTTAGAGCCGTAGTGCGCGATATCTATGATGTCCAGTTGGTCAAAGCCAAGGAAAAGAAACTAAAATTTGAAGTAAGTATGCAGTCTAATGTTCCACCATACATTATTGGTGATGTGACTAGACTGCGACAAATTTTAGCAAATCTAGTTTCTAACGCTCTCAAGTTTACGGATACAGGGGCTGTGCGTATTAGTGTGAGATTGGCATCTGATCAGATGCCTACCCCTGATCATCCGTTTCAACTTTTGTTTTCGGTTAGTGATACAGGGATTGGTATAACTGATGAGCAGATGAAGCGTTTATTTCAGCCATTTTCCCAAGCAACGGCTGCGACTTCGCGTAAGTATGGTGGTACTGGCTTAGGCTTGGTGATTTGTAAAAGTTTGGTAGAAGTAATGGGTGGTAATATCCAAGTTGAAAGTAAAACCGATCAGGGTTCTACTTTTTCATTTACAGTTACTACCAGAATAGCTAAGGATGCGCCAAGTTATACGTTGCAGGATGCGATGAATAAATCTGTCTCTTCAGGGCGCATTGGCGATCGCTTACCCCTCAAAATCTTGATTGCTGAAGATAATTTAATTAATCAAGAATTAGCGATGGCAATGCTCATTAAGATGGGCTATTATCCCGATGTGGTAGACAATGGCTTAGCAGTATTGGAGGCAGTACAAGTCAATCACTACGACTTACTATTGCTAGATGTACAGATGCCAGAAATGAATGGCTTAGAGACTGCAACCTATCTAGTCAATCATTGGGATGAGCTACATGCGGGGTATGAACGACCCACGATTATTGCGATGACTGCTAGCGCAATGCAGGGCGATCGCGAGATGTGTTTACGTGCAGGCATGGATGACTATATCAGTAAGCCAATTATGATGGATTCACTCCAGCGAACTATTGAGAAATGGGCTGTGGGTGGTCAGGTTGATCTAGAGGATACGCTAGGCTCAGGGGTTGTGGAAAAATCTCATACTTCTTCAGTGATTGATCGTACTGCAATCAAAAATCTTGAGCAAATTAATCCTAATTTAATTGGACGGATGATTCATTTATTTACCCACGAAGAAGCTCCTGTTCTTTTGCAAAACCTCCGCAAAGCGATCGCCAATAACGATCCTCAAGAGATTAGTTATACGGCGCATACATTGAAGGGAAGTAGTAATATTTTGGGAGCTAAAGAGCTTGGAAAGCTTTGCCTAGAAGTTGAGCTTAAGGGTAAGCGGGGAGAAAATGTAGGTTTACCAGAATTATTAATAGAAATTGAAAAGCAATATCAAGCAGCTTGCCAAGAACTTGCTGAATTAGGAAGTTAGAATGGAAAAGCCAAGTTTTGCCATTCTAATTTTTACAATTTCCTATGCTTTCTATCCAGAACCTTTGCTATCATCCACCTGCCACCCCTGAGGCGATTCTCAAAAATATATCGTTTGAATTACAAGATCGCCAACTTGGTGTCATGGTTGGTCCTAGTGGTTCTGGCAAAAGTACATTGCTAGAGATTTTGGCAGGATTTGTGGAATGGACTAGTGGCGGCATTTATTGGAAATCCCAAGAACTCACTCCCGACCACCTCCAGCAAATATGTGGGTTAGTATTCCAGTTTCCAGAGCGGCACTTTTGCGGGAGTACGATTTTAGAAGAATTGCGCCTTGGCCATATTGATCTTGATGGCGATCGCATTCAGGGGGCTTTGAATGCTGTGGGTTTAAGCCATCTCAATCCTAGTAACTCACCACAATCTCTGAGTGGTGGACAACAGAGGCGGTTAGCACTGGCTGTGCAGTTAATTCGACAACCAAGTTTGTTATTGCTGGATGAGCCAACCGCAGGTTTAGACTGGTCAATGCGTAAACAAATATTAGGAATCTTAGAAGATCTCAAAAAAAATTGGACAATTCTTGTCGTCACCCATGAACCCGAAGAACTGGTTTCTATGGCAGATCAAACATGGGCGATCGCCCATGGAGAAATAGCTTAATTTTTATTGAATGTTCTTCAAACCCTTAATTGGTAATACTCTTAATCAAAACGTTAGTTTTTACTTGAGTGCAAAGTGCTAAAAGATTGACGTTTGCTATACACTATTGGCAGATAGTAACTAGATATTTCACTATGACCTTCACAACAGAATCGCCAATATCTCCTGTAGAAGCAGAATCTAGTTTTGCACCAGAGCCTAGTCACATTGTGCAAACCATCCAAACTGTTATTGCTAGTATGGATGCTGACAACTCTGCGCTTGAAAACCAGACAGAGGATACGTGGAAATTCCAATATGGCACTGTAGAGGTAGTTGTCAACATTACTGGAACTGAACCGAATGATACCTTTACTGTCTTTGCAACGGTACTAAATGCACCTTTCAAAGACGAAGCTAAGTTAACACGCTGGCTATTGGAAAAAAATGCTACGGATACTTTTGAGGCTCGTTATGCTATTCAAAATGATCAAGTGTTGGTCTTGGCTGCACGCTCTGTTGAAGATCTTTCCCCTGCGGAGATCTCACGTATCATCACCATTGTGGCAGCGATCGCCGATGATAACGATGAGTTTTTAAAAGAAAACTTTAGTGCTTAAACGCATTTCAGCCTAGAAATTACCTGATGGTAGATGTCCTTTGTTAAAAGCAAAGGACATCTGCTGTAGTAGAAATATATGAATAAATTATGGCAGCTTATCCCTTATTCTGAGACATCGGGAAAGCTGCATATGGAATTGGATAATTCTTTACTAGAGCGCCATAGTCAAGATCCGCAATTTCCATCAGTCTTAAGGTTTTATCATTGGAACCCATCCGCAATTTCGCTTGGATTTCATCAAAAGCAATATCCTGATTGTTGGAATGCGACCGCTCAGCACCACTATCTCGATATTGTGCGCCGTCCCAGTGGGGGGAGAGCCGTGTTACATCATGGCGATCTTACCTATGCTGTAATTACCAACGTTGCAGTAGATGGTAAAAGGCGATCGCACCGTGAAATTTATGAATATATTTGCGAATTTTTGATCCAAGGCTTTGACAAATTGGGGATTTCACTCACCTATGGACAATCAGGACGGGGGTATATTCACAATCCCAGTTGTTTTTCTACAGCAACTAATGCTGATTTAGTAATTTCTGATGGCAGAAAACTGATTGGTAGTGCTCAAGTCTATCGTCGTGACTCAGTTTTACAACATGGCTCCATTGCGATCGCCCCTGATCATCGCTTACTAACAGAGCTATTTCAAGCAGAAGTTCCGATCGTGGGTTGCGCCGAAATATTACAAAAACCCTATGAAGACTTAACTACAGAATTAATTAAAGTTTTAACGGAGTCGGCGAGGCAACACTTTCAGGCGGAGTTCTTGTAATTCTTGTTCAGTCAAGCTACGCCATTCTCCTACATTTAAATTATCTAAGCGTAAATGCGCGATCGCAACACGTACCAGTCGCAACGTCGGGAAACCCACGGCAGCCGTCATCTTGCGCACCTGACGATTTTTCCCTTCCGTTAGAGTTAACTCAATCCATGCTGTAGGAATGCTTGCACGAAAGCGAATGGGGGGATTACGTGGTGGTAATTCTGGCTCAGCGTCTAATAATTTGGCGATCGCAGGCTTAGTCCGATACCCTTGGATTAGTACACCATCCCGCAATTGCTGCAATGCCTCTTCCGTGGGAATTTTTTCCACTTGTACCCAATAAGTTCTTGTATGTTCAAATTGCGGGTCGATTAAGCGATGCTTTAACTGTCCATCATTGGTTAAGAGCAGCAAGCCTTCGCTATCAAAATCCAATCGCCCAACGGAATAAACCTCAGGGATATCAATATATTCTTTTAAGGTAGGACGAGGTGATGCACTGTCATCCGTAAACTGGCAGAGCACACCATAGGGCTTATAGAAAAGAATATATTTAGAAAGATATTGGCGATCGCGCATAAGTTTCATGCATTTAAACGCTGCTGAATAGAATTAAGAAGTTGCTTGATCTTAATGGGTTTAACTAGATAATCACTGACTCCTGCTGCCAAATAGCGATCGCGATCAACCACATCTCCCGAATCTGACATGGCAATAATAGGGATATCTTTAGTAATAGACTCTATCTGAATTTGACTAATACCATCCCAAGCAGACATTCCTGAAAGTTGGACATCAATAACTATCAAATCAGGTGGGGATAAATGAACATGCTCGATCGCTTGTTGCCAAGATATTGCCCATAGTAGACGATAGCTCTTAGCTTCTAAATAGCTAAAAAAGGTATTCATGGTTGCATTATTTTCCCCTATTAACAGAACTAAAGGCAAGCGAGAGGCGGCGGGGGCGCTAATTTGACTTTCTATGGCTTTGTGAGATCTTGATTGCTGAGGATCGAGAATATTTTTGGAATTAGGGCATAGCGTACAAGCACTTAGAGGTAAATCAATATTAAAACAGCTTCCCTGATCTACTGTACTCACTACACTTACATTACCGCCATGTAGTTCTACTACCTGCTTCACAAATACCAACCCTAATCCAGTGCCTTGATATTTACGATTGAAATCACTATCTATTTGGACAAAGGGCTGAAATAACTTGTTGATATTCTCTGGGGAAATACCAATCCCTGTGTCTATTATGGCAATTCGCACAAATCCATCTAGAAGCGAGTTTTGATGTGATGAATCTGGAGTAAATTGAGTGATTTCTAGGGTAATGCTGCCTCCCACTGGTGTAAATTTAATTGCATTGGTCAGTAAATGAACTAAAACCTGCTTAATCCGAACTTCATCTAAATGTATATCGGGTAGATGAGAGGGAAATATAGATATGCTTTGGAGGCGTTTTTGTAATATCTTGAGATTAACTAAACTAAGACTAGATTCGCAAACTTTTCTAATTGAAGTGCTTTTGCAATTCAATTTGAGTTCTCCTGCTTCAATCTTGGAGATATCAAGAATATCATTAATTAATTCTAGTAAATGATAGCCGCTCTTATCAATGGTATCTAAGGCTTGCATTTGCTGATTATTAATTGTACCTAAAGCTCCATTCTTTAGCCCTTCTGCCATGCCTAAAATAGAATTTAGAGGCGTACGAAGTTCATGACTCATATTTGCTAAAAATGAATCCTTAAGTCTTGTGACTTGAGTTAATTGCAGGTTAACTAGGGTTAATTTTTCATTTTGTTGGCGTATTTGTTCATCGGCTTGTTGTAAATCAATTAACTTCTGTTCAAGCTGTGCCGCTATATTTTGTTGTTTAATTACCTCTTGCTCTAAATTTCTTGATAATTCTCTAACTTGCAGATGCGTTTTAATACGCCTGACCAACTCTCTTTCATTAAATGGCTTCGTAATGTAGTCTACTGCTCCAACCTCAAACCCTCTGATTTTACTATCTACATCCGTTGATGCAGTCATAAAAATCACAGGTATTTGACTAGTTTGATCATTATTCTTGATCCTGCTACATACTTGGAATCCATCCAGTTTAGGCATATACACATCTAACAGGATTAGATCAGGTAATTTTCGAGATATCAATGTTAGAGCGCGTTCTCCATTATTTGCGATCGATATGTCATATCCTTCATTATTAAGAATTTCTGCAATAATATTCAGATTTGCCTGTTCATCATCAACTATCAGAACTAAAGCTTTTTCACTAGGTGACTGAGATAACATTTGCCTTCCTCCCGCCTAATACTTAGTTTTGTTTTTAACCCTTTATTGTCTTGATGTTAGACTTAGCTAATCTCAAGATATTTCAGAATAGTACTCTCAATTAATTCGCCTTCAAATTCCATTGCCATTTGGGTTAATTTCTGGATAAAAGGTTGATAGCGATCGCTCTTTTGGCTAATTAGTTCTAAATGTTGCGTAAATCTCAGAAACATTCCTTTTTGGGATAGCTCTAAGAGAATACGCAAATCCTCAGATGAAGGTGCAATTATCTCTAGATTACTGGCTTGATTCTCTGTAAAGTTAGGTAGTTTTTTTACTTCTTCATATTTCCATGTCAGTTGTAAATATTGAGAGATTAACTGTAATAAATAGTCAACGTCGATAGGCTTTGCCAAGAAAGCAGTACCGCCCATTTCTTCAGTTTTTTGTCTTTCTGCATCCGATACCGATGCTGAGGATACAATCACAACTAAATCCTTAATTGCCATGTCATTACGGATTTGTGTCAAAAGCTCAAAGCCATCCATAACTGGCATAATGATATCTGTAATGATCAGATCGTAAGACTGCTGCCTAATTTGAGTTAAAGCCTCTTGCCCATTCCCCGCTTCATCAACTTCAAAACCGATGGTTGTTAACAAATTAACAAGTACCGAACGATTTTCCCAACGATCATCTACAACTAGTAAACGTCGAGGTTCACCGTCATATCCCACTATTTGTCTACCATTCTCCGCCAATACTTTCTGTTCACTACTACTAGTTATTTCACAAACTATATCAAAGCTAAAAGTACTGCCTTGTCCTAATTCGCTACTAACTTCAATGCGACTTCCCATTAAACCTATAATTCTTTGACTGATTGCCAAACCTAAGCCTGTTCCTTCTACATGGCGTTTCTTGTTGCCAACCTGTTCAAAAGCATCAAAGATTTTTTCTTTATACTGATGATCAATGCCAATCCCCGTATCTTCTACTTGAAAACGAAGCAATACTTGTGTAGATATTGCAGATTGATCGTAGCTTGAGGATATTTGATTTGGAATATTTTGAGAGCTTAAATTTTGGATGCTAAGGGTGACATTTCCTTGGTCGGTAAATTTAATGGCATTACCGATTAAATTAATTAACACTTGTCGTAGCAACTTCTCATCAACAAAAATGCCCTCTGGTAGATCTTCATCCAAGTTAACAATAAGTTGAATCCCTTTTTTCTCTGCTCGTAATCGACATATCTCTACGACACCTTGCAAAAAGGATTGCAAATGAATCGCCTGCGAAGTGATTTCTAACTTACGCGCTTCTATTTTGGATAAATCTAAAATGTCATTAATAAGGGTTAACAGATGAGAACCACATTGATGAATAATATTAATCCCTTGACGTTCTTTTGAGGTGATCGCCTTCGAGCGACTGAGAATTTGAGTATAGCCCAAGATCCCATTGAGGGGTGTGCGTAGCTCATGGCTCATACTTGCCAAGAATTCACTTTTGGCTTGATTGGCGGCATCAGCTAGTTCTTTAGCCTGACTTAATTCAATGGTTCTATCCGCAACTCTTTGCTCTAGTACCTCAAAGGATTCTTTGAGTTGTAATGACATTTGATTAAAGGAGTTGGCCAAAACTTCCGCCTCTAAAATTCCCTGAGTATTTACTTCCTGCTCTAAGTCACCTTCGGCGATCGCTTTAGCCGCGATCGTTAGTTTTTTCATCGGTGCAACAATCAAACGCGAACTAAAGAACCCAATGCCAATAGTAGCCAATAACGTGAGCAGACAAAGCAATATGGTAAAAGTAGTATTTTTAACCCAAGTTGCTACCTATTAAAAATCGGCTCAAAACAAGTTAAAAACAGCCTCGCTAAGTCCAAAATGACGCTATTTTTATATAAAAATCTAGCATTTTTTATTTTAACTTTAGTCTTAAATGAATAGGTAGCAACTTGGGTTATTTTTATTGATTGTCTCCATAAAATCATCTTCAGGTACGACTAAGACAATAATCCAGTCAATACCACGCTGATCTTTGATGGGGAATACTTCCACAAACTGTCTTTTGCCATCAAGATCAAAATCTAGTTGTTGTCTCGCTGAAATCCCTCTAACTCCTTGCGAGGATTTAGTTAAATGTTTAATTGTAGATTGAAGTAGATAATCTGGGCTTTGAAAAGCTTGGATTTTAATTGCTTTATTGCCTTTAATAATGAATGGTTGTGAGATCTTAGAACTGGCAAGTAAATCTTCTGTTTCACGTTCAATCGCAAATACTTCACTATTTCGAGTAATTTGGAGATCTTTATCTTTGATGACACGAGTCAGATTTTCTAGATCCAAGGTTACACTTATGACCGCCAGCAAGTCCTGTTGATTAGCATTTCGATATAATGCTTGGCTCAAACTCAACCCCAATGCAGGTTTTTGAGAACGTGCTAGGGAAAAGATCTGAGTCCAACTAGCTTTTGTATTGTTGATTGCCTGTTTATACCAAGGGCGATCGCGAGGATCAAATTTTTCTTTGGCAATTAAGTCTGTACGTTGCCCTTGAGGATTAAGTTTATAGACAAACCGATTTGGTATGGTCGTTTGATCGCGAATCTTAACTATGTTCTGACCATCTTCTAATTTTTGATATAGGATAAAATCTCCATTGGGCTTTCCAACCTGCCAGAGTCCACTTGGTGCAATATTTACCAAATTTAATAGGTATTTATCTAAACTAGACAAATCATCAAAATACCCATCCTCATTAGCGAGATCAGCAACTACAAGATCGAAAAGAGAATACAACTGTTCAAAATAGTGGTTAAATTGGTTCTCAATATTATTACTTGCCTCAGTCCGTAGTTGAGAGGCAACATTATTTACTGCTTCTCTTCCATTTCGTAACGATAGCCAAGCAGTTAGCCCCACTGCCACAAATGTTTGCAGAACAAAGGGTATCACGATCAGCGATCGTAAAGGGATAGAAACAAATCCTGTACGACTAGATTGATTAAGTTTATTCTTAGATTTAAGATTTTTAGCATTCATAAATTCCCTCCTTCGACTATGTTTGTAAATTAAGGCATTGAGTCATCCTTCAAACTAGAAGTTGTTCCCTCCCCGTCGCCACTATCTACTTTGAATCATTGGTATAGCGCTTTTCAAGCAAGCTATTTACAGAGGATTGTGTCCTCGCCTTCGCCGAATCCTGTAATTCACTCGATTGGTATACGCTATATAACTTGATATGCAGATTATGGGAAACTCTCATCCCTTCTCCAAGGCTAGGAATAAGGGGCTAAAAATTTGCTAACCATTCCCTGAGCAAGCGAAATATTCCAGCATCAAGGATCTCTTCTCCTTATTAGCGATCGCCATATCATATGCCTTGATACTCAGAACCTTGATACAACCTATTGAGGTTTGAAATGATATCAAGCAATCGAGATATAGGTTTATTTCCCCACCTTTGGTGGGGAAATAAACCTAATACATCACTAGACTGGAAAATAATATAGAAAAATGATTGAAAGTACTACAAAACGATACTTTTAATCATTTTTCTGGGATTTGCCAAGGCTCAAAGTTCTGTAAGAAAGTTAAGATTAGGTTGCTTATCATTAACTATAGAACTTAAACTTTATGCATTATTCAACTCAACTAACATCTTGCTTTCCCTCAGCCAGATTAGGTTTAAATTGTTTGTATTTTTTAGATAATTACTATGATCTTATTCCGCCCCTTGTCGATTTATTATAATGCTATTAGTGCTAGTTTGTCCGCCAATATATAGTAGTTCTTATCATAAAGATTGGGTGATCATAAACTATCTTTGCAAGGGAGATTTACGAAGAAAATTACAAAGATATAAATCCTATTTAAATTTTGTGTAGTACAGATAAATTTTGATAAAGCACAAAGTGATGTAAAGTTTTTTAAATTTAGTAGGATAGGGGCTAGCTAGATGAAAAAGGAACTTAATCGCCTTGTCTGTAACTTATAAGATTGGAAAGCGCCATGCTTTTTATCTTCGTTTTCCTGATACTTGTATTTAGACAAAAGATTTATTTGGGGGCATTCTGTCTATGTGTCAGCTTTGAGGTTAGAAAATATTGATTTTTTGATAGTTGTTTCTGTCAATGACCTTAAATTAGCGATCGCTGAATGCTAAGCAGTTTGCCTAACTAGCAAAGCTATCCTCAACCAAGGCAATGCTGATTTAGGAAATAAAGATAGACTTTTGATTCATAGATCGAGAAAGAATGTAATATCGTATGGAAAATTCTGGATTGTTAAAGCAATAGCTAGACTATGGCGATTTAGGTAGATCGAAATGAAAGACGACCAAGAATATAAATCAATTGGCTGTTGGGAATGTACAAAAGGGGCGGGGTTGGGGTTTGACTTCACAATGGCATTTCAACCAATTGTTAATACTACATCTAAAAAAATTTTTGCTCAAGAAGCCTTAGTAAGAGGTACAAATGAAGAACCTGCTGGAGAAATTTTAGGGCGCATCAATGATGAAAATCGCTATCGTTTTGATCAGGCTTGCCGTGTCAAAGCAGTGCAATTGGGCGCGGATCTGAATATTGATTCCTTCATTAGTATTAATTTTTTACCCAATGCAGTTTATCGTCCTGAATTATGTATTCGCACAACGATTGAGGCCGCCGAAACCTTTGGATTTCCTGTAAAACAGATCATCTTTGAATTTACCGAAGGTGAAAAAATAACCGATCATGTCCATCTGCGTGAAATTATTCAATATTATCGAGATACAGGCTTTTTGACTGCGATCGATGATTTTGGTGCAGGCTATTCAGGACTTAACTTGTTAGCTGATTTTCAAACTGATCTCGTCAAGTTAGACATGGGTTTAATCAGAGATATTTCCCATAGTAAGAACCGCCAAGCAATTGTGAAAGGAATCGTTCAAGTATGTAATGAATTAGACATTAAGGTTATTGCTGAAGGCGTAGAAACCTATGAAGAGTTAACGATTTTACAATCTTTTGGGATAGAACTATTTCAAGGTTATTACTTTGCCAAACCCAAATTTAAGGGCTTGGCTATTATCAATAATTTATAAATGATTTGCTAAAGGATTGGCAATTTATTTTTGGGTTGAAAGTGGGATTAAAAGACTGTTGTATTTCGCAGAGCTAGTTAATATCCATTTGAAATCCATTATAAAATCAGCATAAATATAGTTTAAATACACTTTTTAACAGAACTTGACATTCATGCAACGTTTCTATGCCCATATATCACCCTATTTATAGATGACGATCCCCCCTAGTCAACCTAGTGTGAGATATCCATAGATTAAAAAACAGTAGAATTCAAGTATTAAGCATGATTCATCAATTAGCAGTTCGCTTAGGTGTGTCGTGTGTGCTGCTCGCAACTTTGCCTCTCGCTACCGACGAAGTCGTCAAGTATGTGCAAGCCCCACATATATTTTCAGGTATTGGCGCGATCGCCTCATGTATCGGAGCCTGCGTCCCAGTTTTAACTCTATTCCGTAATTCTGACTAAATTTTAGAAAGCACCACAAAAGCTATTGTTTGATTATGCCCAACGTCCAATCACAATTCTGATCGTGCCATCTTCTAATACTTCTTGCTGCTCGATCGCAAAACCCTGTTGAGTTGCACTTTGTAAAACTGTTTTAGTTGCATATCGCTGATTTAGTTCTCCTAAAAACTCCTCCACATTCATGACCACGCCCCACATATCAGCAATTAATTCATAGCGATCTCCAATCTTCCGAAAACCCAGATCATAGGCATTGGGCATGGGGATCACATATTCGGCATTAGTGGTATTGCCTAGATATCCACGTACTAAAGTATTTTGTTTGACGGGATAGCCAAGCTCTTCTAAGGCTTGTTTCAGCAAGTCCCCATTTTTGATTTCGATGGCGATCGTAGTGAAGTGGGACATAAAATCTCAAGTAAAAGGAGCGCTTTACGCTCCCTTTATTCTAAGTTAATTGCAAATTTTCTTAATTCTTGAAGTAATTGCTCATCATTAGAGGCAGTGCGTGCACCTGACTCCGCCGCCCATTGTTTGAGAGATTCGATTTGCTGAGAAGCGATCGCAGCTAGTGGCACTGTTTCCTCAATGGCACTAATGATATCTTCAGTGGTGAAGTCTTCGCGGTTGCCACTGCTGCCACGTCCAAAGGCTCGATGAATGCCATCAATAATCACTTGCTCGATCTCTGCCCCACTAAAATTTTTGGTGTGACGAGCTAGCAACATTAGGTCAAAATCACGTAACCGACTGGGGCGCAATTTTTGTAAATGCACTTTAAAAATTTCTTGGCGTTCTGATTCAGTCGGTAAATTCAAAAAGAAGATTTCATCAAACCGACCCTTTCGTAAAAGTTCGGCGGGCAAGATTCTGACATTGTTGGCAGTTGCCACAATAAATACAGGTGCAGTTTTTTCCTGCATCCATGTAATTAGTGAGCCAAATACCCGCCGACTTGCCCCAGAATCACCATCGATCGCCATATTTGTATTGCCAAAGGCTTTATCGATCTCATCAATCCAGAGAACACAGGGTGCTGTTGCTTCCGCGAGTTGAATCATCTGTCGCATCCGACTTTCGCTCTCCCCAACATAACTGCCAAATAGTCGCCCAATATCCAGCCGTAATAGGGGCAAGCGCCATTCGTTGGCGATTGTTTTTGCCGATAGTGACTTACCAGTGCCTTGAATGCCAACGAGTAGTACGCCTTTAGGTGTGGGAATGCCATAGCGCTTAGCTTCCTCGGTAAAGGCATCGCGGCGAATCCGTACCCATTGCTTGAGATTGTCTAACCCCCCTACATTTTTTAGGGATTCATTCACTGTAAAGAATTCTAAAATGCCTGTCTGTCTAATCGCCTGTTGCTTTTCTGCCAATACTGCATCAATATCTGAGTCATTAACCTGTTCTTTTTCGGCGATCGCCTTAGCTAAAACCCTTTGAATGCGGGTACGACTTAAACCCTGACAAGCTTTAACTAACTGCTCCAAAGCTAAATCCGATAAATTGAGTTTGTTGGGGGCAATTTTTTTCCTGATTAAATATTCAATTTCGGCGATCGCGGGTAAAGGAAAATCAATCGCTGTAATCTCTTCCGTTAATTCGGGTGGGATCTCTAATACATGGCTAGTAAGGGCAATAGTACGGCGGTCGAGCTTGAGATCTCGCGCCAAATTTTTTAGCTCACGAATAATCGAAATATTGCGATCGTGGTGGGGATATTTGAGGATTGGATGTAAGTCGCGCAATACATATAAAACGTTATCCCCATCTTTAGTAGCTTTATCTCTCTGGGCAATCCGTGACAAAGCCGCCATCACCGATCCCTTATCCGCATTATTATCACTCCAGCCTCGTGCAATGTCCCAAAACAAAATGCGACGACTGGGGCTAGATTGTAAAGCCATCTCTGTTAAGATTTCTTCGACTGGCTCCTCTTCAGCAGTAACTATATATATAAGTGGATATTTGGCACGTAGTAACAGATCAAACAGCTCTATAAGTGCTTGATAAACCCTGCTTTTGCTAGAAGAAATAGAATCTATGGATGACATGGCAGTATCGCAGTTTAGGTGCAGAGGATTGCTTAGCAATCCTCTCTGACGATGGGGCATCAGTAAGCAGAAATCTACTGATTTGCTCTCAAATACTAAGTAGCTGGGCGCAATTAAATATAAAACCCCAAAACCTGTAGCGCACGCGCAGCGTGCGCTACAGGTTTTAGCTCTATTTTTTAATTATGCCTAGCTACTTAAACTGCTGTAAGTACTTGTTCTTCAAGTTTAGCTAGACGATCTTTTAATAACTCCTCTAAGCTCACCAGTGCCTTGGCAAATCCTTTAATCCCCTCATCAAGTTTATCTGATGCCATACGATCGCTAGCGTGCATCGCATCAAAAGTTGCCTTATCCATAGGGATTTTGGCAATTTCTGAATGAGCAGCAATTTGGGGATCAAGTTTGCGGACTAGCTCACCCTGAGTGTGTTGCAATTCATCTAGTAAAGCAGGTGAAATCGTTAAGAGATCACAACCTGCTAGCTCGACGATTTCATCCATATTGCGGAAGCTTGCACCCATAATCTCAGTTTTATAACCAAACTTCTTGTAGTAGTTATAAATTCGTGAAACTGACAATACTCCTGGGTCTTCTTTAGCAGGATAGCTGTCACGACCTGTATCTTTTTTGTACCAGTCAAGAATGCGTCCGACAAAAGGTGAAATTAATTTCACTCCTGCCTCAGCACAGGCGATCGCTTGGTGTAATCCAAATAGCAAAGTCAAATTGCAATGAATGCCTTCCTGCTCTAACACCTCTGCTGCCTTGATCCCTTCCCATGTCGCCGCAATTTTAATTAATACGCGATCGCGGGAAATCCCGTGGTCTTCATATTGGTTGATCAAGTAACGTGCCTTGCTAATAGTTGCTTCCGTGTTGTAGGACAAACGGGCATCTACTTCGGTCGAAACTCTACCTGGGATAATTTTCAAGATTCTGAGTCCAAAGGCGATCGCTAAGCGATCAAAGGCTAAGGAAACCACCTGAGATGGTGGGGCATCTTTACCCAAATCTTTTCTGGCTTCTATGAGGGTCTCATCCACAATTTCCTGATATTGGGGCATTTGTGCCGCCGCTGTAATCAAGGATGGGTTTGTAGTTGCATCTTGGGGCTTAACTTGTTCGATTGCATGAATATCTCCAGTATCCGCAACAACGACAGTCATTTCGCGCAATTGATCGAGAAAACTTTTGGGCAAATCATTAGGCATAACATCCTCCATAGCACCAGTAATCACTGGCTACCTTTGCACGCCTATCTTAGCCTCAACAGTTTTGAAGATTCTTGAGATTTTAGAGTAATTACAAGATCGAGGGGCAAATGGGGCGCGAAGTACTGCTATTTATTAGCTAGATAAAGTTTTGTTAAGAAACCTTGAGGACTTATTCCCTAAATATGCTTAGCTTAAGCGTCCCAACTTATTACAGGATAAACGATGCAGATAATCAGAGTCATTCTAAACAATTGTTACAAACTTTCTGGAGCGACACAAACCTAAACCTATAATTACCTCATCGTGGCACAGCGACTCTTGTACAGCAGTACTTATCTCATTCATAGATTCAGCACTATGAGAGAGCTTGCCTAATCGTTTAATCTACTTTGTCTTAACAGTCTGAGAGAGGAAAATTTACATGACAATGACTCCTCAAAAGCCAGACACAGAGGTAAAGGTATCGGTTGATCGTGACGTAGTACCTACTTCCTTTGAGAAGTGGGGACAACCTGGTCACTTTGACCGCACCCTAAAGAAGGGACCAAAGACAACAACATGGATTTGGGATCTTCATGCCAATGTGCATGACTTTGACAGTTTCACAACCGAAGAAGATACTGCCCGTAAGATCTTCTCCGCTCATTTTGGGCATCTAGGTATTGTCTTCATTTGGCTCAGTGGTATGTACTACCATGGAGCAAAATTCTCTAACTACACCGCTTGGTTGTCTGATCCTGTCAGCATCAAGCCCAGTGCCCAAGTGGTCTGGAACGTTTTCGGTCAAGATATCTTGAACGGTGATGTTGGTGGCGGTTTCCAAGGTATTCAAATCACTTCTGGTTTGTTCCACCTTTGGAGAGCATCTGGTATCACCACGGAGTATCAACTCCTCTGCACCGCAATTGGCGGTTTGGTGATGGCAGGTTTGATGTTCTTCGCTGGTTGGTTCCATTACCACAAGTCAGCTCCTAAACTTGAGTGGTTTAAGAATGCTGAATCGATGATGAACCACCACTTGGCTGGTTTGCTCGGTTTAGGTTCTCTCGCTTGGGCTGGACATCAGATCCACGTTTCGATTCCTGTCAACTATTACCTTGACAAGGGCGTAGCTGCTAGTCAGATTCCTGCACCCCATGAGTTCATTCTTAATCCTTCCTTGATGTCGGATATTTTCCCTAGCTTTGCTCAAGGTGTAACTCCTTTCTTCACTTTGAACTGGGGCGCTTATGCAGACTTCTTGACTTTCAAGGGTGGTTTAAATCCTCAAACTGGTTCTTTGTGGTTGACTGACCAAGCTCACCATCACCTTGCGATCGCGACACTTTTCATCATCGCTGGACATATGTACCGCACCAACTGGGGTATCGGTCACAGCATGAAGGAAATCCTCGAAGCTCACAAGGGTCCTCTAACTGGTGAAGGTCACAAGGGATTGTATGAAATCTTCACAACCTCTTGGCATGCTCAACTTTCTTGGAACTTAGCTTTGATGGGTTCTTTGAGCATCATCGTTGCACAACACATGTATGCAATGCCTGCTTACCCCTACATTGCCACTGACTACGCTACTCAAATCTCTCTATTCACACATCACATGTGGATTGGTGGATTCTTGATTGCTGGTGGTGCAGCTCACGCTGGTATTTTCATGGTTCGCGATTACGATCCTGCTAAGAATGTAAATAACTTGCTTGATCGCGTAATCCGTCACCGCGACGCTATTATTTCCCATCTCAACTGGGTATGTATTTTCCTTGGCTTCCACAGCTTTGGTCTTTACATCCACAACGACACCATGCGTGCATTGGGTCGTCCTCAAGATATGTTCTCTGACACAGCAATTCAGTTGAAGCCCGTCTTCGCTAACTGGATTCAAGGCTTCCATGCTGCTGCTGCTGGTGTAACTGCTCCTTATGCAGGCGCTAGTGTTAGCCCCATCTTCGGTGGTGACACTATCGTTGTCGGCGGTAAGGTTGCTGCTGCGCACATGGCTCTTGGTACTGCTGACTTCTTGGTACACCATATCCATGCATTTACCATCCACGTTACTGTATTGATCCTCCTCAAGGGTGTTCTTTACGCTCGTAACTCTCGCTTGATTCCAGATAAGGCAGAACTCGGTTTCCGCTTCCCTTGCGACGGTCCTGGTCGTGGCGGTACATGTCAAGTTTCGGCATGGGATCACGTATTCCTCGGCTTGTTCTGGATGTACAACTGTATTTCCGTTGTTATCTTCCATTTCTCTTGGAAAATGCAGTCCGATATCTTCGGTACTGTCGATGCAAGTGGCACTGTCACCAACATGGCAGGTGGCAACTTTGCACAAAGCGCATTGACCATCAATGGTTGGTTGCGTGACTTCTTGTGGGCACAAGCTTCTAACGTAATTCAATCCTACGGCTCGGCATTGTCAGCTTACGGTTTGATTTTCTTGGGCGCTCACTTCATCTGGGCATTCAGCCTCATGTTCCTGTTCAGTGGTCGTGGCTACTGGCAAGAATTGATCGAGTCAATCGTATGGGCACACAATAAGCTCAACGTAGCTCCTGCTATCTCTCCTCGCGCTTTGAGCATTACTCAAGGTCGTGCTGTGGGTCTAGCTCACTACCTATTAGGTGGAATTGCCACAACTTGGGCGTTCTTCCTAGCCCGTTACGGTGCACTTGGGTAAACTGGCTTAAATTTAAACGGAGAAATTGAAGTAAAAATGGCAACGAAATTTCCTAAGTTTAGCCAGGCTCTCGCACAGGATCCTTCAACCCGTCGGATCTGGTATGCGATCGCCACAGCGAACGACTTTGAAAGTCATGATGGTGTCACCGAAGAAAGTCTTTACCAAAAGATTTTTGCTTCTCACTTCGGACACTTGGCAATCATCTTCCTGTGGACATCTGGCAACCTGTTTCACGTAGCGTGGCAGGGTAACTTCGAGCAATGGATCAAGAATCCTCTCACTACTCGCCCAATCGCCCATGCGATTTGGGATCCTCACTTCGGTAAGGCAGCAGTTGAAGCATTTACACAAACCGACGCTGCTGGTCCTGTAAATATCGCTCTCTCTGGCGTTTATCAGTGGTGGTACACCATTGGTATGCGTAGCAACCAAGAACTATTCGGCGGCGCAATTTGGCTGTTGATTCTTTCAGCTCTCTTGCTATTTGCTGGTTGGCTACACCTTCAGCCTAGTTTCCGTCCTAGCCTTTCTTGGTTCAAGAATGCTGAATCCCGTCTAAACCACCACTTGGCTGGTTTGTTCGGTGTTAGCTCCTTGGCATGGACTGGTCACTTGGTACACGTAGCTATTCCTGAAGCCCGTGGTGTTCATGTGGGTTGGGAAAACTTCTTGAGCGTACCTCCTCATCCAGCAGGTCTTGCACCTTTCTTTACTGGTAACTGGGGTGTATATGCTCAGAATCCTGATACCGCAGGTCATGTGTTCGGAACAGCTCAAGGTGCAGGTACAGCAATCTTGACCTTCTTGGGTGGTTTCCATCCTCAAACAGAAGCTCTTTGGTTGACTGACATTGCCCATCACCATTTGGCGATCGCTGTTTTGTTCATCATCGCTGGTCACATGTACCGTACCAACTTTGGTATTGGTCACAGCATGAAGACAATCATGGAAGCTCACAATCCTCCTAAGGGTACTCCTTTCGGCGGTATGATCGGCGAAGGTCACAAGGGTATCTATGACACCTACAACAACTCGCTTCACTTCCAACTTGGTTGGCACTTGGCTTGTTTGGGTGTTGTAACTTCCTTGGTTGCTCAGCACATGTACTCCATGCCTTCCTATGCGTTCATCGCGAAGGACTTCACCACTCAAGCTGCTCTATATACTCATCACCAATATATTGCTGGTTTCTTGATGGTTGGTGCGTTTGCTCACGGTGCGATCTTCTTCGTTCGTGACTACGATCCTGAAGCTAACAAGAACAACGTGCTTGCACGTATGCTTGAGCATAAAGAAGCAATCATCTCTCACTTAAGCTGGGTATCTCTCTTCTTAGGTTTCCACACCCTCGGCATCTACGTTCACAACGACGTAATGCAAGCTTTCGGTACTCCTGAAAAGCAAATCTTGATCGAGCCTGTATTCGCACAATGGATTCAAGCTGCTCATGGTAAAGCTCTCTACGGATTCGATGTTCTCCTCTCTAACGCAAACAGCGTAGCTTCTACGGCTTACCCCAACAGCGGTAACGTTTGGTTGCCTGGTTGGTTGGCTGGTATCAATGCTGGTGATAACTCCTTGTTCCTCACCATTGGACCTGGCGACTTCTTGGTTCACCATGCGATCGCTCTAGGTCTACACACCACCACCTTGATCTTGGTTAAGGGCGCGTTGGATGCTCGTGGATCTAAGCTCATGCCAGACAAGAAAGACTTCGGCTACAGCTTCCCTTGCGACGGTCCTGGTCGTGGCGGTACTTGCGATATCTCTGCATGGGATTCCTTCTACCTCGCTATGTTCTGGATGTTGAACACCATTGGTTGGACAACCTTCTACTGGCATTGGAAACACCTAGGTGTATGGCAAGGTAACGTTGCTCAGTTCAACGAATCCTCTGTCACCATCATGGGCTGGCTCCGTGACTACCTATGGCTCAACTCCGCTCAGTTGATCAATGGCTACAACCCTTATGGCATGAACAATATCTCTGTTTGGGCTTGGATGTTCCTCTTCGGACACCTTGTCTGGGCAACTGGATTCATGTTCTTGATCTCTTGGCGTGGTTACTGGCAAGAGTTGATCGAAACCCTAGTATGGGCGCACCAACGCACACCTCTTGCAAGTTTGGTTCAGTGGAAAGACAAGCCTGTGGCTCTCTCCATCGTTCAAGCTCGTTTGGTTGGCTTGGCTCACTTCACAGTCGGCTACATTGTTACTTATGCAGCCTTCCTGATTGCGTCTACGACAACAGCTTTCGGTTAATCTAGCTTGCTAGTTAATTAAAAAAATCCCTCACAGCAATGTGGGGGATTTTTTTATTAGTTGTATTTTTTGAGCTATTGCCCTGAGCTTATTTGAGCTACTGAAAAGTTCAAACTTTTTATTAATGCATTATGAGGAATCAGTGATTTCCGGTATTGGTCAGCTAAGAGGGGATAGATGCTGAAACGCCGATTTCATACCGACAAAAAAGACGCAAATACGTTGATCACGCTTTAACTGTCCAGTGCCCTTTCCGACTTTTAGCTGCACATCATATTTATATGGAATCATAGGTGATTTTTAAATGATATGATATTTAGGTGTTATTCATGTACTATTTTTTAGAAATGAGTACCAAAACTATCCCTAAGCTTTAGCGTAAAACATGGCTATTAGTAGAACCTCTCAAATCACAGGTATTCTCGAAAAAAGGCAACCTCTTGCGAGAAGAGTTGCAGAAGTAGAGTCGAATCTTAAAACTCTTGCCTTAGCATTACAGGATCTAGATAAATACCGTAGTCAATTAATATCAAAAATTGATGATCTTGATAGCATTGGACGCTTACAGGAAATAAACCTTACAGGTATCCAATCTAGTATCAATGAAGAACTGGGGGCTTTAGGTAAACTAAAAAATCGATTTTCACGCAATACGCTTAATATTGGCGTGATTGGAAGGGCGGGACAAGGTAAAAGTCGATTACTACAAAGGTAATTGCTCAACCTAGAAGAAATAAAGGTTTCAGCCATTTTGATGCATCAAAAAACACCTAAATGATTCCATTCTCATTAAGTAAACGATAAATTACTATTTTATTTATTAATTTATAAAGATAATCAGTAATTTGCCAGTTATATGAACACTGTTTTTTGTTGATTCTTCTAGGTTGAGCAGTTACCTACAAAGTTTATCAGGGCTATCTGATGAAATTCCTACTGGCGATCGCTCCCATTGCACAGGTGTTCGTAGTACGATTCATCACAATCCGAACGTAGAAACCTATGGGGAGATTTGGTTTCATTCTGAGCGATCGTTTTTGAATGAGGTAATCAATCCTTACTACGAAAAGTTGCGGTTAGGCGTTAAACCCTTTGCTTTAGATGAGTTTGCGAGAAATCCTTTGCCACCACTTCATCAAGACTTTTCAGGGCAAGCTGAGTATGGGGCAATGTATGAACATTTTCGTAAGTATCATACGAACTTTGACAAGTACAAGCACTTATTGAGAGAGGCATCACCCCATCGAATTTCTAAGGAGCAAATTCGTGAATATGTGGCTCAGGATGCTCCTGACGGTCAGAGAGTTTTCTTTAATTACTTAGCTGTTCAAGAAGCCAAAATAGTTTGTTCTTTTCCAAATACTGATGTTGGACAGATCACTTTAATCGATATGCCAGGTTTGGGGGATACGGGACTTGGCGATGCGGAACGATTGATCCAGATTTTGGGGCAGGATGTTGATGTTGCTTTGTTTGTGCGAATGCCAAGACCACCGAGAGATTATTGGGCGGATGTTGATGTCAAGCTTTACGATACAGCCCGTTCTGCTTTAACGGATTTACCGATTAATCTTTGGTCATTTATTGTTTTGAATAAGACTGATGCAACTTCTCGAATGGGCGACAATCTCGTTTATTGCGAGGATTTGGAGAATTCGCGAGAAGCTAGTCATATTAAGGTAGTTGATTGTATAACGGCTAATTGTGCGGATCGCCAAGAAGCAAATCAAAAAGTCCTCGATCTCGTGCTTGATTATTTGACGCTAAATATTATTGATTTAGATCAGCAGTACGCTTCTGCCTGTCAGGAGCGACTAAGCAGGTTACAGAGTGCTGCAAAAATAGAGATTGAGAAAGCTAAAACAGCTTTGGGGATTAGCGCAAAAGGAGATAGTTGGTTTCCAGTTTTTGTTAATTTGTTCGATCAACTTTGGGAAGATCTAACTGTAGGTTTAGAGGGTTTACTGCGAGAATTACGATATCAGCGTGACGCGCAGGATATTGATTTCAAAAATCAAGTCAATGCTGCGATACAGAAATGTAAAGAGGATACGGGGATTCCGTCTATTGCCGATATTAAGGCTCTCCGTGATAAGGAAGCTGCTTATGGTATTGCCTACAACAAGTATCTTCATGAAATACGCGCCCACTTGTCCCAACATTTCTTGACTTTAGATGATGGTTTGAAGCAATCGCTTGAAGGGATTAAGTCTCAGGTTGTAGATATATTGAGCAAACAAGGTAAGTTGAGTGCGTTAACCAACAATCAAGGCAGTGAATTCGAGAGTGTAAAGTGAAGTGTGTAAAGTCTGGGATATATACAGAGAGATGATCTAGACACACAATTACCAACACTAAAACTGATGAATATACGCAAAGAATTGCTCGACGAATTGCTGCAAGAATGTAAAACACCACCTGACCTATTCGGAGAAGGAGGCATTCTGAAACAACTGACGACCGCATTAGTGGAGCGAGCATTGGAAGCAGAACTATCAACCCATCTGGGATACGGTAAGCACGAACCTAGACCAGAAGGACAAACCAACAGTCGCAACGGTTATAGCCAGAAAAAAGTGCAAGGTGACTTTGGCGTAGCCGAAATCGCAGTCCCCCGAGATCGGCAAGGGGAGTTTGAACCGCAGATGGTGAAGAAAGGACAAAGTCGCTTGTCAGGACTAGATGAAAAGATCATTGCTCTCTACGCACGAGGTATGAGTGTCAGGGATATTCAAGCCCAGTTGCAAGAAATGTATGGTGTTGAAGTATCACCAACACTTATTTCCAATGTTACAGATGCAGTAATTGACGAGGTGAAGCAATGGCAAAACCGTCCCCTTGAAGCAGTCTATCCAATCGTCTTTCTGGACTGTCTAGTCATCAAAGTCCGAGACAATGGCAGAGTGATTAACAAATCCTTGTACTTTGCCTTGGGCGTGAATATGGACGGGTACAAGGAATTACTGGGTATGTGGATGAGACTGTCAAGTAAAATGTGTAAAGTCTAGAAGCTAGACGTGGAGACGATCCTCGAAGAGGATGGCAAAGCGATTAAGAGCAGGTTTCCAATCACGAATCGGCATCGTCCACTTCTTCGAGATATTCCGCATTGCTAAATAAACGAGCTTGAAAGCAGCATCATCAGAGGGAAAAATCTGTTGGGATTTAATCACCTTCCGCAAACTACTGTTCATCGACTCAATCGCATTGGTGGTATAAATCGCCCTGCGAATCTCGGTCGGGAAAGCAAAGAAGGGGATAATGTTTGCCCAATGACTGCGCCAAGACTTGGAGATTGATGGATATTGCTTGTCCCACTTTTCAGCAAAGAGTTCGAGATTAAACTCAGCCTCCGATTCCGTCGCCGCGCTATAAATAGCCTTGAGGTCAGCACAAACTTGCTTGCGTTGTTGCCAAGGTACAAAAGCGACCGAGTTTCTGACCATGTGGACAATGCATAACTGCACCTGAGTTTTAGGAAATACCGTCTCAATCGCATTAGGGAAACCAGTCAAGCCATCGACACAGGCAATCAAAATATCTTTGACCCCACGGTTGTGAATTTCGGTGAGTACTGACAACCAGAATTTCGCACCTTCATTCGGAGAAATCCACATACCCAGTAATTCCTTGTACCCGTCCATATTCACGCCCAAGGCAAAGTACAAGGATTTGTTAATCACTCTGCCATTGTCTCGGACTTTGATGACTAGACAGTCCAGAAAGACGATTGGATAGACTGCTTCAAGGGGACGGTTTTGCCATTGCTTCACCTCGTCAATTACTGCATCTGTAACATTGGAAATAAGTGTTGGTGATACTTCAACACCATACATTTCTTGCAACTGGGCTTGAATATCCCTGACACTCATACCTCGTGCGTAGAGAGCAATGATCTTTTCATCTAGTCCTGACAAGCGACTTTGTCCTTTCTTCACCATCTGCGGTTCAAACTCCCCTTGCCGATCTCGGGGGACTGCGATTTCGGCTACGCCAAAGTCACCTTGCACTTTTTTCTGGCTATAACCGTTGCGACTGTTGGTTTGTCCTTCTGGTCTAGGTTCGTGCTTACCGTATCCCAGATGGGTTGATAGTTCTGCTTCCAATGCTCGCTCCACTAATGCGGTCGTCAGTTGTTTCAGAATGCCTCCTTCTCCGAATAGGTCAGGTGGTGTTTTACATTCTTGCAGCAATTCGTCGAGCAATTCTTTGCGTATATTCATCAGTTTTAGTGTTGGTAATTGTGTGTCTAGATCATCTCTCTGTATATATCCCAGACTTTATACACTTCACTTTACACTCTCCCTTTTTGAAAGATTTCCAAACTAGATAACCTGAATTATAGGTCTGCACCAATGCTTAACCTTCTGGACATAAAGCTTTGAATTTATAAGCTCTTGGGCGATCGCACTTATGTGGCGATCACTATTTTTTGGACATCAAATTCTCAAAAGGATGACGACTTTTCCAGCGATAGGTATTAAAATCTCGAAAATCAATAGATAGAATTCGCCCATGCCCCAAATGTTCCGCCAGAATAATCAGTGAAGCGTCCGCCAAATCCATTGGTAGAGAACTATATTGATTCATCAATTCACTGATTCTTTTCCCATCTTGAACTTTGAGATCAAAAACCTCAAAAGCCCCAACTTCTAGACTATGAATGAACGTCTGTTGAGCATTGGTGCCTGTACGTTTCAAGAGAATATGACAAGCTTCTGTAATTACACACCATGTTGTAATCAAAGGCTCATCAATTGTATCTAAAACCTCTTGAGCGAGAACATGATAATCATCACGGCGGTTAATCAACGCGATCCAAAATCCCGAATCAACGATGACCATATTTTTCGTTAAGACTTTCAGTGAGATATTGCTTACAATTAACTGATAGATCAGAATCACCCTCAGCACAACCAATTAGCCCTGATTCTCTAAGGAGTTGCAAAGGTTTTACGGAGGATTCTTGATGTAATTTTTCGTAGTAAAGATCGATCGCCACTTTCATAATGTCAGATGCGCCTTGATTTGTACGCTGACGAATGTAGTTAAACTTACTAGCGCGATCGCGATCAAGCCTTGCATTAACTCTCATATCTTTGCTTGTCATAATCTTGTATGACAGTATACCTCGTAGGAGCTTTGAGGTGCAATATGTTAGACTGCATAGCTACTTTGGACAACTAAGTCAACATTAAATGCAATAGCAATTGGAAATTATGAGAAGGCGATCGCAAAATCAGCAATATCTTTCATCTTCTTTTGTCCGCATTACTATAATTACCGCTAGTGTATTTAGCTTTATTTCTCTAAATCTGGCTACTCCTAATGTTACTTGGGCAAAAAGTATCAGTAGTTCTGAGCGTTCGTCTAAGTTTCTGTTTATAGACTTGCAAAGTCATTGGGCCCGTAAGTTTGTTGAAGGATTATTGTCTAATCAGTCTTTAAGTAATTTGTTAGTTTCTCCTGATTCTATTAGCCAATTTCAGCCTGATCGCCCCATTACCCGTGCTGAACTTGCCAATTTATTAGATGCTGCCTTTGCTAATGGCAAAGCACCTAAAATTACAAATCGACTTAATGAACCAGCAACAAAAGCCGAAACCTTAGTCGCGATCGCTAGTCAACTTAATCTCAATATCAAAGCTACTAAGACACCACAGGCATATTTGCTATCGATGTATCGTGACGCTTCTCAGGTTCCTGACTATGCTATTCCTGCGATCGCCACGCTTACACAGGAAGGCTTAGTTACTAATTATCCAGATCCACGTATTCTTGCGCCTAAGGATACTATTTCTAAAAGTGAGCTGGCAGTGCTGCTGTATCAAGCACTTGCCTATCAGAAAAAACTACCATTATTAAAATCACCCTATACGATTAATCCCAATCGCCAATTGTGGGATCGTGAACTAATGCAGGTGACGAGTCTTGAAGTAAGCATTAGTCGCCGCACTGTTACTGCTTTTCATGGCGAAATTCCCCTCAAGACTTATCCTGTTGCGGTGGGGCGCGAAGGTTGGAGTACACCAGTAGGTAATCATCGGGTATTGCAAACTATTGAATATCCTGCTTGGCGCAACCCATTTACGGGGGATGTCATTCCTAGTAAAGATCCTGATAATCCTTTAGGCGATCGCTGGATTGGCTTTTGGACTGACGGCAAAAACTGGTCAGGATTTCACGGCACACCAAATCGTGCTTCTGTTGGACAAGCTGCATCCCACGGCTGTATCCGTATGTATAACGAAGATGTTCGTGAATTATTTAGCCAAGTGACTGTGGGAACTGTGGTGAAAGTATCACCATAAATCACCATAAAAAAAGGTGGCTTAGCGCCACCCTTTTTTATTTTTTGAGAACACGAATTACTGTGCTTTGCGGTAGGTTGCTGGCATTAATTTCTAAACTAGATCCATCTAATTTCTTGATACTATCGCTAGGCATGAGCGCGAGAAATTCATCGATAGATGCTAATTGACAAGACTTACTAGATTTATCGGTACGATAATAAGAGGGAATAACTATACGGGGATTTAGTTCTTTAACAATCGCCTGTGCTTCTGTCGGAGAATAGGACTTTGCTGCGGAGGGATCACTACTTTGCTCATTACCACCGATGGGTAAAATTAAGACATCGGGACGACCAATCAAAATTCTTTGTGCCGATGTGATAGGGGCAGCAGCGCTACCCAAATGAACTATAAAAATACCAGACTGTTTCCATTTCCATGCCACATTACGTCCAAACCTCCGACCACCGATGCGATCGTGATCCATTGATATTCCTTGAAGGTTAATCCCTTTGAGGTTGTAGGAACCTGGCTCAGACAAAACGCGCCGATCCTTCGGTAAATTCTCTAAATATCCTTCGTCGAGCAAGCGCGAACTAATCAAAACATAGTCAGATGATGCTGTGGGGGCAGGTAAATTGTTAGTACAACCAGCAGGACGAAAGGGATGGGTGAGGAACGTGACTCCATCGCCTGCGATTAAAAATGATAGATGCCCTAGCCATTCAAGTCTTAGTGTTGAATTAGTTTGTGAGTTCGCGGCATCAGCGATAATTCCTGCGGTAAAAGCTGAGATTAGTCCACCTTGAGCGAGTCGAAGAATTTGTCTGCGGCGCATGTTGTTTAGTTAATTGTTTACTTGGGATTAGGTGAGGATTGCCCCACAAAAATAATTGCAGCGCTTAGCGCTGAAACTCAATATTTAAGGTAGGTGGTATTTTGCGCCGCCTACCTTAAATATTAGGTTTTGACGCTTAAACCTTTTAAGAAGTTTCTCAGTAAGTCTTTGCCTGCCTCAGTCAAGATACTTTCAGGATGAAATTGTACGCCTTGAATGTGAGGATATTGCTTGTGTCGGACTCCCATAATTATGTCATCTTCAGTCCATGCAGTCACTTCTAGCACATCGGGGCAGTTTTGACGATCAATAACTAAGCTATGATATCGAGTCGCGGTAAATGGGTTAGCTAGTCCTTCTAAAATACCGACTCCAGTATGATAGATCTGCGAAGTCTTGCCATGCATCAAATAAGGTGCAGAGACGACCTTGCCACCGTACATCAAGCCCATACTCTGATGTCCGAGACATACACCTAAGATCGGAGTTTCTGCGCCCAGCTCTGTAATAATATCCAGCGATACGCCTGCTTCTTCAGGGCGACCAGGACCTGGTGAAATTACGACTCCTGCGGGATTAAGTTGCTTGACTTCTTCGATATTTATTTCATCGTTGCGCTTAACTAATATTTCACCTAATGCAGGAAACTCAGGAAGCAGTTCCCCAAGGTACTGTACTAGGTTGTAAGTAAAGCTGTCGTAATTGTCGATAACGAGAATCATGGTAACAGTTCTTGTATTTGCAAGGCTTGGGGCTTGAAGGCGATCGCCAATTTCTTACTCAATTTAGTCTTCTCAATTTAACATTCTTTGGCAAGTAGTCAGAAGTGATTCAGAAGTTGGCAATCTAGTAATGCTTGAGTTAGTTAGTCTCAAGAGATGAGTGGCTTGGCATTACATTTAGTTATTGCCAACTTCTGGATAGAGAAGGCTTAACCATAAAGTATAAAGTGCTGTAATATTTGTGGATTCGACTGGCATTAACACGAAATTTGCTTTTATGAAACCAGTTTTTGTCGTTTTCGCATCGGTATTGGTAGTTAGTACCTATGGGGCAGATATTGCGATCGCCCAATTGCGTCAAAAGCCACCTCAAAAAGTTCAGGTGCAACAGCAGATAGTTGTTCCTCCCAATGAAACTGCCGATCAACTTTTGGAGCGGGGGAATGCCTATGTGCGCCTAGGAAATCTAGAAGGAGCGATCGTTATTTTTCGGGCAGCGATTAAGAAAAATCCTGAACTAACTGCTGCCCATTACAATCTAGGTTTAGCCTATGCACAGGCAAATAGACTCAAGGAAGCAATTTATTCTTTTCAAAGAGCTACGAGACTCGATCCGAAGTTTGCGGTCGCCTATAGCAATTTAGGTGCAGCACAATTGCAAGCGGGCAATCCTAATCAAGCAATTCCCAATTTACAAAAGGCGGTGCGACTTGATCCTAATCTCTCGGTTGCCTATTACAATCTAGGTTTAGCACTTAAGGAAAAAAAGGATATTAATGGGGCGATTTCTAGTCTTAATCAAGCGCTGAAACTTAATCCTCAGTCTCCTGAAACTATTTATAACTTGGGTCTATTAATTCAAACCCAAGGCGATATTTCTAAGGCAATCACCTATTATTCTAAAGCTGTGCAACTAAATCCTGAATATGCAGAGGCTTATTACAATTTGGGAGCAGCTTTATTAATTCAAGGTCAAACGGAAAATGCGATCGGGCAGCTTGGGAATGCTTTGCAATTTCGGAAAGACTATGCCGAGGCTTTTTATACTTTGGGTGTAGCCCAGACAAGAGCGGGTAAAAAACAAGAGGCAATTCAATCTTTTATTCAAGCTCAGGCTTATTTTAATCAGCAAAAAAATACTACATGGGCGCAACAGAGTGATCGCCAGATTCAAAGATTACGGGGTAATTAAAAGCCAGAAAATCCCTAAATAACTATTTGATAACCAGCATTTTGTATGAAAATGAATCAAAAGTAACTTTCTGATAACTTCTCCTAGCTGACAAAGCGCACGAAAAGGTGAATCATATCTGTTAGTTAGATATTTCAGGAAGAAGAAGTGAATAAGTCATTTATTCAAAAAGTAGCTTCTGCACTAGTTGTAGCGTTGGGGGCGATCGCTACAGTTTTACCAGCACAAGCAGGAACTCTTGTTAATGGTTGGAACTATGCTAGGGATGACTATTCCTATGATGGATACAATAATGGAAACCTCAGTGCTACGAGTCAGTACGATATCTATGGCATTGGTATTAAGGAAGTTGGTAATGAGATTTGGGTAGGGGTTAGTGCTAGTACACCACTGACAGGTGTTTATTCTAGTGCTGCTGCTGATCATAATATTGGATGGGGCGACCTATTTCTAGACTTTAACTACGGTAAGCCAAATAATAGCTTTACGTCGGCTCAAGGATCTCTAATTGGTATTCGCTTTTCTGTAACTAATGACTCGGCTGCACCTACGACAGGCGTATATACAGGTGTTACTGCCAAGAGTGTTACCCAAGAAAATAGTGGTTTCTCTAGCTTGAATCAGTATGCAACCTATGTGCCAAATGCCAAAATCGGTGATTTGGCGTTGAATGATCCCTACTACTCTGGATATAAATATGCTCGTGTTCCTAATGTAATTAGTAGCTATTCATCGAGAGTGGGTGATGTGACTGCACTTTTACCAAGTGCTTTGGCTGATTTTCCTAATCCAGCTTTGGCAAGCAATAATCTGATCAAGTTTGGATTTAAGTTTGAACGTCCAGTTGGTTTTAGTGGCGAATATCTTGGTTCTTTGTTCCTTGAGTGTTTTAATGACTCAGTGGCGATTAGAGGTACTTCGAGATCTGTTCCCGTTCCTCCTGCGATCGCTGGCATTCTTGTTGCAGGGGCTTTAGGTGGATGGCAGATGGCAAAACGTAAAAAACAGCTCAAAGCTGTTGTCGCCTAGCCGATCCAGATAGTCAATTCAAATATTTAAGTCTTGGGGGGCATGCTTTGGCATCTCATAGAAGATATACAGTAATCTTTTGTGATGTTAGAAGCTTAGTTAAAAAGAGAGCATTCATGCTCTCTTTTTTATTTTTTTGATTATGGAACTCCCCATATATGAATATTGCAGTCTTCACCACCACTAACTAAGGTCTGTCCATCGCGACTGAGGGCGATCGCATTAATCAGATTGATATGTCCATTGAGAACTTGGATTGGTTCACCCGTTTCTAAATTCCATACGCGGATTTCTTTATAACTGGCGCTAATCAGTGTTTTGCCGTCGCGACTAATGATTAATGACTTGACCCAGCCCCAATGTCCTTCTAGGGTACGGATTGCTTTACCTGTCTCAAGATCCCAAACTTTGATGCGGGTATCGAGACTACCACTGACTAAGGTGCGTCCATCGGGACTAATGGCAAAGGAAAGAACTCTCGCTGAATGTCCAATGAATTCCCATCTTAGTTTTCCAGAGATGATATCCCATACCCGAATCGTGGTATCCCAACTGCAACTGGCGATCGCTCTACCATCGGGACTGAGGGCTACAGAATCTACTAGGCTTGTGTGACCATGAAGGGTGCGAATTTCTCTGCCTGTTTTGATATCCCACAGTTTAATGGTGGTGTCTTGGCTGCCTGTAACTAGAGTTTTCCCATCGGGTGTAATGGCTACAGAGTTGACATAGCCAATATGCCCAGTTAATGTCATCAACTCTTTTCCCGATCGCGCATCCCAAAGTTTAATCGTTTTATCACGACTGCCGCTTGCCAAGATTCTTCCGTTACGACTGAGGGCAATGGAAGTAACAATATGGTTGTGACCGCGAATTGTGCCAATCTGTTTACTGGGTTTTTGAGATGGATTTTCTCCTTTGCCTAAATCCCAAACCTTGATGGTGAAGTCGGCTCCAGCGCTATATAAAATGCGTCCATTGGCAGAAAGCGCGAGGGTCGCGATCGCCTCTTCATGCCCCTGTAGTGTATCGGTGATGTCAAATAAATGATATTGGCTATAGCTACTGATGGCTTGACGAATATGGGGTTCAGGTCTGCGCCAGAGTAATAACAGGGCAGTACGTTGGACTTTGAGAGATTCATCTTGGAGCCCCTGCAATACTAAATCTAAGCCTGTTTCACCGTAGTTAAGAGCTTCCCGTAGAGCCGAGATTCTAGGCGCGATCGCAGGACTAGCTAATCTTCTTCTGACTCCTTCAATTCCACCTAAAACTAAACCACCAAGTGGTGGCGGTGATTGACCACCAAGGACGGCATCCTGTGATTTTGGTAGCTGTTTCTGAGTTGAGATCATAACCTCAAGTTTAGATAATCTCCCACAAGGAGATTATCTAAATTTCTGTGAATGTGACTGCACAGGTGTTTGTGCCTTCGCCCATGCCTTTGTGATAAAAGGTCAGTTTGTAATTAGGAAATTTTTTGGATTTTTGAACCATGTCTGAGGCAATGAGCAATAAATGGCGATCGCTAGCGGGTAAATGCAGTAGTCCTCGTTTAATTCCTGTTTTGAGACCATATTCGATCGCTTCGGTTAGTCGTGCGATTACTCGATCTAATTCGAGGCGATCGATAATAATTTCTTCAGGTTCAGTTTCTGCTGGTAGATTATTGTCGAGATTTACCGCAGAAATATTTGATTCAGACATAGTGAAATTTTAATTTGCAAATTTGATGTGTAGAAAAGCGATGCTTTGCATCGCTTTTCTACATTAAGCCGCCTTGGCAAGAGCTTCTTCTAAGGAATGTTCAATATCCGAAAGTTGATATTCTCCATAAACTTCACAGGAGTTATTAGGACTCTCTATGAGTTTGATGCTATGTAACTTTGCCCCAATTTCGCGAATTGGCTGGGTGAGAACCTTTTGGATATAGACTGCAATGTTTTCGGCAGTCGGTACAACTTCAGCAAAGTAGGGAATATCTTTGTTGAGGAAGGTATGATCCATCGGATCTAGTACATATTGATCGAGAGCCTTTTGAAAATCACTCAAATCAGCAATCATGCCAGTGCGTGGATCGATTTCGCCAGAGATGGAAACTTCTAAATGATAGTTATGTCCATGTCCATTAACACGGGCGCATTTGCCATAAATAGCAGAATTCTCTTCTAGGGAAAGTGTATCTAGAGCGAGGCGATGGGCGGCGGAAAAGTGAGTACTAATTGTTAAATGTGCTTGCATGTCGTTACCTTGATAATCAGCCCAAAGTTCAGGATGTTCGTATAAGCGAATATTAACCAATGGTAGGTATGGAGCTAGTCGCTGCCAAATTACACGGGCGATATTCTCAGTCGTGGGAAGGGTTTGTTGAAATTCTTCCCATGCTTGATTGAGATAGGAAAAATTGAGTTGAGTTGTGATTTCATGGGCAATGATTTGCTTGACATCAGAAAGATTTAGCACCATGCCAGTATGGTCGATTTCTCCCTGCATCCCAACAAACAGAACGTAGTTATGACCGTGGGGCGGAAAGTTAGTACATGCGCCGAATTTTGCCAGATTTTCCTCGTCTGGAATTTCGGGTAACCAGTAGCGGTGACTAGCAGAAAATTCGGCTCGGCGATTAATTACACATTTAGCCATCAGGAATAAGCCACCAAAGACAAGGCTCAGTGAATTGTAAATTTATATGAATACGTTAACATTTTCAGCGTCCAAATCAAAACTCCGTCGGTTTGTCGCGATCGCTATAATTAAAAAATATCTTTAAAAGTCCTTTGCTGTCAGTGCGATCGCATTGCTTGACCGATGACACCAACTATTGCCACTGCTTTTGAGTCTATTCAACAGATTCCTAAGAATCAAGAAACACAAAAAGAAATATTTTATCCTTCTGAGGATGGTGAACCCTTGGCAGAGACATCTGTTCATGCTGATGCGATCATTGCGACAGTTGCAGTGTTACGCAATTATTTAGCTGAAAAGTTTGCTGAGCGATCGCCTGTTGTCCTTGCTGATCAATTTTTGTATTACGCGCAGGGATTTTCTAGATTGCGAGTTGCGCCTGATGTGATGGTAATTTTTGATATTCCGCAGCAGCCATATGATAATTACAAAATTTGGGAAACAGGACAAATCCCCAGCGTTATTTTTGAAATAACTTCTGCGAGTACGCAAGCCCATGACCAAGCTAAAAAAAGAGAGCTTTACGAAAGCATAGGAGTTTTAGAATATTGGCTTTTTGATCCTAAAGGTGAATGGATTTCTGAAAAGTTACGAGGCTATCGTCGTCAAGATAATCTGCCAGAAAATGATGAGGAATCTCTAGTTTATTCCGCGATCGCTGATGGTTTGAGTCAAGTTTTAGGATTACGTCTCGAAGTCGAAGACTCTCTAATCGGTTTCTATCGTCAGGACAATGGTGAAAAATTACTGATCCCCAGTGAGCTATTTGTAGCGTGGCAAGAAGAAATCCAACGGGCTGAGTCGGCAGAAGAACGGGCTAAATCGGCAGAAGAACGGGCTAGAGTTGCGGAACTGGAGGCTCAAAAATTGCGCGATCGCTTAGCTGAATTAGGTATCGAGCCATAAGGAAGAAAACTGCAAACGCCCAGATCTCCGACTTTTTCTTTGCAATCAGCAGATTACTTTTGTTTGTCACACAAAAAGTCGGAGATCTCAATCTCGGCTTTTTATGTGTTTTTAGGCTTAGTTACTTAACAACTATTACAGAAAATTTTGGAGAGTCATCGTAAAATTAATCCAAATTTCTGGAAGTTTTAAGGCTATGACCTCTACGGCGAAAAACTATGCTGGTCAAAATTTGCGTGGGCGATCGTTTAAGGGGCAAGACCTCTCAGACTCAGATTTTAGCGATGCAGATCTTAGGGGTACAGATTTTACAGATGCGATTTTGAGAGGGGCGAATTTCTCGAAAGCTAAGATGGGGGTGCAGAAACGGTGGTTAGCTTTCCAGCTAGTAATTTCCTTCATCATGTCCGCGTTATCAGGCTTTTTATCAGGCTTTGCTGGCGCGTGGGTAGCCGTTTTCTTTCAGCCTGCTAATATCCAGCGCTTCACGGTTGCTCCTGCAATTGCCATGATAGTTACCATAGCTGTGCTGTTTTTTGCCATTATCCGACAAGGTTTTACAGCAGAAGCTTTCGGTACTGTGGCTGGTACTGTGGCTGTATCTGGTGCTGTGGTTGTGTCTGTGGCTGTGGTTGTAGATGGTGCTGGTGTTAGTGCCATGGCTATGGCTGTGGCTATAGCTATGGCTATGGCTGTGGCTATGGCAGGGTCTATGGCTGTGGCTGATGTTAGAGCTATGGCTATGGCTATGGCTATGGCTATGGCAGGGGCAGGAGCTATGGCTATGACTGGCAGTGTAGCTAGAGCTGGGGCTGTAGCTGGGGCTGTAGCTGTAGCTGGGGTTACAATTTTATTAAGTATTTATGTTGTACGGCGTACTTTAAAAGGTGATACCAAGTTTGAGATATTGCTAAAATTTAGCATAGCGCTTGCCAGTATTGGCGGTACGAGTTTTCGTGGTGCAGATTTAAAGAATGCTAATTTTACAGAAGCAAATTTGAAAAGCAGTGACTTCCGTAATTACCGCGACAAGAATATTCCGAAGACTACAAATCTAACTTACACTCTTTGGAAGCAAGCCAAAAAACTAGATCGGGCAAGGGTTGGACAATCAATTCTCTCTAATCCCGAAGTTCGCGAACTATTAGTCAGAGGCACACCCAACCCAAGCAAATCCTACGAAGGATTAAACCTGCGCGGTGCAAACCTTGACGGTGTTTATTTAGAAAATGTCAACTTCAAACGCGCCATCCTCAGCGAAGCAAGTTTTCGTAAGGCAAATCTCGAAGGGGTAAACCTCACCGAAACCCAAGCCATTGGCACAGACTTCACAGGCGCACAAATGACAGGCGTATGTCTAGAAGGTTGGAGCTACGACCACACCACCAAACTTGATGATGTCGATTGTCGCTTTGTTTTCGAGCTAGAGCATCCCAACGCCAAAGGCGATCGCGAACGTCGTCCCCACGATCCTGACAAAGAATTTGCAGAAGGTGACTTTTCAAGACGCTACAGTGTCAGCCTCAACATCGTGCAGCTACTCATCCGCAACGGCATCAACCGCGAAGCCTTCATCGCCGCATGGGAAAAGTTGACAGAAGACTATCCAGATATAAATCCTGATGACATTCAAGAAATCAAGAAAAAAGGTCAAGATGTTGAATTAACGGTAGCCGTTCCAGAGGATACAGATAAAGGTAAATTTGAACGTAGCTTTGATAGTGGATACGAAACTAAACTCAAGGAAATTGAAGCAAAACATCAAGCTCAGTTATTAAAGGAGAAAGATCGCACTATTGAGACGATGAAAGATATGTACTTTGCTTTAGCAGAGGCAAAGAAAGGTGATGTTACAGTAATTACACAGACAGAGGCAAAAAGCATGACAGAACAAAATCCTGTAACTTTTACTGCGAGAGATATCACGAATAGCGTAGTTAATCTTGGCAAAATCAAAGGCAATGTCACTAATGCAATTAATCAAATACCAGTTCAAAATACTGGTGAGAGTCCTGATATCAAGACTCTCTTAACTCAACTACAAGAAGCAATTAGCGCCGAAAAAGATCTTACTGATGAAGACAAAGCCGATGCGCTAGAAAAAGTGGAAGAACTTGCCCAAATTGCCCTTAACGACAAACCCGAAGAAAAATCAACCCTTGCTAGTAAAGCAATTAGAGCCTTAAAGCGCATTATCAATACCATTCCCACCATCACCAAAATTGTCGAAACCATCAGCAAAGTTTTCGGTGCATAAGCGATCTAAAACTAAACAACATCCACCAAATCAATCTTGATTCGCTTACCTACAGCCCTTGCTGCCTTATCCAAAGTCCGTAAAGTTACGGACTCATACTCAGGATCGAGTAATCGATCTAGCGCTGCTCTGCTAGTCTGCATTGATTTCGCCATTTTGGACTTAGATAAGCCACGCTCTTTCATAGCTTGCTCAACTTGCCAAGCCAGTACCCGCTTCAGCGCAACTTCCGTCACCTCATTTAAAATCCCGTCATCTTCGAGGAAATCATCAAAAGAAGAACCTAAATAGCAATTATTAGTCATTTGTAATCCTTTACCCTGCTGCTAAATTTTGTTTCTAAACTCACTTTGTCGCTTAAACGCCAAATCTAAATCCTCTTTAGGCGTTTTTTGTGTCTTTTTAACAAATCCATGCAGAAGAATCATTTTATCGCCCTCTACGGAAAATAAAACCCGTGTAATTTTATTCTCAAGATTGGTACGGACTTCGTATAAGCCTTTCCCCATAGGACGACAGGTTGGCATACCTATAGGAAACCCAAATTCCACAGTTTTAATGTCTTCTCCAATCTTTGTCTCTCATCTTTAGGCAAAGACATAAGCCAATCCCTCACAGGCTCCTTACCCAATTCAGTTTTAAAAAAGATTGCTTTAATTCGTTTGACATTACTCATACTGGGAATATAGCAATCCTAAAAGATACAAAATTTTAATATGGAATGCTTTTGAGATTGAGCTTATTTAGCCATTGTACTATTTTTGATACATAAGCGATCGCCTGTCGCAGATCAATCAAGCTATCATTAACGTGAGTTCAACTAACAATGGAAAAACATTATGGACTTATGGAGTTTTGTGATTGGTGCAGGTGTCTTCTTTGGTGTAGGAAGCTCATCTTTTAAAATTGTCAATCAAGGCGAAGAAGCACTAGTCGCATCCTTTGGTAAATACAAACGCAAACTACCTGCTGGCCCCCACTTTATCCTGCCCTTTATTGACACTGTGAGCTATAAAGGATCGATCAAAGAGCAAGTACTAGATATTCCCCCGCAACAATGTATTACTCGCGATAACGTGTCAATTACCGCTGATGCAGTGGTTTACTGGCGCGTAGTTGACATGGAGAAAGCCTTTTATCGTGTGGAAAATTTGCGTCAAGCGATGGCAAATATTGTCTTGACTCAGATTCGCGCCGAACTAGGTAGTTTAGAGCTTGACGAAACTTTCACAGCGAGAAACAAAATTAATGAAGTTCTGTTACGTGACTTAGATGATGCCACCGATCCTTGGGGCGTGAAAGTAACAAGGGTCGAGTTACGCGACATCTTACCTGCTAAAGCTGTACAGGAAGCTATGGAAATGCAAATGACAGCAGAGCGCAGAAAAAGGGCTGCCATTCTCAACTCTGAAGGTGAGCGCGAAGCTGCTATTAATCAAGCGAAGGGTTTAGCTGAGTCGCAGCTACTGAATGCCGAAGCTTCACAGAAGTCTGCCATTCTAGAAGCTGAGGGACAGAAGCAATCACGAATTTTGCGAGCTGAGGCGGAACGTCAAGAGCAAGTACTCAAAGCGCAAGGTACATCTCAAGCAATGCAAGTCCTATTGCAATCGATGAAAGGAAATCCTCAGTCTCAGGAAGCACTACAATTTTTGTTGGCTCAAAGCTATATCTCAATGGCAACAACGGTTGGTTCTAGCGGTAGTAGCAAAGTGATGTTTATGGACCCGCGATCGCTACCTTCGACTTTAGAAGGTTTGAAATCAATAGTTGATACTCCTGTAGATTCGAGCGATTTACCAACTAAAGGTTGGAATACGTAAAAATAAAAAAGCTCGCTTAGCAAGCTTTTTTATACATCAGATCGGAATCCATAAAATAAAAAGGCTCGCTTAGCGAGCCTTTTTTATACAGAAGGACTGATCGGAATCCGTTTGAGTAAATGGTATTTACAACCTGCGGCGAGAATATGTACTCGTAGGTTGTGAATGGTTAATGGTGCTGAACCACTGACCCAGAGCTGATTGCTATAGGAGATTTCCCCTGGGTCAATAACGGTGACAGTGCCACGTCCTAAAACTCTCATAACATTATTCGGCTCAAAAATGGCGACCGTATCTTCGTCAATGCCAATACCAATGCGGTCAGGATGAGCCGCGATCGCTGTCATGAGACGTGCCATGCGATTACGGTTATGGAAATGCTGATCGACGACAATTTCAGGCAGGATATTCAAACCCGTACTCATATTGACCAGTTCCTTATGGGGAGACTCACCACTACTACCACCTGAAATCATGTGGTAGCCCATAGCTGCGGCTCCTGCACTTGTCCCAGCGAGAACTAACTTTTGTTCAGTGATGCGCTTGGCGATCGTGATTGCAAATGGGGTATCGGCGATCAGACCACAAAGACGTAGTTGGTCGCCGCCAGTCATGAATATGCCTGTAAAACGATCTACGAGGGCTTCGGCATCGGGGTAATCATAGTGAGGACGCTCACGAATATCTAACACCTCAACTACTTTTGCGCCAAGATCGGTAAAAATATCGTGATAAATTCTGCCAATAATATCTGGTTCTCTGGAGGCACATGGAATTATGGCAATTCGAGCTTGGGAGCCGCCAGAACTTTCTACAAAGGCTTTGAGAATCTTGCGGTCTTGGACTTTATCCTCTCCACCACCAATTACCATTACCGCCGACTTAATAATTTGAGTCATGCCCCTATCTATTGCCACATCTTCATCTAAGTTCAGCATATTAGCAGATTGGCTAACAAATTGTTTTAGGCGATCAATTGGGCTAACACTTTGACTCATTTTGTTTTTTGCTGACTCCCCAATGGTTTGGATGACCTCCATTGATGCGCTTACATGGCTAGCGAAAAGCTATACACAATCTAAATTGTATAACTTTACGTTGTATTTCTCAAAAAAAAGAGCGCTTTGCGCTCTTTTTTTTGCCTTAATCACTTTGCCAACATTCACGACTTAATAAATCACAAATGCGATCGCGCAATAGGTAATGATTTTCTTCTAATTCTCGTTCGATTTGACACCATTCGCGATCGCGGAAGAAGCTACAGAGGGTATGAATTGGCTGACTGCGTGTGAGTCTGCCACTTTCAAGTAAATGTCTTGCTTCGTCTTGAATAGCGCCAATTGAATAATAAAGTGAGTGCAACATAACCAGACTCTCTATGTAGGTTTTTGCTTAACATGTCAATGATTTACTCAATGACTAAAACTTATGGAGCAATAATTTGTGTCTGTGTAGAAGAATACAAACTGTGATTATCTTCCCATGTGATTTTCAACACTTCATAAAATTAAATGAAACTCAAGATAAAAAAATATTTCTTAAATTTCGGGTTCCTATGCAAAATGTAGCAAATTATACTTTTTGGACAAAGGTTTTACCTAATATTCCTTGAGGACGTACCAGTAAAACGATGAATAGTAGGGCAAAGGCAACGGCATCTTTGTAAGCTGATTGCTCGGATGGGACAAAGGACTCGGCAAGCCCCAAAACTACGCCGCCCACAACGGCTCCAGGGATATTGCCTAACCCTCCAAGAACGATCACCGCTAAACCTTTTAGCCCAAAGCCAATGCCAAAATAGGGGCCTGCAATACTGACACTAGAGCCAACAAGTGTTCCTGCGAGTCCACCAAGGAAACCCGACACAAAAAAAGTAAGCAGAATAAAAAAGTCCGTATTGATTCCTAACAGGCTGGCAGTGGTGGCATCTTCGGCGACAGCTTTCATCGCTTTGCCAAGTTTTGTGAAATTAATTGCGTAGGTGAGGATTGCTAAAATGACACCCGATACGCCAAAGATGACTATTTGAACGGTGCGAATGGCGATCGGCTTGTCGATAGAGCCGAAGTTGATGGCAGATGGTAGGTTGCCATAAATATTTGCGGGGAAATTATAGCTCTCTGCACCGACTAGATATTGAATGATATTCACGATCGCAACGGCTACACCCAAACTAGAAACTAAGGTGAGTAAGGGATCGGCTTTGCGATCGCGCAATGGTCGGAAAGCAATGCGTTCGATTAGGACGCTGACCCCACCCGCCATCACACTGCTGACAAAAATGGCAACAAAAAATGGTAAATGCAATTCTTTGGGTAGAGATAGATTTGCTAATATGCCGTTGAATCCAAATGCTCCACCACAGAGGATATAGGTAAAATATGCGCCAAGGGTAAATACTGCGCCATGGGCAAAGTTAATGATTCCTAAAATCGAGAATACTAGGGTGTAGCCGAGGGCAAAAATTGCGTAAACACTACCAATCGATAAGCCGTTTAAAAACTGCTGCAAAACTACGGAAAAGTCCATATATGAGATACGTTATCTCTAGAATTAAAAGCAAATGCTCCAAAGATTATATAGCGAGTGAACCCAGAGATTTAGAAGGGGGAAGCTATGCGCCCAGCTAATTACTTGTGACTTGATATGACTTTTATGAGCTTTTTTAGAAATTCGCTTACAGCTCTTGCCATTGCTGTTATGAGTACGACGATTTCTATGACAATTACACCTGCAACATCGGCAATCTCTACCCTTAAACGTCCTCATGCCAAGCAAAATATAGAGCAGAATCTCATTGCTACAAGTGGCACTTCTCAAGTAATTGAATTGCCCGATACAGGGGTACAAAATGATAGCTGGAGTTGTGGTCCTAACTCGGCGGCGCGGGTATTGCGCTATTACGGTCATGATGTGGACTATGCAATGGTGCGATCGGCTACGGATAAAAAGTTGTTTTTGCCGCAAAAGTTTCGGAATCCCTTTACTAATCAATGGATTGAAGTCAGAACTGGCACGCCTCCATTAACTTTGCAGCAGGTGATGCAACGCTGGGAAGGCAATCGTGTCAAGAAATCACCACAGACAAGTTTTAATCGTTTGATTAATTTAGTGCGTTCAGGCAAACCTTCGATCGCTTTAGTTAGAGTTGGCAGTTTCAAAATTCCCTATATCGGTTCAATTCCCTATTTGCATTGGATTGCTGTGACGGGAGCCGATCCAGTGCGCCAACAAATTTACTACACCGATACTAATAGCCAAATGTATTCGCTATCTTACAAAGATTTTCAGACCCGCTGGAATTTAGGTTTAGATCAAGATGTAAGTGCTGCGATCGCCAATATCCTCAAAAGCAATGGTGTGGAACCTAGAACCATTGTTTGGGTAGACCGTTAACAAAGCAGGACAAAGCACTGTAAGATAACAACTACACATCGGGGCATCCCAACTATGCCTGACTTTTTGCCATGACGATCGCCATGACACGCAATGACGACTTAACAATTTTAGATATTGAAGCATCTCCATTGAGTCCTTTGGATTTGCCACCCGAAGAGGAAATGCCTCTTCCTGATCCTGATGAAATGTTAGCGCTCCTCAATTCCGAGATTATCCTTGAGCGGATGCAGGCGGCTAGAGCTTTTTGTGAACTAGAGGATGAGCGAGCCATCCCCCGCTTAATTGAGCTACTACAAGATGAATGTCCTTTGGTGCGAGTAAGTGTTGCCTATGCCCTTGGGCGTAACAAAAGTGATCAAGCGATCGCGCCACTAATTAGTCAACTGAACCAAGATTGGAATGGTTATGTTCGCAAAGGTATTGTCTGGGCTTTAGGAACCTGTCGGGCAGCATTGGGCTTACAACCACTGATTTCGGCGCTCAAATATGACATTACCGCAGTGCGTCTGTGGGCGGCGAGCGCATTGGGACAACTAGGTGATCTTGAAGCGATCGAGCCTTTGGTAGAAGCTTTAACTAAAGATGCGGTTTCTGCTGTCCGTGGTAACTGTGCATGGTCGCTGGGTAAGCTGATTGTCCAGAAGCGCCGTGAATTTGATACCCAAGATGAAATTTATCATGATGCTGTAGATGCGTTAATTTATGCGCTCGATGACGATGACCTCAGTGTGCAGACCGATGCAAGGAATGCATTGCGGAAACTTGGCGATCCGAGAGGCTTAAAAGTACTTGATCGGATCGAAATGGATCAAGGATATTGTGAATTCTAAAAATCCAAATTTATTAGCTGCATTTCCCACATTTAATAAATTTGCAAGAAATGCTTTGACAATATCGTGATCGCTGCTATAGTTAATAACTGCGTAACCTTAATAAGCAATTGCGAATGTAGTTTAGTGGTAAAACCTCTGCCTTCCAAGCAGATGTTGCGGGTTCGATTCCCGCCATTCGCTTAATCAACAAAAAAAGAGACTCGCTTTGCGAGTCTCTTTTTTTTAAGTTAGATCACGAATTACGATACTTGCCATATTGATCCCAAACAGAGCAGGAATGTAGGAAATAGTGCCGTAGTAAGAGCGCTTGAAATTACTGCCATCCGTTAATTGCAAAGAATCTCGATTCACCAATTCCTCAGAATAAACCGCAGTAATATTTGCCTTGTCAAAACCCTTACGGCGTAGCCCTTTTCGTACCTTATAGGCAAAGCGACAACAATCCGTTTCAAAAATTGGTGCGATGCGTACCTTTTGGGGATCAACACGACCGCCAGCCCCCATACTACTTGCCACTTTTACGCCATTGGTGACGGCTGCCCCAAGGAAATAAAGCTTTGGTTGCAAACTATCGATGCAGTCAAGCACCCAGTCAAACTTAGTTGTCACTAGCTCCATCATTAGGTCAGGTGTGAGAAATTCCTTGATCGCAGTTAACTGAATTTCGGGATTAATGTCATACATTCGCGTTGCCATCACATCTGCCTTATGGACATCGACAGTGCTATTGAGTGCCACAATCTGACGGTTTTTGTTAGAAGGATCAACGCGATCGCCATCAACGATCGTCATTCGTCCAATCCCTGCACGGCATAAAAATTCCGCAGCAAAACTACCAACACCACCCATACCCACAACTAACACATTTGCCTGTTTGAGCTTGTTGAGTCCATCGGAACCAATCAGTAATTCTGTACGTTGCAACCAATCCGTCATGATAAAAATGAATATATACAACTAGGATAAATATTTAGAAGTGCTTTGTGCTTGCTAATATTTGCAGAAACAGATTATGACATTACCTTCTCATGCTGCATTAACCAAAGCAGAATTGCTAGACCGCTACGCAAAAGGCGATCGCAACTTTGAGCAAACCCATTTACATGATATCGATATGCAGGGGGTTGCACTCCACGGTATAGACCTCAGTGAATCCATCTTGACCCACGTTAACTTAAGTGGCGCTGATCTGCGTGGAGCCGATCTTGCTTGGGCGGATCTCAGTCGCGCTAATCTGGAAAAAGCAGATTTACGGGGCGCTATTTTGACAAGGGCTGACCTTAGCCGTGCTAATTTACAAGGTGCAAATCTCCTAAAGGCTGATCTGAGTTTAACTAAACTCGAACACACAAAATTTAGTGGGGCAGTTATGCCCGATGGCTCGATTCATGAATGAAAAAAGAATTTTCACCGTCTTAGACGATGAAAATTCTTTTTTTTATTGATAGCAATGGGTAAATTACTTTAATTTCTTCTTGATAAAATCTACTAGCTGCTGGAATTGTTTCTGCTGTGATAACAACTGGTGCTCTAAATTTTTCTGCTTAGCTTCTAGCTCTTCAATTCGTTTAACTAGTCCCTCATCTGCTCTGTCTGAAGTAGAGGCATCCGTTGTGACTGCTCCAGGAGAAATAACTGAAGCTGGAGGACGTTTTTGAGCTAAGACCATTGCCCGTTTGATCGCTGTAATCAGTTCTTTCTGCTCAAAGGGCTTTTCAATGAATACGAGATATTTATCTTCAAAGGGTTCCGCAATCTTACTCGTTACTTCTTCCTTACGACCAGACATCAAAACTAAAGGAATACGGCTTAGCTCTGGACTTTGCTGCAAAGCTTCATAAACCTCAAAGCCACTCATCCGAGGCAGTAAAAAATCTAGCATGATCATCCAAGGCTGCTGCTGCTGAATCATCTCCAGCCCTTTGATGCCGTCGGCTGCCTCTAGTACCTCAAAATTTGCTGGCGGGAGCATATCACGTACCATGTTACGGATTACGCGACTATCATCAATCACTAGTATCTTGTGAGCTGCCACTGCTGATAACCCCTCAGTTGGTTTGGTGTATGGACATATAGATTAGTTAGCTAGTTCCCTTAGTTATTACATTGCTGTCTCTGCAAGAATAGCTGCTTCTATAAAAATAATGATCGCAAGCCTTTGTTTATAAGGTAAAAGCACCAGATCAATAAAAGCTTACTAGTTTTTTGATAAATTTCGCTCATGATACCCCATGAGTAGAAAATTCCAACTACGGATTGTAAATCGTTAATGAGATTTTGAAACCCGCAATAATGTAGCATAAAGCGCTTTGTGCTGAATATTAAAAAAAGAGAGAGGTGTTGTTCTAATTATGCGCAGCTACTTATATTGTCTCTATAGAAATCCTAAATGGTTTGTGGAAACACACCCCGAAGGGGTGTGTTTCCACAAACCTAAAAATCTACAAATGATTTAGGACTGCTATATCTTAGGAAGACAATTGAGATTGCAGCTATTGCTGATGTTGATCCCTTGACTAGATCTGTATAATCTCAATGACAAAAGATCGGACATGGTTGACCTATGTCCAACTTTTTAAGAACAAAAAAGCGATCGCCCATGCTAAAACTGCCAACCAAGCCAAATTCCACATCAACTAACGAAAATCCAAATCGTACTCCCGATGCCAATGCTCCGAATAAGAAAAAGTCGGTGATCGTTAAATTAGAAAATGTTCGTAAGACCTATGCTAATGGTGCTGTGGGCTTACGGGATGTGAATATTGAACTTTATCAAGGGGATTTTAAATTTATTACAGGTCACTCAGGATCGGGTAAATCCACCCTACTAAAGTTGCTCTATGGAGCTGAGCAAGCCACAGATGGCGAAGTATTTGTCAATGGGTTTAATCTGAATGGTTTAAAAGGAAATAATCTGGCGATGTTACGCCGCAAGATTGGGATCGTCTTTCAAGATTACAAACTTGTCCCTAAGCGAACTGTTTCCGAAAATGTTGCCTTTGTGCTGATGGCACAGGGCTATACATATAAGGAAATCCAACGTCGTGTCCAGCCAGCCTTAAAAATGGTGGGTTTATCACACAAAGCTAATTGTTTTCCTGAAGAACTCTCTGGAGGAGAGCAGCAGAGGACAAGTATTGCCAGAGCGATCGTGAATACGCCCCCACTAGTACTTGCCGATGAACCGACGGGAAATCTCGACCCTGATAATGCATGGCAGGTGATTAAAATCTTAAAAAAGCTAAATTCCTTTGGGGTAACGGTGCTATTGACTACGCATGATGAACAGTTAGTTAGAGCTGCTAATCATCCTGTATTGCATTTGCAAAATGGTTATATTGTGTAGTTTTTGGCTATTAGCTGTTGGCTATTAGCTTTTAGCTTTGGTAATTGGTGATTGGTGATTAATTAGGTGTTAGTTATGGTGCAGGGAGTTGTTCGCTTTTTTACGAAGATTGATTATTTGCTGCGGGAGACTTTTTTAGGTTTGCGGCGTGGCGGTTGGATGAACTGGGCTGCTGTTAGTACGGTAGCGGTATTGTTATTTTTGTTTGGAGCAAGCTTACAAATTTCTTGGCAGTTAGAAAATGTACTAGGTCAGCTTGGTAGCCAATTAGAAATATCGGTGTATCTTGATGAAAATACGGTTGGTGAGTCGATGCAGTCGCGCTTGCTCCTTGTTGATGGTGTGGCTTCAGCAAGGCTCATTCCTAAAGAAGACGCATGGCAAAATTTGATGAAGGATCTCGGTAAAACTGATCTCACTCAAGCAACCCAACAACTTGGTGGTAATCCTTTAGTGGATGAGTTTAAGGTGCGGGCAGTATCGAGCGATCGCGTGCCTGATATTGCTAAGCGTATTTCTGGCTTAAAGGGAATTAATGAGGTGTGGTACACCAATGAGGTCGTAGAGAGAATTGGGCAGTTACGCCGTGCTGTAAGTAATAGTAGTGTGGCAATCGTGGCAATTTTTACGGTAATTGCGATCGCGGTAATTACAACCACTATTCGCCTCATTGTATTAGCGCGACGACGCGAAATTGAAGTCATGCAGTTAGTCGGGGCAACTGCTACATGGATTTATTTCCCATTTGTGTTGCAGGGAGTTGTGTTTGGCGTTACAGGTGCGGCTACTGCCTATGTGATGCTGATGCTAAGTATCAATCTATTAGGCGATGCGATCGTCAATCAGCCAGAATTAATCAAATCTCTCACTTTAGGTTTAACTACCGATCTGAGAGTGCAACTACTTCTACCTGCGGTATTAGTTGTTTTTGGCTCAGTAATTGGAGTATTGGGTAGTTTGCTAGCAGTTCGCCGATTTTCTTTTAATTCCTAAAGCCTTGAGCAAGATGTGTGCCGATCTCTTTGGCAGATAGACATCTTGTTTGTCTAAGTAGCTCGCCATAGTTATAAACGAAATCTATATTTCTGTACCGCCCGCGTAGCGGGCGGTACAGAAATATGGATTTTAAGTTTACTGATGCTTGACTATTTAAAAGGGTTTCCAATCGGGCGATCGCAACATTTTAAAATGTTCGAGACGTTGGTGGAAGTAGCTTGCATCGAGCTTGCTGTGGTTATGCACGATCGCTGACTTGACACTAATTGCCCATGACCAAATCTGGGCAGCCTGCATGAGAGGCTGCATACATGTTAATTCGATGTCCTCAAGGGGCTGGATGGACTGATAACCATGCAAAAAGGCTTTGCGGACGCTAGGGCTTATACCTGCTTGCAAAGTCACTTGCAGAAATTTAGCAATGTCAAAAGATCGCCAACCGTAACCGCACTGATCGAAATCAAACAGCGTAATATCGTTGTTTTCGGTGAAGTGGACATTGCCACTATGCGGATCGCCCCAGCAAACACTCCAAAGTGGAAATTCCTGTGGTAGGTCGCAAATTTGTTCCTTGATTTGGGCGATCGCTTCATAGGTATATGCTCGCGCCGCCTCATTAAAAAATGGTGATAGATCGCGCAGAGAATCATCTAGTAAATAGTTAATCGTCAGATGCGGACGTGCGGCATGGCATTGAAAATCTTGGGCAGTATTGTGGAGTTTTGCCAAGGTTTCCCCTAATCTTTGCGCTTGAAGCTTGTTGAGATCACCAACGGCAATTTGACCTGCGGCATGGGTAAAGAGAGACGCATAGCGTTTACCTTCAAGGGCGGGAATTTCGATCGCTAACTGTCCATCCTTGGTTGTGAGAGGATGGGCAACAGGAATGTAATTTTTATGGAGAAAGGTTAATAGCTCTAACTCAAATTCGATCTCGGCTCTAGAGCGCCAATGGGCGTGGGAAACGCGCAATACATAACGGTTGTCATGGGTTTCCACCAAATAAATATCGCTCAGCCCCCGCATCCAAAATACACAACTGGTAACTTCGCCCACTGCGTAGCGAGACAAAATCCGATCAACTAAGGCTTGCGGTGCAAGGGTGGAATAGGTGATCGGAAAGAAATGATCAGTCGTACTTGGGAAATTCTTGATAGACCAATCTGCGACAGTCATGGCGATCGATAACTTAGTGAATTTTGGGCGTTATTCCAGATATATCGCAGACTCAAATTTGAAAGTGTTTATCAAAAACCAAAAGATATTTTTGTTGAACCCAAAAAGCATAGGAGTGGGCAATCACCCTCTGCTTTTTGATTTATTCTGAATATTTGGCTATTCTAAATACTATGCAGCATAACTCCTCAAATCCTTCCATTAATTCAGCCGAACCACTAGTTGATCGTCCCAATATTCCCGATCGCATTGTCAATGTCACTAATGCAGGCGAAGTGATTGTCAATGTCACCAATGAAAATGTGTCACGACGGGCGCGGGTACGGGAACATGTAAATCCGCTTGCCAAAAAATATAGTGTGGCGATCGCGCCGCCAGTTTGGTCGGAAGTTTATGCTGATTGCTCAAAGCCCTTAAGCTTAGATATTGGCTCGGCACGCGGACGCTACATTTTGCAGATGGCGCAACTAAAGCCCGATTGGAATTTTTTGGGTTTGGAAATTCGGGAGCCATTAGTTGATCGCTGTAATGAAGTACGAGACGAATTAGGCTTAAAAAATCTGCATTACATTTTTTGCAATGCCAATGTGTCGCTAGCGGGACTATTAACTAAAGGCTCATTGCATGAAGTCACGATTCAATTTCCCGATCCTTGGTTCAAGCGTCGCCAACAAAAACGTCGCGCCGTTCAACCTGAGCTAGTTGCAACGTTAGCTGAGTTACTTGTGCCTAATGCCGATGTATTTTTGCAGTCCGATGTGTTGGAAGTAGCTGAAGATATGCGCCAACATTTTGATGCTAATGATAATTTTGTTAATCTTGCAGGAAAAGGTAATTTTGCAGATGATTCAATTTTTCCTACTCATATTCCGACTGAGCGTGAAAGTTCAGTAATTTCCCAAGGTTTACCCATTTATCGCGCTTATTTCAAACGGAAAGATTAATTAATTCCCTAGTTGTCTTGATTTCTCTGTTGTCGCCCCATTTTCTAGCCATACGAGAGCATTTTCTTCTGGTTTGTCAGGATTCACCCACATAATCTCATGCAATTCTTTTATAGATTTAGCAGCTTTATCAAACGGGTTTCGCGCTTTTTCATCTAGGGAAATAACGATCTTGTCAGTGGCGATCGCTGCTTCTAAAAGATGGCAATCTTTCCACATTGCCTCTCGCGGTTTATCACTTTCAGCAACTTTATCCAGTTTGTCTCTAAGTGTCTGATTAAAAGCTACATCTGCGCGATATTCTACCTTTCTCTTAGCGACCATGCTCGAACGCCACTTTTTTGCATAAATTGATTGATGTTTATCCCATTCTTCTTTGATGTTATCGGTTAACACCATGCGATGACAAATCGTCAATACTGCATTGAGAAAATCACGACAATTCTTTGATGTCGGAAAAGTTGCATTGGGAGCACCACAAGATCTTGCGATCGAGGCATCAATAACTAACAACTTAGAAACTTTAGCTTTCTTCGACATAATTTAGACTGCCATCAATTTAGACTCGGCAGCATCTAAATAACGACTCTCCTCTTGCAAAGAAATCTCGCTAAAGTCTTCTGGCCAGTCTCCAAAAGCTCCTGTTTCATCAAGTTCGGCTGTAGTTACTTTTGTAAAGCCATTATCGTCTTGACTAAACCAATGCAGTTTTACTTTTTCGGCAGCAATTTTATCTTCGGCAATAAGTGATTGTACTCGTCTAATTAATAACTCACTATGGGTTTCCACAACGACTCTAACACCTCGATTTGCGGCATCAACAAGTAGCTGAGCTAAGTTAGCTTGGGCGCGAGGATGTAAATGTATTTCTGGTTGTTCTAAATATACTAATTGCTCTGGTTCAGCGACTAATAAAGCAACAACAACTGGCAGAGTTTGTGATAATCCAAACCCAACATCAGCAATACTAACCATATCAGTAGATTTACTATTACCTTTATTTGTAACTCTAGCAACTCTTACTTCTACTTGCGTATCATCAATTTGTTTGGTATCAATCTTCCAAGTTAATCCTAAGACTTGAAGTGCTTCATTAAGTTGTTTTAGTCGTTTATCTTTATTAACTTTCCAATCATGAATAATACTAGCAACGTAGTTCTCGAATGTGCCAGTAAATTCATCACCTATAGAGCTAACAGGATATGTTCTCTCTGGATTTCCTCTTAATCCCGGAACATGAATTAACTGATGAATTTGTTCATCCATAATACTACATAATCCATTATGTCCAAAAAATCTAAACAAATTAGTGATCGCTATTGCGTCAGATGAATTTGATGATATAAGTAAGGACTCAGGGTGTAGAAAAATAGCATTAACATACAAAAAACATCTATAGCTTTCGACCGCAAATTCATACACATCCTTTGTAAGTTGGTTTAATTCATCTGAGAATGAGTTGAGAACTTCTCTGAGTTTATTTTCGCTTAAATCGTGATCATTTTGTCTTTTATAAGCAGTTTTTAGGTTGTTTTCAAGTATTTCTATATGATTTCTACTGTTTAACATCTGATAAAATTCTTGTAGATTTTCAGAAAACCCATTCAATATATTTTCATGATTCATGCCTATCTCTAATGTCATAGCAAAATCTTTGTACTTATACATTGAAGAAAAAACTTTTATTCCTCTGACTTTATTTTCTTTTTTAAAAGTATTTTTGATCATTATTTCTTCATCGAATCCTACGGAAACAGTAAAACTATTTGTTAGATGTAATGGCTTATCTATATTTTTTGTGAATATTTGATCTGTTGAAGTTAAGCGAACATTAGCACCATTTAATTTTAAAGAACCTGCATCATAAGTGGATTCTAAAGTTTGTTTCATGAGCAATAATGGCTGCATGATGCTAGATTTACCAGAACTATTTGCTCCAGAGAGAATAGTTAAAGGAGCTATTTCAATACTGCATTCCTCCGCAAGTGACTTATATCCCGAAACAGAAATTCTCGTAATTCCTTTTGGCTCTGAGATATTATACTGATCGTCTTTCAAGATAATTTTTGTTTTAGTCATAGACTTTATTTAATAGATTAACTTCGATAAAATCTTTCATATTTTAATTATAATAAAGCCTTTCAAGCAGTAAGATTAATTCCTTTACTTGAAAGGTTTTATATATTCCCAAATTTTTATAAAGGTGGCAAATAACCCATTGCATCTTTAACGGCATTAAGGGCTTTAAAAGCAGTCTCAGAGGCTTTTTCACGACCTTCTTTTAATACGTGATCTAGGTATCCTGATTCTTTTACCACTTCATTATACTTAGTCTGAATCGGCTCAAGATGAGCGATCGCCGCATCAGTAAGTACAGTCTTAAAATCACCCCAGCCGCGCCATGTCGCCGCCTCAGCTTGGACTTCTTCCTTAGTTTTATTTGCAAAAATTGCGTATAGACCAAGTAGATTATTCGCTTCAGGGCGATCGCTATCATCAAAGGCTAGCTCGCGCACCGCATCGGTCTTACACTTCTTGATCTTCTTAGCAATTTCATCGGGCTTATCGAGCAAATGAATCCGACTCATTTCCGAAGGATCAGACTTCGACATTTTTTTGGTTCCATCGGTGAGACTCATTACCCTTGCCCCTTCCTTCCGAATTAAGGGATTAGGCACTTTCAAAACTGGTGCAAACTGATCGTTAAATCTTCCCGCAATATCCCGCGTCAGTTCCAAATGCTGCTTCTGGTCTTCACCGACAGGAACTAAATCCGCTTGATACAGCAAAATATCGGCAGCCATCAGCACGGGATAGTCCAGCAGACCCACGCCCACATTTTCCCCTTGCTTGATTGCCTTCTCTTTAAATTGGATCATTCTCTCTAACCAATTTAACGGCGTGATGCAGTTGAGTAACCATGTCAACTCGGCATGGGCGGACACATGGGACTGCACAAAAATTGTGGAGATCTCTGGATCGATACCGCAGGCAATGTATAAAGCTGCAATGTCGCGAGTATTGCTAGCTAAGGTCTTGGGATCGTGAGGGACAGTTATCGCGTGCAGATCGACGACACAAAAGAAGTTTTCGTAATCAGCCTGAGTCTCTACCCAGTTGCGAATTGCCCCCAAGTAATTGCCAATATGGAGGTTGCCAGTTGGTTGTACACCAGATAGAACTCGTTTTTGCATGGGAAATTAATGTGTCAGTAGATTTAGAAACAAAGGGCTTACAGCAATTTTATCGATTAAACGAATAACAAAAGATTTTTGAAAAGTATTGCTCAGCAACACTTTCCAAAAATCTTTTGGTTTGGGGTTGAGCGCAAAGCGCTCTCTACAAGTTTAGACTACAGGTCGATAAGGTATTGATGGGGACAGGAGCAGGAAAAATAATGGTGCGACAAAAGGGCAAACTCACTTTTCCTAAGTCTTGTTCAAAAGCCTTTGGTATTGTACCAATTAGCGTTTCGACTATGCTCTTGCGCGGATCGGATGGTGCGACTTGATAGATTACACTCAAGGCATCGTCAGGAAACCATGCTCTAACTAAGGTTAATAATTCTGGTGCGGTCAGGGCGCGATCGCGATTATCAGGGGTTAAACGAATGCCCACTAAGCGATCGCTTTCAAAATAAATATTTGCCGTAAAGCCTCGTACATAAACTAGCTTGCGATCGGGCAGTGCATACAAACCTTCACCACCTGGTTGTAACTGGTGCATTGTAAATTCATTGCGATGGATCGTAGCGATCGCCGCCCAATTATTATCTTGAGCATATTCAAAAAACTGTTTCTCCAACATACCGAGATGTAAAGTCGTAGGCTGGAGGGGAGGACGTGCTCTGGTCTGCAAGCTAGGTAAAGTCCTTACTGTACCTAGCTTTTCGTTTGTATGCTCAGCCTCATTAGCTAGCGCCATAGGACGATCAACAATCATGGTGGTCAAGATTGTAGCGATCGCTAGCCCAGACAAGGTACAGGAATTTACGTTAATTGCCATATATTTCACTGATACGGCTGATACGTCATCAATTTTTCAATTACTACCTTAGCAAAAATTCTTATTTGCAATCACAAAAAAACGGCATTTTCTAGTAATTATCTCAGCATGACATCGCTTGACGAGTGGCAGCAATTTTCGCTACCACTCGCTTCTTAGGTTAATGCAAGTGACAATATCTAAGTGGCTGGGCATAATTAAAATCCAGAGTCAAAGGCTGTGCGTGCGCCACAGCCTTTGGGGTTTTATATTTAATTACGCCTAGCTACTTAGATAAATGATAGATGTCGAAATAACTAAAAATAAGGTAGAGTAGCTGTTTCATGCTATAGGTAATAATTAGCCGTTTCTTTGCAAATTTTGTTAGTTTATGTCCCTTAAACCAGAGTCAGAGTCAGATCGCGGGAAAAACAAAGCTTCCTCCAAAAGCTTTGAAGCGATGAGAAAGTTTTCCGAAAAATATGCCAAAAACACAGGGACTTTTTTTTGTGTAGATCCTAGTGTAACTAATGCCGTTATCGAAGGTTTAGCAAAACATAAAGAAGAATTAGGCTCGCCTCTCTGTCCTTGTCGTTATTATGAAGACAAAGAGGCTGAAGTCAAAGATACTTACTGGAATTGCCCCTGTGTGCCAATGCGTGAGCGCAAAGAATGTCACTGTATGTTGTTCCTGACACCAGACAATCCCTTTGCTGGTACAAAGCAAGAACTTGAGATCGTAGATATCGTATACGATGCTTAAAAAAATAGAGGTGGTACTTTGTATCACCTCTATTTTTTTGTAATAACGAAATGCAACAGATTTTTACAACTTTGCTATGATTGGCTTGAGTATTCAGTCAACTTGGAGAGACATGAAGTACGCTGGAAACGTTTGGGATAAAGACGCTCTAAAAAATCCAGAGACAGAATATCAAACCCTATTAGCTTTACTAAAGCAGAAACAAGGTTTTGGGATGCTTTTTGTTCGTTGTTCTCCTGCTGAGGGGGAGCAAATTATAAAAAGGACAAGATCAGATACCCTACAGCAAACAGTTCATGTACTAAGACTTAATCAGCCTGTCGCAGACTTTTATGAAGTACTTGTCGATAAGCCCGATGTCCATGATGCCAATGTGTTATTTATCACAGGCATCGAAGAATTTTTAGAAGGTGAAATTACAAATAATGTTGATGGTGAATTAGGCGAAAAGCTCAAGCATATTCCTCGTCCTCTTGCTCACTTGAGCCTGTTGCGGTCTAGGCTCCGAGAGAAGTTCGCAATTCGCTTTGTTTTTCTATTGCCATTGTTTGCCCTCAAGTTTTTTATTAACGACTATCCCGAATTGTTTGATGATGCCGTAGAGGTATTTGAGTTTCCTACGGATATGGAATTGTTGCGGCAGGAGACTTTTCGGTGGGTTGGTGGCGATCGCTTTGAAGCCTATGGTCAGCTTAGTGCCGAAGAGCGTGATCGTAAGTATGAAGATCTGCAAAAGTTGATTGATGCTCAACCATTAATATCTGAGCGCCGTATTGAGTTATTGCTAGAACAGGGGGGACTATTAGTCGCGGGTAATCGCTGCCAAGAGGCGATCGATAATTGTGATCTCGCATTACAGATTCGCAATGATAATCATTTAGCTTGGTATAACCGTGCCGTGGCTTTAGACCTAAGCGATCACCATGAAGAAGCTGTAGAGAATTATAGGCAAGCGCTTTCTTTCAAAGAAGATTTTTATGCGGCGTGGCATAACCTTGGGACTTCTTTGAGTATGTTAGGTCGCTACGAAGAGGCTATTAATAGTTACAATATCGCCCTCAGACATAAGCCTGATTACTACTATTCCTACGGTGGTAAGGGGCTAGTTTGTAGTGTGCTAGGCAAATATGACGAAGCGATCGAACATTGTGAAAAGGCTCTAGCCCTAAAGCCCGACTATGTACAGGGTTGGTTTAGTCGTGCCTATGCCCTTGAGAGTATTGGACAATATGGTGAAGCTGTAGCCAGTTATGACCGCGCCTTGGAGTACAAACCCCGCGATCATCAAATTTGGTATAGCCGTGCTAAGGCTCTGGAGCATTGGGGAAATTATACGGAAGCGATCGCTAGCTATGACCAAGCCCTAGAAATCCGCCCTGATGACTATTACGCTTGGAATAATCGGGGGCTAGTCCTCAACAAACTAGAACTGTATGAAGAAGCGATCGCCAGTCATGATCGGGCTTTAGAAATTAATCCTGATGACCATTTCGCTTGGTATAGTCGAGGTAATGCCCTCAGTGGAATTGGTAAACTAGAAGAAGCGATCGCATCCTATGATAAAGCCATTCAGATTTCACCCCAAGAAACTCAAGTATGGCAAAATCGTCGCTTAGCCTTGAGAACACTTGGTTTTGAATAAAAGAGCGTTGCATTCAAGCATTCTCAGATCAGCTTTGGCTGTGATAAAACCCAGACTATGACAACACCACACCTGCCTTCCCAAAATTCTAAGGTCGTCACCACTGGAGCCACACTCAGTTGTAAGAGTAATGGATTGAAAATACCTCTAATTCTGCTCATTACTGTGCCATTTTTGTTAAGCACATTTGGAATTGTTGGCTTAATTAGTTGGTTAACCTTCCGTAATGGATATGATGCAATCCTCAATCTTTCCAATCAGATCCATCGTAAGGTTACTGAGCAAGTTCAAGATCGCTTAAATTCATATTTAGAACTTCCTTACACACTTAATCAGCTTAATGCTAACAGTATTGATTTAGAACAACTCAATGATAGTGATGAACAGAAAGTCCAAACTCTCTTTTGGAAACAACTACAGGACTTTCCCCATATCAGTAATATTTATGTCGCTACTACTTCAGGTCAATATTTTGGAGCGAGAAGAATCAAAAATCGATTTGCAGTGGACAATGCCACTACCACTTATATGACCGATGAGTTTGGGCGACCCCAGACATTACTAATGGCAAAAAATCGTCTTAAGTTAAGCGATCGCCCTTGGTATCCAACCGTAGTTGATGCAGGAAAAAGTATCTGGAGTGAAGTATATACAGATTTTATTACAGAGGAACCTGCAATTACAGCAATTAAACCTATCTATAGCTCTTCTGGAGAACTTCGAGGTGTTTTAGGCGTATCAATGCGGTTGGGAGACATTAATCGGTTTTTGCAAGAAACAAAAGTTAGTCCAAGGGGACAAACATTCATTGTTGATCCTTCAGGAAAGCTCATAGCATCTTCTAACTTGGACGTTGCTATTGCTACACAAAATAATCAAAATAAGAAGCTTGAGCGAATTTTAGCAACCCAAAGCCAAGATAAATTAACTCAGACTGTGTCTGAGTGGTTAAATTTACAATCTGAAAATAATCATCATCGGATTTTACAATCGACGCTTAAGTTTAATGGAGAACTCCATTTCTTACAGGTCGGTCAACTACAAAATACCTCTAAATTAAATGGATTGGATTGGCGCATTATTGTAGTAGTTCCTGCCTCTGACTTTATGTCACAAATCAAGGAAAATGCTGCTTCAACGATCATGCTGTGTTTCCTTGCCCTAAGTTTGACCACTATATTTGGCATTATTTCCGCTCGTTGGATTAGCCGTCCAATTACGCAATTAAGCTATGCCAGCCAATCGATCGCTAATGGTAATCTGAGCCAAAAAGTTGAATATTCTTGCATTGTGAAGGAACTCGCAATTTTGGCAACATCTTTCAATCAGATGAGCCGCCAGATGCAAAAGTCACACACTAGGCTAGAGGAATATTCGCAACTGTTAGTGCAAAAGGTTGATGAACGCACACAGGCTTTACAGCAGGAAATCCTTGAACATGAAAGAACCGAGGCTGCTTTACGAGAATCAGAAGAAAAATTTGCTAAAGCTTTTCGGTCTAGTCCTGATGGAATGGCTTTAATCACTACTGGCACTAATAAGCATATTGATGTCAATGACAAATGGACAGAAATTACAGGCTATAGTCGCGAAGAGGCAATAGGCTTAGCTCCATCGGATTTGAACTTGTGGCTGGATCTGAAAGAGCGGGATCGGATGCTGCTAATTTTAGAATCACAAGGAAGAGTCTTTAACTATGAAGCGAGTTTCGTAACTAAGTCAGGCAAAATAATCACGGGGCTGATCTCTTCCGAAACTATTGAATTTGGTGGACAACTCTTTGCGATCTATGCGGTCAAAGATATCAGCGATCGCAAGAAAATCGAAGAAAATATTAAAGAGAGCGAAAAGAAATATCGCGATCTAGTGGAGTCTGCGAACTGTATCATTTTGCGATGGGATACCCAAGGTAATATCTGCTTCTTGAATGATTATGGGTTAAAATTCTTTGGGTATGAAGCGGAAGAAATAATTGGTTCCTATGTACTCGATACACTCGTATCTGCCCAAAGTGTTACAGGAGAAGATCTTCGCCAGATGATCGAGGATATCTGTCACTGTCCAGAAAAATACCAACTCAATGAGAATGAAAATATCTGTAAAGATGGACGGCGTGTCTGGGTAACTTGGTCTAATAAGCCGATCTATGACGATAAAGGACAATTAATTGAAATTCTATCTGTAGGGACAGATATTACCGATCGCAAACGTGCTGAGAAGGAACTCCAAGTTGCGAAAGAAGCTGCTGATACTGCCAACCGTGCGAAGAGTGAATTTCTTGCCAATATGAGTCATGAGCTACGGACTCCTTTAAATGGCATTTTGGGCTATGCGCAAATCCTGAAACGTAGTGATGACCCCCACAAGCATCGTTCGGGATTGGAAATTATTCAGCGTAGTGGTGAACATTTATTGACTCTGCTAAATGACATTCTCGATCTTTCCAAAATCGAAGCGAAGAAATTAGAACTTAATCCCAGTGAATTTGATCTTCCTAAACTACTGCAAAGTATTACGGATATTTTTCAGTTGCAAGTCCATGCGAAGGATGTGGAGTTAATCTATCAACCGCTTACGCCCATACCGACAATTATGTATGGTGATGAGAAACGGTTAAGACAGGTGTTAATTAATCTCTTTGGGAATGCCGTTAAATTTACTGATCTTGGCAGTGTCTCATTTTCCGTTAGCGCTCAAGCCTGTGAGCCTAGATCTTCTATATCTAGTGATGACAAAAATTATTATAAAAACTATAAAATCCGCTTTGCGATTGCCGATACGGGGGTAGGGATTGATCCTGACAAATTAGAGGATATCTTTTTACCATTCCAGCAAGTTGGTGATCGCGCCCGCCGTTATTCTGGTACAGGTTTAGGACTGCCAATCTGCCAAAAAATTGTGGAAATGATGGGAGGAAAACTCCAAGTTGAAAGTACCTTAAATCAAGGTAGTACTTTTTGGTTTGAAATTGAATTGGCGGAAGTTCCTAAACTTAATGCCACAGTACCTATGGATAGCCGCACAATTATTGGTTACTCAGGCAATCGCCGCAAAATTTTGGTTGTGGATGATAAGACCGAAAATAGAATGGTGTTAAGCGATTTGTTAACTCCATTAGGGTTTGTGGTGGCGGAGGCAAGTAATGGCTATGACTGCATTAATCAAGCCAAAATCTTTGCACCAGATTTAATCTTGCTAGATATGGTTATGCCGCAACTTGATGGGCATGAGACCACGAAGCGACTACGTCAGTTACCCATGTTCCAAAACACGGCGATCGTTATGGTCTCTGCAAGTGCTTTCAATCAAGATCGAGATCTGAGTCTGGAAGTAGGTTGTAATGCTTTTATTGCTAAGCCCGTAAATCCTGATACTCTTTTCCAAACCGTGCGATCGCTGCTCAATTTAGACTGGCGATACGAAGATACAGATCTTGCATCTGCTTCATCCATAAATACATTTGATGTGCGTTGTAATTCTGAGGCGAGCGTTCAGCCCTTGATCGCACCATCTAAATGTGTCCTAGAGAAGTTGCTCCAACTGGCGCGTATAGGCGATATTCTGGCGATTCAGGATGAAGTGATGCTGCTCCAAGAAACAGATCCTGTTTTCCGTCCCTTTGCGAGGCAAATTTTAGACTATGCCCGTGATTTTCAGATTAAACGCATCCGTGATTTTTTAATGTCTCAACAACAGTCTATAGAGGATTTATCTCCACTAGTATACGAGAGGATTGCTTAGTGCCTCTCGTATCTATGGTATTATTTTTATTCAGTATGGGTATGTAGCTCAGTTGGATAGAGCATCAGATTCCGGTTCTGAGGGTCGGGGGTTCGAGTCCCTCCATACTCGTAATAACAACAAAGTTTATTGAGCCTTGCAAGGTAAACTTTGCTAAGTATCTTGGCATAATTACAAGCCAGATCTAAAATCTGCGGCGTATACTTCGCGATCGCCGCAGATTTTAGGGCTTTATATTTAATTAAGCCTACTTACTTAGTACATAAACTGAATTTTCATCTATGGAACGTGGATTATTGTGGTTGCCTTTGCTGGTAGTTTTCTTTTGGCTAGCATGGTCAGGCTGGAATGAATACCAAAAAATTGAGTCCTATAAACGGTGGGCATCACAATTTGAGCGCCATAAATATGATATCTATGCTGTGCTAGGGCAGAAAGATGATCGTCTGACATGGGGTAAACCAACACGTAAAGATCCTGTGGATCTGCAAACCGTATCATTTGCCGATATTGCCCGTATTCGCTTTCGGATTGACAGTAAGTTTTTTGATGATCAAGATGCAGAGTTTCCCTTAAATGCGAAGACAATTGCTTTGGAATTAGTGCTAAAAACTGGTGAAATGCCTAGTATCAGATTTACGGATGTGGATATTGCTTCAAATTGGTATCGCTTTTTAAGCGATCGCTTAGAAACGCAGGGTAAATAGCCATTATTTAAAGATATAGCTATAGCCAAGTAAGTTAAGACATAAAAACCAGAAGAGAGTTGCGGCGCAAAGCGCCGCAACTCTCTTCTGGTTTTTGGTTTTGTCTTAACATAACTGGCTACGGCTATAATGGTGGTACTTCGCGCCGCCATTGTCTTTTTGGTGGATGTTCTAGGCAAAATTTATATGGCTATATTTGAAAGTCTTAAGTTTTGTTAAGTTCGACTTAAGACTTTTTTAACGATTTGTGGACATCTCAAGCGTATTTCCTTCTCAAAAATCGATCCTTAACCTTGATATAAACGCAACTTTAACTTCATCTCTTAGGCTTAAACCAAGTTGTGAGGATGTAATTTGGAAGCTATTTTAGAAGTTACTTTAGGATTGATTCTAGAGTTGATTAAGGCAATTACAGCAACAGCGCTGTTACTTCTGCTAGGCGACTTCTTCTCGACATTTTTCTATCATGTTCCCGAACATGTATTTGGTAAGTTTCACTCCATCGTGCATCATGGTAAAAACCGCAGCTTTCTCCATTATGCTGTTTTAACTAGAAATCCTCTCGTATTACTAGATGGTATTTTAGGAGCAGTTCCCTATTTTATATTCACGCCTTGGCTATGGCAATTGTCGGCTGTAGGAACGGTTATTGGACTTTTGCTAGGTGAGTTTCATGTTGTATGGAGGCATGTTTCCATTCTTGAATGGCAAACTCCTGAACCAGTTAAAGCATTTTGCGACTTCTTTTTTATCACTACTCCTGAAAGGCATTGGCTACATCATCAAAATGCTTTTGCTGCCTTCGGTGATATCTTCTCTTTTTACGAATATCCAGCCGAAAAATGGTTGCTTTTCTTACGTTTTGTCCGTCGTAAATTTAAGCAGTTCAATCAAGTAGATAGCAGTAAAATTATTAGTGCCTAATTACCTGACCGTAAAAAACTCGCGTAGCGAGTTTTTTACGGCAATATTAATTTCCTCCGTATTGCCTGCATACATAGAGCTACTCTCGTACTAGTAATATTCTCATCAAAGTAATCAATATCTAGTTTCATCTTCAGTCGGAGTATACAGTTCTGCACAGTTTTGAGAGAGAGATTCATTTCTTGAGCGATCGCTTTATCCGTTCGTGAATCTTTGCAAAGTAGAGATAGTACTTGAAGTTCGCGATCGCTTATTTCAATACCTTTGCGTAGCTCTTTGGGGATTTCCAGCTTTCCTTCTAGGGCATGTCTAGCTCCATCCAAAAAGGATTTGCGCCGCTCGATTTTACTAACAACGACAAAGCCACCTTGGTGACGACCCATGAGGTTTGTTAGGGGTTTGAGGTAGTCATATTCACTGGTGTAGATCAGAATATTCAGAAATGGATAATCTTGAAAGACTTTGTGTAAAAATTTCAGACTAGATACAGCATATTGCTCTCCCGTAAATGTGCTAAATAGCAAATCGACAGTAACTAAATCGGGTGTTTCTAATTTGAGCCGTTCTAGTGCCTCCGCATGGTTATTGCAGATGATGCAGAGAGCCGATGGTTCTAGTTTTTGTAAAAATAAACAGTTATTCTGAGCCACTTCAGGGTGATCTTCTAAGATGAGGAATAAGAGTGGCTTAGTCGTCTGTTGCACAAGTTTACTTACGTGTAACTATCAGACATATTATGCTCATTCATAGTAAAATCACAAGAATATTAAATAAGGTTAAGCTAAAAAGCTTTTAAATATCTGTTTAGTCAAAATTTTGTATTTATATGGCTAAATTCCAAGACAGTTGGACACACATTCCCCCTGCATCTAAATTAATTTTTTCAAATCTGCCATTGGGCAATTCAGAAGCGATCGTTTCCATGAGCTTCATGCCATAGCCGCCACGTTTGAACTGTTGAGGTATGCTTTCAATTATAGATTTATCTAATATTTCACCGTTGTTTTCGATGATCAATGTGCAATGTTGCGCCTGTTGCCATAGGTTGATCCTAACTTCAGTAGCTATCCCTTGAGGTGGTTGGGCATGATGAATCACGTTGGCGATCGCTTCATTAAAAAAGCGATAAATATCTTCGCGATCTTCGAGCCAGAGACTATTTAACTGAGGTTCTGTTAGTGGTTGTAGATTTTTAATAACATTGAGTTTTAATTCCCCAGACTCAACTAAATATTGTAATTTTTTAGTAATACCAATATCTAATCCTTCGCGAAGATCGGGTGTAATTTCTAGAGCAAGCTCGCGGGTCTGGTTGAGCTGTTGGCGGAGGCGATCGCCTAAATCTTCTAAGCGATCGAGAATGGGATTAAAGTTTCCATCAGGAGAATTCATTTGCAAAAATTCTAGTTGATCCATTACCAACTTTAGCTCTTGGAGTGGTCCATCATGGATATTGGCAGCAATGCGATGTAATAGTTTCCGAGCTTGAGAAATTACAGCAGCTTGTTCAATTGTATGTAGGCGATCGATTTCACATTGTTGCTCGTAAATCAAGTTTTTTTGCCAATTGAGTCTTAAGGAAAATAGAATCAGTAATCCGATGACTACTAATATTAGCAATGGAATGACTATGGGAATGTGCATTTGCGCCCAAAACATAACTACGCCTAGTATCCCCAAGCTGCTGAGCAGGATGAGGTGAAAAAGCCAAATTCTTTTGGCTTTGCGCTGCCATATTTTGCGAGGAATCATATCTCTTGTATCGAATAAAAATGATCAAAGATTATGCGATCAGAATGAACATAAATCTTAATACTCAAAAGTTCTAACATTCGACACATTCTATCTAAATACTTGGAGTTTCTCAATGTAGAGAATAGTTGTTTTATTTGCGGTTTAACGCAATTTTATTTGCATAAAATACCATTCTATTGCAGAGGTTATTCCAGTTAATCTTGCAGTAAGTTAGCGATCAGGATATGACTTCTTCATTCTAAATTAAATTGAAATCTTTTTCGTTGTAGATCGTCCACATAACTATGAAGATAGATGTTACTACTATTACCGAACTGGTGAAGTAATTTAATTGAGCATTGCTATCTTAGAGCGAGATTTGTAAAGGTAGCCTAAATATAGCGCAGGAGAAAATCATGAGTCAGCAACTTTTTGAGGATGATGTCAGATTTTTACAAAGATTTCTTAAATCAGCAGGTTTTAATCCAGGAATTATTGATGGTATTTGGGGTTCCAAAACAGATCGCGCTGACTAAATAAATCTCAGGAGATTGCTATAGCCTATGGCACATTTCATCAACGCTCTGAGCGCAATATCATGACGCTGCATCCTAAAGCACAAGAGGCAGCAAGACAATTTCTCAAGCGCTTAGGTGATGAAGGGATTAATGCTCGGATCATTTCTGGTACGCGAACCTATGCTGAGCAAGATGAACTTTATACAAAAGGAAGAACCAAACCTGGTCCCAAGGTGTGTAATGCCAAAGGAGGACAGAGCAATCATAATTTCAGTATTGCTTGGGATATAGGGATATTTGATGCTCAAGGTGCTTATCTTCCAGAATCCCCTCTTTATGAGAAAGCTGCACAAGTGGCTCTAGTTGGTAGCCTAGAATGGGGCGGCAATTGGCAGAGTTTTAAAGATAGACCTCACTATCAAATGATTACAGGTTTATCAATTGAGGAAGTTCGGGCGCGATTTGAACGAGGCGAACCTTACATCTAAAAGTGCTGACGAATTTTAATTTTTAGGAGAAAGATTATGTTATCAGTTAATTTTTCATTTGAAAGGCAAAAAATGTTGTCTCCGCTCTCAGTCAAAGGGTTAGCACTTCTATTGATTACTATTGCTTCTTTGTGTTCTCCTACCACGGTAAATGCTCAGCCTCGGGACGATAGGGGCAAGATTGGTGGGCAGGAATTTGTAGATAAGTATCCTTACGAAACTTCAAGGATAACTTTTATCTGTGCGAGAAGTGCCACAGGTAATGCTCGCTTTGCTTTTCTTGAAGCTGGCACTAATTACAGTCATGAGTTTATTGTTCAAGAATATTTCCGTACAGATCGAAAACTTCCTGAGGCTAATACTAATTGGAGTGGGATTTATGGCGCTGGTGTACGAGTTATTATTGATGTACGCAGTTTGGATGGTAAGGTGGCTATTAATTCTTTGTTTGGCTTAGGTGCGGATGCTGAAGCTAAAAAAATTACAGGAACTATTTCCCTCCAAGTCATGGGCATGGGTGGTCGAGTTGTGACTAATGCAATGGCAGTTCCAGTCAACCTCAGTTCTGAATCGATTTCTAACGCTTTGCAGACTATACAAACTCTGAAGACAGGTATCTTTGAAGCTGCTGATAAAGAGATAAACAGAGTATCCTCTGAGCCTGAAAAAGTGCCAGAGATACATATAATTCCGTCTACTATTGACCCTCCAAATCTTAGCAGCAAATGCCAGAACATAATCGACTGATATTCAGTCTCTCAAAACCGAGATCGCCCTTTAATTCTCAAACGAGAAGATTTGGGGCGATCGCTTCTTAATCTATATCATTACGGCAATTTTAATTGCTGGGCAGGGGTGAAAAATTGGCGTGTAACTAGAGTCGTTAATATTAATGCGGTGATGAGATTAGCAGTAGTAATAGCGAATAAAATTACTAACTGATAGCGCACTGCTAATAGTGGCGAAGTCCCGCTTAAAATTTGTCCTGTCATCATCCCTGGTAAAGATACGACCCCTGCTACCATCATCACGTTAATGGTGGGAATCATAGCGGCTCTAATGGCATCAGTTTGATAGTTAGAAATTGCCTGTTGGGGAGTGGCTCCTAAACATAAATGGGTTTCGATTTCCCGCGATCGCTTGACTAAATCCTGTGTAAATCTCTCGGCAGCGATCGCTGCACCATTCATCGAATTACCTAGGATCATGCCTGCGAGGGGAATTAGATATTGCGGTGAATACCAAGTATCGGGCTGAATCACTAAGAAGGTAGTGTAGGCAAGAATGGCGAGAGTACCGACGATCACCGATATCCACATAATCGGCAGAACGTAAGGTACTTTTTCACGCACACGGTTTTTAGCTTCACGGGCTGCCATTAGGCTCATTAAGAAAATGATGAAGAGAATTACGACGGGCTGTTTGATTTCAAATACGGCATCCAGTAAAAATCCCACCACAATCAATTGAATGATGCTGCGAAAGGTGGCGATGATTAAATTCTTGGCGATCGCTAATTTTTGCCAGACCGAAAAACTAACCGCGATCGCGATCATCCCCAGAGCGATCGCCATTTTCGGAATATTCAAATCAATAACAGCGGTCATAAGTAATTCACCGTAGAAGATTGCAGCACTTTTATTATCCACAGATATCCTAGGAAATAAGAAGCCTCGCTTAGCGAGGCTTCTTATTTCCTAGGATTGCAATGCTGCTAAGGTTTGGGAACCGAGGACTCCATCTACAGGCAAGCCATAAAAGGCTTGGGCTTTTTTGATTGCTTCCGTAGTTCGGGAACCTTGAATACCATCGATCGCACCATCATAAAAACCTAAATTGCTTAGGAGAGTTTGACCTTGCTTAATGGAATTATCGGAAACATTACTACTAGGCTGGGTTTCCGCAATCTTGACTTGGGGAACATTAGTATCTGCTTCCAACGCCGCAATGGTGATAGGTCCTGCAACACCATCAGGGATTAAGCCATAGGTTTTCTGGGCAAGAACGATCGCTTCTTGGGTCATGGGACCTTTAATGCCATCGATCGCACCACCATAGAAACCGCGATCGCTCAGCAATTGCTGTAAATTTTTAACTTCCGATGAACTAGATGAATTCAAGGAAATATTTTTTGTTGGTGTTGATTCTGCTACGGCAGATGTGGCAGAACCAGATTCGTAGGTATCTGATTGTAAGGCGGTGAGAGTTTGTGAGCCGATAGTTCCATCAGCTTCTAATTTATAAAATGTTTGGGCGGCGATGATGGCTTCTCTAGTTGTAGGTCCCATGACACCATCAATTGCACCGGGGTTAAATCCTCGTCTGGCTAACAGCTCTTGAATATTGGCAACTTCAGGTGTGTATGCAAAGGCAGCGATTGGCATCGTATTCATTGCGATCGCCCCTGCTGCTAGTCCAACACATACAACCGACTTTGCATGATGCGAAGACTTCGCGATCGATTCGAGCAATTGACAATCTAAAGTCTGATCTAGAGATTCGCCTTGCTGTAGGCGTTCACACATCATTTCACTGTGAAGATAAGCAACAAGTTCCATACATTCAGCCTCAATAAAAAAGTGCCGTTAGGCTAATCAATTGACTCTTCTAGATATGTAAAAAATGTGATTTCGCTTTTTTGTACCAGTTACTGCAAAGAGTAAGACCAAAAATTACAATCTAGAATTACAGTTCTAAAAGAGCCTATATGTTTATTGTATGGAAAAAACCAGTAAATGTCGGAACTTGCTTGTTTTCGTAATGTTTCAGTAAGGTGAGGTACTGTGTGTTTACTCCTAATTTAAGTTTCTTGAAGGATTTTGCCGATCGCTTCGGCTAAACCATCTAGGGTATATTCCATAGCTTCACAATCAACACGCCCCAGTAATTCATTACAAGTCTTAGAAGTCTGTGGTCCAATTGAGGCAATTTTTACCGAAGCAATCCATGCTTGCCAAGTGTCTATGGTCGTCACACGATCCAGCAATTGACAAAAATGTTTTACGGTCTTGGAGCTGGCAAAGGTGATCGCATCGAGTTGTTGATTTTGAATTGCAGCTAGGGCTATAGGATCGATCGCTTCAGGACAGCCCGACTCATAGGCAGGAATCGACTCGATGATTGCCCCATGTTGTTGCAACTGCTCCACTAAAACCTCACGCCCACCCGATTGCACTCGCGGGAATAACAACTTTTTGCCAGTTAAAACATGATTGCCTGTCAGAAAGGCATCAATCAAGGAATCAGCAATAAAATCTGCTGGTACTAAATCGGGCGTAATTCCATAATTTGCCAATACTTCGGCAGTCTTGCGCCCCACTACGGCAACTTTCAGGGAATGTAAGGCGCGGCTATCTTTGCCAGACTGTTGCAATCGTCCGAAAAAGCTCTCAACAGCATTTGCTGAGGTCAAAATCAACCAATCATGATTTGCAAGATCGGCGATCGCTTGATCCAACATTTCCCAACTGCTTGGAGGCACGATCGCTAAAGTTGGCATCTCGATCACTTTTGCACCTTGATTGGTCAGTAAATCTGTAAATTGGCTAGCCTGTGTCGCCGCCCTTGTCACTAAAATCCGTTTGCCCTGCAATGGTAATTTTTCCTTTTCTAGCTCAACAGTTATTCCAAAATTTTCCGATGATTGACCATACTGACGCGATAGTTGCTCATGAAACTTTACGACTTCCCCAATAATAATCACCGATGGCGATAGAGATCCTTCAGGTAATTTTGACTGGATATCTGTCAAAGTACCCGTCCATACCTGCTGCTCAGGTCTCCCACACCATTGCACGATCGCAATTTTTGTATCCCCAGATTTCCCCTGCTCCAATTTTGCCAACAATCCCGCCAGATTATTTGTCCCCATCAAAATTACCAATGTCGGAATTTGAGCGATCGCTTCCCAAGGCAACCGCTCCAAATCATGCCCCGTCATCACCGCAAAACAAGAACTCGCCTCTACTTCCGTAAGGGGTATCCCAGCTAACATGGGAGCGGCGATCACACTAGAAATCCCTGCGACTACTTCCCATGCACAATTAGCGGCTTGCAATGCTGAGATCTCAGGTAGCGATCGACCAAATATCCAAGGATCGCCACTCTTGAGCCGCACCACTTGCTTACCCTGCAAGCAATATTCCACCAGCATCTGATTAATTTCTGCTTGCTTGATGCTTTTCTGTCCACCTCGTTTACCCGCAATGATGCAATTACATTGTGGCGGCGCAAGGTCTAATAAAGTGCGATCGACCAGTGCATCACTAATAATTACTTCAGCAGTACATATCAGATCCCTAGCGCGAACCGTCAAAAACTCCTCGCCACCAATTCCCGCCCCCACAATAAAAACTTTACCTTTCATCCTGAATATTTGTTAGCGGAAACAAATTGTGTTACCACTTTTTATAACTTTTGCACAAATTCCGCCATCAGCAAACTTAGTAATTTTTGCAGAATATCCATCCACAAGTCCAATACCTTCTCCCTGCCAAGAGCGTCCTTTTGACTGAGGGCGTTCAATAACTTTTATTGTTGTTGTAACTTTATCACTCCACTCAAGATTATATTGCTCTTTTCCATCTGCTTGAGAAGTTGATACAAAACAATTTCGGTCTACAATTGAGTTAGACGGCTTATTATTGCCAGAATTGAAGTTGCAAGTAACTTTATAGCTTTGTGCATCTACTGGTGTAGAAATCATTATAATAGGCAAGATAACCAATGGTTTTAAATCAAACTGTGGCATATAACTAGTAGATATTTAGTGCATATAAATACTATATAACAATCTTTATCAAGATAAAAGATTAGATGTCAGAGCTAGGGAAAAAGAGTTGTCAAGATACTTTCCCATCCAAGTCAGTAGCATCACAGAATAATGAAAAAAGGTGATCGTTCTAAAAACTATTACAACTAACTTAATCTTAAATAACCCAAGTTGCTACTTATCAAAAATCGCCTTAAAACAAGTTAAAAATATCCTCGCCAAGTCATAAAAAATATTATTCTTATATAAATATCTAGTATTTTTTTTTGTTTTAAATTATGTTTTGTGTCAATGGGTAGCAACTTGGGTTAAATAGTCTCCAATTAAAACTATGAACTTGCAAGAATTACAAAAATATCGATTAAAGATTACTGACCTAGCGAAACGGTATCATTCTCATAATATTAGAGTGTTTGGTTCTGTTGCCAAAAATGAAAATACCGAAAATAGTGATATTGATTTTTTGATTGATCCTGATCCAGACCAAGATTTATTTGATGTAATTCGCTTACGTCGAGCATTACAAGAATTACTAAATTGTGATGTTGATATTGTCCATAGCACAGCCCTGCACCATACGATCAGACAAGAAATTTTGTCTTCAGCAATTCTCTTATGAGTTACCTCAATCTACAACGACTAAATACAATTCAAAAGTGAAATATTTAAGATTTAGTAGGCTCTAGTAGTTTTTTGCTTAATGCATTGCATATTAGAACTCTAATCCATACGCTCAAGCGTTAAGATATTGATTGGTTCGTAGATGCGGTTTCTGGGTTTCCCAAATCAATGGCTGTTAAACTTGCGCTGGATGAAAAACAAGAAATACTTCGCCTTTATCGCGACTCTGACGCGACTACGGTTAACTTGGCGAAGCAGTTTGGCATTAGTACGAGTACAGTTTCGCGACTGCTACAGGAGCTAATGCCTGCTGAGGAATATCGACAATTGGTAAGCCAAAAACAGGCTAAAGGGAAAAGAGGATCGCGAGTAAATCACGATCTTGGCAATTTTCAGGTAAATCAACTTGCATTGATTCCCGATGATTTGTCAATTATTCCCGATGAGATTAACAACTTTGAGCAAGGTGAAGAAACGGCGATCGCAATGGATGACCAGCAGCTAAATGACAATCTGAATATGACAGAAGCTAACTTTGAGGACACAGATCTAGACGATGACGATCTAGAAGATGTGGATCTAGAGGAGGATGACGATGAATCTGAAGATGATCTAGTCGATGAAGATAATCTTGACCTGAGTGAAGATGAACTAGATTTCTCTGAAGAAGATACAGAATCTAGCCTGACGATGTTTGCCGATTTGCATGGTACTCATAGTGCCAGCGAGCGCCTTGAGATCTTGCCATTAGACGAAGCTGATTTACCCTTGATTTGTTACATCGTTGTCGATCGCATTGCCGAGATCATCACGCGCCCTCTCAAGGATTTTAAAGATCTAGGTGCAATCCCTCCTGAAGAGTCACTATCTAAAACCATTCCCATTTTTGACAATCATCGTGTAGCGAGACGGTTTTCCCATCACAATCAGCGTGTGATCAAGTTTCCTAGCGATCTAATCCACATTACGCGCCCTAAGCTTGTGCAGAAAGGCATTACCCGTATTCTGTTTAGCGGTCAAGTATATACATTGAATTAATTATCGTGTTAAGTCTTTCCCCAGCGAGGCAAAAGTTTTGGCATATTGCCCATACCTCTGACTCTGAAATGACCATTAACCACTTGCTCGAAGGAGCATTGGCGATCGCATGGGAAGAATATCCCAAGATGGATCTCGAACATTATCGGGAAATTTTAGAGGGTATGGTTAGTGATTTACAGATTCGTATTGCCAAGATTTCCTATCCTCTTAAGATTGTGCAGGAGATCAACCAATATCTATTTGTTGAGCAAAATTTTTGCGGCAATGATGATGACTATTACAACCCCTGTAATAGTTTTATCACTGATGTTTTAGATCGCCGTTTAGGTATTCCCCTATCGCTATCGATTATTTATATGGTCATTGGCGATCGCTTAGGTTTTCCGATAGAAGGAATTAGTTTTCCTGGACATTTTATAATTCGTCCTCAACATCCCAATCTAGAAATTTTTATCGATCCCTACAACAAAGGTGAAATTCTATTTCCTGAGGATTGTGCGAATAAATTGGAACAATTATATGGGCAAAAAATTCCTCTGCAACCAGAATATCTAGCGCCTGTTAGTGTTCGGCGCATTCTAGATCGTCTACTTAATAATTTGAAACTAATTTATTTGCGCCGACGTGAACCATCTAAAGCCTTAGCCGTGATTGAGCGATCGCTAATGCTGAATCCTAATGTGCCGACTCAATGGCGCGATCGGGGTTTAATCTGTTATCAATTAGAACGCTTTACAGAATCTCGTATCGATCTTGAAAACTATCTACAACATATTCCTTACGCAGAGGATAGTCAAATCATCTTGCAATTAATTAAAGAAATGAATCTCTAGTTGTGCCATAAAAAACTTATGTCATAATGTTGTACCATATCGAACCATACTAAGCCAAAGCATCTTTTGGTTAATTAATTTGTTGTTGAGTGGTGGATATGCTATTTTCTAAGTCTTAAAATAGCTAGTGTTAGATATGTCCTTGGTATGAAGCTAGGTTACGCATTAATAAAATTTTCTATACATTACCCCTGCAATAATTATGAAAAACCTTGCTATATCGCTTAGAAATTTGAGCTTACTCAGTGGATTATCTGCAATTATCCTAAACACAACATTTGCCGTCGAATCCTCTTACGCGCTTGGGTTGGTTAACCCTAATTTTGAAAACAATCTGGTAGATCCCACACTTGGTTCACTCCCATTAACTGCTACCCCAGCTACTGTAGATGGCAGGATCCAACCCAATACTTTTAGTGGGACTAATCCAAACTTTGTGATCGTGACTAATAACTATATTGATGGTTGGAAGACGACGGCAACAGATCGAGGAATAGAAATATGGGAATCGGGATTTAGTCCTTCTGGGGCTACGGTGGTCGCAGCTCCTGGCAATGGAAGTCAGTTTGCAGAAGTCAATGCAACTACTGCTTCTGCTCTGTATCAAGATCTATTGGTTAGTGCGTCTGGTGGGGCTACCGAGCTATCTTTCGATTTTTGGCATAGAGCACGTATTGCCGCAGGTACAAGTGCAGGGAATGTACAAGTTAATGCGATTAGAGTGCGAATTATTGATGATGCTGGTACAGGTGCATCTCTTTTTGATAAAGTTTTCGCTACTCAGCTAGATCCTAATAGTATTAACGCTACTAATAAAGGCTGGGCGAACTATACTTCTGCAAGTGTTCTTGCTGGGCTTCCGTCGTTAGGAGGAGCTATTCTGGCACCTGCTAGAGGTACAGATCGTTCTGTTCGATTCCAGTTTGAAGCAACCTCTCTAACTAACCAAAAGGCTGATGTTTACACGACAACACTCACCTCAGGAAATGTGACTTCATACAATGTTGAAGGAATAAGTACCACTAACGCTAACCTTTCCTATGGTAACTTCCTTGATAATGCTAATTTACAGACAGTTCCCTTTGATTTTTCACCTAATTTAGGTATAGGTATTCTTGGTTGTTTATATCTAGGTAATAGATGCCTCAAATCTTTAAGGAATAAAAGAAGATCTGAGTCTTAGATTGTAATGACTTTTTATCACTACAGTAAAGGATAGGCGGCGTGAAGCACCACCTATCCTTAATTTTTATAAAGTTTGGAGTATAGTCGCTAATTTGGTTTTGTCTCTCCATCCTGCATAGGCACTATAAATACATCGATCGCCTGAGCCTTGATCGTTTGTTACTTCTTCGCTGACAAATACATGTAGTACCTGTAATGAATTTTTCCATGTCCAGAGCTTTGTACCATCTGGATAGGTTTGGATGACCTTGGCATTGGCAAAGTTTTGATGATCGATTTCGGTGAGGTCGATCGCCCTGAGTTTGGCAATTAACTGAGAAGCCGTATTGGTCGGTACTGTAGCGATCATCGGATTTGACCAAAATTGGCGTACTGCGGTAGCAACTCTGGGATGATTTTTGAGGGTGGGATGGCGCAAATTATCGAGATAGACCAAACTCGCATGGTTAAACTGTGAACAGCCGATGGGGACTGTGCCATCGGTATGATTACCAATATCACCCACGATTGATAGAGTCGGGATCTTAGCGGCGATCGCTTCAGCAATGGCACGGCGATTGGTTCCGAGATCCCGACCAATTAAGGGGAAGAGGCGTAATGGATCAAATAATCTGCCTAAATCTGAGCCACCGATGGGTGAAGCAATGAGGACAAGGCTATGGACTTTATGCCACCATTCTTGATGGCGATCTAAAACTTCCAGCCAGATTAAGCCGCCCATCGAATGTCCAATAATGCGTAATGGTAGATCTGGATATGTGGCGATCGCTTCGGTGGCGACTTGCTCAACTTTGGCAATTAGTGGGGCGATCGCCAGCCAAGTATTAATCCAACCGAGATCGGGGGTATAGATGGGGATATTTGCTTGAGATTGTGGCGATTGGGAATCTTCTACAAGCGATCGGGCTAGGTAATTAATATCGTGATAGGTGTCCGCCCATCCATGCTGTGCAAATAAGATGAAGTCTTGATTTTCAGGAGATGCTTGCGGCTGTGAATTGCTGCTGGACATGGATTTAGATTATTAGCGTCTAATCCTAACGCCTCGATACATTACTGTATTATCAGCTTTAGCATCAACTTTAGGCTTAGGTTTGATTTCAGAACCTGAGCTTACATTAATTTCACTAATTCGAGATAGCTCCGTTAGGGTACTCTCGTTTGATGCTATAGCTACAGGCTCTGCCCCTAAGCTGCTAGCGATTTTTTCTAAGGGATGAGTAATTAATGAACAACCGATTAAGGCAGTGATTCTCGCTACTTCAGATATTAAATTTCCTCGCGATAAGCGGGGTAAGACATCCGATGCTCCGCGCCTCAAGGCCCAACTATGTTCAACATCTTTGATACGTTCTTGTCTGGGGTTAAATAGGACAACTTTTACTGGAACCTGTTGCTTAGTTACCCATTGGCATACCGATGATGATTGCAAAGTTTCGGAATTAGGGCTTTTGAGTGCCATATCCATTAGTAGGAGATCGGGCAGATTTTGGCGATCACAGCTTCCTAAATATTGGACTAAGTCCTGTTTCGCATTTTCCCAAGTTACAGTCAATTGCTGAGTTTCCAAAGCTGCTTGCCACAATTGCCCTTGCTCTTGGTCGATGTGTACCATTAAAACAGCTTTTTTTTGCTCAGCCATATTCCTTACTTGTTTCCCCCATCAAGATGAGTTAACACTATTTTGATAACGTTAATTTTTGATTAAATCAACTTAACCGATTTGGTAAGTCCATTTTGTACCTTACTTAACTAAAATCTAGATTTATAAGCTGAGGTACACGCTGTGCGTGCGCCTCAGCTTATGGCTTGAGCTTAAATTTTAATAGTTGCCATGCCTTCTTGCCAATCAATGGGACAAACCTCATTTTCATGGATTTGGGTGTGTTGAATTGCTTTAAGGGTGCGGATTGTTTCATCAATGCTACGTCCGAAGGCAAGGTTATTGATGGTGGCGTGCTGCACGATGCCTGCCTTGTCAATGATGAATAATCCTCGCAATGCTATACCTGCGTTAGGATCAAGCACATTAAATTTAGTAGCGATCGCTTTAGTGAGATCCGACACAAGAGGGCATTTGATTTCTCCACCGAGTCCACCATCAGCAAGTGGTGTTTGAATCCATGCGAGATGGGCATATTTGCTATCAACGGAAATACCAATTACTTCCGTATTTAATTTGGAGAACTCCTCATAGCGATCGCTAAAGGCGAGGACTTCAGTGGGGCAAACAAAGGTAAAGTCTAGGGGGTAAAAGAAGAGAACGACATATTTTTTATGTTGATAATCGGAGAGTTTAATTTTGGTAAATTCCTGATCGATTACTGCATCTGCTTCAAAATCTGGTGCAGGATCGCCTACCCGTGAGAACTCAGCCATAGATGATTTAACCGATAAATCTAATAAGTTTATTGAGAAATTTATAGCAGTCCTAAATCATTTGTAGATTTTTAGATTTGTGGAAGCGCACCCCTTCGGGGTGCGCTTCCACAAACCATTTAGGATTGCTGTATTGAGAAATTTTGTTGGAAAATTTTGTTTAGAAATAAAACATTTTGTATGGAATTTTAAAGGATTGAATTACAGGCTAATCAATAGCTTGTACCCATTTACTTAGTCCACCAAGATTATTTAGCTTAGTGCTATTCTAGGAGCAGTTCAGCTTTCTAAGTTGCAAGTTATGTCACCAGTAAAAGAAGCTCCTGCCGCGATCGCAAGTTTAGCAAATCTCAACGGGGAATCGCCTCACACCACTGTAGAAAGACCTTGGGGTACATTTACCACCTTGGAAGAGGGACGTGGCTACAAAATAAAACGGATTGAAGTCAAGCCGGGGCATCGACTTAGTTTGCAAATGCACCATCATCGTAGTGAGCATTGGATTGTGGTTTCAGGGACTGCCAAAGTAACCTGTGGCGATAAAGAAACAATGATCAGTACTAATCAATCCACCTATGTACCTAAATGTACATCCCACCGTCTAGAGAACCCTGGCATTATTCCTTTGATTTTGATTGAAGTCCAAAATGGGGAATATTTGGGCGAAGATGACATTATTCGCTTCCAAGATGACTATGCACGGCACGAAAAGAAATAAAACTAAACTGAAATAATAAAAAAGATGTTTGCAAAGCAACCATCTTTTTTTATAGGAGTAGGCAATGCAATATTGAAAAGTGTCAACAATTTGTTGTCGCACCACACAAACATTTGTGCAATGATAAAAGAAAGCCCACTGTTTCCAGTGGGACTAGCATTTTTGTGTTGAGTGCGGATATCTTAAATCATTTTGTGGTCAAAGATATTAAGTTTTTTACCTGTTTGAATGAATTTTTTGTGATTTTAGGTCACAATCTGTAAAAGATAAGTAGTAACGCCAAGCATTGCTACTTATCTTTATTTATTTTTTAGTAATTTGATCGCGATCTAGAAGGGTACTAAGCAATGCCCCTCTCACCCTAGTTGCTATTTATGTTTAGATTTTGTTATTGATTTTGTAAGCCATCATATGTCTGAAGAAGCTAAACTTACCTCTCCTAACACCACACCGTCGCCTTTTAAAAATCTCACAGGAGCTGCGATTGCTGCCACCTTAGCTACTGCTCTCTACGCATTTACCAATATGGTGGCTAATAAGTTAGCGACTGCCCCTTTACAGACCACTAATACCCTCGCAAATCGTCTTTCTACCCTTGTCCGCACAATACTACTGGCTCTTGGTACGGGCATCACGATGATTTTTGCTGTAATTGCCTTGGGACTCGTTTTACTAACGATTAAGCAGGTATTTACGGCTATTTTTAGTAAACCAGATCTCTCAGAATAAAGGCGGCGCATTGCGCCGCCTTTATTCTTTACCAATCGAGCAACAGTCCTTGCGATCGCAGGTGGTTTTGTAACTCGCTAATTCTGCCCCGATCAAGAATTGCTTGTGGAGTCAAAGCAGGGTCATCCTGCACGATAATCCATGCTGCGGTTGCCCCTGCTGCTGCCCCCGCCGACCATTCACCAACATGGATACGAGTTGCGCCGTTAACAATGTGACTAACCGCGATCGCCTTGCCACCCATGAGTAAATTGTCAATCCGTTGGGGAATCAAACTCTCAAAGGGCAAAATAATGGGGCGTACCTTATCCTCATTAGCTGGAGCCGCACTGGGGGATTTAGATGGCTCCCAATTGCGATAGCGGCAACCATGCATATCGATCGCATAGTGGGTTAAGCCAATGGAAGTGGCATTAAATTTACGCCCACCTTCCATATCATTGCGAATGTCCTGCTCACGCATGAAAAATTCTGGCTGTCCATAGGCAGCGCGACCTAAAATTCTCCGACCTTCTCGAATGTAAGGATACATACTTAAACCCGATTGGGTTGGCATGGGACTATCTGGTCCTGACATCATTCTTATGGGAAACTCGGCTGAAGCATATTTATCCATGAGCCATTCTGCAAATAACAGTGCATGATTTTCCCCATCCTTGAGAGCCGTGGTATTTAAGCCGCCTAACCAATTTTGTTGTTGTCCAGAATCACGAATTTGCTTATCCGTCAAAATCAACGGAGGATTCATGATGCCCCAGTCATTGCCACGGTTCCAGTTAACAACGGTCATGTCACCCTTAGCAGGGGTCGCCTTAAATGGGTCATCACGCTTCATGCTGACAATACGGCGATAGTTAAACATGCTATTGCCTTCAAACATGGGGAATCTTCCCAAATCATAGTCTTTGCGATGTTCTTCACGCGAATAGCCCGGTTGAACTTTGCGGAGTTCCTTTAGCGATCGCCCCTCATCATCGGCAATTTTCAGTACAAAGGGGAAGGTAAATGCTTGGGTACATTCAGGATTATCCGCCACCGCATGGACTTCTCCTGTGGTGCTGAAACTTTCTGCCCCTAGACGATGGGGTATATTTGCCCATGCAATTAATTCCGCAGTATCGGTAGAATCAATGACGATCATCTGCTTACCTGCGGGAGCCTGTAAACGAATTGCTTTTTTGTCAAAGGTCTCATCAGAGTTCCAGTTGAACCAGCTTTTGAGTTCCCTTGAGAGACGACCTTGAACTAAGTAGTTAGGATCTCGAGGGATGCGTCTTACCGCATGGATTGCCGTAATGCGATTACCCTTGTCATTAAAACTTGCTCCCTTAAAGGCAACTTGGGTTTCCCATCTACTTTTTGGGGCAGACCGCTGTGACTCGCGCAAAAATTCTTCGGCAGCTAGTTCCCCTGAATAGGGTGTAAAGCAAAGATTGCCAACCCAGCAACTATTCGTATCCGCCACCACAGCCCCCGGTTTGAGATAGGAATATTTTTCGGGTAGGGCGGGTTGACTGGCAATAATATTTTTGAAATGCGTCCAACTCAAGGGGAATTGCTGGCGATAGCGCATGAGCAGTGATTCATCGATCGCACTAACACCCTGCGAACTTACCTGACCGCCTAGCATCGGTGTTAGTTCGATTAAGCAAGTAGTTGCCCCAGTTTTCATGGAGTGATAAGCGGCTGCAACACCACCTAAGGAACCACCAACGATCGCTACATCACATTCCCACACCTCAGCATCAGCAGGTGCTGGGGGATTTAGATTTGGAAAGCCATTGCGATCATAGGGTGGGATGGATGCGTCAGTACCTTGGGCGATCGGTTCTGACGATGGTTTGGGCTGACCGATAATTTGCCAAGTTCTTGCGGCTGCCCCACTCAGCACTACACCCAAAAACAACATTCCTAGAATATGGCTTAGTTTCGGTTTAAAAGTTGTTTTTGGTTGAAGATCTTTGTTTTGCTTAATGCGATCACTATTATCTTCTGTCTGCTTGGCTTTTGGATTTTCTGGTTGATCGCTCATACGCTTGCAATTACTAACTAAAGATTTGCCTGTCTTTGTGACAAACAAGTACACTCACATCACACATTCTTAAGATTAGCTTATAGTGCCAATCATTTAACATATTTTAGTGTACGCAAACTGGCTGACAAATTAAACTAAAAAATTATAGTGGACATATCAATTTATCTCTACTGAAACCATAGTAAAAAGCTGATCTACAAACATATACAATTGCTAACTCAATACGAATTTTTGTCAAGGTAAATGCTATACAAAAGCTTATTTAAGCTAGCAGAGATTTTCATTGTTTAAATTTACTACTGGCATATATCAATCCTAAATGATTTGCGGAAGCGCACCCCTTAGGGGTGCGCTTCCGCAAATCCGAAAATCTACAAATGATTTAGTCTTGCTATAGTTCAACTAATAATTTGATTATTAGCATTTGTAAATCAAGTAAAGAATATGAGATTTTTTTTAGTCGTAATTAGAACTGAAAAAGTTCCAATTTTTTCAGATAAAAGAAGCTAATAAAACGCGAGTTCGGGATAATTTGAAACTAGTTTTGAGAGAGGGTTTGCGTAGTAAACCCTCTCTCAAAACCCAAAAGTAAAAGCCTTGCTAAGCAAGGCTTTTACTTTTGGGTTTTGAAAATTTGCCAGCTTAATCCGAACTGGCGTTAATAAACACTATGAATTAGTAGTTTGACAACTCTTTCCTTCTAAGGCTTTTTATAAGGCTTTGCGGGTTTGCAAACCCGCAAAGCCTTATAATAGTAAGACACTTAGTAAGAATTGCCTATCTCACGCGAGGCAAGCACTGCCAAGCCATGCAAGGAGAATTTAAGTAGCTGTATGACTGATATCTTAGAAGATCGGATTATTCCAACAGACCTGCGCGGCGAAATGTCGCGATCCTATCTGGAATATGCCATGAGCGTGATCGTCGGTCGCGCCCTGCCCGATGCCCGTGATGGACTCAAACCCGTACACCGTCGTATTCTCTACGCCATGCACGAGTTGGGCTTGAGCGCCGATCGCCCCTTTAGAAAATGCGCCCGTGTTGTCGGTGACGTAATCGGTAAATATCACCCCCACGGTGACACGGCAGTGTATGAAGCACTGGTACGGATGGCGCAGGACTTTTCGATGCGCGATCGCATGGTCGATGGTCATGGCAACTTCGGCTCTGTGGATAACGATCCCCCTGCGGCGATGCGATATACCGAATGTCGTTTGACCCGCATTGCCCAAGTGGGTCTGATTCAAGATATCGAGCGCGATACGGTTAACTTTGGCGATAACTACGATGGTTCGCAACAAGAACCGCTAGTCATGCCAGCGCGAATTCCCCAGTTATTGCTAAATGGCTCCGCAGGGATTGCCGTGGGGATGGCAACAAATATTCCTCCTCATAATTTGGGTGAGTTGGTGGATGGTTTGGTAGCTCTAATTGCCGATCCTAGCCTTGGTGATCTAGAGCTGATGAAATATATCCCTGGCCCTGATTTCCCAACGGGAGCATTGGTTTTAGGCACAGATGGTATTCGTGAAACCTATACCACGGGACGCGGCTCGATTACGATGCGGGCAGTGGCAAGCTTTGAGACCATCTCAGCATCGGGACGGCAGGATCGTGAGGCGATTATTATCACGGAAATGCCTTACCAAACTAACAAGGCTTCGCTAATCGAGAAAATAGCGGAAATGGTCAATGAGAAGAAACTCGATGGCATTTCTGATATTCGTGATGAAAGCGATCGCGATGGAATGCGGTTAGTCATCGAACTAAAGCGTGATGCCTATCCCAAAGTGGTATTGAATAATCTCTACAAATCCACACCTCTGCAATCGAACTTCAGTTGCAATTTGCTTGCCCTTGTTGATGGCGAACCAATTACGCTGACTTTGCGCCATGCCTTGCAAGTCTTCCTCGACTTCCGTTATGAAGTAATTACGCGCCGCACTCAGTATGAATTGAAGAAAGCACAAGAACGCGATCATTTATTACAAGGTCTATTAATTGCTCTCAATCATTTGGATGCCGTAATCGCTTTGATTCGGGGAGCCGATGATAGCAGTGCTGCGAAGACAGGCTTGATCGAAAACTATGGATTGTCCGAAGCACAAGCTGATGCGATTTTGGCGATGCAGTTACGCCGCTTGACTGCTCAAGATGCCGACAAGATTCATGATGAGCATAATCAGTTAGTTGCTAAGATTGCTGACTTGCAAGATATTCTCCAAAATAGAGAACGTATTCTCACGATTACCCGTGAAGAATTAGAAGCGATCAAAGCGGAATTTGCGACACCACGCCGCACTCGCATTCTTCCTAATGAAGGTGATATTGATACTGCCGATTTGATCGCCAATCGCGAAACGATTGTGATGGTGACGCAGCAGGGATATATCAAACGGATGCCCGTCGATACCTTTACGGCGCAAAATCGGGCGACTAGGGGTAAAGCAAGCGCTAATGTCAAGGATGATGATGCGATCGCTCATTTCTTTGCCTGTCGTAGTCATGACAAGGTTCTCTTCTTTACCGATCGCGGTAAGGTGTACGGAGTCAAGGCTTATGAAGTTCCTGAATCAGGTCGGGCAGCGCGTGGTACGGCAGTCGTGCAGCTATTACCGATCGCTGCCGATGAGAAAATCACCACCGTATTACCAATTAGTGAATTCAGTGAAGATGAGTATCTAGTCATGCTTACGGCTGGAGGCTACATCAAAAAGACGAAGCTTCCTGCCTTTGCGAATATTCGTTCTAATGGATTAATTGCGATCGCTCTTGAAGAAGGCGATCTCTTGCGCTGGGTGCGTCGCGCTAAAGCCGATAACACGATCATTGTCGGTTCTCGTCAAGGGATGTCCATCCGCTTCCGTACTGACCATGAGCAGTTGCGCCCAATGGGACGTGATACTCGTGGCGTGCGATCGATGCGTCTGACAGGTGATGATGAAATCGTAAGTATGGATATTCTCCCCGCAGGACTTGCAGAAATCGAGGAAGTTGAAGGTTCTGAAGAAGACATCGATTTGACAGTTACCGCCAATGAAGATGAGAATTTGGAAGCTGATACGGAAGCCAATAACGAGAAATATCAAGGACCTTGGGTACTGGTAGTCACCAGAGGCGGCTATGGTAAGCGCGTTCCCGTCAGTCAGTTCCGCATTCAAAAACGTGCAGGTAAAGGATTGCGAGTGACTAAGTTCAAAACTGGTCAAGATCAGTTAGCTTCCCTCTGTTTAGTCGATGAAAAGAACGAGTTAATGATCGTTACCAGTCGTGGCATCGTCATGCGTCAGTCCACTGATGCGATCGCTTGTCAGTCTCGCACAGCAAGAGGTGTACGTCTACAAAGACTAGATGCTTCCGATGCGATCGTGGGTGCAACTTTAGTTCCTCCTGCGTTAGAAGAAGAGATTGAAGAAGCGGAACTTCAAAGTGGTGATGTGACAGTGACTACTATAGAAACTGTTGCGGAAACTTCTGAAGAAACCGAAGATTAGAGATATAAAAAAGGGAGGTGACACTTTGTGTCACCTCCCTTTTTTAATTACATCCAGTCATCATCGTCATCGTAGGAAACTCTAGTATTGGGACGACGGCGATCGTCTTCATCTTTGCCGCGTTTATTGCGACTGGCAAAACTACCAATGCTTTCGAGAATGCCGCCGAAGAGATCGTCATCCTCATCATCGTAATATTCTTCTTCAGCATAGAGTTCGCTAGACAAAGCATAGAGTGCCTCTTGAAGTTCTACTTGAGCGCGATCGATTAGAGCATCATCTTCCTTAGAAATGGCATCCTTCAGTTTCTTAATCGAACCTTCGATTTGTTTGCGCCGCTCATAGCTGAGTTTATAGCCATAGTTGAGAGCGAGATCCTTGAGTTGACGCTCGGCTCCCACTGCCAAGTTGTCAGCGCGATTTAATTTCTCAATGCGCTCTTTCTTTGCCCGATCTCGATCGGCATATTGCTCAGCTTCTGTGACCATGCGCTCGACTTCTTTTTCATCTAGGGTCGAAGCACCGCGAATGGTAACGCGACGTTCTACACCTGTGCGGCGATCGCTAGCTGTCACTGCCAAAATGCCGTCGGTATTCAAATCAAAGGTGACATCCACCTGCGCCATACCGCGAGGTTGGGGATCGAGTCCACTAAGTTTAAAGCGACCTAACGACTTGTTATATTCCGCTAGATCCCGTTCACCTTGCACCACATGAATTTCTACCGAGGTTTGATTGTCTTCGGCAGTGGTGAACAATTCCATCTTGCGACAGGGAATTGTTGTGTTTCTGGGAATTAATCGCTTAACTACGCCGCCCGATGTTTCCACACCTAAAGATAAAGGCGTGACATCCAGTAATAAAACATCTTTAATTTCGCCAGATAAAATCGCTGCTTGGATCACAGCACCGATCGCAACGACTTCATCGGGATTAACACTTTGGCTTGGTGGTTTACCGATCGCTCTTTCTACCATTTCCTGCACTGCGGGAATACGAGTAGAGCCACCAACTAGTACTACTTCATCGATTTGGCGCGGACTAATTTGAGCATCACGCAACACGCGATCGAGGGGAATTTGTAAACGCTCTAGCAAATCGGCACTGAGTCGCTCAAATTGCGATCGCTTTAAACTCGTTTCTAAATGTAGAGGTCCTTCGGCGGTTGCGGTAATAAAAGGCAAGTTAATTTCAGTTACGCCCACTGTCGAAAGCTCAATTTTTGCCTTTTCGGCAGCCTCAGTTAATCTTTGCAAGGCTTGGCGTTCTTTCCGCAGATCTACACCATCGGACTTGAGAAATTCTTCGGCGAGGTAATTCACAATTTGGCGATCGAAGTCATCCCCTCCCAATTGGGTATCCCCTGTGGTTGCCTTGACTTCAAACAAGCCATCACTGACTTCTAGTACCGACACATCAAATGTGCCCCCACCAAGGTCAAATACTAAAATTTTCTTGTTAGATTTCTTATCTAGTCCATAGGCTAGGGAAGCTGCTGTCGGTTCATTTAAAATGCGTTTGACTTCGATCCCCGCAATTTTGCCTGCATCCTTGGTGGCTTGACGCTGAGAATCATTAAAATAGGCAGGAACCGTAATTACTGCACCCGTTACAGGTTCTCCTAAATAGCGACTCGCTTCATCCACAAGCTTGCGAATAACCATAGCCGAAATTTCTTCGGGCGCAAAATCTTTTTCGAGACGAGAACTGCGTAACTTGATATTACCCTGTTCATCCCGACGGACTGTATAGGGGACGCGCTTAGTTTCTGCCGAGAGTTCACTATGCTTGCGTCCGATAAAACGCTTTACAGAATAAAAAGTATTGTCAGGATTTAGCACCGCTTGACGACGTGCCATTTGCCCGACAAGGCGCTCACCATCTTTAGTAAAGCTAACAACTGAGGGAGTGGTTCGGCTACCTTCTGAGTTCGCAATTACTATGGGCTTGCCACCTTCCATAACGGCTACCACAGAGTTTGTCGTACCCAAATCAATACCTACAATTTTGCCCATGCTTGACGTATATCCCTCTTCGCTTCCCAAAACTGCTTAGTAAACAGCTTATTAATTGTTTATTTTGCCTTACTTTATCAATATCCTAGCTCTAAACACACTGCTATAGACAAAGGGCTTTAGCCCCTCGTCTGTTGATTAGCAGGTTTAGCCTAGCCGAAAACTTTATTTTTCCAAGCCGTGATTGTGTCAATTAATTCTTTGCGGGTATTGGCGAGTAGTAAGTAGCGGTAGACAAACCAGATCGAATAGCCAAATCCAACTAGTTCAAAGATACTAGGTAGTATAGGTAATTTATCTAAAAATTCTAAAAGTGTAGAAGCGGCAATCAATACAGGAATAATGGCGATAACTGTAAGGGCAAGAGTCACATTAGACTTTTTACCTTCGCCAAAATATTCTTCCCAAGTAGCCGTGATTTTATTCCAAAGCTCAGTGGTAAGTTCAGGTGTGTTTTGGGGGATAGCAACTTCAGTGCTAGGTTCTGTTGTTGACGGAGCTACCTCAGGTGCAGATACTGCTGAATTAGTAGCTGGCTTGGTAGTTTCTTGTGCAGTGACTGGGGGCTTTGCTGCTACTTCGACAGATTCGACTAAACTTTCTGTGGCTGCTTCAACAGTAGTTTCTTTAGGTTCCATGATTTGGTTGAGGGTTCTAAGTTAGTTACTAGTCAATATTATGGTGAAATTTTAACAACATTTGTATCGCTTAGTAGATCAAAAAACTAAAGGCAACGCTTAGCGCTGCCTTTAGTTGGTGAACTTTAGAAGTATGATTAAACTTTTCGTAGTGATTGTTCAAATTGATTACGATTTTCAAATACATCAAATAAATCCTTCATTGATGTGGCTTCTAGCAAAAATTCGACATATTCGCTGAGCGAACAAAGTGCAAATTTACATCCTGTGGCTTCAGCACTGCGTAATACAAAGACTAAAGCTCCTAAACCTGAACTATCCATCTGTTTGAGGTGCTTGAGATCAACCAGCAATACATCGGGTTTGCGGTCTAAAACATTGCTGGCTTGCTGACGAAAATAATTAGTGCTGTTTGCATCAAGATGCCCCGTTGGTTGCATAACTTCAATACGCATTTCTCTTCTCTCCTTTCCCCTATTCGTGAGGTGTTACAGATATCTAAAAATATTGATTTGCTTAAATCTATATGAAAATTTAGTTATTAAAATTGGTTGGAATCTTTGGATAAATGTCTGGATAATCACTTTAAGGAAAATTTTAAGTTGAGAACCTATTTCTAGTATTTAGAAAATAAAATCTCTAAATAAAAATATGTGGCTGCACAACCATAATCTTTTACTTAATAAATACTACTTCCTCGTTTAAGTATTTGTTTAATCAAAAGTTATGCAAAGGTTATTAATCTGATGGATTAAGTGAAGAAAAAAGTTATTTATATTTATTTTCGGGATACTGAAAGGCGATCGCGTAAGTACCAACGCCAAGGAAGATCGATCCCCTGTGTAATGCCGATGCGAGTTGTTTGATGAATTGGTTCTTTAAAATGTGGTGATCGCGCCTCTAGCCATAAATCAAAATCTGGATGCAGAGTAATACCGTCAAGTTGGCGATCAATTTTCAAGAGGCGACAAAGTTTACCTGGTCCTGAGCCTGCGCGATGGGGTTTATCTTTGGGATTGCTCCAACTGGGTAAGCGATCGCATTCGATGGCACGAATGAGTACCGCACTGCAAAAATCTTGGCGATCGGTGACGATATTAACGCAGTGATAAATGCCGTAAATTAAATAAACATAGGCTGTACAGGGTGCTCCAAAAATTGCCCCGTTGCGTTTGGTCTTGCGACGATAACCATGACAAGCAGGATCAGTAGCATCATAGGCTTCAGTTTCCACAATTAAGCCCCGATATTCAATGCCATCGATTCTGCGTACTATGGTGCAGCCCAATAGATCGGGGGCAACCTCATAGGCTGGTCGTTCAAAAAAAGCTTTTTCTAGCAACATAGCTCATTAAAAAAGTTACAGCGCTTTGCGCTGTAACTTTTTTATATAGGACAATTTACCCAACTGCTGACCCCATCTAACCAAAATTCTTTTTTCCAGATGGGAGCATCTGTTTTTAATGTATCGATCGCATAGCGACAGGCTTCAAAAGCTTCGGCGCGGTGGGGCGAACCCACGGCAACTAAAACACTGATTTCCCCAACTTTGAGCTTGCCTAGTCGATGGTGAATGACGACTTCGGTAATATCAGGAAATTTTGTTCGACAGCGATCGCTAATATCTTGAAATACTTGTAAAGCCATTGCTTCGTAAGCTTGATAGTCCAGATAATCAACGGCTCTGCCCCCCGTCTGGTTGCGTACCATACCACTCATGAGTACAACTGCCCCATTACGAGCATTGTCTGCGATCGCATAGACAGTCGCTACATCTAAAACATCATGGGTGAGGCGAAAATTCTTAGTCATGGCTTATGCGTTTAGATAAGCAGTGCTTTGCGCTGCTTATCTGTAAGCTAATCTTCGTGTTCTTCAAACTGATCAACTAAGTCCTTATTTGGTGGTCCAAATGCCACATATATTGCGTAAGCCGTTAAGACGATCACGGTTACAGCAATAGTAACTGCGATCGAAGTTGCGTTTTCCATGAATTGAACCAATGTTTTAAGTTATTGTTACGATTATACTATTTACTAACAATCGTTTTTAATAGACAAACTTTATGTCACAACGTACTTGGCTTGGCGATATTCTCAGACCACTGAATGCAGAATACGGTAAGGTTTCTCGCGGTTGGGGAACCACCCCTCTAATGGCTGTATTCATGGCATTATTCCTTGTATTTCTGGTCATTATCCTCCAGTTGTACAACTCTTCCTTGATTCTTGAGGGTGTTAACCTCAACTGGGGCGGCTAATTTCTAGTTAGGCGCGATCGCAATATCAAAGGCACGCTCTGCGTGCCTTTGATCTATTACAAAACTAAGTTGTCTATACATAAGGTCATTCCCCATGAATATTTTTGGTATTGGCTTGCCTGAGATGATTTTGATCATGTTAGTGGCGTTGCTGATTTTTGGTCCCAAAAAATTACCAGAAATCGGACGCAGCATGGGCAAAGCGATTAAAGGTTTTCAAGATGCTTCCCGCGAGTTTGAATCAGAATTTAAGCGTGAAGCCGATCGCTTAGAACAGACTACTGAAGCCGCTAAGGCTCCAGCGTCATCAACCACTGAAGTTGTCGCCACCCCAGTAGCATCTGCCCCATCCGAAGCAGTTAAGGAAGTAGCAAACGCCACGGATGCTTGAGAATCAGTCTATTTCCCTAATTGTTGGTCTGGGTAATCCGGGCCCAGAATATGAACGTACCCGCCATAATATTGGTTTTATGGCGGTTGATGCCTTAGCTAAAGATTGGAGTATCTCCTTAGGCAAGGAAAAGAGGTTTTATGGGATCTTTGGTGAGGGGCGTTTATCTAGCTCATTAGCCCATAATGGCAAAATCCGTTTGCTCAAACCTACGACCTATATGAATTTATCAGGACAGGCAGTTCGTGCCTGTGCCGATTGGTTTAAATGTAGTCCCGAAAATATTTTGGTTATTTACGACGATATGGACTTGCCCCTAGGTAAGCTGCGATTGCGTCCCTCTGGTTCCGCAGGTGGTCACAATGGCATGAAGTCCATCATTTCGCATTTGGGTACGCAAAACTTTCCCCGTCTGCGTCTTGGAATTGGGCGTGGAGGTAATAAAGAAAATCAGGCGATCGCTACCAAAGCTAATCAAAATGTTACTAACCACGTCTTAGGGGGATTTACGGCTACAGAAAATAAAGTTTTACCTGAAGTCCTAGATCTTGGTAATTCCACAGTAACGAGTATTTTGAGGGACGGTTTAGAAAAGACGATGAGTTTGTATAACAGTCGTAGTATCGATTTTTAGAGTTTGAGGAAGATGCGGTGGGCATTATGCCTATGACCATATCCTTCTAGAGACTACCTAACAAGGTATGATAAAACCAACTTTCAGGCATTTTGAATGTACTTTTTGAATTGCTGGGACATGCAAGTGAGATTTCATCATAGTGTGAGGAGACCATAAGTTATGAAAGCCATGATTCTGGCGGCGGGTAAAGGTACGAGGATTCGCCCCATCACAAATATCATGCCTAAACCCATGATCCCGATCATGCAAAAGCCTGTTATGGAATTCTTAGTTGAATTGCTTAGACAGCATGGCTTTGATCGCATTATGGTTAATGTGAGCCATCTGTCCGAAGAGATCGAAAACTATTTTCGGGATGGTCAAAAATTTGGCGTGCAAATGGCTTATTCCTTCGAGGGAACTATTGTCGATGGTAAGTTACAAGGTAGCGCCCTTGGCTCTGCAGGTGGGCTAAAAAAAATCCAAGATTTCTCGCCATTTTTTGATGATACGTTTGTCGTTCTTTGTGGTGATGCTCTCATTGATCTCGATCTCACCTATGCCATTAACTGGCATCGCCAAAAAAAATCTTTAGCAACCATTATTACCAAGACAGTGCCTAGGGATCAGGTTTCCAGCTATGGTGTGGTTGTGACAGATTCTGAAGGAAGGATCAAGCAGTTTCAGGAAAAGCCCAGTGTCGAAGCGGCTCTTAGCAATACGATCAACACAGGTATTTATATTTTTGAGCCTGAAATTCTGGACTATGTGCCATCAGGCGTGGAATTTGATTTAGGTAGTGATTTATTCCCTAAGCTAGTGGCAGCCGATCTACCATTCCATGCGATTTCGATGGACTTTCAATGGGTGGATATCGGAAAAGTACCCGACTATTGGCAAGCCATCCAAGATGTTTTATCCAATAAAATCAAAAATGTGAATATTCCCGGACATGAAGTACATCCAGGCATCTATACAGGTTTAAATGTTTCCGTTAATTGGGACAAAGTTGATATTCGTGGACCTGTTTATATTGGTGGGATGACCCAAATCGAGGATGGCGCAACTATTATTGGTCCAACGATGATTGGTCCTAATTGCCATGTTTGTAGTGGTGCTGTGGTTGAGCGGAGCGTAATTTTTGAATATTCGCGCCTTTCGGATGTGCGATTAGTTGATAAGTTAGTGTTTGGGCGCTATTGCGTTGATAAGACGGGGGCAACAATTGATCTCCAAGCGGCTGCTTTGGACTGGTTGATTACTGATGCCAGACATCAACAACAGAAATCGCAATCGCCTTTAGAGTTTGCTAAAGTTCTGTCTTAAAAACAACAGAAATCGCAATCGCCTTTAGAGTTTGCTAAAGTTCTGTCTTAAAACAAAGGGTGGCATGTGCCACCCTTTGTTTTGCTCCGTGTTTTTATCTGCGAATTCGTATAAACTGATCGATACCTTTTGCGATCGCCTCAGCCATCCGCTTCTGATAATTGGGATCACTGAGATTTGCAGCTTCTCTAGCATTGGTCACAAATCCAGTTTCTACCAAAATTGCAGGCATCGAAGTTCGGGCAAGTACATAAAAACCTGCGGCTTTTGCCTTACGATCATTGGCTCCTGTACTAGCAATAATTTGTGATTGGACATAACTCGCCAATTCTCGCCCCAACGTAGAGCCACGCGCATGGAAAGTCTCAACACCATTAACAGCACTATTGAGCGAGGCGAGGGAATTTGCATGAATGCTCACAAAAACATCAGCATTGACCCGTTCAGCTAGAGCAACACGGGGTTCGAGATCAATTTCTACATCATTGGTGCGAGTGTAATAAACGGTGTAGCCCATACTTTGCAGGCTTTGACCTAAAATTAAGCTGATAGGTAGTACGATGTCCTTTTCGCGGACTCCATTAGCGACTGCGCCAGGGTCGCGTCCACCGTGACCAGCATCAACGAGAATTACACCACGGCGGCGATCTCCAGTATTTTGTGGCAATGGTGTGGCATTGCTGTTAGGCAATGGTATTGGATTAGTCTGCGAGATCGGTTTGGGAGATTGTAAAACGCTATTGAGAGAAACTTGTAACTTAATCTGCTGATTATTTAAGCGTTGAGTTTCACGTATTTGCCAACCAGCGATCGTTTTAATACTAATTTCTAAGGAGTTTCCAACTTGCTCGAGGCGAATTCTTTCAATAGGGCTATTAGCAGCTAAAGTGGGTCTCTGAAAATTAGCTGCAATTTTGGCATTAGGGATAGTTACTTTGTACATCCCAGAAGTTCGATCAATCGTAGTTTGATAGCTTAACGATTGATTAGCCTCGATTATGACTTGACCATTAGCACTAAAACTCAGTCTTGTAATTTCCAAATGTCTATTACTGACTTCTACAAGGACTGGACGCGGAGTGTTAGGAGTTGATTCTATGGGGATCGTTTGGGTGAGGCGATCTCGTGTGGTGTGAAATGATAGTTCATGAGCTTCTATTTTTGAGCTAAAGATAGTTTCTATGTAGCTACTAGCAATGCTAATGCACACTCCAACTGCTAGTTGACGATATTGCAAAATAATTCTCCCAATGGCTTAAATATTCGCAGATTGAGCTATTTAATAGCTAGATTGTTGTTTCTGTAAAATTTTTTGAGCATCTATCTTCGGTTAGATTTGAAAAATTGATCGATGCCTTTAGCGATTGCCTCAGCCATCCGCCTCTGATAATTGGGGCTAGTCAAATTTGAAGATTCGGCTGGATTAGTAATGTAACCCGTCTCTACCAAAATCGCAGGCATAGAAGTCTTGGCAATTACATAAAAACCTGCCCCCCTGATATTGCGATCGCTTGCTCCTGTACTAGCAATAATCTGAGAATGCACATATCTAGCTAGCTCTTGCCCAACCGTTGAGCCACGAGCATGATAGGTTTCTACCCCACTGACGCTAGATGCATTCACGTCTAAGGAATTAACATGCACACTTACAAATGCATCAGCTCTGGCATTTTCCGCAATTTGTACCCTTGGCTCTAGATCTAGGTCAATATCGTTAGTGCGCGTGTATATAACGGAATAGCCCATTTGCTGTAATATTCCGCCCAAATACTTACTAATTTCTAAATTGATATCCTTTTCATAAATCCCGTTTCTCGTAGCACCCACATCAGGTCCCCCATGCCCAGGATCGACAACGATGACTCCTAAACCTTGTCTGTTTGGGGCTGGCAATGACTCCGAAGGATTATTACTGGGTAAATTGGATGCAACTTGTAAATTGATTTGTTGATTGTTTTGGCGTTGGATTTCACGTATTTGCCAACTGGGACTAGTTTTAATTCCAATTTCTACTGCATTTCCTACTTGAGATAGGCGAATTCTTTCAATGGGGCTAGTAGCTAAAAGGGTAGGGCGCTGTAAAGTTGGTGAAATATTAGCGTTGGCAACTCTTAAATTAAAGGTTCCCGAAACTCGATCAAGACTAGTTTGATAGTTAACAGGTTGATTTGCCTCGATTATCAATTGTCCTGTATTACTAAAGCTCAATCTTTGGATTGAGGCTGGTTTGCTGGTATTTATAGGATTACTGCTTACAGGAATTGGCAAACTAGTTGTTACAGGAGTTTGAGCGAGATTGGCTGGAGTGAGCAATAAAGTATTGGTTGCGGCGATGTACTGACTTTGCCAAGCAACCTTGCTATTGGGATCATTACTATCGAGGTCAAAAACTAAACGCGCGATCGCAGGATTATTTTGAAATTGGGCAATTCTGACCTGTTTGACTCCAAAGCGATTCATCAGCAGGCTAGATTTGTGTAATTCCTTCACCACCGCAGTATTTTGCAAATCAACAATCAAGCGATTGGGATTAGCTTCACGTTGAATACGGATTTCAGGATTAGCATTCAACGTCAGCATCAAGCCATTAGTCGTAGGACGAATACTATTGAGTCTAATGCTATTGGATAGGTCAGATGTATTTTGGGCAATTGCAGGTGCTAGTAAATTGCTTGGCTTCGCTGTTTGATTAGTCCCTGAGACTGTTGGCAAGGTGTGAGAGTCTAACCCATAAGCCACTCGACTGGAAGGGTTTCCCAGATTCCATGCATAGTTAGTAGCCATGCTCACACAAATTCCCAATGCTAGTTGTCGATATCGCAAAATATTTCTCCCAATGGCATAAAGATCCGCAAGTTGAGCGATCGCACAGCTAGATATTTAACTATTTGTAATTGCTTGATGAGCTATCTTCGATAGGATTTTAAGAATTGATCGACCCCTTTAGCGATTGCCTCAGCCATTCGCTCTTGATAAGAAGGATTCACCAATCTTGCTGCTTCCGATGGATTGGTAATATACCCAGTCTCCACAAGAATGGCAGGCATCGAAGTATTGCGAATTACATAAAATCTAGCTGACCTCACACCACGGTCATTTGCACCTGTACTAGCAAGAATTTGCTCATGTACCAATTCTGCAAGATTCTTTCCTAGAGACGCACCTGGAGCATGATAAGTTTCAATGCCATTGACTTGAGAGGATCTTGCATCAAGTGAATTCACATGCACACTAACAAATACGCTTGCTCTAGACTTCTCTGCAATCTGAACCCTTGGTTCCAAATCTAGATCGATATCTTCAGTGCGAGTATAGACCACCGCGTATCCCATTTGCTGCAATATCCTACCTAGATGTTTACTCATTAATAGGACAATATCTTTTTCGTATATGCCATTGCGAGTAGCACCAACATCGGGACCGCCATGTCCTGGATCAATCACAACTAACTGCCGACCAGTATTATTGCCATAGATTTGTTGTGGTTGAGAGCGTGGAATTCTAGGGACGCTAGTATTAACTACACCAACACTCACTAACTGTAAAGCGATCGCCTGAGCATTAGTTCTAGGAGTTTCTCTTATTTGCCAGCCTGAAATTGTTTTAATACTAATTACAACCGATTCGCCAACTTGATTAAGCCGAATCTGCTCAATCGGACTATTGGCTCCTAAGATTGGACGGCGTAGTTGTGCCGAAATCCTTGTAGCGGGAACAGTAAAGCTATAAATATTATTCGCCAAGTCTAAGCTGCTACGGTAAGTAATTGCTCGACTTGCTTGAATTACCAGTTGCCCATACCCATTAAAGGATAAACCATCAATTGTTGTAGGTATATCGATCGGTAATGATGCTACTGATGGATTTTTAGTTGTGTCACTAGCTTCTGATGACAAACCTGTTATAGGTTTCATCAATACTCCCTGATCTGTATCAAAGGAGCTTTGCCAAATCTTGGGTTGGGGATTATCAAGATCAAAGCCCAATCTTGCGATCTCAGGGGATTTTTGAAACTGCACTACTGTTAGAGGGCTTACGCTATAAGGATTTTCAGGCGCTGAAAATTTAGGTGACAGTTGTGTATCCTCGTTTATCTGTAAGCCCAGAATATTGCGTTTTACATTAATTGACCGTGAAACGTTGATCTGAGGATTACTATCCTTAAATAACAACCCATCAGAATTGATTTGGGTATTACTTAGTCTCAGCGTCTGTCCACTAGATAATATCTGTGCTCGTAGAGAAGTCTTCTGTAGTGATTGAGCAAGAGCATCCTTTGCCTTGGTTTCCTGCACATACAGAAGGTTACTACCCAATAAGCACATCAAACAACATAGCGATCGCTTGTAATGTTGGTTCAGTTGGTTCAAGAAAAAATACTCCCATCAAATCGACTAGAGAGTGCCTATCAAAACTTTAAGACAGCAATTCTACAGGAGATAAGGCAACTTTTTCCACTAAAGGCAACTTTCCTAACCATCGGCGCGATACTTGAGCAAAACGATCAGGTTCACCACTCACAAAAAAGCGAGTTTCAGCACGTCCACAACGATTGTCTAGACATTTTAAGCCCATCAAATCTAACTCCTGTGCCGCTGCCCTCACCACATAGGATGCAGGATTTACTAAAGCCACATGGGATGGCAAAATTTGACGTAAAACTCCAGATAAATGGGGATAGTGCGTGCAGCCTAAAACCAAAGTGTCAATATTTGCTTCGATTAGTGGCTGTAAATACTGCTTTGCAACTTGCATTGTGTAGGGATCTTGAATGCGATCTGACTCAATCAAAGGGACAAACTCTGGACAGTCCATTTGAAAAACCTGTGCTTGGGGATCACTCTCACAAATTGCCCTGACATAGGCTTCACTCTTCACAGTTGCCGTCGTCGCAATTACTCCAATCCTTTTGCCCTTGCCTACAGCCGCTCTTGCCCCTGGCAAAATTAGCCCTAAGATCGGGATATCAAAATCTTTTCTAACGATATCTAAGGCTAATGCCGAACTCGTATTGCAAGCCATGATTGCCATCTTGACCCGCTCAGACTGCATCCAGTGCAAAATCTCATAGACATATTCAATAATTTCCGCAGGCGATCGCTTTCCGTAAGGCAATCTCGCTGTATCACCAAAATAAACCACTGACTCATTAGGCAGTTGGCGATGAACTTCTTGTAAAACCGTAAGTCCCCCAACCCCGCTATCAAAAACACCAATAGGGAACCGAGCTTCCTGCTGCAAAACCATGCACATCCTCACACTTCACATGCATCACAGTAAAGCATATTTTTTCAAAAGTGCGTATCAGACTAACTAATTAACCGTAAAAACAATTGCCCTAGACACTTATACTTTTTCTAGGTAGACAGCAATTTGCTATGCGATCGCTGGTTGACCAAAACACGTCAAACATATACATAAGTAACAAAAAACACCTAAAGGATCATCGTTATGGATTTATCTCTTATCCCACCACAACCTAAAGCAGGCATCCTCAATGTCTTGATCGAAATTCCCGCAGGTAGCAAAAACAAGTATGAATTTGACAAAGACCTCAATGCCTTTGCTTTAGACCGTGTCCTATATTCCTCTGTCCAATATCCTTACGACTATGGCTTTGTTCCTAATACCCTTGCCGATGATGGCGACCCCCTTGATGGCATGGTCATCATGGATCAACCCACATTCCCTGGTTGTGTGATTCCAGCCCGTCCTATCGGAATGCTCATCATGATCGATGGTGGCGATCGTGACGAAAAAATCCTCTGTGTCCCTGCCAAAGATCCCCGTTATGCTGATGTCAAGACATTGTCTGATATAGCCCCTCATCGCCTTGAAGAAATTGCTGAATTTTTCCGTTCCTATAAAAATCTAGAAAAGAAGGTCACTGAAATTAGAGGCTGGGAAGGTGTAGAAGCAGTTCAAGCTCTTGTAACTAAGTCTATCGAAGCTGCTTTACCTAAATCTTAAAAAACTTTTCTCCCCTGAAACCCTTATTTAGCAAGGTATACAAGCAAACAAGAAAAGGAAAGTTAAACAAATTTCGGAAAAGTAGTTGACAAAGGGATTTAAGGTAGCTATATTAATAAAGCGCTGAAGGGGAGCCAAGCGAAAGCGAAGCGAACCGAACTGAAAGGAAAGGCGCGAGAACCTAGACAAAAGAATAGTTTGAAAGCTTTAAGAAACCAATAAACCTCGTCAAGAAAATAAAGACTGGATTATTGAAAAATAACCAGCTATCCGACAGGATAAGCGAAAAGCAAAAAAAAGTCAAACCCATCCGAAAGGAAAAAAGCTAGAGGGAGTAGAGAGAAATCTTGAAACTGATAGACACCATGGAGAGTTTGATCCTGGCTCAGGATGAACGCTGGCGGTATGCTTAACACATGCAAGTCGAACGGGTACTTCGGTACTAGTGGCGGACGGGTGAGTAACGCGTAAGAATCTACCTATAGGTTCGGGACAACAGTTAGAAATGACTGCTAATACCGGATGTGCCTTCGGGTGAAAGTTTAAATGCCTGTAGATGAGCTTGCGTCCGATTAGCTAGATGGAGTGGTAACGGCACACCATGGCGACGATCGGTAACTGGTCTGAGAGGATGACCAGTCACACTGGAACTGAGACACGGTCCAGACTCCTACGGGAGGCAGCAGTGGGGAATTTTCCGCAATGGGCGAAAGCCTGACGGAGCAATACCGCGTGAGGGACGAAGGTCTGTGGATTGTAAACCTCTTTTGTTAGGGAAGATAATGACGGTACCTAACGAATAAGCATCGGCTAACTCCGTGCCAGCAGCCGCGGTAAGACGGAGGATGCAAGCGTTATCCGGAATTATTGGGCGTAAAGCGTACGTAGGCGGTTTTATAAGTCTGTTGTCAAAGCCCGAGGCTTAACCTTGGAAAGGCAATGGAAACTGTAAGACTAGAGAGAGATAGGGGCAGGAGGAATTCCAGGTGTAGCGGTGAAATGCGTAGATATCTGGAAGAACACCAGTGGCGAAAGCGTCCTGCTGGATCTCAACTGACGCTGAAGTACGAAAGCTAGGGGAGCGAATGGGATTAGATACCCCAGTAGTCCTAGCCGTAAACGATGGGTACTAGGTGTTGGCCGTATCGACCCGGTCAGTGCCGTAGCTAACGCGTTAAGTACCCCGCCTGGGGAGTACG